>NZ_BCSH01000050.1 GCF_001570765.1 Nocardiopsis listeri NBRC 13360 | reverse complement strand
CCCGCCCAACAACCCCAGGGCTATCCAGCTAAGGCGCCCCACCGACCACTCGCCACGCCCACCCCGGGCAGCACGAAACCGGCGGGATCCAAGGTCCCCCTATAACAAGAGGAACATGGCGGGAGCTCGCGGGGCCACTGGAGACCAGCGGGCTGTGGATAAGTGCACGGTGGGGATATACCGCATTGGTGATCTGGGTTCATCCCATGTCGTAAGCTGGAGGATACGAGTACTACTATGCGCTGCTACTGGTCAAGGTGGCAGCGCTTTTGAATGTTGACGGACGGGTTCGATGACTGAGGAAAGCCGATCGGGAGACCGCGAGGACTCCGGAGCACACGACCACAGCGGTAACGGCTCCGGTGGGCCTGGCGGACGCGGGCGCGGTGACGACTCCCGCTCCCGGTCCGGCTACAGGGGATCCCGGGATGACCGTCGTGGTGGTTATCAGGGCGACCGGAACCAGGGTCGGGATCGTCGTGGTGGTGGGTACCGGGGTGACCGGGATCGTCGCGATGACCGGGGTGGTTATGGGCGTCGCGATGATCGTCCTGGTGGCGGTGGTGGCCGCGACTTCCGTCGGGACGACCGACGCGATGCCGGCAATCGAGGCGGTCAGGGCCAGGACCGCGACCGCCGTGCTGTTGGCAACCGGGATGATCGTCGGGATGACCGTCGTGGTGGTTATCAGGGCGACCGGAACCAGGGTCGGGATCGTCGTGGTGGTGGGTACCGGGGTGACCGGGATCGTCGCGATGACCGGGGTGGTTATGGGCGTCGCGATGATCGTCCTGGTGGCGGTGGAAGTGGCGGTGGTGGCCGCGACTTCCGTCGGGACGACCGACGCGACGACCGACGCGACGACCGACGCGACGACCGGCGCGGGCCCCGTGAGGAGCGGGACCCGGCGGGCGTAGCTCCGCCGCTGCCGGATGAGGCCACCTACAATCAGATCGACCCGGAGACCAAGCGCGATCTGCACTCGCTGCCCAAGTCCCTGGCCGAGCTGATCGGCAAGCACATCGTGGCCGCCGGCCTGTTCGTCGACGAGGATCCCGAACGGGCCTATAAGCACGCCGCCTACGCCCGTCGCAAGGCCTCTCGCCTGGCGACGGTCCGTGAGGCCTCCGGCATCGCCGCCTACACGGTCGGTAAGTGGCAGGAGGCTCTGTCAGACCTGCGCGCGGCGCGGCGGATGAGCGGCCGGGACACCTTCCTGGCGGTCATGGCGGACTGCGAACGTGGCCTGGGCCGTCCGGAGCGGGCGTTGGAGATCACCAACGATCCGGCAGGGAAGGATTTGGACACCGCGGACCGGATCGAGTTGCGCATTGTGGCAGCCGGTGCCCGTCGGGACATGGGCGACGTCAAGGCGGCGCTGGCCGAGCTACAGGTACCGGAACTCAAGGAACGCCGTGCCCGTCCGTACGTGGCCCGGTTGTTCTACGCCTACGCCGACGTTCTGGAGGAGCTGGGCCGTACCGATGACGCCCGCGAGTACTTCGCCCGGGCCTCTTCGGTGGACCGCGAGGGCATGACCGACGCCGACGAGCGTCTGGCCGCGCTGGAGGGCGTGGAACTGGTCGACCACGACGTCGAGGACGGCGTCGTCTGGACCGACGTCGAGGAGGACGCGGACCAGGCGGCGGAGGCCGAGGAACGTAGGGGCCGGGACTGACCTTCCCCGAACCGATGGAGGCGCCGTCGGGTGGTGAGAGGCCACTCGGCGGCGCCGTCGTGCGTCTGGGCGAGGTGCCCGCCGAGTACGACTCGGTGGTGTGCCTGACCTACCTGGGGGAGCGCCCCTTGATGGTCCGCAATCGCAAGCGGGCCTGGGAGTTCCCGGGAGGGCATCGGGAACCGGGGGAGGGGATCTCCGACACGGCTCGCCGTGAGGCCTGGGAGGAAGCCGGTGCCACGCTCGGGGTGATCCGGATCGTGGGCCACTATGTCTTGGCCAAGGGCCACACCACGGTGGTCACCCACGCTCGGGTGCGCGAGTTGGAGCCGTTGACCGGCCGTTTCGAGACGGTCGAGGTGCGGGCCTTCGACCGGTTGCCCTCCGACGGCGAACTGTCCTGGGCGGATGGTCTGTACGCGCACCTGCTCCGGGTCCTGGAGCTGCCCGGGGTGCCCCGAGCAGGTCAGGGCCGGCGGTAGGTCTCCTCGCTGCCGACGACGCCGTACCCGAGCCGGTCGTTGATGGCGAGCATGGGTGCGTTGTCGGAGTGGTTGCCGGTGTAGGCGTGCCGGAGGCCCTTCTGCCGGGCCAGGTGCAGCGCCTTGGTCTTGGTGTGCGCGGCCAGCCCGCGGCCCCGGTACTCGCGCAGGGTGCCGGTCATCCCCGACTCCATGCGGCCGGTGCCGTCCGACCTGTAGCAGGAGATGGTCACGGGGACCCCGTCCAGCAGGAGCGCCAGGCTGAGGTCGCGGTCGGCCAGCGGGTTGTCCCACAGGATGCGAACCCAATCCTCGTAGGGCAGGAATCCGTCGTCGGGGCCGCCCGGTTCGTCTTCGCTGGTGGCCTTGTCGATCTCGTAGATGGGGCGGGGGTCGTCGTCGAACTCCCGGAAGGCGCGCAGCTCGGCGCCCTCGGGGGCGGGCGGTGGTTCGGGGAGCGTGGTCAGGTCCAGGCCGAGGATCTTGGAGCTCTCGGTGAGTTCGTACCCGCGTTCCAGGATCGCCCGCCGGAAGTCCTCCCCACCGACCTGGACGCCCTCCTCGGCGGCGTCGGCGTCCAGGAATTCGGTACCGTTGTCGACCAGGTGCCGTTCGGAGGTCTCCAGCAGCCGATCGGAGAGGTCTCCGTCGACGCGCCGAGGCGTCACGGCGGCCATGTAGGTCTGCCCGTGGGTGCGTTCGTTCTCGTCCTCGTACAGACGTGAGAGGACGTGGCCGACCACCTCGTCGCCCTCCACCGCGACGAAGCGTTGATCCCGGAAGTAGGTCAAGGGCCGGTCGAAGCGCTCCGTGATGAGGGCCTCAGTGAGCACCAGGCAGGGGTAGGCCCTCCGGATGAGCGCGAACGTTCCGGGGATGTCCGCGCGGCGCATCGGACGGATTTCGATCGTCATGCCGGGGAGACTACGTCGTGGGGGTGGCGGGACGCACCGGGTTTTCCCGTGACGCCCCGGCCTCCGCGAGGTTCAGGCGCGTTCCTCCTCGGCCTTCCTCGCGGCGTCGGCCTGCTCTTGGGCGAGCCGGTCCAGCCAGTGCACGATTCCGCCGACGTTGGCCTCGGCGCCACTGAGGATGTCCAGCACCGCGGCCGCGTCGGGGGAGGCGTCCGGGGGAAGCGGCTTGTACCGGGAGATCACCTTGTCCTTCACCATGGCGACGGCGTGGTCCAGGTCCCCACCGGTGTCGTGGGAGTCGCGGACCGTCTCCACCCACAGGCGCAGTTCCCGCTCGGCACGGTCGAGTTTCTCGCCGACGCCGTCCACCGCGCCGAAGTGGGAGAACATCAGGCGTTGGGCACCGATGTCACCGAACAGGCGCAGCGTGCTCAGACAGGCGTCCATGTCGAAGTCCGGGGGCGGGGTGGCCGGCCGGAGGTCGCCGGTGAGCGGGTTGTACACGCCGAGGGCGTCGCCGACGTACAGGTCGCCGGTGACGGTGTCGACCAGACCCATGTGGTGCTTGGCGTGGCCGGGAGCGTAGTGCGACACGAGCTTGCGTCCCGCTCCGAGGTCGATCTCGCCGGTCGCGGCGACCGAACGGATCCGGGAAGCCTCGGTGGGGCGCATGTGCCCGAAGAGGGTCTCCAACCGGTCCCCCCACACCATCTTGGCGCTGGCCATGAGTCGGCTGGGGTCGGCCAGGTGTCGGGCGCCGCGTTCGTGCACCACGATCTCGGCGTTGGGGAACAGCGCCGCCATGTCGCCGGTGCCGCCGGCGTGGTCCAGGTGGATGTGCGTGACCACGATGGTGGCCAGGTCCTTGGGGGACAGGCCGAGTCGGATGACGGCGTCGCGCAGGACCGGGGCGGAACCGGCGGTGCCGACCTCCACGATGCAGGGCCGCTCGGTGCGGATGAGGTAGGCGGACACCACCCCCGGGTACCCGGCCAGCATCGTGTCGATGGCGTAGATCTCGTCGCCCAAGGGGATGATCCCCTCGGGCAGGTCGTCGGTGTTCACGTCTTTGTGCACGTCCGAGCACCCCTCTTCTACCGTTGTGGACCGAACCCGACTCTAGGGCACGGGACCTGAACGGTCCTGTGTCGGGGGTCACCCGGGGTCCTGGTTGTCCACAGATTCTCGAACGGCCTTTTCCCGCACCCTGCCGGCGGGGATCCTGGAACCAGCGCGCGCACCAGGTCAGCCTCTATCGGGAAGGTCCCTCGTGCTCATCCGGAACCCCTCAGAAACCAAGGACACGACCAAGACCACGAGCGAGGCCCTGACAAAGGATCAGGGCCACCTCAACCAGGTGCTGGTGGTCGGGCGGATCACCGCCGCGCCGACCGTTCGTGAACTGCCCAGCGGTGATCGGTTGGTCTCCTGGCGGATCGGGGTGGCCCGTCCCGAGGATCCGCGACGCCCCGGGCACCGCCTGGACTCGCTGACCCTGATCTCCTTCGAGGACTCGATGGTCGACCGGGTCCGGAAGTACCGACCGGGGGAGGTGATCCGTGTGACGGGGGCGCTGCGCCGTCGGATCTGGCGCGGGCCACAGGGGGTGCGCAGCATCCTGGAGGTGGAGGTGAGGACCGTCGCCCCCGAATGGAGGGCCGAAGGGTGAGGCCCCGATCTACCAGCCCAGAACCCGCAGGGCGGCGGTCACCGACTCCCCGGCGGGGTCGATGGAGTCGTCGGCCCACACCGCGTCGCACAGGGAGCGTAGTCCGTCCAATCGGTCGCCGCTCCCGGACAGCTCGACCGCACCCGCGCCGGTGGTGGTGGTCCAGCCGCCGCACTCGGATCGGCCGCCTTCTCGTCGTGGGCCGGGGTGGGTCTGGTTCATCCCCGACACGTCCCAGGACAGGTAACGGGGACGCTGATGGGGTGGGGCGGCCACAAGGTCGCGGGGTGTGACGACCCCGGACAGTACCAGCAGCCCGGCCGCGCCGTGTGTGGTGGCGCCCTCGATGTCGGTGTCCAACCGGTCGCCGACGATCAACGGGTCGGTGGCCCCGGTGCGGAGCATGCCCTCCTCATGCAGGGGACGCATGGGTTTGCCGGCGATCACCGGTTCCACACCGGTGGCGTGTGCGATGACGCGTACGAAGGATCCGTTGGCGGGGGTGATGCCCCATTCGCCTGGGGCGGTGGCGTCGGCGTTGCTCGCCACGTAGTAGGCGCCGCGCGCCACCGCCAGCGCGCCCTGGTCGAGGAGTTCGCGGTTCATGGTGCGGGAGAAGCCCTGCACCACGGCCACGGTCGAGGCGTCGGCGATGGTGACGGGGCGCAGCCCCATGCGACGTACCGCCTGCCTCAGTCCGGTGTCGCCGACCACGAGGACGTCCGAACCGGAGGGGAAACGCTCGGAGATCAGTCGGGCGGCGGCCTCCGCGGAGGTGACGACGTCCTCGGGGGAGGCGGGAACACCGAGGTGGGTGAGGTGTTCGGCGATTCGGGCGGGGGTGCGTCCGGCGTTGTTGGTGACGAAGGCGACCTTGGCGCCGGCGGCGCGTGCCTTGCCGATCGCCTCGGGTGCGGCGGGGACGGCTTCGGCGCCGATGTAGACCACACCGTCCAGGTCCAGGAGCATCGCGTCGTGGAGCTCGTTGAGCGGGCGGTCGGCTGCCTGGAGGGACATGGAGATCGGCCCGTCTTTCCGTGTGGTGATGGTGGTCGCTTCCAGGCTAGGCGGCTCCGCCCCGCGGGGCCTCCCCCCGGGGTGTGTGGTCCGTCGCAGCCGGGGCGCGGTGTTCGGTCAGCCAGTCGGTGGCGAAGCGCACGGCCTCGGCCAGGGGGAACAGGCGTGCGGTGGCGGCTCCCACGGCGCCGACCGTGACCGTGCCGGTCCGTTCCAGGTCCGCGCCCAGGGCGGCGAAGTCGTCGGAGTCGAAGGCGATGTCCTGGACGCCCACCCAGGTCCGGCCGCCGCCGGGGGCCTGGGCTGCGCACGAGGTGTCGGTCCGGTCCGGGGCCGGTACCCGGTATTCGGCCAGGTGGAAGGTGGTGCAGGTGTCGTATTCGACGCCCAGGAGCAGAATGTGGGCATTGGAGTCCGCCAACCTGGCCAGGGGTGACTCCTCGCCCAGGGCGGAACCGAGTGGATGGGGATGCATGAGGTGGTGGGCGTCGGGGCCCAGCGCCGCGAAGGAGGTCTGCGGATGGGGGCTGCGTACCGCTCCCGGCCAGGTACGCACCATCTCCGAGATCCGACCCATGTGGGCGCCGGGGGTGGTGAGGGGGTCGAACGCGGGCGTGTGTTCGCGGATGGTCGGCCACCAGGACTCGGGCACCGGTGGGTTCCGCCACCCGGAGGGGTCGGTGTTGTCCGAGGTCTGGGTGGGCACGACCAGGGTCCCTCGGGGACCGACCGCGTCCATCAGTGCCTGCACGACGGCCTGTTCGGCGCCGCACACCCAACCCAGGGATCTGAGGGAGGAGTGGATCAGGAGGGAGTCGCCGTGGCGTACGCCCAGTCGGGTCAGGTCCCGGGCCAGGAGTTCGCGGGTCTGGGGGTGGTCGGTGGTCATCTCGGGGTTCTCCTTGGTCGGGGTTGGTCAGTCCAGAACCCGCATGACCAGGCCGGTGCGGGGTTTGGGTCCGAAGGAGGTGGATTTTCGGGGGGTGAGCTCGCCGCGGTCGGCGACGGCGTAGACCTGTTCCACTCGCAGTGAGGGCACGATGATCGCGGTGCCCTGTTCGGTGCGGGCGAGGGCGATCGCTTCGGCAGGATCGTCGTGCACCATGCGCACCTGTTCCTCGTGGAAACACCACAGGGGTAGCAGGACCTTGTGCAGGGCCGCGGTGTCCAGGTGCCGCCACTCGGACGAGTGGCCGGGCATGGCCCGGGACAGCGCTCGGTCGGTGAAGTCGCGCACCAGGTGGGCGGTGCCATCGGGGGCGGCCACGATCAGGGCGGGGGAGTCCACGCCGTCCAGGTGGGCGGGGGCGGCGTCGGGAAGGGAGGAGACGGTGGCGACGGCGCGAGCCTGGTCCAGCGCCCGCGTGGTGTCCAGTCCGGGCAGGACACGGTGGATGGCGCCGAGCCTGGGCGGGTGGGTGTCACTGTCCACCAACAGCGCCAGGCCGTGCCGCCACCCGGGGTCGGTGTGTTCGTCGCGCAGGCGCCGGTAGGCGGCGTAGCGGTGGTGTCCGTCGGCGATGAGGGCCGTGCGGGAGGCCAGGTCCCGGGCGACGCGGTGGTGGACCGCCGGGTCGGTGATCGCCCACAGGCGGTGTCGGGCTCCATCGCCGGTGCGGGTGGAGACCACTGGTGTGCCCTGGGTGGCGGCCTCGGTGGCGGTGGAGGCCGCTCCGCCCTCGCCCCGGTAGACCAGGAAGATCGGTTCGAGGTTGGCGCGGGCGGCGCCCATCAGCAGGAAGCGGTCGAGTACGGGGGGTTCGGCCACGTCCTCGTGCGGGCGGACCGCCGGCGTCCCCTCCTGGTCCTCGGGGAGTCCGAGGGCGCCGATGAGTCCGCGTTGGAGGTGGCCGTCGGGGGTGGTCTGCTCGTAGACGTACAGGGCCGGTTCGGGGTCCTGGGCGAGGTAGCCGTCGTCGATCCAGCTGCGCAGCAGGGTGGCGGCGCCCCGGTAGCGGTGGGCGGCGGCGTCCTGGCGGGACAGTTCGAAGGGGAGTGTGACCCTGGCCGCGTTGTGCGGGTCGGAGCGTTGGAGTTCTCGCGCTTGTCGGGCGTCGGGGATGTCGTAGGGCGGGGCCAGGAGTCGGGAGACGTCGAAACCGTCGTCGATGAAGCGGTCGACGTCGGGCGCGGCGTAGCGGAGGCCGCGGAAGGGGGCCAGGTCAAGGGGTTGGCGTGGCATCTCAGAAAGGTATCGTCCCGGTGGGTCCGCCGGTGCACCACCGGGGATCAGAGCAGACGGCGCAGACGCAGCAGGTCGCCGAAGCTCGCGTCGATCTTCAGACGACGACCGAACAGGGCCTTGGCCGGGTCCAGGCGTTCCTCGGACAGGGCGAGGAGGTCCTCGCTCGAAACGGTCACCGTGACCTGGGGGGCGGGGGCGGGGGCCGGCGCGGAGCGCGGTCTGTGGGTGACGGCGGTGAGGCCGTCGACGGTCAGGCGCATGTCGAAGGCGGTGTCCAGGTCGGGGACGATCACGCTCACGGTGCGTTCGCGGATGTGCTTGCGGCGCCGGTCGAGGGGTTCTCGCAGGAGGCGCTCGTTGGCCCGGGCGATGCCTTCGAGGCACGCGTCGATGCTGCTCATCGAATCATGATGCCGTATCGGCGCGGAGATCGTCCGTTCGAGTGTCACCGGGACCGTGGGAACGGTAGCGTTGGCGTCGTCCCCCGGAACGAGGCCCCTCCCTCACCCGCGCCCTCTTTTCGTTCGTTTCCTCCCGCGGTCCCATCAAGGAGCACGTCATCATGGTCGTCGACGCGGTACGCACCTACCTCGATGCCGCCAATGGCCTCACCGAACTCTCCCGTAAGGAGGCGGTCGCGGCAGCCAAGGCGTTGTTGCGGGCCGGTGGCGCCAACGGTGCGCCGGTCCCCTCCGTGGACGCCGAGCAGGGCCCGCCGCCGCGGGTGGGGCAGAACATCCAGGCGTTGGCGGGTGAGCTGATCGAGACCAGTCAGGCGAACCGGTCGGCCATCGCCGATCTGGTGCGCGCCGAGGTGGGGCGTGCCTTGGAGGAGCTGGATGTGGTGCCGCGTGCAGAGCACGATCGGGTGGTGCGCAGGGTCGCGGAGCTGGAGCGGCGTCTGGGTGCCAGGTACGCCGTGGAACGGGTGCCGGGCCGGTCCGAGCCGGTGGCCGAGGAGACCTCGAAAGCGGAGTCTGCCGTGCCCGACCCCGTTGCCGAGCCCGTGGACGGTCCGGCCGACAAGGCCGATCCCGTGAGCGAGCCCGTGGGCGAGACCGAGCCCGCCGCCACCGGGCGATCGGCCTCCGCCGGCGCCAACAGCGGCGCCGGGGCCAAGTCCGCCACCAAGCCCACGGGTAAGAACACCCGTGCGCGCTCCACCGCCAAACGCACCACCAAGGGCAAGAGCGCCAAGAAGTGAACGATAGTGTCGGGACGTGAGCGAGGGACGGGGGTCGCATGGGCGCCGACGAACAGGCCGAGGCCTTGGCCGAACAGACCCTTCGGGCGACCAGGGAACGGTTGGCCGGGTTGGACGAGGTGCCCACGCACGAGCACGTCGCGGTCTTCGACGCCCTGCAACAGGAGTTGTCCGGTGTGCTCGGTGCGCTCGGGCAGGGGCCCCGGAGCGGGCGATAACGCCCGGTACCCTAGGTGACCATGGCAAAACGTAGTCGGCTCGACGCGGAACTGGTTCGCCGCGGTCACGCACGCTCCCGCGGTCACGCGGCCGAGATGATCGAGAGCGGTTTCGTTCTCGTGTCCGGGATGGTCGCCTCCAAGGCCGCCACCCAGCTCGGGACCGATCAGCCCATCGTGGTGCGCACCCCTTCCGAGGAACCGACCTATGTCTCTCGTGGAGCGCACAAGCTCATCGGTGCGCTGGACGCGTTCGAGTTCTCGGTCGAGGGGCGACGTGCCCTGGACGCGGGTGCCTCCACCGGCGGGTTCACCGACGTGCTGTTGCGGCGAGGCGTCGAACGTGTCACCGCGGTCGACGTCGGTTACGGGCAACTGGCCTGGTCGTTGCGCAGTGACGATCGGGTCGAGGTGATGGAGCGCGTCAACGTCCGCGAACTCACCCCCGAGCAGATCGACGAACCCCGCCCCGACCTGGTGGTGGGGGATCTGTCGTTCATCTCCCTGAAGCTGGTGCTGGGGCCGCTGCGCGGGTGCGTCGACCCGGCCGCGGACTTCGTGATGATGGTCAAGCCCCAGTTCGAGGTCGGCAAGGATCGGGTGGGTGCCGGCGGTGTGGTGCGTGAGCCGGCGCTGCGGGCCGAGGCCGTGTCCGACGTGGCCTCGTATGCCCTCACCCTGGGTCTTGGGGTGGTCGACGTGGCCGCGAGTCCCCTTCCCGGGCCCTCGGGCAACGTCGAGTACTTCCTGTGGATGCGGGCCGGTGCCGATCCGTTGGATCCCGCCCGACTCGAACGGGCGATCGAGGAGGGGCCGGCCTGAGGGGCGTGGCCCATGGTCGTAAGTGTCCGGTAGCGTGACCCGGCCGGGTCCGGGCGAGGCATCCGGTCGGTACCAGTGCTCCCGACCGGGAGTGAATGTAAGGGGACGGCGATGACCGGCGGACGCAGTGTTCTGCTGCTGGCCCATACCGGTAGACCCGCGGCTGTGCGCAGCGCCCGGTTGGTCCACGAGAGGCTCAGTGGGGCCGGGCTGACCGTTCGCATGCTCAAGAGCGAGCTGGAGAACCTGGCGGCCGAGGGTTGTGAGTTGTTCCCGGTGGAACCGGTGGAGGGCCCCCGCGCCGCCGAGGGCGTGGAACTGGTGATGGTCCTGGGCGGTGACGGCACCCTTTTGCGGGCGGCCGAGATCGCCCGCCCCGCCGGTGCGCCGCTGCTCGGGGTCAATCTCGGACACGTCGGGTTCCTGGCCGAGGCCGAACGTGAGGACCTGGGCGCCACGGTGCGCAGTGTGGTTCGACGCGAGTACGTCGTCGAGGAACGCATGACCCTGGACGTGGCGGTCTTCAACGGAGGCCGTGGTGATGGTGCGCCTCCGGTACGTTCCTGGGCGCTCAACGAGGCGACCCTGGAGAAGGCCGACACCCGTCGGATGTTGGAGATGGTCCTGGAGGTGGACGGGCGTCCCTTGTCCAGTTGGGGCTGTGACGGCGTGGTGTGCGCGACCCCCACCGGATCCACCGCGCACGCCTTCTCCGCGGGTGGTCCCGTGGTGTGGCCGGACGTGGAGGCCTTGCTGGTCGTGCCGATCAGCGCGCACGCCTTGTTCGCCCGACCCCTGGTGGTGGGCCCGGACGCGACCGTGGCGCTGGAGGTACTGCCGGACACCACGCCGGGCGTGCTCTGGTGTGATGGACGGCGTATGGTCGAATTGCCCGCGGGGGCACGAATCGAGATCACCCGTGCCGATACGCCTGTTCGTCTGGCCCGGCTGCACCGCGCGCCGTTCACCGATCGGTTGGTGGCCAAGTTCGGTCTGCCGGTCACCGGGTGGCGGGGGCGCGCCGGCCGCGAACGTTGAACGACTATTGCAGGAGAGGGTTCGGTGCTCGAAGAAGTCCGCATCCAAGGCCTCGGTGTCATCGACGACGCCGTGTTGGAGCTGTCACCGGGTCTGACCGTGGTCACCGGTGAGACCGGCGCGGGTAAGACCATGGTCGTCACGGGGCTGGGACTGCTCTTCGGTGGGCGTGCCGATCCCCAGCGGGTCCGGCCGGGCGCCGACCGGGCGGTGGTCGAGGGTCGGTTGACGGTGCCCGAGGGTGGTCGGGTGGCCACCCGGGTGTTCGAGGCCGGTGGTGACATCGACGACGACGTACTGATCCTGAACCGGACGGTGTCGGCGGAGGGGCGTTCGCGCGCGACCATGGGCGGTCGTTCCGCGCCGGTGAGCCTGTTGGCCTACCTCGCCGATGACCTGGTGGCGGTGCATGGTCAGTCCGATCAGCAGCGTCTGCTGCGCTCGGACCGTCAGCGCTCGTCGTTGGACCGGTTCGCCGGTGATGAGTTGGCCAAGGCGATGAAGCGTTACTCGGTGGCCTATCGGCGCCATCGCGAGGTCGCGGCCGAGTTGGAGGAGTTGGTGGAGCGGGCGCGTGAGCGCGCCCAAGAGGCCGACCTGCTCCGGTTCGGGGTGGAGGAGATCACCGCCGCCGAGCCGTTGCCGGGTGAGGACGCCGAGTTGCTCGCCGAGGAGACGCGGTTGGCGCACGCCGACGGGTTGCGGGTGGCGTCCACCACCGCGCACGAGGCGCTCACCGGGGATCCCGCCGCCGCGGAGGTACAGGCCGACGTGGTGGGCTTGTTGTCGGCGGCGCGTCAGGCGGTGGCCTCGGTCAGCGAGCACGACTCGGACCTGGCCGCGATCGGTGGCCGGTTGGACGAGGCGTCCTACATCATCACCGACGCCGCCACCGAGCTGGCGTCCTATTCGGAGTCGGTGGACGCCGACCCGGGCAGGCTGGCGGCGGTGCAGGAACGTCGTTCTCTGCTCACCCAGCTTTCGCGCAAGTACGGCGCGACCACCGATGAGGTGTTGACCTGGGCGGAGAACGCGGCCAAGCGGCTCGCGGACCTGGACGGCGACGACGAGCGCATCGACGCGTTGCGCGCCGAGGCCGAGGACCTGGCCGCCCGTATGGAGGAGGCGGCCGGTGAGCTCACCGGGATCCGTGAGGTGGCGGCCGAACGGTTCGGTACGGCGGTCACCGAGGAGCTGATCGCGCTGGCGATGCCGCACGCGCGGGTGAGCGTGCGCATCACCACCGGTGAGGAGTTCGGTCCGCACGGGCGCGACGAGGTGGAGCTGTTGCTGGCCCCGCATCCGAGTTCGCCGCCGTTGCCGCTGAACAAAGGTGCTTCCGGTGGTGAGCTCTCGCGGGTGATGTTGGCCATCGAGGTGGTCTTCGCGGGCTCCGATCCGGTTCCCACGTTCGTGTTCGACGAGGTGGACGCGGGTGTGGGTGGTAAGGCGGCCGTGGAGATCGGGCGGCGTCTGGCCCGTCTGGCCCAGCGTGCCCAGGTGATCGTGGTCACGCACCTGCCGCAGGTGGCGGCGTTCGCCGACGCCCATCTGGTGGTGGAGAAGTCCACGGAGGGTCTGGTCACCGAGAGCGGTGTGGTGCTGCTGGATCGGGCCGGCCGTGTGCGTGAGCTCTCGCGGATGCTCGCGGGTCTGGAGGACTCGGAGCTGGGGCGGGCGCACGCCGAGGAGTTGCTGGGTAACGCCGACCCGGAGCGGGCCTACCCGGCGGCCTGAACGATCGGCTCGACCTTCGCCGGTGCCCGGAATCCGGGCACCGGCGGTGTTCTGTCCCGAAAACGCCGTCCGGTCGACCGTCGTGACTCCGGGTGAGTGAAGTCTGACAGTATGCCAGCGATGAAGGTACCGCGATTCCGCCGCCCGCGCGTGGAAGCCCCCGCCGGGTTGGTCGCTCCCGTTCGTTCGGATCGTCGAACCAAGAACCTGATCAGGCGCTTGCGCCGCGGTGACATCGCCGTGATCGACCACGCCGACCTGGACCGGGTCAGCGCGGAGGCACTCGTGGGCTGCGGTGTGGCCGCCGTGGTCAACGTGGCCCCCGGCATCAGCGGTCGCTATCCCAACCAAGGGCCGGAATTCCTCGTGGGCGCGGGCATCCCCCTGGTCGACGACGTCGACCCCGAGGTGTTCACCCGAGTGCACGAGGGCGAGCGGCTGCGCCTGGAGGGCGACACCCTGTACCGGGGCGAAGAGGTGGTGGCTCGCGGGACCCGCCAGGATCGGGCCTCGGTCGACGCGGCGATGGAACTCGCCCGCGCCGGGCTGGTCACCCAGCTGGAGGCCTTCGCCGCAAACACCATGGCCTACCTCCAACGCGAACGCGATCTGTTGTTGGACGGCATCGGTATCCCCGCCATCGGCACGGCCATGGAGGGCCGCCACGTACTCATCGTGGTGCGCGGGTACCACTACCGGGAGGACCTCGCGGCGCTGCGCCCCTACATCCGCGAGTTCCGGCCGGTCATCGTCGGTGTGGACGGCGGTGCCGACGCGGTCATGGAGGCCGGGTATCCGCCCGACGTCATCGTCGGGGACTTCGACTCCGTCTCCGGGCGGGCCCTGGACAGCGGCGCCGAACTCGTGGTGCACGCCTACCGCGACGGACGCGCGCCCGGACTGCAACGCCTGCGAGACCTGGACCACAACGCCGTGGTCTTTCCCGCCACCGGTACCAGTGAGGACGCGGCGATGATGCTCGCCGACGGCGCCGGGGCCGCCCTCATCGTGGTGGTGGGCGCCCACGCCACCCTGGAGGAGTTCCTGGACAAGGGCCGCTCGGGCATGGCGAGTACCTTTCTGACCCGGTTGCGGGTGGGCGGCAAACTCGTCGACGCCAAGGGTGTGAGCCGGCTGTACCGCTCGCGCATCTCCCCGTGGGCGCTACTGGCCATGGTGTCCGCCTGCCTGCTCACCATCGTGGTCGCCGCGTACTGCTCACCGGCCGGCCAGGTCTACCTCACCTTCCTGGCGGCGCGTTGGGACGCGTTCGTCTCTTCGTCGATGGGGCCGTTCACGTGATCGACTTCCGTTACCACCTGGTGTCCATCGTCGCGGTGTTCCTGGCGTTGACGGTCGGACTCGTGTTGGGCACCACCATGCTCCAGGATCCTCTGCTGGAGTCGATGCGGTCCGAGACCGCGGACCTGCGCGATCAGAGTGAGGACCTGCGTGCCGAACGCGACGAGGCCGAACTGCTCAACGCCGGCACGGACCAGCTGGCGCGGGCCACCGCCGGTGAGGTGCTCACCGACCGGCTCAAAGGTGTGGAACTGGTCGTGGTCACCGCGCCCGGAGCCGACGAGGACGTCGTGCACGGGTTGGAGGATCGGGTCGAGGAGGCCGGTGCGGAGGTCGCCGGGCGTGTGCTGATGCGAGACGCGCTTCTGGCCGATGACGGGGCCACCTTCGTCGACGAACTCGCCCTACAGGTGTCCGCCCCTCGCAGGGAGCCGACCGGTGGGCCCCACGACAAGGCGGGTGCGGAACTGGGGCGTGCTCTGACGATTCAACAGGACGATGGCGAGGGCGGACATGAGGCCGCCGCGGCCCTGGCCGCCTTCGAGGAGGGTGGTCTGATCACCGTGCAGGGGTCGCCGGCGGCCGCCGCACGGGCCCTGTTGGTGGTGGCCCCCGCCGGGCCGGCCGAGGAGGGGGCCGAGCCCGCGACCACGGCGCTGCTCGCGCTCACCGGGGCGATGCACCGGCAAGCGGGGGCAACGGTCCTGGCCGGAGACACCGAGGCCGCGCACGAGGGCGGGGTCATCGCCCGAGCCCTGGCCGAGAACGCCTCCTACAGCACCGTGGACGTGGCGGGTCGCCCCGCCGGTGACGTGGTCGTCGCCCTGGCCCTGGCCGAGGCCCTGGAGGGTGGCCGCGGCGCCTACGGAGTGGGTGAGGGAACCTCCGGGTTCCTTCCCGAACCCCTGCCCCGAGCCCGGAGTGGGGACACGCCTTCGAAGATCGAGGCCGACGCGGCGGCCAAGACCACGGAATGAGCGCCGCGCGCTCTGGCCGGAGCCGACCTGGTCGACCTGCGTCCCGGGCGCGCGGTGAAGTTCGCCCTGTTGGTCGCCGCCCCGGCGCTGACCAACCGATCGCACCCCTGGTCGGCCCGTTGAAGGGAGTCTCCCTCACCCTGTTCCCCGACGAACCGGCCGAACGTTCCATGCTCGGCGACACGGGCGCCAACGACTCGGGCGTCGCGCCGGGGCGGCCGCCGTGGTGCCGGCGATCGGCGGTGCGTGTGGTGGCCGGTCGGGCCCGGAAGGTACTCGAACGCAGGAGGGGACACGGTGAACGACAGGATCGCACTGGTGGTCGGGACCAGCACCGGAGGTGTGGGTCGCCATGTGCGCTCGTTGGGCGCGGGACTACTGAGGCGCGGATACCGGGTGGCGGTGCTCGGCCCACCCGAGGTCGAGCGGGATTTCGGTTTCACCGAGGCAGGGATGAGGTTCTCACCGGTGCGGATCGGCACTGGACCGTCGTGGTCCGATCCCGGGGCGGTGCTGCGGTTGCGGTCCCTGCTCGGTGGCGCGGACGTGGTGCACGCGCACGGTCTGCGCGCCGGTGCTCTGTGCGCCCTGGCCGGGGTGCGTCCGCTGGTGGTGACCGCGCACAGCGGGCCGCCCCCGGCGGAAGGGCCGTTGGCCGCGGTCTATCCGGTGCTGGAGCGGATCGTGGCGTTGCGCGCCGACGCCGTGCTGGGGGTCTCCGGTGACCTGGTGGAGCGATTGCGGGCGGCGGGGGCCGAGGGCGCGCGCATGGCGGTGGTGGCGGCGCCGGCGGCGGGGCGGGAGCTCAAGGGTCGTGAGGAGACCCGCCGCGACCTGGCGGTTTCGCCGGAGCGGCCGTTGCTGCTCACGGTGGCGCGTCTGGCCGAGCAGAAGGGGATCGACATGCTGCTGGACGCGGCGTCGACGGTCGCCGACCGGACGCCCGAACCGGTGGTGGTGATCGCCGGGGACGGGCCGTTGTGGGGGGAGTTGCACGACGTGGCCGCCGAGATGGACGCGGACGTGCGCATGTTGGGCCGTCGTGACGACGTGGCGGACCTGTTGGCCGCCGCGGACGTGTTCTGCCTCACCAGCCGTTGGGAGGGTCCTTCCCTGGTGATCATGGAGGCGTTGCGAGCCGGTCTGCCGGTGGTGGCCACCCGGGTGGGCGGCATCCCCGACCTGTACGCGGGCACGGTGTTGATGGCGCCCCCCGGGGATCCCCGGGCGTTCGCCGCCGCGGTCGGGCGGGTGCTCGACGATCCCGAGCTCGCCGACGATCTGCGCACGCGTTCACGCGAGGCGGCGCGGTCCTTGCCGACGGAGGAGGACGTGTTGGAGTCGGTGTGTTCGCTCTACAAGACGGTGGCCCGATGGTGAGTGCGTTCGGCAAGGGGGATGTGGCCCTCCGGAATGGGCGATACCACCGTCGGGGCGACTTCCCCCCGGGGATGGTTCATGGCATCCTGAGGACCGGCTCGGATGGCGTACCCTTTGTTGGTGCGCTTCTTGCGCCTGCTTCACCACGTGAGGGGAGTATCCCTGTCGCGGCGGCGCCGTCATCACGGACCACAACGATGTGTTCCCGGTTCCGTCGGTCCACACCTTCGAGGTGCGGGCGGGAGAGACCTCCGGTTATTTTTCGTGCGCGCACAACGCTCGCGCGCACCGACCGGAGGAGAATCCGTCAGTGAACGTTCCCCTGTGGATCTGGGCTGCCACCATCGCGGCCATGATCTTGATCCTGGCCCTGGACCTGATCATCGTCGACCGTCCCTGGAGCAAGACCAAGGGCCCGATGGAATTCGGGATGAAGCAGGCCGGCTGGTGGGCGGTCTTCTACATCGGCCTCGCCGTGGTCTTCGGTCTCGGTCTCATGTACTTCGGCGGTGGCACCGCGGGTGCCGAGTACTTCGCCGGGTTCGTCACCGAGAAGAGCCTGAGCATCGACAACCTGTTCGTCTTCTATCTGTTGTTGACGGGCTTCGCGGTGCCCAAGAAGTACCAGCACGAGGTGTTGCTGGTCGGCATCGTCATCGCGATCGTGATGCGCGGCATCTTCATCGTCCTGGGCGCCCAGGTCATCAACGCCTGGAGCGAGGTCTTCTACCTCTTCGGCGTCTTCCTCATCTACACCGGCTACAAGATCATCCGGGACCACCTCAAGGGTGACGAGGACGACAAGGACTTCACGCAGACCCCGGTGGTGCGCCTGGTCAAGCGTTTCTGGCCGGTGACGAACGACTACCACGACGCCAAGATGACCGTGAAGCTCGACGGTCGTCGTCACGTGACCCCGATGCTGCTGGTGATCGTCGCGATCGGTGTCATCGACCTGGTCTTCGCCGTCGACTCCATCCCGGCGATCTTCGGTCTGACCCAGGACGCCTACATCGTCTTCACCGCCAACGCCTTCGCCCTGATGGGTCTGCGTCAGCTGTACTTCCTCCTGGCCGGTCTCATGGATCGTCTGGCCTACATCAGCTGGGGCCTGTCGGCGATCATGGTCTTCATCGGCGTGAAGATGATCCTGCACGCTCTGCACGAGAACGGCGTGCACGTCATCGAGGTCGGTATCGGCGCCTCGCTGACCGTCATCCTGGGCATCATGACCATCACCATCATCGGCAGCCTGATCAAGTCGCGCTCGGACGGCGACAAGGACGGGCAGGTCGAGGCGAAGACGGACGGCTCCGCCGACCGGTCCTGAGCGGGTTCGAGGACTTCAAGGAACCTCCGGTATTCGAACGGTTGTTCGTCTATAGTGGTGGTGGTCTGACGCCGACGCGTCATGGCCACCACCACTTCTGCTTGGTGGAAGAAACCGTCACGGGCGATCGTTAGTCTTGGCGGATGGGGGAGGCGACCCCCTCCCCGCATCCCCGCCATGGCCCGGACGGGCCTGCGACCGCCGCACCGCGAAGGATGTCTCACTCGATGGTCGAACAACTGGTGGTCCGTGGAGCACGGGAGCACAACCTCAAGGACGTCTCCCTGGACCTGCCCCGCGACTCCATGATCGTGTTCACGGGCCTTTCCGGCTCGGGCAAGTCCTCGCTCGCCTTCGACACGATCTTCGCCGAGGGCCAGCGCCGCTATGTCGAGTCACTGTCGGCGTACGCCCGTCAGTTCCTCGGCCAGATGGACAAACCCGACGTCGACTTCATCGAAGGCCTGTCGCCCGCGGTCTCCATCGACCAGAAGTCCACCAGCCGCAACCCGCGCTCCACGGTCGGGACCATCACCGAGGTCTACGACTACCTGCGCCTGTTGTGGGCGCGCGTGGGCGTGCCGCACTGTCCCGAGTGCCACCGCGAGATCGCCCGGCAGAGCCCTCAACAGATCGTCGATCGGGTCATGGAGATGACCGAGGGCACCCGTTTCCAGGTGCTCGCCCCGGTCGTGCGCGGCCGTAAGGGCGAGTACGTCGAGCTCTTCAAGGACCTGCAGTCCAGGGGCTTCACCCGCGCCATGGTCGACGGCCGAGCGGTGCGTCTGGACGAGACGCCCAAGCTGGGCCGCTACGACAAGCACGAGATCTCCGTGGTCGTGGACCGTCTCAGCGTCAAGCCCGGT
This sequence comes from Nocardiopsis listeri NBRC 13360, assembly GCF_001570765.1. Lineage (GTDB taxonomy): Bacteria > Actinomycetota > Actinomycetes > Streptosporangiales > Streptosporangiaceae > Nocardiopsis > Nocardiopsis listeri. The sequence goes on along the minus strand of NZ_BCSH01000050.1, from coordinate 45,449 downwards.
TCCCTGGGCCGGCTCACCGACTCGGTCGAGACGGCGCTGAAGCTGGCCGGTGGCACCATCGTCCTGGACTTCGTCGATCTGGAGAACGACGACCCCGAGCGGGAGAAGGTCTTCTCCGAGCACCTGTACTGTCCCTACGACGACCTGTCCTTCGAGCAGCTCGAACCGCGTTCCTTCTCCTTCAACGCCCCCTACGGCGCCTGCACCGACTGCTCCGGCCTGGGCACCCGCATGGAGGTCGACGGCGACCTGCTCGTGCCCGACCCGGAGAAAACGCTCGCCGACGGTGCCATCGCCCCCTGGTCGGGCGGCCCGAACGGCGGTTACTGGGAGCGCATCCTCAAGGCCCTGGGGGAGGCCATCGGTTTCGACACCGACACCCCCTGGGAGCGGCTGCCCCGGCAGGCCCGCAAGGCCATCCTGGAGGGGCACGACACCCAGGTCCACGTGAGCTACCGCAACCGGTACGGGCGCAGCCGCTCCTACTACACCGAGTTCGAGGGCGTGGTGCCCTGGGTGAAGCGTCGCCACTCCGAGGTGGAGAGCGACCACACCCGGGAGCGCCTCGAAGGCTACATGCGCAGCGTGCCCTGCCCCACCTGCGGCGGCACCCGGCTCAAGCCGGTGGTGCTCGCGGTGACGATCGGCGGCAGGTCCATCGCCGATGTCGCCTCGATGTCGCTGAGCGAGAGCGCCGCCTTCCTGGCCGACCTGAGGCTTTCGGACCGCGACATGGTCATCGCCGCGCAGGTGCTCAAGGAGATCAACGCCCGCCTGGGCTTCCTGCTGGACGTGGGGCTGGACTACCTCAGCCTGGCCCGCTCCTCGGGTTCGCTCTCGGGTGGTGAGGCCCAGCGCATCCGTCTGGCGACCCAGATCGGCTCCGGCCTGGTGGGTGTCCTCTACGTCCTGGACGAGCCCTCCATCGGGCTGCACCAGCGCGACAACGCCCGCCTGCTGGAGACCCTGCAGCGGCTACGCGACATCGGCAACACCCTCATCGTGGTCGAGCACGACGAGGACACCATCCGAGCCGCCGACTGGATCGTCGACATCGGCCCCGGCGCCGGCGAGCACGGCGGACACGTGGTGGTCTCCGGCATCGTCGACGAGCTCTACACCGCCACCGACTCGCTGACCGGCGACTACCTGTCGGGGCGGCGCGTCATCGAGTTGCCCGAGAAGCGTCGACCCCTGACCAAGGGGCATGAGTTGGTGGTGCGCGGGGCCCGGGAGAACAACCTGGAGGGCATCGACGTCACCTTCCCGCTGGGTGTGTTCACCGCGGTCACCGGGGTGTCCGGTTCGGGCAAGTCAACGCTGGTCAACGAGATCCTGTACAAGGCGCTGGCCAAGGAGCTCAACGGTGCCCGCGACGTGCCCGGACGGCACCTGCGGGTCAACGGCATGGGCAAGGTCGACAAGGTGGTGCACGTCGACCAGAGCCCCATCGGTCGCACCCCGCGCTCCAACCCGGCCACCTACTCCGGGGTCTTCGACCACGTGCGCAAGCTGTTCGCACAGACCACCGACGCCAAGACACGCGGCTACCAGCCGGGCCGGTTCTCCTTCAACGTCAAGGGCGGCCGTTGCGAGTCCTGCTCCGGTGACGGCACGCTCAAGATCGAGATGCAGTTCCTGCCCGACGTGTACGTGCCCTGCGAGGTGTGCCACGGCGCCCGGTACAACCGGGAGACCTTGCAGGTGAAGTACAAGGGCAAGAACATCTCCGAGGTGTTGGAGATGCCGATCGCCGAGGCCCTGGAGTTCTTCGAGCCGATCAACGCGATCCGTCGCCACCTGCAGACGCTCGTGGACGTGGGTCTGGGGTACGTGCGCCTGGGGCAGCCCGCCACCACGCTCTCGGGCGGCGAGGCCCAAAGGGTCAAGCTCGCCTCCGAGTTGCAGCGCCGATCCACCGGCAAGACCGTGTACGTGCTGGACGAACCCACCACGGGTCTGCACTTCGAGGACATTCGCAAGCTGCTGGGCGTGCTCGACAGACTCACCGAGAGCGGCAACACCGTGATCGTCATCGAGCACAACCTCGACGTGATCAAGACCGCCGACCACGTCATCGACATGGGCCCCGAGGGCGGCTCCGGTGGTGGCCTGGTGGTCGCGGAGGGCACCCCGGAGGAGGTCGGCGCGGTCGCGGAGTCCTACACCGGACGCTTCCTCGCCAAGATGCTCTGAGGTCGTCGCCGCGCGGGGGCCGGGACGGGGCACCCCACCTGAGCTACTACAGTTCGTAGTGGACTTTCAGGCGCAGGTGAGGAGCGTTCGGTCGTGGCCGGAATGAGGACATGCGGGTGCGGGATGAGCAGGCGCCGTCTGCTCGGTGCGGCGGGCGCGGCCACGGCCGTCGGTGCCGTGAGCGCCTGCGGGGAACCTCCCGAACCGCAGGAGGTGCGCCGAGGCCAGGTGATCGGCCAGACCACCGAGGTTCCCGAGGGCGGCGGAACGGTGTTCAGCCACAGCAAGCTGGTGGTGACCCAACCGGAGAAGGGTGAGTTCAAGGCCTTCGACGCCGCCTGCACCCACGGTGGTTGCACGGTCCAGGAGGTGGACCAGGAGCTGATCCGTTGCCTGTGCCACGGCAGTGAGTTCGACTACACCTCCGGCGAACCGGTGGCCGGGCCCGCGCAGGACCCCCTGGAGACGTTCACCGTCACCATCGACGGCACCGACATCATCCTGGATTAGCGGATCCCGGATCCGACATGGGGGAGCCCCGCCCGGATCGGGCGGGGCTCCCCCATGTTCGAGAAGGTGCGGGAAGAGGGGGCTCAGGCCTCCTCCGGGTCTCCCGAGCGGGCGTCGCCGTTGCCCTCGTGCGCGGCGACGGAGGCGGCGGTGGCACGACGGAAGGCCGAGGTGGGGAACCGCGCGGCGTAGCCGGACTCCTCCTCGTCGCCGCCGGAGACGAACTCGGTGCGCTTGCGCGGCAGCGACTGCGGGTAGTGGGTGGCCAACCAGGTGACGAGGTGCTCGCGGATCTCGCAGGCGACGTTCCACTGACCGCCGGTGTCGGCGGCGGTGGCGACCACGCGGACCACGACCTCACCGGACTCGCTGATGTTCACGACCTGGCAGGACCAGCTGCGGCCGTCCCAGTTGTTGCTGGAGGTGATGAGTTTGCCGGCCTCCTCGCGGAGTTCGGCGATGGGCACCTCCCAGTCCAGGGGGAACTCGACCTTGGCGGTGATGTTGGTGCCGGACTTGGTCCAGTTCTCGAAGCTGGTCGTGGTGAAGTTGACGACCGGGACCACCAGTCGGCGCTCGTCCCAGATCTTGATGGTGACGTTGACCAGGCTCAGTTCCTCGACCCGGCCCCATTCGCCCTCGACCACGACGACGTCGCCGATGCGCAGGGCGTCGCTGAAGGCCAGCTGGAGTCCGGCGAACAGGTTTCCCAGGGTCGACTGCGCGGCGACACCGGCGACGATACCGATGACACCGGCCGAGGCCAGGAGCCCGGCCCCCAGGGCGCGTACGGCGTCGAAGGTGAAGAGGATGGCGGCGATCGCCAGGACCACGATGATGGAGGTGATGACGCGGCGCAGCAGGCGGACCTGGGTCTGGAGTCTGCGGGCTCGACGGTCGGCGTCACCGTTGCTGAAGGACAGGCGCTGCAACACCATGTCGGTGGCGGCGTAGGCCAGGCTCAGGCCCAGCGCGGTCAGCGTGCTGATCATCAGGATCCGCATCGCGTGTTCGATGATGGAGTAGGTGCTCCAACCCACGTCGCCCACGCTGGGCAGAGCCAGGTTCGCGCCGACCACCGCGGCCGCGGTGTAGGCGGTCACGGCCGAACGCGAGACCACGTGGCGGGCCATCGGCCAGACCTTGCCCAACTTGTGGTTGAGCACCCAGTGCAGCACGAAGACGAGGGCCATGGAGACCGCGACGGCGATGCCGATCGCGATCCAGTGCGCAACGGTCACGGCGTGGACCTCCTTGTCGTCGATGTCGGGAAGTTGCTGAGTTACTCGCCCAACTTAGGGCATGTGGATACTAAATCGTGACGTTTGAATGAACGATCATTGTGGCTCACGGAGGTATATGGGTCCTCGGGCACCGGGCAGGTGGCCGTCTGTCCTCGCGACCCACCAGAATGGGGGTATGGCTGCGACTCCTCACCTGCGACCGGCGCCCGGATCGATCCCGACCGAACCGGGCGTCTACCGATTCAAGGACACCGCCGGCCACGTCATCTACGTGGGCAAGGCCAAGAACCTGCGGTCACGCCTGTCCTCCTACTTCCGTGACTTCGCCGGGCTGCACCCGCGCACCCAGCAGATGGTCTCCACCGCCGCCGACGTGGACTGGACCATCGTCGGTACCGAGGTCGAGGCGCTTCAGCTGGAGTACTCCTGGATCAAGCAGTACAACCCGCGTTTCAACGTCAAGTACCGCGACGACAAGAGCTACCCCTACCTGGCGGTGACCCTCAACGAGGAGTTCCCACGAGTACAGGTGATGCGCGGAGCCAAACGCAAGGGGGTGCGGTACTTCGGCCCGTACTCGCACGCCTGGGCCATCCGCGAGACCGTCGACCTGATGCTGCGGGTCTTTCCGGTGCGCACCTGCTCCGCCGGGGTTTTCCGGGGGGCTCGTAACAGCGGCCGGCCCTGCCTGCTCGGGTACATCGGCAAGTGCGTCGCCCCGTGCGTGGGAAAGGCCACACCCGAGGAGCACCGTGACCTGGCCGAGGATTTCTGTTCGTTCATGGCCGGTGACACCGGGCGCTTCATCCGCGGCCTGGAGGGCCGGATGAAGGAGGCGGCCAAGGAACAGGAGTACGAGCGGGCCGCGCGGATCCGCGACGACATCGAGGCCCTGCGCGCCGCCCTGGAGAAGCAGGCCGTGGTCCTGCCCGACTCCACCGACTGCGATGTCATCTCCATGGCCGAGGACCCGTTGGAGGCCGCGGTCCAGATCTTCCACGTGCGCGGTGGCCGGATCCGTGGCCGACGGGGGTATGTGGTCGACCGGGTCACCGACGCCGACTCCGGCGAGCTCATGCAGACCTTCCTGCGTCAGATCTATGGCGGACTGGACGGCGAGGAGGAGACCGAGGGCACCGGTACCTCGGTGCCGCGCGAGGTCCTGGTCTCCCACGAACCCGCCGACCTCGACGCTGTCGCCCGATGGCTGTCCGGACACCGCGGTTCCACGGTGGACCTGCGGGTGCCGCAGCGGGGCGATAAGAAGTCCCTCATGGAGACGGTCGACAAGAACGCCAAGGAGGCGCTGGCCCGGCACAAGACGCACCGTGCCGGCGATCTGAGCACGCGTTCTCGGGCCCTCAACGAGATCCAGGAGGCTCTGGACCTGGCCGAGGCCCCGCTGCGCATCGAGTGCTTCGACATCTCCAACCTGCAGGGCGAACACGTGGTCGCGTCCATGGTGGTGTTCGAGGACGGACTGGCGCGCAAGTCCGAGTACCGGCGCTTCTCGGTGCGCGGCAGTGGAGAGGGCGGCAGAGAACTGCACGACGTGGCGGCCATGTACGAGGTGGTCAAGCGTCGGTTCCGTCGTTACCTGGAGGAGAGCTCCAAGGCCGGTGAGCTCGCCCGCATGGGTGAGACCGGCGACCATGGCGCCCGGCCGGACACGGCCGAGGGCGAGCCGGTGCCCGGCAAGTTCGCCTATCCGCCCAACCTGGTGGTGGTGGACGGTGCCCGACCCCAGGCCGAGGCGGCTCGGCGTGCCCTGGACGAACTGGGCATCGAGGACGTGGCCGTGTGCGGGCTGGCCAAGCGGCTGGAGGAGGTGTGGCTCCCCGACGACGAGGATCCGGTGATCCTTCCGCGCAACGGGGAGGGGCTCTACCTGCTTCAACGGGTGCGTGACGAGGCCCACCGGTTCGCCATCCGTTACCACCGGCAAAAGCGCGCCAAGGCGCTCACCGGCAGCAGCCTGGACGAGCTGCCCGGACTGGGCCCGGCCCGGCGGAGCGCGCTCATCAAGGAGTTCGGTTCGGTGAAACGATTGGCCGAGGCCGACGCCGAGGAGATCGCGGCCGTGCCCGGAATCGGTGCCAAGCTGGCAGAGGCGGTGCACGCGCACCTGTCCGGTGGCCCCGCCGGACAGGGTGGGAAGGGCCCCGGGGTGACGGCAGAGCAGAGTACCGACGGGGGAGGAGACAAATGACGGTCGAACTGGGTGGGGTACTTCCCCCCGAGGTGGTCGTCGTCACCGGCATGTCCGGTGCGGGACGCAGTACGGCGGCCAGGGCGCTGGAGGACCTGGACTGGTTCGTGGTGGACAACCTGCCGCCGGGGCTGTTGCCGACGATGATCGAGCTGGCGGGTCGCACCCACGGTGCGGTGCCGCGGGTGGCTGTGGTGGTGGACGTGCGTTCGCTGGCCTTTACCGAGGACCTGCTGTCCACGGTCGAGGAGCTTCGCAAGCGCGACATGACCGCGCGCGTGCTGTTCCTGGAGGCCTCCGACGAGGCCCTGGTCCGTCGTTTCGAGGGGGTGCGCCGGCCCCACCCCCTGCAGGGCGAGGGACGTTTGACCGACGGGATCGTCCGTGAGCGCGAGACCCTGCTCGCCATTCGGGGCGAGGCCGACCTGGTCATCGACACCTCCCAGCTCAACGTGCACCAGCTCAAGGCGAGGGTGATCGGTTTCTTCGGGGAGAGCGACGAGGCGCGCACCCGCGCCAACGTGGTCTCCTTCGGGTTCAAGCATGGTCTGCCGGTCGACGCCGACCTGGTGCTGGACTGTCGTTTCCTGCCCAACCCCCACTGGGTGCCCGAGCTCAGGCCCATGAACGGGCGTGACGAGCCGGTGCGCGACTACGTCCTCTCCCAGGACGGGGCCAAGGAGATGCTGGAGGCCTACGTCGAGGTCCTCAAGCTGACCATCGCCGGCTACCAGCGCGAGGGCAAGCACTACATGACCCTGGCCGTGGGCTGTACCGGCGGTAAGCACCGCAGCGTGGCCATGGCGGAGCAGTTCGCCGAGAGACTGCGAGGACAAGGGGTGGACGTCAACGTCGTTCACCGCGACGTCGGCCGCGAGTGACCAGGAGGACCCCGGCCCGAAACCGCACCGATACCGTCCGGTGAACCGAATCGCCAAGAGGGGCGTCTTCACTTACATTGGCCCGATCACGGTCGGTTCCTCGGCCCCGTGCAGGGGCTCGGGCACGGTGGGCCGGGGTGTCCGTTGGATCAGGGGACGAGGGGACAGGCCGAAGGCATGCCGAAGAGCACCGAGCCGGGCGAACCAGATGAACCGGACGGGGAGGATGTGTCGCGTCCACCTCGGGTGGTGGCGCTGGGAGGCGGGCACGGCCTGTACGCCTCGCTGTCGGCGTTGTGCAGGGTGACCACCGACGTCACCGCGATCGTGACCGTGGCCGATGACGGCGGCTCCAGCGGTCGTCTACGCGAGGAGTTGGGAGTGCTTCCGCCGGGGGACCTGCGGATGGCGCTGGCGGCGCTGTGCGGGGACGACGAGTGGGGTCACACGTGGACCCAGGTCCTGCAGCACCGCTTCCGATCCGAGGGCGACCTGCACGGCCACGCCGTGGGCAACCTACTGATCGTGGCGTTGTGGGAGCTGCTGGGGGACTCCGTGGCGGGCCTGGACTGGGTGGGCCAACTGCTCGGCGCCCACGGCCGGGTGCTGCCGATGTCGTCGGTACCGTTGGAGATCTCAGCCGAGGTGGCCGGGGTGGACCCCGAGCGACCCGACGAACTCACCACGGTGCGCGGTCAGGTGGCCTGCGCGAGCACCAACGGGCGGGTGCGTTCGGTGTCACTGCTGCCCGAGGAGCCCCCGGCCAGCACACAGGCGGTCAAGGCGGTCCGGGAGGCCGACTGGGTGGTGTTCGGACCCGGGTCCTGGTTCACCAGCGTCCTGCCGCACCTGTTGGTCCCTGAACTGGCGAACGCCCTGGTCACCACGCGGGCCAAGCGGATGGTGGCGTTGAACCTGTCGCCGCAGAAGGGCGAGACCGACGGCTTTCGCCCGGAGACCTACCTTGAGGTGCTGCGCGAACACGCGCCCAAACTCGGTGTGGACGTGGTGTTGGCCGACATCGGGATGGTCGAGGACCCGTTCCCACTCATGTCGGTGGTCGGTGAACTGGGCGGTCGGCTGGAACTGGCCGACCTGAGTCGCGGTGATGGAACGCCTCGACACGACTCCGACAAGCTCGCCGCGGCGTTCGAGCGCGTACTGACCGCTCCCGAAGAGGACGAACCTTGACGGTCCGGGTTCGTGTCGACCCTCATCGGGGAAGGTCGATCGCATGACCGACGAGCACCGTATCCACCTGGAACGTGTCTACGACGAGGTCCGCGCTCAAAAGCACCCCGAAGAGGAGGACCCGCCGCCCGGTGAGCGTTTCCTCGTGGACCGCGTGTGGCCGCGCGGGGTGAGCAAGGGCGCCATGGCGGACGTCACCTGGCTCAAGGACGTGGCGCCCGGCTCGGACCTGCGCACCTGGTTCGGGCACGACCCGGAACGCTTCGAGGAGTTCGCCGAGCGGTACCGCACCGAACTGGAGGAGAACCCCGAGGCGCTCGAACCCCTCCTGGAGGCGGCCGCGCGGGGACGGGTGACCCTGCTGTACGCGGCCAAGGACACCGAGCACAACCACGCCATCGTGCTGCGCGATCATCTGGAGTCGCTCAGGGACGCGAAGGGGTCCAAGGGTTCGAGGGGCAATTGACCCCACATCGCCACGAAGGCCGACACGCCGCCTGTGACCTGGGTCGGTGGATCGACGACACGCCGTACAGGGGTCGGTGTGAAGGCCCGGGTCACGTAGTCTGCGACGAGTAGGTCGCCCGGTTCTCACGCCGGGCGGCGGTGGCCGGTGTCGGGTGTGAACACCGGTTTGCTGACAGCTCAAAGGGAGGATCGCAGAGATGGCGATGACCGGCGTGGTGAAGGACGAGTTGAGCCGTTTGGCGATTCTCAAGCCATGCTGCCGTAAGGCGGAAGTGTCCACCATCCTGCGCTTCACCGGAGGCCTGCATCTGGTGGGCGGCCGGATCGTGATCGAGGCGGAGCTGGACACGGGGGCGGCCGCGCGCCGGTTGCGCAAGGACATCTCCGAGGTCTTCGGGCACGAGTCCGAGGTGGTCGTGCTCTCCCCGAGCGGGTTGCGCAAGGGCAACCGGTACGTGGTGCGGGTGATCAAGGACGGTGAGTCCCTGGCCCGGCAGACCGGGCTGGTGGACAACAACGGTCGCCCGGTGCGGGGATTGCCGCGGCACGTGGTCGCCGGTGGCGCCTGCGACTCGGAGTCGGCCTGGCGCGGAGCCTTCATCGCGCACGGCTCCCTCACGGAACCGGGCCGGTCGATGTCGCTGGAGGTCACCTGCCCCGGACCGGAGGCGGCGCTGGCCCTGGTGGGTGCGGCCCGTCGACTCAAGGTGCACGCCAAGGCCCGCGAGGTGCGCGGGGTGGACCGGGTGGTGGTCCGCGACGGCGACTCCATCGGGGCACTGCTGACCCTGCTGGGCGCCCACCAGAGTGTGCTGGCCTGGGAGGAGCGGCGGATGCGCCGTGAGGTGCGCGCCACCGCCAACCGTCTGGCCAACTTCGACGACGCCAACCTGCGGCGCAGCGCCCGCGCGGCGGTCGCGGCGGGTGCTCGTGTGGAGCGGGCCCTGGAGATCCTGGGGGAGGACGCCCCCAAGCACCTGGTGGCCGCCGGTCAGCTGCGGCTGGCGCACAAGCAGGCCTCACTGGAGGAACTGGGCCAGCTCTCGGTGCCGCCGCTGACCAAGGACGCCATCGCCGGGCGTATCCGGCGGTTGCTGGCCATGGCGGACAAGCGAGCGGGCGACCTGGGCATCGAGGGGACAGAGGCGAACCTCACCCCGGACATGATGGTGCCCTGAGGAAGTACGCCCCCTCGGGTCGGTCCGTACGTCCCCGGATTCGGGCCGCCGGAGATGTTCACCTTTGTTAACTGCGGAAACTCCCGGATAACTTCCGAAAATGGTATAGACCTCTTTGGTTCGTGGTGCCAGGATGGGTAGTGAATCCGCGAGGGTGGAAGGGTCGTCGAGCGTGGGGTCCGAGCGGTTCTCCGCCGGCGCTCCGCTAGGCTCTTTGTGAACACCTGTTATGCGTTCACGCTGTTCAACATGGTCGATCCGGGTCGTGCAGGCCTCGGATCCCCGGACGTGAACGCCCGGGTGAAACTGCTGTGCGATGAATGAGGAGAATGGTTCCGTGACCATCCGTGTAGGCATCAACGGCTTCGGCCGTATCGGCCGCAATTTCTGGCGCGCGGTCGCCGCCGCTGGCAGCGACATCGAAATCGTCGCGGTCAACGACCTCACCGACACCAAGACGCTCGCGCACCTGCTCAAGTACGACACCGTCCTCGGCACCCTGCAGGTCGCCGTCGAGGCCGGCGAGGACTTCATTCGCGTCGGCGACAAGACCGTCAAGGTCCTCGCCCAGCGCGACCCCGCCCAGCTTCCCTGGGCCGACCTGAACGTGGACGTGGTCGTCGAGTCCACCGGCATCTTCACCAAGGCCGAGGACGCGCAGAAGCACATCGACGCCGGTGCCAAGAAGGTCATCATCTCCGCCCCGGCCAAGGGCGAGGACATCACCGTCGTCATGGGCGTCAACGACGACAAGTACGACGCCGCCAAGCACCACATCATCTCCAACGCCTCCTGCACCACCAACTGTGTGGCGCCCATGGCGAAGGTGCTGCTGGACAACTTCGGTTTCCAGCAGGGCTTCATGACCACGGTGCACGCGTACACCAACGACCAGGTCATCCTGGACCTGCCGCACAAGGACCTGCGTCGCGCCCGCGCCGCCGCGCAGAACATCATCCCCACCAGCACCGGTGCCGCCAAGGCCACCGCCCTGGCCATCCCGGAGCTGGCGGGTAAGCTGGACGGCATGGCCATGCGCGTGCCCGTGCCGGACGGCTCGGCCACCGACCTGGTCGTCACCGTGGACCGCGAGGTCACCAAGGACGAGGTCAACGCCGCGTTCAAGGCCGCGGCCGAGGGCCCGCTCAAGGACGTGCTCATCTACACGGAGGACCCGATCGTCTCCTCCGACATCGTCGGTACCGCGCCCTCCTGCACCCTGGACGCCGGCATGACCATGGTCATGGGCAACCAGGTCAAGATCCTGGGCTGGTACGACAACGAGTTCGGTTACTCCAACCGCCTGGTCGACCTGGCCAAGCTGGTCGGCTCCAACCTGTAGCCACGGGTATCTCACGGCTCATGGCCGCGCACGCCTGACACGGCACCCCTACCGCCCGGCGCGGTAGGGGTGCCGTCGCGTGCGTGCCCCCCCGACTTCACAAACTCCAACGAGGAGACCAACATGCGGACGATCGACGACCTCGACGTCTCCGGAAAGCGCGTGTTCGTCCGGGCCGACCTGAACGTGCCCCTGGACGGCGAGCGCATCGCCGACGATGGGCGCATCAGGGCCGCCCTGCCCACCATCACCAAGCTGCGCGAGCGCGGTGCCCGCGTCATCGTCGCCGCCCACCTGGGACGACCCAAGGGCGCGCCGGACCCGAAGTTCTCGCTGCGCCCCGTCGCCGCCCGCCTGGGCGAGCTGCTCGGCACCGAGGTCGCCTTCGCCACCGACACCGCCGGTGAGTCCGCTCGCGCCACCGCCGGGGCCCTGACCGACGGTCAGGTCGCGCTGCTGGAGAACGTGCGCTTCGAGCCCGGCGAGACCAGCAAGGACGACACCGAGCGCGGCGAGCTCGCCGACCGTTTCGCCGGGTTGGCCGACCTGTACGTGGGTGACGCCTTCGGTGCCGTGCACCGCAAGCACGCCAGCGTCTACGACCTGCCCGACAAGCTCCCGCACGCGGTGGGAGGTCTGGTGCTGACCGAGGTCGAGGTGCTCAAGAAGCTCACCGGCGACCCGCAGCGCCCCTACGCCGTCGTCCTGGGCGGATCCAAGGTCTCCGACAAGCTCGGTGTCATCGACAACCTCCTGGGCACCGCCGACCGTCTGCTCATCGGCGGCGGCATGGTGTTCACCTTCCTCAAGGCCAAGGGCTACGAGGTGGGCTCCAGCCTCCTGGAGTCCGACCAGCTCGACACGGTCCGCGGCTACCTTGAGCGCGCCGAGCGCGAGGGTGTGGAGATCGTCCTGCCGGTGGACGTGGTGGCGGCCGAGAAGTTCGCCGCCGACGCCCCGCACGACGACGTCGACGTCGACGCCATCCCGGCCGACCGGATGGGTCTGGACATCGGCCCCAAGAGCAGGCTCCTGTTCGCGGAGAAGCTGGCCGACACCAAGACGGTCTTCTGGAACGGACCCATGGGCGTGTTCGAGATGGAGCCCTACGCCGGCGGCACCCGCGCCCTGGCCAAGGCACTCATCGACTCCGACGCCTTCACCGTCGTCGGTGGTGGTGATTCCGCCGCGGCCGTGCGCGTCCTGGGCTTCGACGAGACGGCCTTCGGTCACATCTCCACCGGTGGTGGTGCCAGTCTCGAGTACCTGGAGGGCAAGGACCTGCCCGGCATCGACGCCCTCGCCGAATAGCCTCGGCACCATCCACGAGAACTTGTAAGAAGGAAGTGACGACGATGTCCAAGCGCCTGCCGCTCATCGCGGGCAACTGGAAGATGAACAACAACCACCTGGAGGCGATCGCGCTCGTCCAGAAGCTGTCCTTCGCCCTGAAGGACAAGGACTACGACAAGGCCGAGGTCGTCGTCGTGCCGCCGTTCACCGACCTGCGCAGCGTGCAGACGCTGGTGGACGGGGACAGGTTGAGCATCAAGTTCGGTGCCCAGGACATCTCCGCCCACGACAAGGGCGCCTACACCGGTGAGATCTCCGGTTCGATGCTCGCCAAGCTGGAATGTTCCTACGTGCTGGTGGGCCACTCCGAGCGTCGTGAGTACCACGCCGAGGACGACGCCCTGGTCAACGCCAAGGTCAAGGCCGCGTTCAAGAACGACATCGTGCCGATCCTGTGCGTGGGCGAGGGCCTGGAGGTCCGCAAGGCGGGCCGGCAGGTCGAGCACGTCCTGGCCCAGCTGGACGGGGCCCTGAAGGAGGTCCCCGCCGAGCAGGCCGAGCGGATCGTGGTGGCCTACGAGCCGGTGTGGGCCATCGGCACCGGTGAGGTCGCCACCCCCGAGGACGCCCAGGAGGTGTGCGCGGCCATCCGCGTGCGTCTGTCCGAGCTGTACTCCGGTGAGGTGTCCGAGGCCGCGCGCATCCTCTACGGCGGTTCGGTCAAGGGTGACAACATGGCCGGCATCATGGCCAAGGACGACGTCGACGGTGGCCTGGTCGGTGGCGCCAGTTTGAAGGCGGACGAATTCGCCAAGGTGATCCGTTTCGGCGAGAACGGCTGACCGAACGTCTTGTTTCGCCCCATCCGTCACGCTCCGATGTCCAAGCGTGACGGATGGGGTGCCCGACAGGTGCACGGTTCGGGCTAGACTTCGCTCAGGGGTTCACCGTGCCTGGCGGTTGACCCTTCCGTGTCCGCAGGGCGCGGTAAAATCTGAAAACGTCCCCGGCTCTCCTCCTTCCATGGCCCGCTCCCGGACGGCACCCTCATGTCGTCGCAGGTGATGGGTGAGGAAAGGGGGGCCGAGGTGTCCATCCCCCCGCTGCGGGGTCGAGCTACGGGTGAGCGTGTGATCCTCGGTCTGTCCATCTTCGTGATGCTTCTCAGTGTGCTGCTGGTCCTCCTCGTGCTGATGCACAAGGGCAAGGGTGGTGGCCTTTCCGACATGTTCGGCGGTGGCGTCACGTCCTCGCTCGGTGGGTCTTCGGTGGTCGAGCGTAACCTCGACCGGATGACCGTCGGTGTGGGGGTCGTGTGGATCGTGACGATCGTCGTTCTCGGCCTGCTGATCAACCGGGGGATGTAGCGCCGCTCGGTCGCGGTCCCTCGTCCACAGTCAAGCTCGCCCGAGTCAACCGGTGAGCGAGTTCGCCGAAGGAGTTTTTCGTGGGTAGTGGCAGTGCCATCCGTGGCAGCCGAGTCGGAGCCGGCCCGATGGGCGAGGCGGAGCGGGGCGAGGCCGCTCCGCGCGTGAGGGTTCCGTTCTACTGTGCGAACTTGCACGAGGTCGTTCCCAGCTTCGCCAGTGAGGCCGCGGTCCCCGATGAGTGGGATTGTCCGCGTTGCGGTTTCCCCGCGGGCAAGGACAAGGCCAATCCGCCCGCGCCGCCTCGTACCGAGCCGTACAAGACGCACCTGGCGTACGTGAAGGAGCGTCGTAGCGAGGAGGAGGGCAAGCTCATCCTGGATGAGGCGCTCGCCAAGCTGCGCGCCGACCGTGCCGCGGTGGAGGCCCACATGAAAGCCTCCCAGAACTGATCTCCCGGATCCTCCGGAGCTTCGTCGGGGCCCGCGCCGAACGCGCGGGCCCCGACGCTTTTCCCGGCGGCGGAGGTACATGAGAAGCGCTATGACTTTCTCATTCACGAGACCGGTGTGTCTGGTGGGAAATATGATGACCGACGCACCCCCGAAGCCCCCTTGCCTTGAGGAGATGGTGTCGATGTCCACGTGCCCCACCGGAGGAGACCACGACTGGATCCTCGGCGACGACCGCAAGTTCCAGTGCGCCAAGTGCGGGGCTCAGAGCGCCAGGCGGCTCTGAGGCGTTTCACCCGGTCGGGCCGTCCCACCCTCATCCGGCTCGTTCTTGGCCCTGGCCCTCCAGGTCACCGGCACACCCAGACTCTCGGCCACACCCTTGGCCCACCGTTCCAGCGGCGCGAAGCGGTCGGGGCCCTCCTCGGCGAGCATCGTCCACCCTCGGTAGACCACTCCGTCCTGTACCAGGACCTCACCGTCGACTTCGAGGACCGTCTCGTACTCACGTGTACCGCGTCTCATGGGCAGGACTGTAGCGGTCGCCGCCGCCCGACATCAGGCATTTCACGCAATCCACACCCCAAATCGGACACCGTGCCACAAAACCTGGCACATTAGGGTGAGTCGGCGCACAAAGCGGCCCCAGAACTTGAAAGAATGGGGACATGGCTTCCCCCGAACACTCGGAACTCCCCTCCGACGCACCGGGCCTTCCCTCCGACCTGACCGGGGCCCCCGGGAGCGTGTCCCACCTACGCCGCTACGTCAGCCTGCGCGGGCCCAACGCCCGTATGTGGATGACCGCCGCCTACTTCTCCGCCGCGCTCACCCTGGGCTTCCTCGTGGTGGTGGGTTCGATGATCTGGCACGTGGCCAAGGAGGACAGCACGGTCGGTTCGGTGTCCCTGTGGGCCTTCGCGGCGCTCATGATGTTCTTCATCGGCCCGGGCGGCAACGTGTTCCTCGTGCGAGGGCTGCCCCAGCGCATCACCCGTCAGGGCATCAGCGCCGACAGCGACGGCGTCACGGTCCTACAGGAACGCAAGTGGTGGTTCTCCGGGGAGGGCACCTTCATCGCCTGGCCGGAGATCCACCGCATCCGTGAGGTGCACACCGGCGGACGCAGGATCCTGTACTTCATCGAGTTCGCGTTGGACACCCACCGCACCGAACCCGAACTGCCGAGCTGGGCCGAGAGCGCCGAAAGTCTCGACCTGGAGGCCGACCCCGACGCGGCCACGCAGTTCTACGTGCAGGTGCCCCACGAACAAAAGGAACAGATCCTGCGCATGTTCGAACGGACCGCCCCGCTGCCCGCCATCGTCGAACGCAGCGCGCCACTACGCTGACCGACCGTTGAGTCGACGGGTGAGCTCGTCGGCGGCGTCGCGCACCCGCGCCGCGAGCGCGCCCGGCGTCACCGGTCGGGCGCTGGGCACGGTCAGACTGATCGCCGCCGCGGGGCGTCCGTTGTGGTCCGAGGCGGAAGCGGCCACCGACACGAATCCCTCCGTGACCTGGCCGTCCTCCAACGACCAGCCCTGCCCGCCCTCCTCGGCCAGTAGTGTGCGCAGATCGCCGGGGGAGCGCGGCCCGCGGCCGGTGCGATCGGTGAAGGCCGCCGCGTTCGGGTACAGGGCACGCACCTGGGCCCGTGGCAGTCGGGCCAGCATCGCCCGACCCGACGCCGTCAGGTGGGCGGGAAGCCGCACGCCCACCCCGGTGATCAGCGTGGGCGCGTGCGGTGGCTGTTCCTTGAGCAGGTACAGGGTGTCGGCCCCGTGCAGGACCCCCAGGTGGGCGGTGGCTCCGGTGGACTCGGTGAGTTGGTGCAGCAGGGGGCGGGCCAGCCGTTCGACGCCGTCGTGGCGCAGGTAGGCGGAGCCGATCTCGAACGCCGCGACCCCCAACCCCCACCGGCGTTCCTCGGGCAGGTGGGTCACGAACCCCTCCTCGGCCATGGCCTCCAACAGCTGGTAGACGCTGGACCGGGGCAGCCCGAGCCCGTTCGCGATCGCGGTGGCCGACACCGGGCCCGGGCGCGAGGCCAGGAACCGCAGGAGACGCAACGCCCGCGTGGCCGCTGGAACATGGCTCATGCCCCGATCGTCCCACAGGAACATGTGGCGCCATCATGACGCCGAACAGTGTGTGGTGGGCGCCCGCGCGAGCCCTCCTGTTC
Source organism: Nocardiopsis listeri NBRC 13360 (assembly GCF_001570765.1). Taxonomy (GTDB): domain Bacteria; phylum Actinomycetota; class Actinomycetes; order Streptosporangiales; family Streptosporangiaceae; genus Nocardiopsis; species Nocardiopsis listeri. Next base: position 28,933 of record NZ_BCSH01000050.1, on the reverse strand, counting down.
GTTACCGAGGATCGAATGCGAGGTGCGTGTGATCCGCTGACGTCAGTCCCGGGTGTCCGGGATTTCGGACGGAACTCACGTGTCAGCGCTTCCGGCCGGGCGGCGGGCGGGGTCGAATGGGGGCATGTCCACAGCAGTCTCTTCGGTCGCCGTCGGTGGCGCCCCGCTCACCCCGGCCCAGGTCCTGGCCGTCGCTCGCGACGGCGCCCACGTCTTTCTCGGTGAGGAGACCCGCAAGGCCGTCCGGCACGGCCGAGAGCGGGTCGACTCCCTGGCCCGCGGTGAGGTTCCCGCCTACGGGGTCAGCACCGGGTTCGGTGCCCTCGCCACCCGTCACATCGCCCCCGAACTGCGGGCCCGCCTGCAACGTTCGCTGATCCGCTCGCACGCCGCGGGTGCCGGCCCGGAAGTGGAGAGCGAGGTCGTGCGCGCCCTGATGTTGCTGCGGCTGCGCACCCTGGCCTCGGGCAACACGGGTGTCCAGCCGGTCACGGTCGACACCCTCGCCGGTCTGCTCAACGCCAAGATCACCCCCGTGGTGCACGAGTACGGCAGCCTGGGCTGTTCGGGTGACCTGGCGCCGCTGTCCCACGTGGCGCTCGCGCTGATGGGGGAGGGCAAGGTCCGTGACGCCTCCGGTGAGCTGAAGGAGGCCGACGAGGCCCTGACGGATGCCGGGATCGCCCCCGTGGAGCTGGGCGCCAAGGAGGGGCTGGCCCTGATCAACGGTACGGACGGCATGCTGGGCATGCTCGTCATGGCCTGCGTGGACCTGGAACGGTTGCTCAAGGTCGCCGACGTCACCGCGGCCATGAGCGTGGAGGCCCTACTGGGCACCGACCGGGTCTTCGCCGCCGAACTCCAGGCGCTGCGACCCCACCCCGGGCAGGCCGCCTCGGCCGGCAACCTGCGCGCCCTGCTCGCCGACTCCCCGGTGGTGGCCTCCCACCGAGGCCCCGACTGCAACCGGGTCCAGGACGCCTACTCGTTGCGCTGTGCGCCCCAGGTGGCCGGCGCCGCCCGCGACACCCTTTCCCACGCCCTGATGGTGGCCGGTCGTGAACTGGACAGCGTCATCGACAACCCCGTCGTGCTCGACGACGGTCGAGTGGAGTCCAACGGCAACTTCCACGGCGCTCCCGTCGCCTACGTATTGGACTTCCTGGCGGTGGCGGTGGCCGACGTGGCCTCCATCGCCGAACGCCGCACCGACCGCATGCTCGACGTCTCCCGCTCCCACGGGCTGCCCGCGTTCCTGGCCGATGACCCCGGCGTCGACTCGGGCCACATGATCGCCCAGTACACCCAGGCCGCCATCGTCTCCGAACTCAAGCGCCTGGCCGTGCCCGCCAGTGTCGACTCCATCCCCAGCTCGGCCATGCAGGAGGACCACGTGTCCATGGGGTGGGCGGCCGCCCGCAAGCTGCGCCGCGCCGTGGACGGGCTCACCAACGTGCTGGCCGTGGAGCTGCTCACCGCCGCCCGCGCCCTGGACCTGCGTTCGCCCCTGGAACCGGCACCGGCCACCGGCGCCGTGCGGAACCTGGTGCGCGAGAAGGTCGCAGGCCCCGGACCCGACCGCTACCTGGCGCCCGAGATCGCCGCCGTGGCGGAGCTGGTCGCCGACGGTTCCGTGGTCGAGGCCGCCGAGTCCGTCACACCGCTCGCCTGAACCCCCTAGGAGATCCGTCATGAGCACACCACGCACCGTACGCGCGGCCCGCGGAACCACCCTGTCGGCCAAGGGCTGGCAGCAGGAGGCCGCCCTGCGCATGTTCCACAACAACCTCGACCCCGAGGTCGCCGAGCACCCCGAGGACCTCGTGGTCTACGGCGGCACCGGTCGGGCCGCGCGCGACTGGCGCAGCTTCGATCGCATCACCGCGTCCCTGCGCGACCTGGAGGGCGACGAGACCCTGTTGGTGCAGTCCGGGCGGCCGGTCGGCATCATGCGCACCCACGAGTGGGCGCCGCGCGTGCTGTTGGCCAACGGCAACCTGGTGGGCGACTGGGCGAACTGGCCCGAGTTCCGCCGTCTGGAGGCCGAAGGACTGACCATGTACGGGCAGATGACCGCCGGTTCGTGGATCTACATCGGTACCCAGGGCATCCTGCAGGGCACCTACGAGACCTTCGCCGCGGTGGCCGCCAAGCTGGGTTCGAGTGAGCACGGCGGTGGCACGCTGGCGGGCACCGTCACCCTCACCGCCGGACTCGGCGGGATGGGCGGCGCCCAGCCGTTGGCCGTCACCATGAACGGCGGCGTGGCGATCGTGGTCGAGTGTGACGGCAGCCGCATCGATCGTCGGATCCGACACCGCTACCTGGACGTGCGCGCCGAGAACCTCGACGAGGCCCTCGAACTGGCCGAGCGCGCCCGGGTGGAGCGTCGTCCGCTGTCCATCGGCGTCCTGGGCAACGCCGCCGAGGTCTTCCCCGAACTGCTCTCCCGTGGCGCACCGATCGACATCGTCACCGACCAGACCTCCGCGCACGACCCGCTCGCCTACCTGCCGGCGGGCGTGCCCTTCGAGGACTGGAAACGTCTGGCCGCGGACAAACCCGAGGAGTTCACCGTGCGCGCCCGTGAGTCCATGGCCGCGCACGTGGCGGCGATGGTGGGTTTCATGGACGCCGGCGCCGAGGTGTTCGACTACGGCAACTCCATCCGCGACGAGGCCAGACAGGGCGGCTTCTCCCGCGCCTTCGACTTCCCCGGCTTCGTGCCCGCCTACATTCGGCCGCTGTTCTGCGAGGGCAAGGGTCCCTTCCGCTGGGCCGCCCTGTCCGGTGACCCCGCGGACATCGCCCGCACCGACCAGGCGATCCTCGACCTGTTCCCCGAAAACGAGCACCTGGCCCGATGGATCCGGATGGCCGGGGAGAGGGTCGCCTTCCAGGGGCTGCCCGCGCGTATCTGCTGGTTGGGTCAGGGTGAGCGGGCCGCCGCCGGTCGGCGCTTCAACGAACTCGTCGCCTCCGGTGAGATCTCCGCGCCGTTGGCCATCGGCCGCGACCACTTGGACACCGGTTCGGTGGCCTCGCCCTACCGGGAGACAGAGGGCATGAAGGACGGTTCGGACGCCATCGCCGACTGGCCGCTGCTCAACGCCATGGTCAACACCGCCTCCGGTGCCTCCTGGGTGTCCATCCACCACGGTGGGGGCGTGGGCATGGGCCGCTCCATCCACGCCGGGCAGGTCAGTGTCGCCGACGGCACCGATTCGGCCGCGGCCAAGCTCCAGCGAGTGCTCACCAACGATCCCGCCATGGGAGTGGTCCGCCATGTCGACGCCGGTTATGAGGAGGCCGAGCGGGTCGCCCGGACCCACGGCATCCGCGTGCCGATGAAGGAGGGCGAGTGAGCTTCGATCGGCTCTGGGCCGAGTCGGCCCCCATCGGACGTTCCGATGACGGTGGCGGTTACCACCGGTACACCTGGGCGGGTGCCGACGGCGACGCCCGCGCGTGGTTCACCGAGTCGGCCGTCGCACGCGGTCTGGACGTGCGCACCGATCGCAACGGCAACCTGTGGGCCTGGTGGGGAGCGCCCGGCCCGGGCGCCGTGGCCACCGGTTCCCACCTGGACTCGGTTCCCGACGGCGGGGCCTTCGACGGTCCGCTCGGGGTGGTCACCGCCCTGGCCGCCGTCGACGAGTTGCGTTCACGTGGTTTCACACCGAGCCGTCCGCTGGCGATCGGTGTGTTCGTGGAGGAGGAGGGTGGCCGGTTCGGGGTGCCCTGTCTGGGCAGTCGCCTGGCCACCGGGGAGATCGACCCGGGCCGGGCCCGTGCCCTGACCGACGCCTCCGGCATCACCTGGGCCGACGCCATGGCCGCCGCCGGGCTGGACCCGGACGGGATGGGGCCCGACCCCGACCTCATCGGCGGGTTCGACGTCTTCGTCGAACTCCACGTGGAACAGGGCCGGGCCCTGGCCGACACCGCCCATCCCGTGGGGGTGGCCGGTTCGATCTGGCCGCATGGGCGGTGGCGCCTGGACTTCACCGGTCGCGCCGACCACGCGGGCACCACCCGCCTGGTCGACCGGTCCGATCCCATGTTGCCGCTGGCCCACACGATCCTGGCCGCGCGGGCATCGGCCCGGAGCCATGACGCGCGCGCCACCGTCGCCAAGACCCACGTCAACCCCAACGGCACCAATGCCATCCCTTCGTTGGTCAGCGCCTGGTTGGACGCGCGGGCGGCCGACCAGGCCACCCTGTCCGTGGTGGTGGAGGAGGTGCGTGAGGCCGCGCGGAGGGCGGCCCACGACCACGGGGTCGCCCTGGCCGTGGCGGTGGAGTCCACCACGCCCCTGGTGGAGTTCTCCCACGCCCTGCGCGATCGCCTGGCCGCCACGGTGGCCGACCGGGTCCCCGAGTCGGCGGGTCCGGTGCCGCTCCTGCCCACCGGTGCCGGGCACGACGCCGGTGTGCTGTCCGCGCACGTGCCGACCGCCATGATGTACGTGCGCAACCCCACCGGGGTGTCCCACTCGCCCATGGAGTGGGCCGACCCGAAGGACTGCCACGCCGGGGTCACGGCCTTGGCCGACGTCCTCGCCGACCTGCTCACCGAACCGGTGAGGTCCGTGTGAGCCCGCGACGACTGTGGTGCGAGTGGGCGTGGCTCGGCGGCCGTGACCCCGAGCCCGGGGTGCTCCTGACGGTCGATGCCGGTCGGTTGACCTCGGTGACCTCCGGTGTCGAACGTCCCGTCGGCGCCGAACACCTGAGCGGGCTCACCCTGCCGGGCCTGGCCAACGCCCATTCGCACGCCTTCCACCGGGCGCTGCGCGGACGTACCCACTCCGGCGGCGGCTCCTTCTGGACCTGGCGCGAGGTGATGTACCGGGCCGCCGAACGTCTGGACCCCGATTCCTACCACCGACTGGCCCGGGCGGCCTTCGCCGAGATGGCCCTGGCCGGGGTGGTGTGCGTGGGCGAGTTCCACTACCTGCACCACGGGCCCGGAGGCCGTCGTTACGCCGATCCCAACGCCATGGGGCACGCCCTGGTCGCGGCCGCCGCCGAGGCCGGGGTGCGGATCACCCTGCTCGACGTGTGCTACCTGGCCGGGGGGTTGGGGGACGACGGTCGGCACCTATCGCTCTTCGGCCCCCAACTGCGCTTCGGCGACGGCACCGTCCAGGCCTGGGGCGAACGCGTGGCCGATTTCGCCCCCGAAGGGGAGCACGCGCGAGTGGGGGTGGCCGCCCATTCGGTGCGGGCCCTCGCATCGTCGGACCTGCCCGAGGTGGCGCGCTTCGCCACCGGTGGGGAACTGCCCCTGCACGTCCATGTCTCCGAACAGCCCGCCGAGAACACCGCGTGCCTGGCCGCGTACGGGCTCACCCCCACCCGGCTGCTGGCGGAGGCCGGTGCGCTCACCGGGCGCACGACCCTGGTGCACGCCACCCACCTGACGGACGAGGACGTCGCCACCGTCAGGGCGCACGGTTCGGCGGTGTGCCTGTGTCCCACCACCGAACGCGACCTCGCCGACGGGTTGCCGCGCACCGGCGACCTCGTCGCCGGGCCGGAACCGGTCCCGCTGAGTCTGGGTAGCGACCAGCACGCCCGAACGGACCTGTTCGAGGAGGCGCGGTCCGTGGAGCTGCACGAACGCCTGCGTACCCACCGGCGCGGAACCCTGGACGCCGGGGCGTTGCTGCGCGCCACCACCGTCGACGGGCATACCGGTCTGGGCTGGGACGACGCGGGCACGCTGATCCCAGGGGCCCGGGCCGACCTGGTCAACGTCGCCCTGGACGGTGTACGCCTGGCCGGGACCGACCCGGCCAGGGCCGCCGACGCCGTGGTCTTCGCGGCCACCGCCGCCGACGTGCGCCACGTGATGGTGGACGGCACCTGGACCGTCCGCGACGGCGTCCATGCCCGACTGCCCGACACCGCCCGCGAACTCGACTCCGCGATCAAGGAGCTTTTGTGAGCATCGACGTCCCCGGCACCGTCCTGGTCGACGGCATCGCCACCCTGGTCACCAACGATCCCGCCCTGGGCAGGGGCCGGCTCGGCGAGGTCTGCGACGCCGCCCTGGTCATCGAGGGCGAACGAGTCGTCTGGGCCGGTCCGAGCGCCTCGGCCCCGGCCGCCGACGTGCGAATCGACGCCGACGGTCGCTGTGTCGTCCCCGGGTTCGTGGACAGCCACTCCCACGTCGTCTTCGCCGGGGACCGCAGTCGTGAGTTCGCCGCCCGGATGAGCGGCACCCCGTACTCGGCGGGCGGCATTCGCACCACGGTCGCCGCCACCCGTGCCGCATCCGATACCGAACTCCTGGCCGGCGCTCGTCGTCTGGTGCGTGAGGCCGCTGCCCAGGGCACCACCACCCTGGAGGTCAAGTCCGGGTACGGGCTGACCGTCGAGGACGAACGTCGCTGCCTGGAGGTGGCCGCTCGCGTCACCGACGAGGTCACCTTCCTGGGTGCGCATGTGGTCGCCCCCGAGTACGCCGACGACCCGGAGGGCTACGTCGACCTGGTCACCGGCCCCATGCTGGACGCCTGTGCCCCGTACGCCCGTTGGGTGGACGTGTTCTGTGAACGTGGGGCCTTCGACGAGGCGGCCTCCCGCCGAGTGCTCACCGCCGGGATGGAACGGGGGTTGCTGCCCCGGGTGCACGGCAACCAGCTGGGGGAGGGGCCGGGGGTGCGCCTGGCCGTGGAACTGGGTGCCGCGTCGGTCGACCACTGCACCTATCTGAGCGCCGAGGACGTGGATGCGCTGGCCCAGGCCGCCCGCCGCCCCGAAGCCACCGTGGCGACCCTGCTGCCCGGCGTGGACTTCTCCACCCGTCAGCCCTATCCCAACGCTCGCGCGCTGATCGACGCCGGAGCCCTGGTGGCGCTGGCCAGCGACTGCAACCCGGGTTCGTGCTTCACGTCGAGTCTGGCGTTCTGCGTCGCGGTGGCGGTCCGGGACATGGGGATGACTCCGGACGAGGCGGTGTGGGCGGCGACCATGGGCGGGGCGATGGCCCTGCGCCGCACGGACGTCGGGCACCTGGCCCCCGGAGCTCGCGCCGACCTCACCCTGTTGGAGGCGCCCAACCACCTGTACCTGGCCTACCGTCCCGGGGTGCCCCAGGTGGCGGCGGTGTGGAAGGACGGCGCGCTCATCGCGGGACGTCCCTGAACGCGGCCGGGGGCCGGTGCGCACCGCTTAGGCGCCCACCGGCCCCCGTTACGCTGCGGGGTGTGGCGTGCTACTCGGCGTCGGTGTCGACGCCCTCGGTCTCGCGCTTGTCGTCCGAAGCGGGGGCGGCCTTCTTGGCGGCGCGACGCTTCTTCACCGGACGGGAGTAGTCGACCAGTGGTTCGAAGCGGGTCTCGTGCTCCTTGAAGCACTCCTCGCAGGCGTCGACCTCGCGGACGGCGCCTTCCCAGGCGAACTGGATGACCTCAGTCGCCTCGACCTTCTCCTCGCGAACGGCGTGGGGATCGCAGTACTTGCGCGTGAAGACCTCGGTGACCACGGCGGGGATTTCCCTTCGGTTTCGCATGAACAGTGTGGACCCCTCGATCATACACATGTACGAACGACGAGACCGGGATTGATCCGGTTCGCCGTCATGGGTTCGGGGTCGCCCCGAAGCCTAGCGAAGACGGAGGGGTCTCCGCGCCGCGTGGAGGTCCGTGCGTCCCGTGTGACCTGCTTCTCCCCGTGCCGCCCTCCGGGCCGTGATCCGTCTCGCGCTATTCGTGTCAACCGATTTGTGTATTTGGGGAACACGGCGGTCCACTGATCGTTAGGGTGATGCCCGATCGGAACGGTGTACGGCGAATCGTGTGGATCCACGCGACGATGGCCGAAACGTTCCAGAAGGGGACACGTCGTGGGGGAACGGCGCCCGGAAAACCGCGCAGATATCGTTGGGGGACGAGTCGTGGTCGAGTACATGGAAGGCACGTCCAGAAGGCGTACGGAGTCCGAGGGCGGGGGTGACCGGCCCGGAGGCAGGTCCGCGAGGGCCCGCGCCCGCGCCGAGGCCGACGTGGCGCACACTTGTGAACGCGTCTCCGCCGATCCGCGTTTCGTGAAACTGCGGCGACGATTCGCCCTGCAATTCGCACTCCTGGTGACCACCTTCCTCGGTGGTTACATGGCCTATCTGTTCCTTTCGGCCTACGCGCGCGATTTCATGCGTGTGCAGATCTTCGATTCGATCAACGTCGCCCTGGTCCTGGGAATCGGACAGTTCCTGCTCACCTTCGTTCTGGCCTGGGCGTTCAGCCGAAACTCCGCCCACGCCATCGATCCGCTGGCCGAGGAGATCCGCGACCACGCACGGGACGAGGGCCGGATCGACGGACGGGTGATGGACTGATGAGCCCGCTCGACCACACCAACGACCTGGGCAGCGTCCTCGGCGGAGAGTTCGGCGTCGCCCACGCCTGGACCATCGGCCTGTGCGCCGTGTTCGTCCTCACCACCCTGGCCATCACCATTCGGGCCCGCAGCACCACCAAGGGCGCCGTCGACTTCTACGCCGGCGGCCGCGGTTTCTCCAGTACACAGAACGGACTCGCCCTCACCGGGGACTACCTGTCGGCGGCGTCCTTCCTGGGCATCGCCGGGATGATCTCGTTGCAGGGGTACGACGGCTTCCTGTACTCCATCGGCTTCCTGGTCGCCTGGCTGCTGGTCCTGCCCATGGCCCAGTTGATGCGCAACACCGGCCGCTTCACCATGGCCGACCTGCCCGCCTTCCGTATGCGCAGGATGCGCGTTCGCCTGGCCTGTACGATCTCCACCGTCACGGTGTGCGTTTTCTACCTGGTGGCCCAGATGGTCGGGGCCGGAGCCCTGGTCTCGGTCCTGCTCGGTCTGCACGGCGGCGGAACCTTCCTCGGGATGAGCGCCGGCCAGGCCCGCACCGGCGCGATCGTCCTGGTGGGCGTGCTGATGATCGTCTACGTCATGTACGGCGGGATGAAGGCCGCCACCTGGTTGCAGATCATCAAGGCGGTCGTGCTGCTGACGGCCACCGGACTGCTCACCGTCATGGTGCTGGCCGTGTTCTCCTTCGACCCGCGCGCCCTGCTCTCCGGCGCGGCCGACGCGAGCGGTCACGGGCAGGCCTTCCTCGAACCCGGACTCGGCTTCGGGGTGGAGGTGCCCGGTGAGTCCGCGCAGACCTTCTTCAACAAGATCGACCTGATCAGCCTGGGGTTGGCCCTGGTCCTGGGCACCGTCGCGCTGCCGCACATCCTCATCCGCTTCTACACGGTGCCCGATGGTCGCTCGGCGCGTGCCTCGGTCAACCGCACCATCGTGATGGTCGGCGTGTTCTACCTGATGACCCTGGCCTTGGGGTTCGGCGCCGCCGCCCTGGTGGGTTCGGAACGCATCATGGCCCTGGACCCCTCGGGCAACTCCGCGGTGCCGATGCTGGCCGAGGAACTGGGCCGGCTCACCGCCGGTCCGGTGGGCGCCGCCGTGTTGCTCGCGCTCATCTCCGCGGTCGCCCTGGCCACCATCCTCGCGGTCATCGCCAGCCTCACGCTGGCCTCCTCGTCCTCCATCGCGCACGACCTGTTCGGTCACATCCTCATGTGGGGACGACCGCGCGAGTCCCAGGAGGTGAGCGTGGCCCGCTTCTCCGCCTGCCTGATCGGTGGGGTGTCCATAGTCCTGGCCGTCCAGGCCCAGGAACAGAACGTGGCGTTCCTCGTGGGGTTGGCCTTCGCGATCGCCGCCGCGGCCAACCTGCCCGTCATCGTCCTCACCATGTTCTGGCGCCGCTTCAACACCAACGGCGTGGAGTGGGGCGTCTACGGAGGGCTGTCGGCCACCCTGCTGCTGATGCTGTTCTCCCCGGTGATGTCGGGCAAGACCGATCCGGTCACCGGGGAGAACCTGTCGATGCTGCCGACCCGGATCGACATCCAGTACTTCCCCCTGGAGAATCCGGCCCTGGTCGCCGTTCCCATCGGGTTCGCCTGCGCCGTCATCGGCAGCCTGCTCTCCTGCGAACGCAACAGCGCCCGCTTCACCGAACTACGGGTGCGCTCCCTCACCGGATGGGGCGCCGAACGCGACTGACGGCCAAGGACATCGCCTCGGCGACCTCGCCCAACAGTTCCGGTAGGGCGGGCAGACCCCGGGCCGTGTCCGTCCAGGACCGTTCCACCTCGGTCACCCACCGCTCCACCGACATCTCCTCGGAGCGGCGCATCGACCGCAGCATCGCCCAGGCCGCGACCGCCACCAGCGGTCGGGCCGGGCCGCGGCCGCGCACCTGTAGGGAACCGGTCACCGACCATCGCCCGCCCGGTTCGGGCGAGGGCAGCGCCTCACCGACGGCGCGCACGAACGGATGCCCGACCTCGAACCGTACGGGGGCCGCCCCCTCCACGCCCGAAAGCGCCGCGTACCAGCCGGCCAGGTCGACGTGGACGTCCACTTCCACCCGGAGCAGGGAGGAGTTCTCACCGACCATGCTCATCGGTGCGGGGAACCTCATCCGGGCGTGGATGGACAGGGCTTGGGCGGCCCGGTCGTGCACCACGGTGCCGCTCGTCACCGAGTCCTCGAAACCGGTGACCGCGGGGTCCTCGCGCATGGCGAAGTCGACCGCGCACCGGCCCTCCGGATCCCAGGAGGTGATGGTCAGGTCGGTGCCCATCCACCCCTCGACCTCCTCGGAGAAGTCCGGCTCGCCCTTCTCGTCCAGGACGCTGAACAGGTAGTGGGCACCGGGGGCCAGGTGTTCGCCGGAGAGCAGCCGTAGCGAGTGCTCCATGTCCTGCGGTCCGGCCTCGGCACTCTCGCCCCTGTGGAGCACCCCGAGTTCCTCGGCGCGCCGCTCCAGCCGCTCCCGTTCGGCCTCGTCGGGGACCAACAGGTGTCCCTCGGAGTCGAACCGGGCTTCGCGCAACACCCGATGCACGCCGTCGATCGAGCCGGCGATGTCCTCGCGCTTCAACGCGTCCAGGTCCAGGGTGTGGCTCAGGCGGGGCATGTCCCCTCCGCTTCGGCTGGTGGATCGGTACGGGCCCGCTCATTGTGGTCTGCCGAGGTGATGGTCGACAAGTGAGTCCGGGCACTGTCCGAGAGGAGTTCCCGGTGAACCGAGCGCATGAGGAAAGGGGTGGGGGCGGTGCCCAGACGGTGGACCGTGATCCTCAAGGATCGAGCCGATACGGCGCGTCCGATCCGTCCGGAGGACTGTCACGGGTTGCTCAACCACTGGTGGCCCCAGTCCGACCGTGAACACATCGCGGCCAAACGTTGGGCGATGAACGGTTGGCCCCTGCCCTTGGGGAACCGTCTGCACCACTGGACCCTCACCTGGTTGGACGACGAGCGTCCCGCGCCCCTGGACCCGGCCGAACTGGTCGGCGTCCCCCAACGCATCGGCGACCACCTGCTGGAGCCACTGTCGGTCACCCGCACCTTCGATCTCACCTACGCCGAGATGCTCACCGAGGGGTACGGTCGCTTCCCGGCCCGTGCGGCCGAGATCCGCGCCATGACCCCCGTGGTGACCACCACCCGCGACACCACCGGTGAACGCGTCCCCCACATCTGGCCCAACCCCCGACGGCTCTTCGGCGCGGTCCACCGTTCCGGCGGTGGGATCGTCGGCGGTAGCGGCGCGGTGGGCGCGGTGGCCCGCTTCGCCCCACCCTCCCTGGCCACCCCCTGGCTGGAACGCGCCCTGCTCGACCTGTCACAACTGCGCCGCTCCCCGCTGGCCGGGGAAGAAGTGCGCCTGACCGAGCACCACCACGCCGAGAAGCGCAACGTGCTGGGTTGGCTGGGCGGACTGCGCCTGGGCCCGGCGGTCGGCGCGCGTCGTTCCGTCGATACCTTCGCCACCCTGTTGGAGCTGCTCGAACTCACCGGGATCGGTAAGTACACCGCTCAGGGGTTCGGTGCCATCCGGGTCGATAGTGTCACCGGTGGCCGCCCCGCCGTGGCGGTTCCGGCCCCTCGGGACGGTCACGGCGAGCACCCGATCCGTCGTGCCCGGCCGCGTCGCGTGGGCGGTACCCGAGCCCACGCTGTGGCCGAAGCCGAGGAGTTCGGCGGCGCCCTGTTCGATTGACCCCCGAACCGCCGGTTCCCGCCCGAGGGCGGGGGCCGGTGCCCAGTGGTCGGTTCCCACCCGGTGGACGGGGTGGGAGCCGACCCTTTCGCACCCTTCAAGCCCGCCGTGTGTGAGGGGCCGGAGCGTGCTCGTCCCCTTGTTCTCGCAGGACGCGGGCCAGATCGCGCAAGTGCGGAACCAGATCCCGCGGAGCCAGGAGGGGACCGGAGAGCTTGGTCGCGGAGGGACGTTCCCGTTCGGAAAGTCCGAGTGGTTCGTGTGGGTGCGGGCTCGGCATCGGCGGCCTTTCTCGAAGATGGGGAGGTGCACGTGCGCCGGGCGGAGACGGTGGGGCATCGACGCGTCCTCCCAGACGTCTCTCGGACAGTGCGTCGATCACCGGTGACCGGATGGGGCCGGCGGGGTGACGCCGTGGTGTGACTCCTGGTATCCGTGGTGAGGTCGGCGTCGCCGTCCGAGAGGAATCTCCGAAGGACGCGTCGACGTCGTGACATCCACGTACAAGGAGTCCGCCACGGTGCCCCCTGCCCCCGCCCACCGCGAGCCACCGGCCGATCCCCCCGCCCACGGAGTCCTGGTCGGTGTGGACCTGCGGGGCATTCAGGCCTACGTCTACAGCGGGCGCCGGATCCTGGACGCGGTCGGACGGGCCGCGCTGGTCGCCGAACTCACCGACACCTCCGACGCCCGTCACGGGGTGGCCGACCTGGTACCCGAGGACTGTCTGACCCTGCGTGACGCCGGAGGCGCCCTCACCGTGGTGCTGCCGGACGCGAAGACCGCGCGTACCTTCACCTCCCGCTACACGAGAAGGCTTCGAGACCGCGCCGGAGAGCTCACCCCGGTCGTGGCGTTCGTTCCCTACGGGCAGGGGGAGCCCGAACCCGACCTGGACTCCGCTCTGGCCGTGCTGCCGGTGCGCCTACGCCTGGCCCGCCGCCACATGTCCGCGCTGCACGCCCCCGCGCACGGATACGGGATCACCGCGGTGTGCTCGGTGAGCGGGGCCCCGGCGGAGTCGGTGGACAGTAGTCGTTCGGACCACACCCGGGTGCACGAACGGGTGTCCGCCGACGTGGCCGGGGCCCGTGGCATCGGTCGCCGTTGGCACCGGGCGCACGGCGACGCCTGGCTGGCGGACGCGGTCACCGCCACCGGATCCCCGGAGTTGGCGTTGCCGATGGAGGTGGACCGGCTCGGCCGCGACCACGGGGGAGTGAGCCGGGTCGCCGTGATGCACCTCGACGTCAACGGGTTGGGAGCGATCCTGGGCGAGTACCGGGAGCTGGTGGGCGACCCCGACCGGCCCGGATCCGGTGCCCTCGCCCAGAGGGGATTGTCCACCCGCATCGCGGGGCTGACCAGGGGGTTGGCCCGAGCGATGGTACGGGCGGTGGCCGCCATGGTCCACGCCGCCCCGGGGGAGGCACCGCACGTTCCGGGGAAGGGAACGGGCGGTCCCATCGCCCTGGACCACGAACCCGGGGGCCCGGTGCGGTTGCCGGTACGGCCGATCGTGGTCGCCGGCGACGACCTCACGGTCTTGTGCGACGCCCGTTTGGCCCTGGCCCTGGTGCGCTACGCCCTGGACTGGTTGGACACCGACCCCGAACCGATCGAGGACGTCGACGACCCGAGGGTGGCCCTGCACCGGGACCTGGCCGCAGCCTACGGCACCGGTGGCCGTCGGGTGCCGGGCGGAGGGCACACCACCTTCGTGCCCACGGTCGGTGTCGGAGTCGCGATGCAGCCGGTGGGCGCGCCCCTGTCCTTGGGGTATGACCTGTGCGAGGCGATGTGCCGGGTCGCCAAGGCGCATCGGCTGGCCCGCGCCGAACACGATCCCAAGGCCGCGGAGGACCACACGGTGGCCTGGACGACCCGATTCGACGGGGTCGAACGGGTCCTGCGCCGGATGGAGGCCGCCCAGGAGGCCACCCCGCCGCGCACCGCGCGGCCGATGAGCGGCGCCGGCTTCACCCGCTTCCTCGACCGTTATCTCGGCGGTGGCGACGGTGTCGGCGGCCCGCCGGCGGACGGTGACAGCCGCAGGCGTGGCTGGCTGGTCTCCTCCCTGGTCCCCCTGTTGGAGTCCGGTGTCGACCCCGCCCCCGAACTGGCCCGCCGTGCCCGAGTGACCGGAGGCCCCGTCGCCCTGCCCCAGGGGTGGACCACCGGTGAGCTGTTGGACGCCGTCGACGTGATGGACCTGTACCTGGAGCCGGAGGGCGGGCGCTCGTGAGCACACCGGATCGTATCGTGGTGCGCCTGGTCTCCCCGGCCCTTTTCGTCGGTGCCAGCGCCGACGGCACGGGCGCCGACACCGACGTGGTCACCGACGGGCACGGCCTGCCGCACCTGCCCCGACACCGGTTGGCGGCACGGCTTCGGGCCGGGGCGCTGGACGCGCTCACCGTCGCCCCCGAACTGGGCGAGGTGGTGGACCGGGTCTTCGGCAAGGGGCGCTCGCACGGCCCGGATCGGATCCTGAGAGTGGGCCACGCGGTCACCGGCGACCCCGTGCGCGCCGCGGTCGCCCACGCCTTGGCGGGCCGCGCCCGACCCCTGCGTTCCACCCTGCGGCGCGCCGTCACCAGTGCCTACACCACTCTGGAGTCGGGGGTGGAGGTCGGCCCCGACGGCGCCCCCGAGACGGGGCGGTTGCGCACCAACCGGGTCCTGCTCCCGGGACTGACCCTGGTCTCCGCCCTGACCTGGTCCATGCCTGCGGGAACGGACGAGTGGCGCTGCTTGGCCATGGCGTGCCTGGCCACCGACCAGATCGGGCTCAAGGCCACCCGGGGACGCGGCCGGGTCGACGTGCGACTGTCCACGCCGGGCGACATCGACCCGCACGCCACCACCCTGCGGATGGCCGGGGCACCGGACCGTGGAGGGGGGTCCCGACCATGAGCCACCCGGTCGTGGCCTACCTGCCTTTGCGGTACGTCCTCACCGATTCGGTCACCGTCCGCACCTCCTTCGACCCGCTCAGCACCGACCCGGTGCTGAGCGGGCGGGCCCAACGGGGCATGCTCGCCGCCGCGCTGGCACGCGCCGGTCTGCACGAGGAACTCACCGCGTGGGTGGCGCGTGGCGAACACGTGCACTTCTCGCCCGCACACCCGCGGCTCGAACAGCACGCGCGTCCCGGGGTACAGGTGGTCGCCCACCCGCCGCCCGCGTACTTGTACACCCCGGGCAAGGACGGCGACGCCCTGGTGGACTCCTTCGCCGGAGGCACCGACGACCCGAGCCTGCCCTACAAGACCGTGCGCGACCCCCTCACCCCGGACCGGTCGCTGCGCGCGACCGTACGCACCACCGCCGAGCGCTACCTGGGTCGACCGCGGACCACGGAGACCGGACCGGGACGGCCGTTCTTCACCACGAGTCTGGACCCCGGCCAGGTCTTCGAGGCCAGATGGCGGCTGAGCGGGCCCGACCACGCGTTCCTACGCGCGCTGGCCGAACGGATCCTTTGGGTACTGGAGTCGGCTCGCGGAACGCTCACCCTGGGAGCGGGGGGCACCCGCGCGCATGGCGGGGTGGAGGTGGGGCCGGTGGACCCCGGCCGTCCCTTGTCCCCGGATCGGGTGGCCTGGCCCCGGGCGGATCGCTCCCGAGACACCGGGCAGGAGGTCGACCTGCTGTTGCTCTCGCCCGCGATGGTGGTGGGCGCCCAGGGGCAGCACCGCCCGCACGCATTGGTACCCGCGGTGCGCGAACTCTGGGAGCGACGTCTGCCGGGTCTTCGACCCGAGGTGGTGGCCGCGCACGTCGAGTCCGTGCTCGTGGGCGCCTACCACCGCGGTTACCGGGGACCGATGACCGAGCGCAGGGCGGCCGCCGCGGGTTCGGTGGTGCGACTGCGACCGATCACGGAACTGAGCACCGCCCAGGTCCGCGACCTGGAGGCGTACCCGCTGGGCGAACGGGCGGTGGACGGGTACGGCCAGTTCGTTCTCCTGGACCCGCCGGGCGGCCTCGAACCGTTCGCGCCGCCCTCGACACCGATACCCGCCCGCCGAGCGGGGACCGTGACCCTGACCGACGGCAGGGCCCTGCCCGAACCCGGCGTCCCGGATCCGGCGGCCGACCCGCACCTGGCCGTCCTGTACGACGCGTTGCTGTGGAACGCCGCCGTGCAGCCGGTCCGTGATCACGCCCGCGATCTGGCCCGCGCCTCCGCGGCCACCCTCGCCCCGCTCACCCCCAGCCTGCTGGGTCGGCTGCGCGAAGTGGTCGCCCACCCGCACCGCACTCCCGACGAGGCGCTGGCCGTCCTGCACACCACCCTGACCGGGGACCCAGGGCAGGGGGCGCACAAGGTACTGCGCGAACGTGCGGTGCGCGCCCTGGAAAGGGCCCGTCTGAGGCGCTCGGGCCGGAGTGGACGGATCACCGTCCACCGTTGGCTGAGCGATCTGACCGCAGGTGAGAGAGCCGTGTCGTGGTGGCGGTCCCACCGCCCCGGCGACGCGCCGGACTCGGCCTACCCCCGCGCGCTGGCCGCCGTGGACCTGGCCCGCCCCGACGGCCTGCCCGACCTGGCGCGGGACAGTGGGCTCTCACCCCGGGCCGAAGCCTGGGAACGCCAGGCCGCGCCGCGGCTGTGCCTGCTGTTGGTCTCCTCCTGGATGGCGGAGGCAGCCCGGGTCCTGAGCACGACCTCCGACGGAGGTGGGACATGGTGAACCGTCTGGTGTGGGAGTTCACCACCCGTCTGCTCCTTCTCGGTGACGCTCATGTGGGCGCGGCCCGGGCCACCCCTCGACACGCCGCCGAGAGCGACGTGGACCTGGCCTTGGACCGTGACCCGCACAGCGGCCTGCCGCGTCTGCGCGCCACCACCCTGGCCGGGCTGCTCCGTCACGAGCTGCTGGCCCGCACCGATCGGACGGCCGTGACCTCGCTGTTCGGCATCGATGACGGCAGCTCGGGCTTCGGGGCGGGGGAGGCGGCCCCGATACCCAGCGCCTTGGACCTCGACGACGCCCACGCCGTCCTGCCCGACGACACCTCCGTGACAGTGCGGGTGGGCACCCGTGTCGACCCGACCACCGGGACCGTGCACCCGGGGCGCATGTGGCAGTGGGAGGTCCTGCCCGCGGGCACCGAGTTCACCTGCCACCTGCGTCTATGGGTTCCCGATCCCGCCGTCGAGGCGCGTCTGCTCACCCTGTTGGTCCTGGCCACCCGGGGTCTGACAGGGGAGGGGCCCGGTATCCGGATCGGTGGTCGCACCGGGCGCGGTTACGGCGCGGTCCGCGCCACCCACTGGGCCGCACGCAGGCACGACCTCACCGACCCGGGCGGGTGGTTCGACTTCCACGCGCGCACGTGGGAAGAACGGGCGGGCCAGGGCGTTGAGGCCCTCACCGGCCCCCCGCGCGATCTGCCCGAACTCCTCGACACCCGGCTGCGCGAGAACGGCCGGGAGGCGGCCGCGGCGTACGTGGGAGCCCGATCGGCCCGACCCGACCCGCGGCATCGGGCCGAATTGCGCCTGGAACTGCGCGTGGCCGAACGCACCGACCCCCTCGTGCCCGGACCGTTGCGCCCGGGGCTGCTCATGATCGGTGACGTGCCCGAAGCCGATCGGCTCGCCGAGACCGACCGCGCCCACCGGTGGCGGCCCACGGTCACCGACGAGGGGAAGGTGCGCCGACAGCCGGTGCTCGGCGACACGGCCTTGTTCGCCCTGTTCAAACGGATCGGCGGTCGCCTGGCCCGGGACGCCGCCGAACACCTGGGCGCGCCGGCGGGCCGGTGGCGACAATGGCACGGTCACTGGTGGGGTGCCGACCCCGCCGAACAGGGTACGCCCCGGCCCTCCCGGATCCGTCTGCGCGCCACTCCCACCCTCGCCGGTGGGGCGCCGCTGACCACCACGCGCATGACCGTGGACTCGCTGTTCGGCGACGCCGTGGACGGCCGTCTGTTCACCAGCGACGTGCACTGCGGTGGCGGAGCCGAGGTCGTCCTGGACGTACCCGAACCCGACGATTCCGTGCTCGGACTGCTCGCCCTGGTGGTCCGGGAACTGTCCACCGTTCCCCTCGACACCCTGGGCGCGGGAGCGGGCGGAGGCAACGGCCGGCTCACCGTCACCCGCGCCCACCTGATCACCCATGGTCGGTCGAGGGGCGGGCCGGACAGCGTGGACCTGATGGCGGCGCTCGACGAACCCGAAGGCCCCGAGGGCGAGATCGTCCGCGGCCGGCTGCGCGCCCTGCACACCCGACTCAGCGAGGAGGGGACCCCGTGAACGTCCACGCCCACGAACCACCCGACCCGGTCGGGGTCGACGTCGAACGACTCACCCCCGAACGGATCGACGCCGTCCTGTCCGACGTGTTCGACCACGGTGTGCGCTGTCGCGAGCTGGATCGGACCCTGGACGGTTCCCCACCGGGGCCCCAGTGGCTCCTGGCCGAGTTCGGTGACGGGCGGGTCACCGGTGCCTGTCCCCGAGAACGTTGGCGACGCTCCGACGGTGACGCCGCCGACCGATGGCGGATCCTGGAGGTCCTGGTCTTCGCCGCGCACGCCCAGATCCGCCTGGGTGAGGGCGCCGGGTCCGGATGGATCGCCAGGGACGCGGTCGGGGACCTCCCCGATTGGCTGCGCCCCCGCGATCGTTCCTTCCTGCTCCAGGGCTGGGTCGGCACCGAACACCGGAGCGTCCTGGGTGGGGAGGTGCCGATGACGGTCACCCGAGAACCCTCGGGCACCGAAGCGGTCCTGCCCGTGCCCTGGACCGACTTCTCCGGCCGACCGCGCCCTTTGTCGGCGCCGGGCCGCAGCGCCCTGGAGAGCACCGGGACCTGGCTGACCGTACGAGAGTACTGGGCCGCCGACCCCGCCACCGGAGCGGTGGGAGTGGCCTTCCACCGGCTCACCGGAATGTGCGCCGGGACCAAACCCACCGGTCCGGAGTTCGAGGTGGGCACCGGGGACCTGGTCGAGGAACGCTGATGGCGGATCCCCGAGACCTGGCGTCCCGGATGGCCAAGGTAGGGCCGGAGCCCCGGCACCGGGCCACGGCGCCCTACGGGCTGGTCCGTCTGGCCGACGAACCGGTGCCCGCCACGACCCTGCACGCCGGTCTCGACACCGACGCGCTCCTGCGATCGCACGACCGCACCGTCCCCGGCACGCACACCGGCTGGATCGACCTGACGCTGACCACGCTGACCCCCACGTTCGTCGGGCAGACCCGGCGCGGCGGCGGGGTGGCCCGCTCCCTCCGGCTCCCCTGTGGTGAGCGGGCGCTGCCGACCGTGCCCGGCACGTCCCTGCGCGGCCTGGTCCGCAACACCGTACGCATGCTCACCGGCGGCGAGACCGGGCCGGTCAACACCCCCATGCTGTTCTTCCGAGCCCCGGTGCGCATCGATCCCGACAACACCGACAGTTCGCTGTCCACCCGGGCCCGTCATGTGATGGCCCGCCAACACGCCCACTACCGCGAACGTCGTACCGGACTGCGCACCGCCCAGGGGTTCATGTACCGGTCGCCGGAGGACGAACTCTGGTACGTCGTGGAGCTTCCGGCGACCGCGCCGGAGCCCTCGGGCGGGCGGGCGCTCAAGGTTTCCTTCGACGTGCTGCGCGAGAGCGTGGCCACCTGGGACTTCGGGGTGGAGAAGTTCCCCGATCCGCCACGTGGCGCGGGCTACGTGCCCACCGCCCACGAACAGCACGGTCGGTTGCAGCATCGCTGGGTGTACGCGGTCCACCATGGGCGGGGCGTGGTCGCAGTGGCCCCCACCGAGAAGGACGCCCGCGCCCACCCGGCGGCGGACGCGTCCGGGGGCGGCGTGATCCGGGCGCTGCTGGTGCTGACCGGCGCGGCGGCGGGAGAGCGACGCAACGCCTACCTCTTCCCCCGTCCACCGGACCTGCGCGGGGGCCGCCACCCCGTCCCGGAATCCCTGGTGGACCTGTTCGAGTCGGCCGAGCAGATCACCGGCTACCAACGGGCCGCCTTCCCCGACACCCTCTCCGCGAGCGGTGGAGATCCGGGCCGGCCCCCGGTGGCGGGGACCCCGGGCGGTGGATTGCCCCGGCAGAGCCTGGAACCGGTGTGGTTCGACGTGGACGCGTCCGGTCGGGTGGTCTCCTTCGGGCGTTCGGGCGGCTACCGCGTCGCCGTGGGCGACGAGGACCCCGTCCGTCGGGCCGTCCCGGCGGACGTGCTGGGCCCCCAACACGGTGAGCCCCGTCGTTCGGACCGGGCCGGGCGCACCGTGGACGTGTGTCGCGCGATGTTCGGTGACACCGACGTGTTCGCGGGGGAGGCCGGGGCGCTCAAGGGTCGGATCGAGTTCGGCAACGCCGTCGCCGAGGACAACGACACCGACGCGGACGTCGCCCTGGCCGCGCTTCGGGTGCGGCTGTTGTCCCCCCAACGCGGCTGTTTCGCCAACTACCTGGTGCAGGGTCCCGACGCCGCCTCGGGGGACCGGCCCGACGTCGTCACCTGGTCGCACGAGGGGGACGTGCGACTGGGTGGCTATAAGGTCTACCTGCACCGACACCGGCCCACCGCTGGTCCGCACCCCTACGATGAACGCGCCCAGGAGGAACTCGACGTGGAGGTGGTGCCCATCGACGGGTCCGCTCCGCCACCGCGCGATACCCAACGCGACATCGTGCCGCTGCGCGAAGGACTGGTGTTGCGCTCTCGGGTCACCTTCACCAACCTCACCGACGCCGAACTCGGCGCGCTGATGCGGGCGCTGCTGCTGGACAACCCGGTGGACGGCGGTGACCCGACCGACCCCGAACACGCGCACAAGGTCGGGATGGGCAAGTCGCTGGGGATGGGCAGCGTCCACCTGCGCCCCGAGCTGTACCTGGTGGATCGGGGAGCCCGCGCCGCCGACCTGTCCCTGCGTCCCGAAGCCGGTGTGGCGCGCGCCGACCACGAGCGGGTCCGGTCGTTCTTGGACGCCTTCTCCGTCGCCCTGGTCGGCCACCGGCTTCCCGGGCCCGCCCGGGCCGAGCGCTGGCGCGAGGTGGACCAGGCCGTCGACGTGTGTCTGGCCACCCGCTGGCGACATCGGCTGCCCCCGGAGGAGACCGCGGTCATGTCGTTGCGCCACTTCGCGGAGTACCCGGTCCTGCCGCCACTGGTGGACCGGTTCCGATTGCGGGGGACCTGACCGCTTCGCTCAGCGGGATCGGTCACCGAAGACGATCGCCTCGGTCAGGGCGTCCAACAGGTCGGCTCGCAGGTCGGGGTCGTCCTGGGCCTCGCTCCAGCGTTCGGGGACCGCGGGCCCGGTCCTCAACAGTCGGCCGAGCAGGGCTTCGAGTGTGCCCTGCGGGTCGGCCCCGAAGGCCGTCCGATGGCCGTGGGCCTCGGCGGCCAGTTCCCGACCCAACCAGAGCAGCCAGCGGCGTTCGTGATCGGCCAGGACCTCCCGTCTCGGTACCTCCTCGTCGTCCGGTGCCGGTTCCGGGACCGGGTTGTAGGGGGCGCTGCGCGCGCGTCCTCGGGCCTGCTGAACCAGGGTGAAGTGGGTGGGCATGAGCGCGGCCATCCGGGACAGGACGTCGGTGAGCCGGCGGGCCAGGTCCTCGCCGGTGATCTCGGGCAGGAGCCCGCGCAGCAGGAGACGGCGGCGCTGGTCGGGGGTGCGCGCGGGGTCGGCGTCCCTGCCAGAGGCGAGCTCGGTCATCTTGCGCAGCAGGTAGTCGCCGGTGGCGGTGGAGACCATGGGTGGTTCGCACGCGGTGCCCAGCCGGCGCCCGTACAGGTCGGCCACGGGCACGGCGCTGCCGTCCTCGGTGAAGGAGACGGATTCGCCGGGGGAGATGTCCTCGGGCAGGTCGGCGGCCGGGTTGCCCCGACCTGCGGTGAGTACCAGCATGGCCAGGGCCTCCTGCTCGACCACGTCGGTGGCGACCCGGGACACGTCGCGGCGCTGGGCCCACCGGCGGGGGCGTTCGGAGAAGGCGCTGCGGTCCCTGCCGTTGGGTGCGGGGCTCGGGTACACCCGGCGCAGGTTCTTGTAGGAGCGGTCGCGGCGTACGTCGTCCAAGGCGTCGCGCAACCGGTGCGCGGCGATGCGGTCCACCCCGGTGGGCGTGGGCAGGGCACGGGTCATGCGCATGGCGACCACCCCGTGCGGGTCGCCGCCGTGCTCGGGGCACGGGCAGTGCTCGACGCACAGGTCGATGTAGTCCCAGAACTGCTCGGTGTGGCCGGCGCAGCCCTGAGCGGTTCCGTCTGTGGAGCAGGGGCCACACCCCAGCGCGCGGGTGAACACGCGAAGGAAGGTGGTCGACCCGTACAACTCCCAGGCGGAGCAGTGGTGCTTGCTCACGAACTCTTCTCCCCGGATCGTCCGGGGCCGGGACGCTTCCCCAGCCCTTCCGGGGAAACGCGTGTGAGTCGAGAGCGAGCTGATGACACTCCTGCGTCAACGGGAGGTCGTACAACAAAATAGGGCTTCTACGTGAGGAAAGTCAATTGACGACGATCGCCCCCTGAAGAGACGAATCATATTCTTGTTATGAAATCGGTCAGGAGAAAACACCCGTCTCAAAAAACCCAGGAGGAGTGGCGGAGCACCCGGCCGCATGTGTCCGAGAGACTGCGGTGAAGACCTTGGAACAGGCACGTCGGCGAGAGGAAACGGGAGGTCCGACGTATGAGGGTGGTCAACCTGACGCCGCATGAGGTAAGAGTGATCGATGCGCAGGCGCGGGTGATCCGCACCTGGAAGAGCGCGCCACGCCCCGCTAGGGTCGAGACCGACCGGGTACCACTACGGGAGATCGACGGGATCCCCCTCCTGTCCGAGGAACGCACCCGTGCCGCAAACCTTCCCGACCCCGAGGAAGGTGTCTGGTACATCGTCTCTTCCGTGGTCGGCTCCGCGCACCCCGAGCGCTGCGACCTCCTGGTCCCCTCCGACCTGGTGCGGGACAGCAAGGGGGTGGTGACCGCCTGCCGTTCTTTCGTCATCATGTCCGAATCCGCGAGGAATGGGGAAGTGGTGGAAACGGTCGCCTGAGAATGAGAGAGGACAACGTGGACGAACCCCGCGCAGCCGTCGTCCTCGTGGGGCAGAACCCCACTCCCGCCCTGTTGGCCTCGCTGACCCTCCCCGTCGACCACCTGTTCCTGGTCTGTAGCGATGGCACGGTGCCCGTGGCGCGACGGGTCGCCGAGGCGGTGGAGCGACTGCGCGAGAAGCGCCTCGTACGCGTCCTCAGCGTCGGCCCGGACCCGCATGATCCCGAAGCGGTCACCACGCTCCTGGACCGGGTTCGCGAGGCGCTCGCCGGACGCCCCTGGCACCTGGACTACACCGGTGGAACCAAGGTCATGAGCGTGGTGGCGGCCCTGCACCACGAACGCTCCCTCTCCTCCCGGGCGCACCGGCTACGCCACTACCTCGATCCCCACAGCGACCCGCCCGGACGACTCGGGGTGGACCTGGCGACCCTGGCCGCGATCCACGGAGCCCATTGGGAGCAACGCCGCGACCCCGCGCCGGTGCGCCGCTACCTCGCCGGCGGAGAGGTAGCGCTACGCGAGACCTATCCACGGCTGCCCGACGGCGAACTCAACGGCGTCATAGCGGAGGGACGCGTCCTGGCCCACCTGCGCCGACTCACCGGTGGCAGACCCGACACCGAGGTGCTGGGCGCGCGCCGGGTGGCCGACCCCTACCGGTCCGGTGGTTCCATCGCCGATTTCGACGCGCTGCTGCGCCACCGCCACCGGGTCCTGTGCGTGGAGGTCAAGAGCCGCGCCGAGGACGTGATCGCCCGGGCCGGGTGGACGATCGCCAAGTCGCGTCGGGTTTTCGGTGGGGCGACCCAGGTCCTGTTCGTCTACACCGGGCCGGTCGTGGACGACCTGCGCGAACGCATCACCGCCTACAACCCGGCCCTGTCCGCCCGCAACGTGCACGTGTGGCACGCAGACGCCTTCCTGGAGCGGGTGACCTCCTTCGACGCCCTGTGCGGGGCCTTCCTGCCGGCCCTGGACAGCGGACGCGGAACGGTGCCGGCCACACCCGTACCCCTGGACCCGGCCCCGGGACCATCCGACCACCCGGGCCCGGAACAGGGCCCGCTCCTGGTCACCCCGCTGGGCGGCAGCCGCCTGGGCGCGTTGACCGCGCTGCACGCCCACCGGCCCTCCCGCGCACTGGTACTGCCCTCCAAACAGAGCCTGCGCGCCAACGTGCGCGAGGCCGCCGCCCGCACCCTGTACGCGGTCGAGAACCCCGGTCTGCCCACCGCCGACGCCGACACCCTGCGCGCCGAGGGGTACCGCGACCGGGTGCGTCTGGCCGCCGACCCGGTGAACGGCTTCGACCCCGACGCGGTCGCGGCGACGGTGGGGGAGTGGATCGTCCGTGAACGCGACGGGGAGCGTTCCGTGGTCGTGGACTTCACCACCGGGACCAAGGCGATGAGCCTGGGACTGACCAAGGCCGCCCTCAACGGCGGGGCCTGCGCCACCTACCAGCTGGCCCGCGACCGGTCCGTGGTGTGCCTGCGCCATGGCCGGCACCGACTGTGCGGACGTGCCGGACCGGACTGGTCGTTGGTGCTCAGCGGTTACGAACCCCTTGCGTCGGACCTGACCGAGGTGGTCGAGGGGCCTGCGCTCGACGAGGTCGAGGTGGAACTGCTGGACCTGGTCGCGCGCGGACTCTCCAAGGCCGCCTCGGGTCCCTGCCGGGTCTGGTGGGATCCCTCCCTGGCCGACGGATCGGCCTTCCTCACCGCGCGAGAGCGGCCCTCCCTGGTGTTGGCCTTCGATGATCGGGCGGTGGGTCTGGCCGCCCCCGCCTGGCGCCGGCGCAGAACCCCTGACGGTCCGCGTCGTGAGGTGAGCCCCGGCGGATGGGCGCAGAGCGTGTTCGCCGCGACCACGCACCTGAGCGTGCGCTGCGACGTGGCCGGGACCCTGCTGGCGCTGACCCGCCCCGGCCGCGACGTGACCCGGGCCGGTGAGCTGGTGGACTGGATCGCCGAGAGTACCTCCGAAGGTGTCGGGGACCAGGGGATCCGGTTCGGCGACCCCACTCGACCGCTGGTGGTGGAGGTCGACCCTTCGGTGCCGCCGGCGTTGTTGGAGACCGACGTCGGTCTGCTGTGAGCCCGGCCGGTTGAGTGGTTTGTCGTATTTGTTACCTATGAGTAGGCAACCTCTGAGGCGGCCCGTCCGTCCCAACGGTTGGTTTCGACCCCACCCCCATCCCCCATCCCCTTGCTAGAACGGAGCCGCCACGTGCGGTACGTACCCGCTCCGACCTCCACCTCCGTAGCGCTGTCCCTGCTACTGGTGGTCGGATGCACCTCCGAGGAGGAACCCCTACAGGCCGATGCCTCGATCGAGGACACGGACCCGAGCCTGGAACGATTCGACAACCAGCAGTTGTCCTGGAAGGACTGCCACGACGCGAACGAGGTCGAGGAGCTTCTCGAATGGGGTGCCGAGGAGAAGTGGCTGGAGAGCCTGGAATGCACCCTCATGAACGTCCCCCTCGACTACACCGACCCCGACGGTGAGGACGTCCGGCTGGCTCTGGTGCGCCGGCCTGCCGAGGGAGGGGCCGAGGACCGCCAAGGCTCCCTGGTGATCAACCCGGGCGGTCCCGGGGGCAGCGGCCTGGAGATGCTCACCGGTGAGTTGTTCACCTCCGACATCAGGGACTCCTTCGACCTGGTCTCCTTCGACCCGCGCGGAATCGGGGACAGCACCCCGATCTCCTGTGGGGAGGACCACTCGGACGAGGAAGGCCCTTGGGAGGAGTACTTGAGCTGGGACACCGACCCGGCCGACATCGCCGAGGACGACCTCGTCGAGATGGACGAGATCGCACAGGAGGTCGCCGAAGAATGCGTCGATGAGATCGCTGCGGACTTCCTCGCGAACATGGGCACCGTCAACGTCGCCCGTGACATGGACCTGATCCGGGAGAACCTGGACGAGGACGAACTCCACTACGTGGGCTACTCCTACGGCACCCACCTGGGCGCCCTGTACGCCGAGCTGTACCCCGACAACGTCGGCGGTATGGTCCTGGACGGTGCGGTGGACGGGGAGATCGACCTGCTGCGGATGGCCGTCGAGCAGACCGAGGGCTTCCAGGAGACCTGGGAGAGGTTCGTCGAACAGTGCTCGGACTGTCCCTTCGACGACCCGGAGGGCTCCACCGAGACGATGACCGCCCTGGCTCGAGGCCTGGACGATGACCCGATCGTCATCGACGACCCGGAGTGGCACGACGAGGAGGTCGTCATCGATGGTGACGCCCTGATCGGAATCGTCATGCAATCCATGTACCAGGAGTGGGTGTGGCCCGACCTGGAGGCGTCGCTGGTCGCACTGAACCAGGGTGACCTCTCCGAGGCCGTCTACCAGCTGAGCGGCCTGTACTGGATGTTCTTCCTGTTCATGGTCGAGGAGGAAGCCGAGGAGAACCAGAGCGCCGCCCAGCTCGCCGTGGAATGCGCCGACTCCGAGGCGGGCACCGACCTCGACACCTACCGGGAGGCGTCCGAGGCCGCCTACGAGGCCTCGCCGCTGTTCGGCTCCACCATGGTGTGGCCGTGGATGATGTGCTCGCACTGGGTCGAGCCCGTCGAACGCCTCTCCGGGTTCTCCGCCTCCGACGCCCCGCCGATCGTGGTGGTCGGCACGGAAGGGGATCCCGCCACCCCCTACGAGTGGTCGCGGCGCCTGGCCGACCAGCTGGACAGCGCCACGCTGGTCACCTACGAGGGCGCCGGACACGGAGTGTACGGATTCGACGCCAACGAGTGCGTGGACGAGGTGATCGACACCTATCTCCTGGAGGGCGTGGTCCCGGAAAGCGACCACTCCTGCCTTCCGGAATAGCCGGGTAAAGCCACTGTTGACCGGTTGATCGGCATGTTCACCGCACGCCCGACCTCGATCACTCAGAGTATGGGAACCCAGTGGTTCCACTACGAGGAGTGAGGTCGGGCGTGCGTGTGCGTGGAATAGGACGAGGGCTGGGGGCCCTGGTGACGGCCCTGGTCCTCGTCCCCGGAGTGGTCTTCGCCGACGTCAAGGACGGCCCCCACCCCTTCCACGGACAGCACATCGAATGGGAACCCTGCCTCGAACAGGACGAACTCGCCGAGGCCGGACCGACCGAGGGCGACCCGGACTGGCGCGCCCGCCTGGAGTGCGGCAGCGTCACCGTCCCCGTCGACCACGGTGACCCCGAGGGCGAACTCCTCGAACTGGCGCTGATCCGCCAACCCGCCCAAGGCGTGAGCCGGGGTTCGCTCGTATTCGACTTCGGCGGTCCGGGTGTCTCCGGGATCGACACCTTCCTCGCCGGCGCCCTGCCCCTGGGTCGCGGTGTGCGGGAGAACTTCGACCTGGTCTCCTTCGACCCCCGAGGGGTGGGCGACAGTGGCGGATTCACCTGCCGAGGCCACGCCGACCTGGACGGTCTCCTGGCCCGGATCCGTGGCATGGACCCCGACGACCTGCCCGACCGAGCCCTGGAGAAGTTGCAGAGGGTCGCGCACGCCTTCACCACCGGTTGCGTCGACGCGGTGGGTGAGGACTTCCTCTTCAACATGGGCACCGTGAACGTCGTCCGCGACCTCGACCTGATGCGTGACGCTCTGGGCGAGGAACGGCTGGACTACGTCGGCTACTCCTACGGCACCTCCATCGGTGCCCTGTACGCCGAGATGTATCCCGAACGCTCCGGCGCGCTGGTCCTGGACGGGGCGGTTGCGATCGACGACGACCTGATCACCGGCACCGTCGAACAGACCGCAGGGCTTCAGACCTCCTGGGAGGCGTTCATGGCCTACTGCTTGGACAGTGCCCCGGAATGTCCGTTCGCCGGCATGGAGACCGCGTCCGAGGAGCTGGCGACCCTCCTGGACGGCCTCGACACCGAACCGTTGCGCGTGGATGGCCGTGACCTGGACCGGTACGCCCTGCTGGACCTGCTGCGCGGCTCGCTGCACACCGAACAGCTGTGGCCGGGCACCGCCCTGTTGCTCGCCGGCCTGGCCGGCGACGAACGCGACGGGTTCGTCACCGACTACCTGTCGAGCCTGCGCGGCGACGACGCCGACACGCCACCCGGCGCGGACGAGGCCGCGCACATCGCCGTGCGCTGCGCCGACCACCCCCGACCCACCGACATCGACGACTATCTCCAAGGCGCTCGTGAGGCCGAGGCCGCCTCACCGCTCTTCGGGGGAACCGAGGTGTGGCGGATGCTGCCCTGCGCCACCTGGCCCGACACCGAGGCGACGCCTACCGGGATCAGCGCCCCGATGGCCCCGCCGATCCTGGTCGTAGGCACCCTGGGCGACCCGGCCACCCCCTACACGTGGGCGCGGGAGCTGACCGAGCAGCTCGGCTCCGCTCGCCTACTCACCTACGAGGGCGGCGGCCACACCGCCTACGGGGCCGGCCGCGCCTGCGTGGACAACGCGGTGGAGACCTACCTGCTCGGCGGTGGGCTCCCTGGTGAGGACACCACCTGCCCGAGCGTGCTTTGATCTCCCTTTCCCGGGTCGGTGGATTCCTCACCGGAGGGAGGTGTCGAGGTCCCACCTTCGCCAGACTCGTGCACGAGTCTGGCGAATCGGAGGAGGAGACCATGGGCGCACAACGCGGACCGGGTCGGGCGGTCACGGCCACCGCGATATCGGCCCTGGCCACTCCCTGGCGCGTCCGGGGTATGGAGCGGATCTGAAGCCTTTGGTTTCAGGGCGTTGGGCGGGTATCGGGTGTGTGGGTGGGGCGCCTGAGGTCGGGAGTCTGCCGGTGGTTGGGCGGGGTTTTCGGGCTGCTGGTGGGGCGCCT
>NZ_BCSH01000049.1 GCF_001570765.1 Nocardiopsis listeri NBRC 13360 | reverse complement strand
GCCCCACCAACAAGCCGAAACCCCACCAGCCTTCCGCGTCTCCGACCGTCCCCGACCCCCTGCCCCGACCCGCCCGGCTCGGCTCGGTCACCCGTCCGCAGCGCTGATCCCGTCAGTAGCGGTCAGGAAGGGTTGTTCGTCCCCTTCGGATCATTAGCCTCCGCTTCTCTGGTATCCATCGCCGCGCTGATCGCGTGGACCGCCGCCGCCACAACCTTCCTCTCCGGCGGGGTCCTCTCGAAGGTGGCGTGCATGGGCCACCCCTCGATGAGCACGTCCAAGGCCTTCGCCGTGTTCGGGGAGAAGTGCAGTCTGAGGCTCTCCCGGCCGGTGTACAGCCAGGACCGGGTCAGGTCCGCGACGGCATCGTTGTGGTGGGCGTAGGCGTACATCTCGAAGAGCAGCACCATCTGTTCCTTCGGCGCGTATGTCGGGCCGCAGATCAGGTCCACCACCGCGTCCTCGGCCTCCGCGCGGGAGAAAGCGTTCTCCAGACGTTCCCGGTATTGGGCGCACATGTGATCCACGAGTCGGGTGAAGGCACGGGCCAGGACGTCGTCAAGGTTGGTGAAGTGGTAGGTCACCGAACCCAAGGGCACCCGGGCTCGGGTGGCGATGCGTCGGTGCGTGGTGCGGTACACGCCATGTTCTGCGATGACTTCGAGGGCGGCGTCGAGGATGCGGGCTTTTCGGTCGGGGTCGTTCGGAACATCCCGGCGGCTTCTCGGCATGGGCCGGATTCTAGGCGGTTGACTTCACCGGAACCAAGTGCGTACTTTTGTACACTCTTGGACGCCTCCTGGCTCCGACTTCCCAACCTCCCACCGCTCGAAGGTCGACCGCATGCCCCATTCCGCGCTCAAGCGGCGCAACGCGTTGTTCGTGCTGTTCCTTCTTCCCGGGTTGGGGATGTCGTCGTGGGTGACCCGTACACCCGACGTGCGCGACCTCGTGGGCGCCAACACCGCTCAGATGGGGCTCATCCTGTTCGGGCTCTCGGTGGGGTCCATGGTCGGGATCCTGAGCGCGGGGCCACTGGTCTCCCGGTTCGGGACACGACCGATCATCGTGGCGGGCATGCTGTCGATCACCTTGGGTGTGGGCATCGTGGGCCTGGGAGCGGCGATCGGTAACGGGGCGCTGGTCGCGTTCGGGTTGGCGCTCTTCGGGCTCGGGATGGGTGGCGGGGAAGTCGCCATGAACGTCGAGGGCGCCGAGGTCGAACGGTTGCTGGTCCGGTCGGTCATGCCCGCCATGCACGGGTTCTTCAGTCTGGGGACGGTCGTCGGCGCCTGCTTCGGCATGCTCATGACGGCCCTGCGATTCCCCGTCGTCGCCCACATGGGCCTGACGAGCGCCCTCATCCTGGCCGGGCTGGCGCTGAGCACCCGACACATCCCCGCCGGATTCGGCCGTCGAGAGCCGGCCGTCCACACCGCCACCGAACCCGCACCGAAGGCGGCCCCGTGGCGGGACACCCGTCTGCTCTTCATCGGTGGTGTCATCCTGGCCCTGGCGATGGCCGAGGGGACGGCCAACGACTGGCTGCCGCTGGTCATGGTCGACGGACACGGGTTCGACGCGGCCTGGGGTTCGGCGGTCTTCGCCGTGTTCGCCATGGCGATGACACTGGGCCGCTTCGTCGGTGGTTCGTTCGTCAACAGGTTCGGTCGTGCCCCGGTGCTGGCCGCCAGCGCGGTCATCGGGGCCTTCGGCATGGCGGGGGTCATCTTCATCGACCATCAGCCATGGGTCGTGGTCTCGGTGGTGCTTTGGGGCCTGGGCGCATCACTCGGCTTCCCGGTCGCGCTGTCGGCGGCGGGCGACACCGGGCGCGAAACCAGTGGGGCCGAGACCGCGGCCCGGGTCTCCCTCGCCGCCACGATCGGCTACATCGCCTTCCTGGTCGGCCCGCCCGTCCTGGGGATCCTGGGCGAGCAATTCGGTCTTCGCACGGCCATGATCATGGTCCTGGCGCTGGTCATCGTGGCGGTGCTGCTCACCCCCGCCGCCGGTACGCCGCGCGAACGGAGGATGGAGCCGGTGGAGGACCGGGGCCACGTCTGAGCCCCGAACCTTCGCCGTCCGCGTCGGATCCCTTCGCCTACTCGGAGTCCTTCCGGTCCTGGTGACCGGGGCGCGGGAGTCTCCCGGCCTCGGTACCCCGCAACCGGGCCTACCCTTCCGGTTGGGCGCCCCGCCCTTCAGAGGTCCGGAACGGACGATGCGGGGCCGACCCCCGTCGGATCGATGCAGGGCCCACCGGGCGCGCGTCTCGGTCGAGGGTGGCCTCCGCATGGACGAAATCACCCTTGCCCGATCCGGCCGTTCCCAGATCGCCGGTGAGCATCGTGAGCGGTTGGACCGGGTGCTCGGCAAGCTCTGCGAGGGCCCGCGTCGCAGAAGGCCCTGACCACGACGCTGCGTCGGCTGGAGCGCAACGGCATGGTCGAACGAGTGGTCATCGGCACCCGGCCGGTCGCCGTCGAGTACCGCATCAGCGCGCTGGGGAGCACGCTTCAGGAGCTCATCGACGCGCTTTTCGGTTGAACCACCACGTATATGCCGGAAGTGGATCGGGTCCGGGAGAGGTTCGATGACGAGCACGATCTCCAGGGGAGAAGCGTGAGGGGCGACCGGTTCCGGGGAGAGTGGGATACGCGGCCGGGGCATGGATCAGGATGGATGCTTGGGTGCCGGGTCCAGCGCCCGACGCTCTCCGGAGCGGGCGGCCCGCCATGCGCGTTCGCGGCCCCGGGGGACCAACGCGCCGGCGGCGACGGTGGTGAGGATGAGTGCCACCGCGCCGCCCACCACCGCCATTGTGCCGGGCAGGGACACCTCGCCCGGTCCGGGGTCGGACACGAACGCCGTACCCGGGGAGGGGTTCTCCCCGGACATGATGGGAGCGGTGGTGAGTGCGCCGACCGGGTCCACTCGCCCGCTGCCGCGCATCGTGTCACCGCGCCCATAGGGCGAGGAGTAGGCGGTGGCCAACAACCGTTCTCGGACATCGGATGCCGACAGGTCGGGGTCGTAGGAGCGCAGGAGGGCGGCGGTGCCTGCGACGAATCCGGCCGCGACGACGTCCCCGGAGCCCACGAAGTGTCCGTCTCCCCCTGGCCCGACGCTGATGACCAGGTCGCCGGGGGCGGTCAGGTCCACTCGCGCCGGCACACCGTTGGAGTCCAGCGCCGGGGATCCGGCGACAGGGGTGCCCTCCACCCCCACGGCGGCCACGCTGACCGCCTCAGGGTGGTTTCCCGGTGAGGCGGGGAAGGAAATACCGTTGGCGGCGACCGTGGCGGGTGCCACAACGAGCACGTCGGCCTCGGTGGCGGTGTCCACCGCTGCTTCCAGTGCGCGGCTGGATTCAGCGATGGCCGCACCGATCAGGACGACCTGGGCTCCTTCGCCGACCGCCGTGTCGATGCCGTCGGCGATGTCGCCCGCGGTGGCGGCACCCTGGTCGTTGGTCACGGGGACGTCGAGCACCCGTGCGCCCGGGGAGACCCCCCTCAGCCCGCTGCCGTTCTGCGCGCGGGCGGCGATCAGCCCGGCCAGGAAGGTACCGTATCCTCGACAATCGTCGCCACCGGAGTCGACCAGCGCCATGCTGAGCGCGGTGGCGTCGGCGTCGATTCCGCTACTGAGGACGGCGACGGTGACGCCGTCCCCCTCCGACAGGTTCCAGGCGCTGGTCAAATCGAGCAGCGGGGTAGTCCACGGCTTCTCCGACACCACCGTGGACGAGGCGGCCACGCACTCTCCGTCGGGTGCGACGCCGATCGCGGGAAGTGCCTCCGATTCCGGCTCCGCGGCTCCGTTCGGGGAGGCCTCCGAGGAAGGCTGCGCCGTGTCCGCCGAAGCGGGCGAGACGGGGGCGGCCGCCAAGCCGGCGCAGGCGGCGGACAGCGCGGCGGCGGTCGCGAACCGCACTGCCAGGGCCGTCCTGTTCCACAAGGTCATGGGGCACTCCATAAGCTGTCAGGTGACCGGGGTGAGTTCGCACGTGGGAAGGGCCGACTCCCCTCGGCGATCCCGGACCGTGGGGCCGAGGCTTCGAGTGAGGTGTCGGCCCCGCGACCTCAGTCCTCTTCTTCCATGCCCTCGGCGATCGCGAGCTGGACCGGGACCGGATCGCGGCGGGAGATCCACAGGGCCCGGCCCGGCGACATGCGTTGGGCGCGCACGTTGCCGAAGAGCACGCCCTCCGATGGCGGGCTCGACAGCAGGATGCTGGGAGTGTTGCTCTCGATGAGCGACCGAATCGCAGGGTCGGAGGTGGCGCGGCTGAAGCCGCCCGCGGCCCGCGCCATGATGAGGTGCATGCCGATGTCGGCGGCCTGCGGCAGCATCTCGATGATCGGCGCGAGCGGGCTTCCTCCCCCGGCGCCGGAGACCAGGTCGTAGTCGTCGATGACGATGAACAACTCCGGGCCGCTCCACCAGTCGCGGCGGCGCAGCC
Source organism: Nocardiopsis listeri NBRC 13360 (assembly GCF_001570765.1). Classification (GTDB taxonomy): domain Bacteria; phylum Actinomycetota; class Actinomycetes; order Streptosporangiales; family Streptosporangiaceae; genus Nocardiopsis; species Nocardiopsis listeri. The sequence continues at coordinate 61,371 of NZ_BCSH01000049.1, read as the reverse complement.
GGTCAGGGGTGATGTCGGGCCCGGGCAGTCGAGCCTTCATGGCGTGCGCGGCGGCGCCCATCATCTCGCGAGCGCTCTCCGACGACACCGCGTAGCCGAGCTGCTGCTCCTTGGGAATCGCGTCGAAGAGTTGGCGGCGTAGGTCCACCAGCACCACTCGTGCGCTCTCGGCGGAGTAGTGCTCGCGGACGGCGTTGGTGATGTGGTGCAGCAGCGTGGTCTTACCGGTCTCGGTATCACCGATGACCAGCAGGTGCGGGGTGGTGGAGAAGTCGTGCCAGAACGGGCGCATGCCCCGTCCCTCCAAGCCGAGTGGGATCCGAATCCCGCCGAACTCGGTGAGTTCGGCCGCGGGGAGTTCGGCGGCCAGAAGCCGGGTCGGCAAGGTGCGCACGGGCGGGGCGCTGGGACCGCTCCAGGCCCCGGTCACTCGGCCGACCAGCTCGGTGACACCCACCGAGAGCGAGACCGGATCGCCGACGCCATCGGCGCGTGGCAGGCCGGTCAGGAAGTGGTACTGGTCGAGGGTGAGGCCCCGTCCCGCGATCCGCGGCACGGTCTGGGCCTTGCGCATGTTGACGTTGGAGTCGACGGCGTCGCCCAGCCGTAGTTCGAAGCGACTGCCCAGCAGGTCGCGCACCCCGGAGTGGATGTCGGCCCAGCGGGGCGAGGCGACGACGAGGTGCACGCCGTAGCTCAGCCCGCGCTGGGCGAGCTGGGTCAGCGGGGTGACCAGGTCCATGAAGTCCTGGCGGATCGTGGACCAGCCGTCGATCACCAGGAACACGTCGCCGTAGGACTCTTCTGAGAACTCCCCGGCGGCGCGGCGCCGCCGGTAGGTGGCCATCGAGTCCACCCCGTGCTCGGCGAAGAATTGCTCGCGATGAGTGATGATCTCCATCATCTCCGACACGGTCCGGTTGATACGGGCGGTGTCCATCCGCCCGACCACGCTGCCCACGTGGGGTAGGCCGCGCAACGCCTGGAGAGCACCGCCGCCGAAGTCGAGTACGTAGAACTGCGTCTGGGCGGGGGTGTTGGTGAGGGCCAGGGCACAGATCAAGGTGACCAGCATGGTGCTCTTACCGCTCTGGGGGCCGCCTGCGATGCCGATGTTGCCGCCCGCGCCGAGCAGTTCGGCCTTGAGTGGCAGCCGCAGCTGCTCGAAGGGTCGGTCGATGACGCCGAGCGGGACCTCCAGCAGCGGTTCGGACGACCACGCGGGACCGCTGTCCGGGAGTGGGCGGCCGATCATGGAGAGTAGTTCGTCCAGGGTGGGCGGCACGCCGAGCGGCGGCAACCAGACCTGTCGTGCCGGGGGACCTACATTGTGCAGACGCTCCAAGGCGACGTTGAGCAGGCTCTCGGTGTCTTCGTCCTCCTCTCCTTCGGCTATGGGCTCGGGCGCCGGGGTGGGGGAGCGGTCGGCGACGTAGCCCGACAGGAAGGGGACGATCTCGGTGGCCGCGGTGGCCTGGGGGCCGCTGCGTCGACGTACCCGGTAGGCACCGGAGACGTAGGCGGCCTTGAACCGGGTCAGCTGGTCGGTACCGGTCTTGAGGAACCCGTTTCCGGGCGCCGGGGGGAGCTGATGGGCGTCGGGCACACCCAGGACGCTGCGACTCTCGATCGCGGAGAAGGTGCGCAGCGCGATCCGGTAGGACAGGTGGCTCTCCAACTGGTGGATCCGGCCCTCGTCGAGGCGTTGGGAGGCCAGCAGCAGGTGCACGCCCAGGCTGCGGCCCAAGCGCCCGATCATCACGAACAGCTCCATGAAGTCCCGGTGGGCGGCCAGCAGTTCGCTGAACTCGTCGACCACGACGAACAGCGTGGGCATGGACTCCATCGACGGGTTGGCCTGGCGGGCCTTCTCGTACTCGTGGACGGAGCTGAAGTTGCCGGCGGCGCGCAGTTGCTCCTGGCGGCGGATCAGCTCACCGTGCAGGGCGTCCTGCATGCGTTCGACGAGGGTGACCTCGTCGGCGAGGTTGGTGATCAGGGCCGAGGTGTGGCGCAATTTGTCCAGGCCGATGAAGGTCGCGCCGCCCTTGAAGTCGACGAGGACGAAGTTCAGCGTATCGGGGGAGTGGGTGAGCGCCAGTGACAGCACGAGTGTGCGCAGCAGTTCGCTCTTACCGGAGCCGGTGGCGCCGATGAGCATGCCGTGCGGGCCCATTCCGCCCAGCGCGGACTCCTTGAGGTCGAGTTCGAGGGGGGCGCCGTTCTCCTCGACGCCGATGGGCACCGCCAGTCGCGAGTCCTGGTGCAGGTCGCCCCACAGCCGCTCGGTGTCGTGGACGTGCATGTTGGGGATCCCCAGCAAGGAGGTCAGCTCGAAGTCGGTGACCAGCGGCTCGACCACCTCGATGGCCATGCTCATGCGGTAGGGGGCGAGTAGCCGGGCCAGCGCGTGGACGCGCGCGGGGCTGAGAGTGTCGGGGCGGCCCAGTGGGGTGAGGGTGCGCCGCCCGCTGTGGTCCTGGCCGACCACCTCCAGAGCGTCGGGCTCAACCTTCAGCCCCAGGGTGAAGGGGGTGCCGTCCCAGGGCAGCGGGTCGTCGATGTGCACTATGACGGTGTTGCGGTAGCCGCCGGAGTCGAACCGGGTGGCCGATTGCGCTCGCCCGCTGTCGACGACGATGACGATGAAGGGCTCTTCGCGGGAGGGGGAACCGCCGGGCTCGAAGCGGGAGCGGTCGGCCAGGTCGGGGCCGATGATGCGCTCCAGCTCGTCGGGGTCGCTGCCGATCAGCCGGACGGGGCCGGCACCGTCTCGGTCGGTGGGGTGCATCGCGTGGGGCAGCCACTTGACCCAGTCCCAGGCGGCGAGGTGTTCGTCGGCTGCGCACACGGCGATGCGCAGTTCGTCGTGTGCGTGGAAGACGGCGAGCTGGCCGATCATGGCGCGCACCATGGCGCGTGAGGCCTCGGCGTCGCCCTCTAGCGAGATACGGGCGTATCCGCGCAGGTAGACGGCGACGGGCTGGTCTTCGACGGTGGCGTAGGCCCGGATGAAGCGGCGCAGCGCGTGGGCGCTGAGCGGTTCGAGGTCCTCGACCGGTTTGGTGGACAGCGGGGCGATGCGCATGCGCATCGCCTGCTCGCCCACCGCCAGCCGGACCTCGGCGAAGTCATCGTGGGTGGAGCGGCGCTCCCACAGCCGGGAGGTACGCACCAGGGCCCATAGGGCATCGGGGGCGGGGGCACGCCACAGCATGGCGTCGCGCTGGGAGGTGACGACCTCGCGCGCCTTGGCTCGGCTCTGGGTGAGGTAGCGCAGGTAGTCGCGGCGATCGCCGTTGAGTTGACGCTTGCGCTCGCTGCGGGCGCGCACGTACTGGCCCACCAGCATGGCGACGGCGCCCAGCAGCATCATCCCGCCGGCGACGTAGGGCATGAAGGTGTTCACGGCACTGCCCTGGGCACCGGGCCGGATGAACAGCAGGACCATCGCCATCGAGGTCATGGCCATCGGCAGGTAGTTGAACACCGCCGACATGGTCGATTGCTCCTCGGGGAGCTCGGGCGGCTCTTGGAGCTGGAACTCTCCGTCAGGCATGTCCGGCCCGGGGCGGCGGGACGGTCGGCGGACGAGGATGGTGCTCACGGAGGCGATCGTCTCCTGGCGGTTGAGGCGGGGATCGGCGGCGCGGAGGGTCCGGAGAGGGCCGCACACGGGTGTCAGTTCCTGGCGGGAACCAGAATTATGTCCGCAAACCAACATAAAGCCAACAGGACACAACATTTATTCCCACATGGTGCCAATTTCGGTCCGACGGTGTTACCGTTGCGAAAGTCGTTGGATCATGAGGTTTCCTGCCAGTTACCGAGTGTAGTGTCCGCTTCCTCCCCCGGGTAGCACGAGACAGCACCATCGGTGATCCCGCCTGCGTCCCGAGTAGTAAGAACCAGATGAGCGACTCCTTCGCCCCCGACCTTTGCCGACTCGTCATCCGTGCCCCGGACCGCACCTTCGAGATCGCGGTTCCCAGCGACGTTCCGTTGGCCGAGCTACTGCCCACGATCGTCCTCTACGCCGAAGGCGATGGCGGTGAGGACCTCGACGAGGGTGGGCTCGAACACGACGGCTGGGTCCTCCAGCAACTCGGTTCGCCCGCCCTGGAGGAGGACGGCACCATACAGACCCTGGGTCTCTACCACGGTGAGACCCTCTACCTGCGCCCGCGCCGCGACCAGCTCCCGCCCCTGCACTTCGACGACCTCATCGACGGCGTGGCCACCGGTATGGCCGAGCGCAGTCACGCTTGGCGCCCCACCTACACCCGCCGACTGCTGCACGCGCTGAGCCTGTTCACCCTGTTCACCGGGTTCGTCCTGCTGGCGATGGGCGGCATGAACGGGCTCACCGCCCTGATCGCGGGCGGCGCCGCCGTCATTTTGCTCTTGGGCGCGTGGGCCGCGTCCCGGGCGATGGGCGACCTCACCGCCGCCACCGGCTTGGCCGCCGCCGCCGTGCTCTACACGGGCCTGGCCGGGGCCGCCATCCCCACCGGTGATCCCGGCGTGCCCCTTCTGGGCGCCCGTGCCCTCGCGGCCTGCATGGCCGGCGCGGGCGCCACCGTCCTGGGCTTGGCGGCCGTCGCCGGGGCCGTTCCGTTCTTCGCGGGTCTCATCGTCTTCGAGGTCTTCGGGGCGGTCTCCGCGGTGACGCTGATGCTGGCGCCCGGTCTGACCATGACCGGCATCGCCGGGGCCGTCAGCGCCCTCGCGATCCTGCTCGGCACCTTCGCCCCCGCCATCGGCTTCCGTATCTCGGGGCTGCGGCTGCCCCCGCTGCCGTCCAACCCACAGCAGCTCCAGGAGGCCATCGACCCCCACCCCGCGCGCGACGTCCTCGACCGCACCGCGCTGGCCGACAGTTATCAGGGGGCCGTGCTCGCGGCCACCGGCGCGCTCCACGTGGTGGCCCTACTCATCCTGGCCTCGGGGCCCGGCTGGCTGCCGGTCACCCTCGGCGTGGTGGTGGCTCTGGTCCTGCTGCTGCAGAGCCGTGGCCTGGCGGACGCCTGGCAGAAGCTCTCCCTGACGGCCCCCGCCTGCGTCGGCCTCGCCTTCATCGTCATCGCCGCCGTGGCCGACACCAGTACTCTGTGGAGGTCGCTGGCCCTCCTGGGCGTCTTCGCCGTCGCCGCAGGCCTCACCGTCCTGGCGTGGACGATCCCGGGCAGGCGCGGCCTGCCCCACTGGGGTCGCGCCGCCGAGATCATCCAGCTCCTCGCGGCCATCGCCATGGTCTGCTTGGTCTTCGGCAACCTCGGCCTGTTCGGCCTGCTCCGCGGGATCGGGGGCTGAGCAGTGCAGACGCGCCGCGACCAGGTCGTCGCCCACAACTTCATGGTGGGCCGCCTGGGCACCGCCATGCTGGAGGCCGACCCCGACGCCATCGACGCACCCATGCAGCGCACCCGGCGCGGGGCCTTCATCGGGCTGGCCATAGCAGCCCTGCTGTGCGTCGGGTTCCTGGTCTTCGGACTGATCTTCCCGGGAGGCAATACCTCCTGGCGCACCGAGGGCGCCCTCGTCCTGGAACGCGAGACCGGCGCCACCTACCTCTACTCCGGTGGCGTCCTGCGCCCCGTCGCCAACTACGCCTCGGCCCGGCTGGTCCAAGGTAGTCAGATGACCGTCCGTTCGGTCAGCGCCGATTCGTTGGCCGGGGTCCCCAAGGGCGGCCCCGTCGGCATCCCCGGCGCTCCCGATTCCCTGCCCGACGCCGAAACCATGTCCTCGGCCCTCTGGCGTGTGTGCGCGGTTCCCCCGGCGCAGGAGGACGGCGAGCCGCGAACCGCCCTGTCCATCGACGCGACCCCCGACGACGGCGCCCTGCCCACCGAGTTCGCGGTACTGGTCGAAGGCCCCGACAACGATCACCACCTGCTCTGGAACGGCACCCGGCTGCGCCTGGACGAGGAGAACGGTGCTCTCCAAGCTCTGGGCTACGGCACCAGCCCGGCCCGGAGCGTCAGCCGCGCGTTCCTCGACTCGGTTCCATCCGGGGGCGACCTCGCAGCCCCCGAGGTCCCCGGCGGGGTCGGCGAACAGAGCCCTGAGATCGGCGGCGAACGGCGTGTCACCGGCCAGGTCTTCGTGGTGCGCGGCGACGGAGACGCCGACCAGTACTACCTGCTCGGCGGCGGGGGCCTGGTCCCGGTCAGCGCCGTCCAGTCTCGGCTGGCACTCGCCGACACGCGCATCACCGACGACGCCTACGGTGACGCCGCACCTGAACCCGTCGCGCTCAACGCCGCAGACGTCCAGCGCAACCTGGCCGAGAACGCGGCCGCCATCGACGACGGGCTCCCGGTCACCCCGCCCGAGCCGGCGGCCACCGACGGGCAGGCGCCGTGCATGCGCGTCTCCGCCGACGGTGACGCTCAGCTCGTCCTACATCCGCTGGAGGCGGTGAGCGCCTGGCCGGTCCAGGACCGGCCCCACACCGCCCACGGCTGTCCCACCGCCGACCTCATCGGCATCCCCGCGGGGACCGGCGCGATCGTCCGCGCCGAGCCCACCGGGGGATCGGCCTCGGATCCCACCTACTACCTGGTGACCGACGCCGCCACCAAGTACCCGTTGCCGTCCGCCGACACCGCTGGGGAACTCGGCTACTCGGCCGAGGCCGCCGCGCGCGTTCCCACCTCGCTGCTGCGCCTGCTGCCCACCGGGCCGCTCATGTCGGCCGAGGCCGCTGCCCAGCCGGTTCCGGCGACGGCCGCCCCGCCCGCCGCGGCCGGATGCGGCGAGCGGGAGGGAACCTGACCGCACCACCACGCAACCACGATCGGGGTCCAGTACCCCTTAACCGAAAGGAGAGGTGAACATGGTCCAGACCACCAGTACCGAACACGGCATGAGCACGGGCCGGATGGCGATGGAGACGGCCTACAACGAGTGCAACGCCGTCTACACCAAGGTCGACTTCCTGCGCGACTCCCTCAAGAGCACCTGGGTCGGCGGCGCCGAGCAGGGCTATGAGACCGCACTGGTGAAGTGGCTGGAGGAGCTGCGGCTGATCGTCAACGGCATGAACAACATGATCGGCACCTTCGGCGGTACCACGCGAGGCATGTTGAACCTGGAAGACGAGAACCTCGTGCTCTCCTCCACCTGGAATAACCAGCTCAACCCCAACCAGGGCGGCTGAGCGGAGCAAGGCGATCCCATCTGAGCGCTTTCCCCCTCCTCCCTGCGACGACCGCCCCTGTGGGTGGCCCCGGAAGCGAAAGTAGGCAGCAGCCGATGAGTGACTTTTCCGTCCGTTACGCGGGCATGGACGATTCCGCGTTCGATCTGCGCGCTCGTACCCAGGACATCCGCAACTCCCTTGACGAGTTGGCCATGAAGATGTCCACGGTCCGCGGTGAGCTCGATGGTGCCACGGCCGAGAACTATGACACCAGCATGGCCCAGTGGCGGCTCAACGTGCAGGACATGGAGTTCCTGCTCACCAAGGCCGAGCAGGCGTTGATCATGATCCGTGACAACTACCAGAACACCGACAACAAGCTGTCCCTCGAATGGGTCTCGCAGAACATGTAGCCGCCGCCCGCCCGGGCCGGGGCCGACGCCGGTCCCGGCCCGGGTGCCGGAGAGTGAGGAGAGCAGACGATGGCCGAAAGCACCGAGATCACCTTCGGCTACATGGACGACTTCCGGAAGGACAAGATCCTCCCGATGTTGAAGGACCTGAAGGAGCAAAGGTCTGCCCTGAACGGCTACATCGACGACGGCGAGAATGCATCGGTGGTCGAACGTATCCGTGCGGGGAACGCGGACATTTTCCCCGCCGCGGGCGAGTTCGCCTTGGCCGTGAACACCAACGTGCGGAAGATGCGCGACCAGCTCAACGTCCTGATCGATCAGTTCGAGGAGCTGGACAGGAGACTGGACCAGGCGCACATCCGGTTCGAGGACGCCGAGGATGACGCGGTGATCACCGCACGCGATCTCGCGGAACTCATCGACCCCGGGAACGCGGCGTCGGTAAGGGCCGGCTCGGGAGACTCCGGCAGCGACGATGGCGACTCCGACGGTGATGATGGCGAATCCGACGGCGACGACGAAAAGTGACCGTGGGAACCCCGGTGGTGCTCTGAATCGTCCGGGGTGAGCGTTGAGTGGTGCCGTGGAGAACGAATGAGGAGGCGTTGTGCCAAAAGGGAAAGAAGAGGACATCCCTCTTGGGCTGGACGGGGAGCTGGGAGAAAAGGCGCCGGCCGATCGCAATCTCGAAGGCTCGCCGTTTCCCAAGGATCTCCACTACGTCATCAACACCTATACCGACCCGGACATGGGGGACACCTATCCACCGATGATGTCGCCCGACGATGTCATGAAGGCCGACTGGTTCCTCAGCTTCAGGTCCGACCAGAAAAGCCCGGATGGTCTTGACTACTGGATACAAACGAGCCTCACCTCGAGTGGAAGCCGCAGGGGTACTGGGTCGATGGATTCCAGCTATCAACCGAATAGCGATTCGAAGACGACGCCATATTATTCCGGGATCGTCTATAACAAGAAATTCATGGACGAGCCCGACGGTCGGACGTTCTTCCACCACCTGGAGCTCGCCCTCAAGGGGCCATGGAACGGGAAGGACGGCAGGAAATTCAGCCCGACCGCCATGGACGACCTCGCCACGACGCTCGATGACCTGGTCACAATGGTGAGGGGTGCCGAGAGCAAGGTTGAGGAGTGGCGTACCACCGCACGCGACACCTTGAAGGGAGCGACCGCCGACGTCTTCGTGGATTACCTGCGCAATATCCAGCTGCGCTTCAATGATCTCGGTCATCAGGCCGCCAGTTACCCCAAACCCCTCCGGGACACCCGGGACCTGGTTGTTCTCACGGAGGGTGAAAATATTCGCAAGCTCCACGATGACTGGCTCGCCACCGATTTGTGGGATCCCCAGAGCGTCACCAAGAAATGGTTCGATGAGAATAGTGACATCGCCACGCTCAACAAGGGTGATGACACCAGCCAGATCGGGGACATCGGCAAGGCGAACAACCCCAACACCTGGAAGGAGATCCAGGAGCGGATCAAGCAGGACTGGCGTAACCGGCTGAACGACCTCACCGCAGGTGCCGCCAAGAGCATGCAGACCATCGCCAACGGCTACACCGACAACTTCGATAAATTCATCGAGGTCAAGCCGACCGAGGTCAAGACGCTCGACTGGTCCCCCGTGGGCTCCGGCGGTGGCCTCGGTGGTGGCCTCGGCGGTGGCGGTGGGGACGATGGCAAGTCCGACGCCCAGAAGGAGTACGAGGGGACGCTCGAAGAATGGTATGAGGAGCAGACCCAGTGGATGAAGGACAATCCGCCCGGCGGCGGTGGGGGTGACGAGGAGGGCAGCGACGGCCCGTCCAAGGAGGGCGAGTACAACGACGCGCTCGACGAGTACTACCAGAAGATGATCGACGAGATGGAGAGCGGCCCCGAGGCCAGTGAGGGTGACCTCGGGGGCGGTGGTGGGAATTCCGGTGGCGATGGTCCGGCGTCGGAGGCCGAGTACAACGACGCGCTCGACGAGTACTACCGGAACGCGACCGATGAGCTGCGCGCCGGACCCGACGGTGGCGGGGGTGACCTCGGTGGCGGAGGTGATCTCGACGGCGACGGTGGGGACGGTCCGACCTCGGAGGACCGGTTCAATCAGACGCTGGACGACTACTACAACCAGCAGACCGATGAGCTGGAACAGGAGATGAACGCCCCGCCCCCACCGGTGGGCGGCGGTGGGCAGCTGGGCGGCGGAGGAGGCGGCGGCGGTTCCGGCAACCGGAACCGGTCGTCGGAGGACCGCTACAACCAGGCGATCGACGACTACTACGACCAGGCCACCAGGGATCTCGACGAGCAGCTGAACGGCGGCCCCGAGAGCGGGGGCGGCGATCTCGGCGGCGAGGGCTCCCAACCGTCGGCGGAGGAGTACGAGCGACGCCTCGAGGAGTACTACAACGAGCAGACCGGCGACCTCGACCGCCTCATGAAGGAGTCGCCCGATCCCGACGGTGACGGCCGCACCGACGACGGCCAAACGCTCACCCCAGCGCAGCAGGAGTACCAGAGCCTGTTGGACGATTACTACCAGGAGCAGTCCGCCAACCTGGAACGGCTGGAGTCCGGTCCCGAAGGGAGCGGCGGAGATCTCGGTGGCGACGAGTCGACGCCCGAGCAACGCCAGCAGCGCCTCCAGGAGTACTACGACGCCGAGAAGGCCGGCCTCGATCGGCTGCGCTCCGATGTCAACGGGATCACCGACGAGAACGGGAAGCCCGCTCCGGAGCTGGAGGAGTACCGGGAGCAGCTGTCGGACTACTACGACCAGCGCAGCCAGGAGCTGGACGATCTCGTCGCGGGTCCGGACTCCGGCGGTGGGGATCTGGGCGGTGGCGGATCGGATTCCGAGGGTGGTGCCGACGGCTCCGCGGCCGATGAGTACCAGAACCGTCTGGATGAGTACTACGACCAGCAGCGCGCTGACCTCGAAGAGCGGATGAACGCCGGCCCCGAGAGCGGGGGCGGCGATCTCGGCGGCGGCCTCGGTGACTCCCTGGGCCGCGACAACGGTGGCGGGGAGGGCGAAGGGACCTCCTACTCCATCGGCGATGGGTGGGGCAGCCCCGAAGCCGAAGACCAGCTGCTCGCCCCCAACGCCTCGGGAGTCCAACCGGACGCCAACGGCATCCAGGCCGGCGGCGGCGACCTTCGCGGCGACCCCGGTTCCGGTGGTGGCGACGCGTTCACCGACGCGGTCAGCGGAAACGGCGGCGGAAACTTCGGCGGACTGGGCGCGGGCATGGGAGGCATGGGCGGCGGCATGCCGCCCATGATGCCGCCCATGGGCGGTGGTATGGGAGGCATGGGCGGTGGTGGGGGACAAAACGACAACTCCCGTAACCGCTCCACCTGGCTCGCCGAAGACGAACGAGTCTGGGGCACCAGCGAAGGCGACAGGCTCTCGGTCCTGGGGCGGCCCGGCCCCGGCGACAACACGAAGGGAAATCCGAATGAGTACGTACCCGGAGCAAACGGAGCAGGCTCTCGCACGTCTACGGGAAGACCAGGAGAAGATCGCCCGGGCAAGCGCAAGCCTGGCATCGGAAACCGAAGAGGCCGTCTCCAAGGACCGGGCGATCAGCGCGAAGATCAACGCTGAGGGGGAGTTGGTCGAGCTGAAGTTCCGTACCAGCGCCTACAAGTCGATGGCGCCCGCGGAGCTGTCGGCGGTGGTCATGGACGTGATCAAGCGCGCCCATGGGCGCATGCAGGCGCGGGTGGTGGAGGCGTACGCGCCCTTCGCACCCGAAGGCATCGACCTGGAGACCGCGCGGGAGGGGGGATTCGACCCGGCCAAGATGCTGGCCGACCTGGGCCTGGACAAGTTCGACTTCTCCGACCTGGGCCGTCCCGGCCGTTGACCGCCGCGGCGGCCCGCTCACACCGGCCGCCGCGACCCCTGGACACCGAAAGGAGCAACGCCATGTCCGGTGATTCCCTGTTCGTGGGCCCCGACCTGATGACCAAGTACGGCGCCATGCTGAACGAGCCGGCGGACCTCGCCCAAGAGATCCTCGCGCAGTACCGGGGAGGAAAGGACGCCCTCGGCGAAAAGCCCTGGGGCCACGGAGACGAGATAGCCGTCCTCTTCGAGGACAAGTTCGTCCCCGGCGAACGGGACTTCCAGGACTACGTCGGCATCCTCGTCGACGTGTTCCGGGAGACGGCCGCCAACACCATCCACACCGCTGAGCAGTATCGCAGGGCCGAGCTGGGCAACGAGGACATCTCCAGCAACCTCTTCCAGGACCTGCCCGACTCTCCCGACGGTCTCGGCGGTCCCGGAGGTATGCCCGGCGGCGGGCACGGTCGGCGATAAGGAACAACGGGGGGTACCGGTATGGGAATGCAGTTGCCGTCGGGTCTGCGGAACCTTTTCTACGGGCTGACGGGCTCGAAGTGGTTCACCGCGGACGAAACGACGCTGCGTGCACTCGCCGATCTCCTCGACCAGACGGGCGGCCGGATCGAAACCGAGATCCCGCCGCTCGTCACCTCCGTCAAGCGCCGGGTACGCACCACCTTCGACAGTCGTGCCGCCGACTACTTCGAAGAATCGATCGACAAGTTCACGGCGGGGAACACCAACTACGTCAAGGCCGCCGCAGACGCGGCCCACCAGCTCGCCGACTTCGTTCGTGAGGCGGCCAACCAGGTCGAGTACGTGAAGTGGATGATCATCGGGCAGCTGATCCAGCTCGCCCTGGAGATCGCCTGGGCCATCGCCATGGCCAAGTGGACCTTCGGGGCGAGCCTGACGATGATCCCCGTCTTCGAGCGGATCGCCAGCCTGGCCATCCAGCAGCTGCTGAGATTCCTGTTCAACACGTTGTTGGTGCACCTGGTGGTCAGCGTCACCTTCGCGATGACCATGGACCAGCTCATTCAGCGGGCCCAGATAGCCAAGGGCAACAGGAAGGGCAACGACGACGAGCTCAGCACGGCGGCGGGTGTCGGCGGCGTCTTCGATGGTCTCTTCTCGGCCGGGTTCAGCTGGCTCGGTGGGAGGTTCGCCGATTGGATCACCGACAACTTCGGCGGCATCCTCAAGAACTACTTCAAAATCGAGCCGGACACCGCGCCGTCGCACGTTGGAGGCAGGGGACCGGGTCCCGAGGACCTCCCCGGGAACGGGGCGCCGTCGCCGAAGATCGGTGGGGAGGACCAGCTCGGAGGCACACCGACGCCCAAGGGAGGCCGCGACGAACCGACCCCGCAACCGACCTCCGGTGGAGGCGATGGCGCGCCGGTACCGCCGTCCCGCACCGACGCCGCGGACGTCAACGGCACGCCGCCCCCCGTGAGAACACCCGAAACGGTGCCGCCGCGCCTCGCCGACGACATGGCCGACGCGCTCGCCCGCAACGCCTCCGACCTGGCACGGCCCTTCGGGCGCAACCCCAGACCCTGGGACAACGTCGCCACCACGGCGCGATTTCGCGACGACGTCGGGAAGGTGTTCGAGAGCAACCTCGGTGACCGGCTCGGCCGCGACGCCGCGCGCGACCTCGGCCGGAACTACGCCGACACCTTCGTCGCCAACTGGGGTACACGCGACATCGGTGGCTCCCTCGCGCGGGTACTGGACGACGCGCCCACGGGCCTGGGAGGTCGACAACTGTCGCCGGAGACCCGTGCCTTCCTGTCCCAGACCCTGCCCGAGGGGACCGCCAAAGGCTTGACGGAATTCGCCGACAACTGGCGGCGCACCGCCGCGCACTTCGGCACCAACGTCGCCGAAGCGGCCGGGTCGAACTACCTGGGCGAGGGGTTCAGCAACATGGTCCTCTCAGAGGACCACAAGTTCGACGCGAACGGAATGTCGGCCGTAGCCGGGGCTGCGAACGTGGCCCTGACCACGGGCGGCGTCCTGGGCGGCATCAAGGGCCTGGACGCCCTGGAGAACCTGTTCGGGTCCAACACGACGGTGGACGCCCCGCCCCCGCCGGTCATGGAATCGGATTCCGTGGGCGCCGCCAACGACTCCGAGGCGTCGACCGGTGGTGGGAGCACGGGCGGCTCCGGAGGAACCGGTGGCTCCGGAAGTGGGGGAGGCCCGGGTGCCCCTGGGCGCGGCAACGGGCCCGAGGGCGGCGAGGCGCAGTCGGGCGCCGACGCGGGCCCTGGAACCCCCGAGGCCGAGAACGCCGATCTCCGGAACCCCGCCGACTCGCCCGGGAGCGGAGACGTACCCGACACCGACGAGCGCGTGCGCCCGGTGCCACCGCCGGACGTGCCGTCGCGTCCCGAGGTTCCGGTCACGGCTCGGGACGGTGGCGACCCGACGGTGGAGCCATCGTCCGGGGCGCCCCAGGGCCAGGACACCGGCGGTACGGACGCCCCCGCCGCTCCGCCCCCGCGCATGGAGGATCCGTCCATGTCCCGGTTCGAGGACGACGGCGGGGACACGCCGCTCGTCGACGGACCCTCGGACGTCGTCGCCCCTCCCGACACCGGGACGCCGCAGGACGTAACCGACACGGACGAGGTACGCGACCACCCGTTCGACGTCCCGGTCGCCGGGGACGGGTTCACGGGCGCTCCGTCCGCGATGACGGGGACGCCCCCGCCCGCGCAGGGTGGTGACGGTGCGGGAGCCTCCCGGCCCGGCTCGACCCCACGCGGCGAGGGCACCGCCTCCCAGGCAGCGCGGACACAGGCCCCGTCCTCGGAAGCGGACGCACCGTCCCACTCCCCGGACGCCGGTCCGGTCCGCACCACCGGCGATACCGATTCGTCCGCGGACTCGAACAGGACCGACACCCAGAGCGACCCGGATCGTCCCATGACGGATCGGGTACCCGAGTCCGACCCCGAGCGGGTCGGGTCCGAGGTCGCCGACGGTCCGCACGAGGGCACGACCGAGGCCCCTCGGACACCGTCCCCACTCACCGACCTCGACGAGCTCGGAGGCCTGTACGACGACCCGCCCGCACCTTCGCGGACCGAGTCCGAACCCGTCGACCCCGATGATCCGTGGCGGGGGAACCCTCCCAGGGGATTGGACCTGGGAGCCTTGCAGGACCCCAAGGGGGGCAAGGATCAACCTCCCACGATCGGTGAGGTCATCGCCGACCTCACCGAGTACCGGTACGCGCTCGACGACGTTCTTCCCTCCCCTGGCGACACCCCCGCCCTCTCGGTGAACCTCGCCGATCGGTTCCACTACCGTCGCTCCTACGACGACGGCTTCGCGGACTATGACGACGGCTCCAATGGTCAGTACCCGACCTCGGTCGACGACGGTGAGATCTTCGATTTCTCCCCGTCCACGTCCCCGACCCCTCAAGGGGGCGGCGGCTACGGCGGGTACCCTTCGCGGCCGACCTCCGGCCACCCGTCAACCCACCAAGGACGGGGCGACCGCGCGCCCATCGATGGCGACTGGACCCTGGACGACCTCGACGACCAGAGCTCCGAAGACGCCTTTTACCACTCGGACGAATCAGACGCCGCTCCCGCCCAGCCGGTCCAGAGGAACCCGCACCCCCATGTTCCGGGAATCCCCACGCACAACCCCTTCTTGTCCGGACCGGCGGGCACGGGGCTGCCGCCCGTCGTCGGTGGACTGCTGGAATTCGACGGTCTTTGGGGGGTCGGCACCACTGCGCCGCGCGTTCGCACGTTCGCCGACAACGCGGAGGCGATCGGGTTCGGCCGTGACCACTGGGACGGATACGTACAAGACCTACCCGAACGCGAGGCGGACGCGGTTCGCGCCTATACGGCTGCGGGCACCTACCGCCAGATGAACACCGCGCTTCGCTCCGGCGGTCGCCTCGACTCCGAGACCCGGCAGTACATCCGGAGGATGGACCGGGCGCTGGCCGGAAGGCCGGTGCCCGAGGACGTCATGGTGACCCGCGGCATGGGAATCAGTCACCTGCCCATGTCTCCCCAGGACATGGTGGACCAAGGAACCCGCTTCCACGAAAGGGGCTACCTCTCCACCGCCCTGGGACGCGCCGCCCCGTCCTTCGACAACAACGAGGCGGTGCTCTACATGCGGATTCCCGCGGGCACACCCGCCATCTGGATGGAACGGCTGTCCACCTACGGTGTTCAGGAGCGGGAGCTCGTGCTCGGCCGTGATCTGGAGTGGTCGATCGTCGACGCCGTCCATCGCGACGGGCAATGGCACATGATGGTCGAGGTCGCCCCCGACTCCCTGCCCGCCGCTCGCGAGGGCGCCACGACATCCAGCCGCTTCGACGGCAACGGCGGCCACCACGATTCCAGGCATGACCGCACGGGCGGCGACCAGCATGGCGGGTTCACCGATTCGGGCGGACGGATCGGGCAGCGGACGGTTCCCCTGGAGACGGGACGAACGGTGCGGTTCGATCCACCGGAGGTCGCCTCCGCGCACCCGCCCGCCACGCGGTCCGCGGATCCAGTCGCGGACCGTACGGTGACCGCCGTCACGCGGACTCCGGTCCCGAAGACCGCAGGCGCCCCGATGTTCGGGCCGCCCGTCAACCACCGACCCGGCGACCCCGCGCCGCGTGTGGCAGACCTGCCCGGCTCCGACCAGTGGGGCCAGGAGTCGAAGCCACAGGTGCGAAGGTTCTCGGGACCTTTCGCGGACACCCTGAAGCCACCTGCGGACGCGCCGCCGTTGACGGTCGAGGTGAACACCGAGAAGGGCCCGATGCGTGCCCGGGTGCGGATCCAGAACCTCTTCTTCGAGTCCACCACGAGGGAGATCCACCGTGAGGGTGACGATGACGGAGGGCCGTCCTCGGTTCTTGACGTGAAGCTGCGGGTCCTGAGCCTTCCCGCTCAAGCCGGTATGGACAAGCAGGCCCAGGCCGCCGCGTCGCGGGCCCTGAACCAGCACGTCGAGGCGATGTTCAACGACAAGTTCGTGTTGCCGCGTGGTGGGCGGCAACTGAACGTGACCGTCGTTCCGGTGACGTCGGGCACGCTTGATGGTGTGCACGCCTGGGTGTCCTGGTCCCCGGCGCCGTCCGCGGCCGATGGTTCACCGCCACCGGCTCTGGGGCCGGACACCGACGGCCGGGGGATCGGCGAGGTGCTGCGTCGGCTGGGGATGCTGGACGGGGACCCGGCACGCGGTGAGGACCGCCCGTACGTGGCGCGGCGGACACTGGACCGGATCGAGACGATGGTGGAACCGCGTCCGGCGCGCCGGTGGGTCGACCCCCAGAGCGTCGCACCCGCTCAGGTGCACACCGGCCTGGTGGATCCGTCCGTGTGGGAGGGCACACGGGCCGGTGTGCCCGTCCACCAGGTGGGCGGGCCGAACGTGAGCGCCGCATTGGCCGATCCCGGGATCGACTCCCGCGCGGCCCGACCGCTGGACATCGGCCCCGGTGGTGACCCGGTCGACCCGGCGACGGTGGTGGACAACCCCGACGCCCGGTCCGGTGATCCGGAACGGTTCGTCAAGGCCGAAATGAACCCCCGGTGGGCCGCCCGTAGGTTCGAATGGGCACGGATCCCGATCCCTGAGGAGAAACGAACGCAGGGAGGCCCGACCCATGTCCTGGAGCTCACCTTCCGCCCGCGGATCCACCGCGACGAAGGCACCACGACGCCAGAGCAGTACGAGACCTACCTACGGGAGTACACGGCCACGCTGGACGCCATGTGGAACCGGCGCTTCCGAATCCGCGGGGACGGAACCGTCGTGGGTGCGAACGGCACTCGGGTGCACAAACTCGGTGACGACCTGTTCAACACCCTCTTCGGCGAGGGGAGCAGACCGGACCTGGACGACATGGAGGTGGCCGGTTCGGTCTCGGGCGCCGAGTCGCCCCCACCCGGGAGCGGGGACCAGTTGCACATCCGCATCCTCCTGGCCGACGATTCCACCCCCGATGACCAGGTCCACCATGAGATCTACCTGGCTTCCCGGCCGGGGGAGAGCAGCATGGACACCGATACCTGGAACGCGTTGTTCCCGGTGGAAGCGGGCGTCCATGAGACCGCGCACTTGCTGGGGCTACTCGATGAGTACTTCGATTCGAGCACGGTCTTCCGAGGGAGCCGGGACGCCAATGCGGTGCGTTCCGGCGACGATGACCATGGGTACGGCCTCATGGGCAACGGATGGCTGGGGCGCGGAGCTGACGGAAGGCATTACAAACACCGCGACCCCGTCGTGCTGAACGGGTACCTCGACACGATCACCTCGATGGTGGAACACGGCACATCGGATCACACGCGGCCACCACGGGTCGCCGAGCTGTCCGCCGAAGTGAAGTCGGACATCCTCTGGATCCTCGACCCCGGTCTGACCGAGAACGATCCGCGGCGATTCGAGGTGTTCGAGCGGTTCTCTCTGGCCGTCGACGTGTTCGCTCGTGGTACGGGCAACGAACAGTTGGTGGCTCCCGGGGACGCCGCGGCGCTTGGTGCCGTTCGGGAGCAGCTCGGTGTCGCCGCCGACGCGCGTGCCGAGGCTCGTCGTGAGGGGGCGCGTGCCGCGCAGGCCCGTGCCCTTGGTGACGAAGCCGGAGCCCGGGCGGCTGACGCTCGTGCGGGCGAGCTCGAGGCGGCGGCGCGTGCCGCTGACGTGCGTGCGTCCCAGGCCCGTGCGCGTGCGACCGACTCCGGTGTCGATGCCCGTCTCGCCCAAGCCCGTGCCGCCTTCGAAGCGAAGCTCGACGGTTGGCGGGAGAGCGGTCGGCTGGCACGGGCGATGGACCTCGCGGACCGGAACGGGGTGCGCGTTCCCACCTCGGCCATGATCGACGTGTTGCCCGGGGCCATGCGGGGCGTGCTCGAAGACGTACTGACCGATTCCACTGATCTGGCCTACGCCGACGCGCTGGCCATCTTCGCCGCTGGGCGTGACCACATCGCAGGTCGCGCACGGATCGAGGACATCCCCGGCGTTCAGGGACGCACCCACATCACGGCCGGTGATGTCAAGAGGCAGATCGACCAGTGGCGTGGCGAAGGTGAGCTGATCGATGCGTTCATCGTGCTCGCCGACAGCGACCTGGAGGTGACGGGCAGAGAGTGGATCGGAGCCCTGCCGGAGGGAGCGAAGGAGGGGGTCGCCCGCCGTTTGTGGTCCGGATCGGCTCCGGCCCTTGGCGGCCTGGGTTTGGGCCTGGACCGGGGCTTGGACCAGGCGGGGCTGAGCCACGTGGCCCTGGAGGTGTTCAGCGCCGGGTTCGACCAGATGCTGTATCGTGCACCGGCACGAGAACTCACCATCACCGTTCCGGACGGCTCACGAGTCCAAGTGACCGCGACGCAGGTGTACGAGCAGCTCAAGGCATGGCGGAAGCAGGGAACGCTGGCCGATGTGCTGAACATCCTACGGAACTCCGGTGTCGTCGTTCCCGACGATGTCCTCGCCCGAGCCTCCACCAGGCGGGCCGGGCAGCGGACGGTTCCCGTGAGGACGGGGCGGCCGGTGCCGCTCGAGCCGCCGGACGTCGTGTCCGCGAAAGCGCCCGCCACGGTCCGCATCGCACCACCGCCTCCCGCGGACCACAACGACGTGCTCACGGTGCCGTTCGCCAGGAGCAAAGCCGCGCTGAGCGAGGCCGGCCGATCGGAGATCAAGGACTTCGCCCATCGCAGGGTCAACGAAGCCTACTGGGCGTTGCTGCACAACAGGCAGTTGCCCGCCACGGAGGTGCGGGGCCACGGCAGTCGGGCCGGTGCCTCCGACACGGCGGGGACTCGCGGGGAGCAGGTCTCCAGCGCGTACAAGGAATTCGTCCAGAAGCGAGACGTACACAAGATCGGCGTCATCGCGGATGACCTGGTCCCCACCGTTCTGGCCCCATCGAGGGGGCAGGGTGGGAAGGAGACCGACCGTTCCGCGGAACTGCGCACCGTCGCACCACCCGCGCCGCGGATCGTCGTCGGCGCCCCCGGAGACAGCGGCCAACAGGTGCCCCGCATCCTGCACATGAACTGGTTCCACGGAAAGATTCCCGAGGCCAGCGCGCAGAACATGCGGGACTGGGTCGCCCGTGCCGCGGAGGCGGGCTGGACGGTCCGTCTGTGGACGGACGATTCGGCGGGTCGACGTAACAGAGCGCTGTTCTCCGATTTGGCGGGCACGATCGGGGACGATGGTCTGCCGGTGGTGGAGGTCTCGACATCCCCCGCCGACGCCCTCGGTATCAAGGGCGGAGCACGCGAGCTACACGACTTCGCAGCTGAGCGGGAGGTGTGGCCGATGCAGTCGGATATCGTCCGCTATCACGCCCTGGTCACCCACGGCGGGATGCACGTCGACTCCGACATCGGCCCGGGAACGATCGACCTGGGCCGCTCCCTGCCGTCGATGGGCACCGACTCCGTGCCCATGCTCGCTCCGCTGCTGCGCGATCAGGAACAGGAGAACCAGGTTCAGCGGAAGGTGCGGGAGCTGGGGCTGCTCACCGGAGCCGGCGAGGCCGGGCTTCCCACACCCGCCCGATACCAGTGGCGTTTGGGAGACTTCAACAACAACCTCATCGTCGCTCCACCCGGCTCACGCTTCCTGAACGAGATGATCTCCGGGCTGGCCCTCACCGACGAGATCCGCAACGCCGTCCCACGAC
Source organism: Nocardiopsis listeri NBRC 13360 (assembly GCF_001570765.1). Classification (GTDB taxonomy): domain Bacteria; phylum Actinomycetota; class Actinomycetes; order Streptosporangiales; family Streptosporangiaceae; genus Nocardiopsis; species Nocardiopsis listeri. The sequence goes on along the minus strand of NZ_BCSH01000049.1, from coordinate 41,245 downwards.
CGCTGCCGCAGCTCGAGGGCACCCAGGCGGAACAAGCCAGGGGTGTTGCCGCCCAGTTCACCGGACCGGGCAAGATGCGCTCTCGTCTGGCCTCCCACATCGCGGCTCAAGATCCCCGTCAAGTCGATGACAGGCGCCGCTTCGGTGAGTTCCGGAAGGGTAACTGGAAGGTCGACCCCAGGTATACCGACTACCTCTCGGGTGTCGAGTGGGTCACCGCCGACAGTGCCGACTACGTCAAGTACGTCGCCACGGATTCCGGCAGCGGCTCCGACTCAGGTGGGGGACCTGTGCACGCCAGGACCGTGCAGGCTCCGGGCGAAGGGCGGCGGGATCCCGCCACGTCGCCGGTCCGGTTCACCGCGAGTCCCGAGATCGGTGCGGGGACTTCGGTGGCGGGCGGTTCGACGGCGGGAGGCACCGGTCGCGGTGGGCGTGTGCCGCGATTCCTTCTCCGGGAGCCGGCGCCCGTCTGGGACGACCTGCCCACGTTCTATCCGCGACAGGAGGCGGTCCGGTCGGAGTGGGTGCGCTCCTACCCCTTCGTAGAGGAGCCCGATGGGGCGCCTTCCCGAATGAACTTCGAACTTGACACCTCCCACGGCCGGGTGCGTGCGGAAGTGGAGGTCCACCGCCCCTTCTTCGACTCCTCCGTGGTCGAGGTCCCTGGTGAGGACGGTGCGGATAGCCGCTACGTTCGCCAGGTCCAGGTGCGGTTGCGCGTGCGTGTCAACCCCAAAGTCTTCTCCCGGGACGCCGCGACGGCGGCCGCCGCGACGTTGAAGCAGCGAATCGAGGCCTTGTTCAACGGCCTGTACGTGCTGCCGCACAGCGGTGATCAGTTGCATGTGTCCGTGGAGCCGGCCGAACTCGGGCAGCCTTACCATGCCGATGTCATATGGTACCGGGTTCCGCCCGAGGTCGATGGGGCGCCGTCCAGTGTTCTCGGGCCGGCGGACGACGACCGGGGAACACGCGACCTCCTGCGGCGGTTGGGATTGCTCGACCATGACCCGACGCGCGGCCGGGGAGAGCCGTTCGTGGCGCGTCAAACGCTGGAACGCATTGAGAACGCCGCGCCCATCCGGGACGGCTTGTCCGATTTCGACCAGAATTGGGCCAGGAAGAGGAAGAGGGGGGACGCTGATCCGAAGATGGAGGGACGCTGGTTCTCCCGTGACTTCGCCGACGCCCTCAAGCTGCCGGATGACGCCCCTCCGCTGAGCGTCGAGGTGGGTACCGGCCGTGGCCGCATACGCGCGAAGGTGGCGTTCGACGCTCGATTTTTCCTGTCCGCCCCGATCGAGGCCGTCCGAGGTGAGGGAGAGGGTGACCAGGGTGATCCGGCATCCTTCCGACACGTTCTGCTGAGGGTGCGCGCCGCCGCGGGCGACGGCGTGGACGAGCCGGGCGCGCTCGCGGCCACCATGCAGGTGAAGCGATACGTCGAGGAACTGTTCAACCGCAAGTACGTGCTTCCGCGCAGCGGCGAACAACTCCATGTGTCCGTCGTGGTGCTGAAGAGCGACCACCCGCTCGACCAGGTCCACGCCACTTTGACCTGGTCTACGATGCCGTCCTCACAGGACGGCGCGCAGGACCCTGCTCCCTCCGGCGCTCTCGAGGTTGCAGGGATCGGCGAGGTGCTGCGTCGGCTGGGGATGCTGGACGGGGACCCGGCACGGGGCGAGGACCACCCGTACGTGGCGCGGCGGACGCTGGACCGGATCGAGACCATGGCGGGGACACGACCGCCACGGTGGTGGACCGATCCTCAGGGTGAGGTCCCGCTTTCCGACCATGAACACAAGGTGGTGGGGAACCCGGCGAAGTGGCGGGGGGCGGGTAGGGACGAGTGGGAGATCGCGCGGGCGGCTGCGCGGGTCCACCAGGTAGGTGCACACGTGAGTCCCGCGGGGGCCGAGATCCAAAGGTCCGCCCGCGCGGCCCGGCCGCTGGGCGAGAACGACTTCGATGCGCACGGTGCCCTCAAGAATCCGGCGGGGGTGGTGGCGGAGGGCACGGCCCTGGGCGTGCCGCGCTTCGTCTCGGCGGATATGAAAGCCAAGTGGGTCGCTCCGCGCAGGTTCGAGCACCGGCGGATCCCGATCCCCGAGCGGTACCGCAAGAAGACCGGGAAGGATGGCCCGACCCATGTCCGGGAGATCACCTTCCGCGTGCGGCCCATCCGCCACCCGAGCATGACGAAGGGACAGTTCGACGCCTATCTCAAGGACTATGCCAAGAAGCTGGACGCCATGTTCAATGGCCGGTTCCGGTTGCGTGGGGACGGGAGCCTCCTCGACCAGAGCGGTGCGGTGGTGCACCGGCTCGGCGAGGACCTGTTCGAGACGCTGTTCGGCAGGGACAGCGTTCGCGACCCGAAGGACCTGAAGGGCAACGAGATCACGGTGCCCGGCACCGACCCGTTGCCCGGAACAGGCGACCAGCTGCACGTCCGCCTCGAACTCGCCAAGGACACCACACCCTCGCACGACCTGCACGCTACTCCCATCGTGCGCCACTACGAAGACGCGGCCCAGTCCAAGGACATCCCGGGTTTGCACATGAGGAGCTGGCACGACGGGTACCCGGTGGAAGCAGCCGTACATGAGACCGCGCACTGGCTCGGGTTGATGGACGAGTATTTCGACCCGCGTTCGGTCTTTCGCTGGCGTCGGGGTGCCGGCGCAGTACGTGTCGACGGTGGTCTGATGACGAACAGCTGGACCAGGTTCTCCGAGGGGCGGGTTCGGAAGGTCCAGGACCCTACCCTGCGAACCCGGTACGCCGACACCATCGCTTCGGTCATGGACCACGGCACCTCGGACTACGCGCCACCACGTTGGGCCCACATGAAAGACGAGGACAAGTTCCACATTGTCCATCTCCTCGAACCCGGCCTGGGCACGTCCGACCCGCGGCGGTTCAAGGTGTTCGATCGGTTCGCCCTGGTCATCGACGTGTTCGCTCGCGGTTGGGGCACCGACCGGGTTGCCGAACAGTTCGTGGCTCCTGCGGACGCCGCGGCGCGTGGTGCCGTTCGTGAACAGATGAGTATCGCCGCTGACGCGCGTGTCGCGGCCCGTCGTGAGGGGGTGCGTGCCGCGCAGGCCCGTGCCTCCGGGGAGGACACCAGGGCTCGGGAGGCCGATGCTCGCGCGGTCGAGTTCGAAGAGGCGGCGCGTGCCGCCGACGCGCGTGCGACCGTGGCCCGTAAACACTCTGCCGACTCCGGCGCCGATTCCCGCGTAACCCAGGTCCGTGCCGCTTTCGAAGCGGAGTTCAACGGTTGGCGGGCCGACGGTCGGCTGCTGAGGGCGATGGACACGGTGATGGCGTCCGCCGGTCTGTTCGATGCCCTTCTGCCCTCCACGGCCTTGATCAGGGCGCTTCCCCCGGGAGCGATGCGCTCACTCGCTCAGGGCCTTTCCGGTTCGAGCGACCCCGGTAACGGCAACCTCGCGCTCAGCATCTTCGCGGCGGGTTTTGATCGTGCCTTCGGACAGGGACCGTTCACCGACATCCCCGCCGGGAACGGGCACCGTGCTATTTCGGCGCGTGATGTCGAGGCTGCGCTGGAGCGCTGGAGAGTCGGGAACACCCTGGTGAAGGGGCTCCGCGTCTTCCACGATCACGGTGCGCGGGTGTGGGGTCGCAAATGGATCGGTGCCCTGCCCGAGGCCGGCCGCGCAGCGGTCGTGGCCACTCTGCTACCTGTGGACGGCCCGCGGCAGAATTCGGTGCTGGACGGTCTGGGACCTCTGCCACGGCCCGTGCTGGAACAGGTCGCTCTGGACGTCCTCGGTGAGAGATACGACCATTACTACAATGGCCGGCCGCTGCGGGGTATCAAGGTGGCCGTCCCAGGGCATCCGGACGTCCTGCTGACCAAGGATCAGGTGGACTCCCAGCTGAAAGAATGGGCCACCGAGAGCCTCCTGGTCCCCGCTGCGCAGCAGCTGGCCCGGTGGTATGTGCCCATGAACAGGCCCGGCCCCAGGAACACCGTGCCCGCTTCGACGGTGCCGCCCCGACAGCAGATGCCTCCGGGAGGCGCGGGAGCACCCGCCCCCTTCACGGCCGACCCCCACAATCGTCCAGCGGAGTTCGTGCCCGCCCAGGAGACGGAGGGCGGGCACGAGGAACGGGGGAACCCGGTGACCGCTTCCACCGATCCCGCCGACCTTCCCGAGCCCGTGCCGGAGCCGACGGACGCGATGGCCGGGTTGGACCGCGCATATCTCGACCCCGAGCCCGTGGTGGGCAACTCGGACCCGCGCCGGTTCGTACCCCTGAGTCCCGACAACTTCGACACCGACACCGACACCGCCACCGCCACCGAGCCGGCCGAGACCACGCCCGATCCGTCCGTACGTGAGGCGACCCGGGTCGCGCCGCAGGACGGAAACGCGACCGCGCCGACGCCCCCGGTTACGTCGGGGCGGACGCCGCCCGCCACTGAGCCACAGCCGTCCTTGGCGGACTCGTGGGGCGGCGTGCTCAACCCGAAGTCCCGCACGGGTCGTGACGGCTCGGTGCATGGGGACGCCCATCACCAGGTGGCCCCTTCCGAGAACGGTACGGACACCCTCGGGACGCGGAACGTCACGGAGCCGGCCGAAAGCTCCCGCGACGAGGACGTTCCGACGGTCGTCGGCGATCCCGACCCGGTCCGGGAGAGGACCGACGCCGAGCACGAACGCGAACTCGCGCGTGCTCGTCGGGGCAAGCGGCCCGACCCCGCCGCCGCCGAGCGACTCGAGGCCGAGACGCTGGAGGCAGAAGCGGAGCAGGCACGGCTGCGGGCCGATACGGAGCGCGACCTCGCCGACGAGAGCGCGATCCGGACAGCGGCGGCCGCACGGGACGCCGCGCCCACCACCTCGTCGCGTGTCGAGGACATGACCACCGATGCCGCGGTCCGCGAGGACCAGGCGATACGGACCGACCGTCTGGCCGAACACATGGGCGAGCTGGCCCGCCGGGCGCGGCTGCGCGCCGAGGCCGCGAAGCGGGCCGCGGACCGCGAGCTGGACGAACCGACCCGCGAGCGTCCCACCGATATCGGGCCCGAGGTCGCCCGTGCGGGAGGGGCGGAGCCGGACACTCACACCGCCCGCACACCTGGGAATGCCCGAGACACGAGCGGCGCTGAGGAACGGGCCCCCGGCAGTGAACCGGTTCCTCAGACGGCTCCGGAACCGGTCCCGGGTGTCCCGGAGGTGACCGAGGCGTCCCATGGGCAGGAGCCGGGCGCACCACAGCACCCTCCGGTGACCGTTGACGCCGCGCCCAAGGACCGTTCCGACGTCACCGACGCACCGCCCGCGCCTTCCCAACCGGCCCAGTCGGCCCAACCGACCGGAGCCGATTCGACGCGCGGCACGGAACCCCCGGTGGTCCCGCCGCGTCCACGCCCACGGCGCACCGGCCAGGACGGTCCCGACCCGGTCCGGCCGCCGAAGCGGCGGGACGACGTTTCCGGGCGGGCACGGAACCCCGAAGACCGGGAGGCCACCACGCCGCCGAGTCCGGACCCGGCCGCAGCCCCGTCCTCGACCCCGCTTCCGACCCCCGGCCGAAGGCTGAACTACCTGCTGAGGAGCGGACAGATCGACTCCCCGCTCATCGGTCCCGCCGCGGACCGGATCGTCGCCCGGATTCGGGCCGACCTCAGCAGGGCGCGCGCCGACCTCAGCGGGCGGCTCTCCCACGGCGAGATCAACGCCATCGAGCGGCGGGTGCGCGCCGACTTCGCGCGCGACTCCCGGCCCTACTTCGCCCCGGGAGGCCACACCTTCACCATCCCGGGCCGTGGTGGCGAACGGAGGGTCATCCTGAAACTGTCACCGGAGGGCGATTCCTGGCGTCTCGCACCCGAATCCGGCCTCGCGACGGAGGAGGGGCCGGACAGCGCTCCCAGGGTGAAGACCAAGAGCACGGCGGAGCACAAGACCAAGGTGTCGAGGAAGGGCGCGGCGACCTCCACGGCCGCAGTCGGCGGGTCGTTCAAAATCACCGCCTACGGGCTGGCCCCATCTGATTCGGCGGTCGGTCCCGCGTTCAGCTTCTCGATCAAGGGGGCTCACAACCAGCGCTCCACCAATTACTCGGTCAGTGACGGAGCCGCCGGCAGGAGCGAGGTGTCACTGAAGGGCGACCTCGAGGAGTTCCTGAGCGATCTCCGGGTGGAACTGACCGTCGACCCGCCCGTCGACCCGCCCGCCGACCCACGCGGTGGCCTCCAGGGGATGGCGGACCGGTTCCGGGACCACCCGGGCAGCGCCGACGTGGAACTGTCCGAGCGTCCGGTGGTCTTGAGCGTGGTCGAACCCGATGGGCTGAGCATGTCCATTCCCGGCGGGCTCAAGGACCGTGACGCGGCCGTCGACGCCGCCACCGATGCCCCGGAGCGCATCGTCTTGCCCGACCCCTTCGACAACGGGCCCCGCATCCCGGGTACACAGAACGGGCAGGGGACCCGGGTGGGCAGCGGGCACCCGCTCGCCGTCGAGCCCATCGATGGCCTGAAAGGGCAGATCCGCCAGCAACTCGGCGTCGACCGAAACAACCCCAGTAGCGCCGACCTGGACCGTGCCACGACCCCCGATGCCCTTGAGGAGAACCTTGCGTCGCTGGACCGCGGACCGACGCCGATGGCCTTGGTCGCCGACGTCCACGGTGTGCCGCGAGTCCTCTTCATGTGGTCGGTCCCTCGGGAGCTGACGAGGGTCGAGGACGCGCCGGGGAAGGCGTCCTTCAGCCGCAGTCGAAAGGGCGACAAGAAAGCGGGCCTGACGGCGAAGCGGTCGACCAACCTGACGATCGGCGCCGGGTTCGGTGCGGTCGTGACCCTGCTCCAAGGCACCCTCCGTCTCAACCTGCCCCACTTCGATGCCTCCTACAAAATCGACGCCGTGTCGACCAGGGCCCTCTCGACGGAGGGTGCCCAGACGGCCAAGGCGCATTCCAAAGAGGTCGAGACCTACGAGGTCGAGCGGGTCTTCTACGCCATGCTCTCCGGCGACGCCACACTGATGAGTTCGTGGGGCCGGTCGATCGAGCAGATCGCGGTCGCCGATGCCCGACGCATGGCCGGCCTGGACGAGCCGACGGACGAAGCGGGGGCGCTGCGCGTCCCCCGCTTCGACCACCTGGCCGTGGACCGTCCTGCCCACTGGGGCGGCACGACCCTCAGGGAGGTGGTCCACGAGGACGGTAGCCGTTACCGGACCGCGACGCCGGCGAACGGTGCCACCAACTACGCGCCCCGGCCCACCACCGTCTATGAGGACTATGCGAGTGCGGTGCTGAACGGGATCGCCGATGAGCACCCGGGGATGGTGGTGCCCGATCTGATCACCGGGTCCAAGACGTCCTACGCGCGCCGTCCGGGCGCGGGGCCGGACGGCCACCGCACGCCGCGTGAGCTCCCCGTTCTGCGCCGGAACTACCATCAGGCCATCGCCAACACGATCATGGTGTTGGACGCGATGACCCCGCACAACCTGGAAGGGCGGCTGGAGGAGTGGACGGGGGCCGGGATCGACCTGCTCCTGATCGAGACCACGAGCATCGACCCCACCCTGGCCAACCGAGGCGGCCTGTTCCGGCCCCCGTTCGTGCCGGTGCGACTGTACGCCGACGCCACCGGGCGCGTGTTCGGGGGCACCTCGACGATGGGGACCGAGTCCACGGTGGCGGGATCGGCCGGGCAGACCGACGGGCGCGAGCGCACCCACACCTGGACCGAGCAGCTCAGCATCGGGCTCCGGGGCCGGGATCCGGCGGTCGACGCGACCGGCGCGCGAAAGAACGTCGGGATGTTCGACGCGACGGCCGAGGCCTCGCAGCCGCGCGGACGTACCCAGGAACACGGGGTCAAGGGGGCGACCGAGAGCACGGTCAAGACCACCGGCGACACCGATGTGTGGCGCTACGGCGTCGACCTCATGGCCAAGATCGGTAAGTTCCGCAAGGCCGACGACCTGGCCGTGATCGACGATGACGACGGCGGCGCCGCAGCCCGAGCCCGGGACGGAGTCGTGTACGACGGGCACGCCATCACCATCCAAGGCCCACGTGCGCGGTTGGAGGTGGAATCCCCGGCGGGACGGGACGTGGAGCACGTCGCCGACCGCACCACGGCCATTCATCAGTCCACCACGGAAGACGGGACCACCGACCGGACGGCGGGCCGGCGCCGTCTGTCGGACACCGAGGCCCGTGCGATCGTGTTGGGCACCGCGCGGCCTCCGGCGCCGCATCCGATGGACGGTGTGCCCACCGCGACCAGTACCGTGACCGCACCCGATCTGTACCGGCTGGGCAACCGGCTACTGACCGACACCATTCCGGGATTCCAGGAATTCCTGCGGCGTTCGCGGGGCGCCCATGACTACCTGCGCCAGCTGCTGTTGCCGCCCATGCTCGGCGGTAACGTCCCCCAGATGCTGTCGCGGTTCGGGCTGCGCAGCGGTCGGTTGCAGGTGGACACCGCGTGGCGGTGGCGGGGGCTGCCGACCCTGGTCCTCCGTGCCGCACGCGGCGACTTTCGGTTGTACGAGGTGATGCCCACGACCACGGTGGAGATCTCCTCCAGCGGGGAGGTGAACATCGGTGCGGCCGGTACCCGCGGCGGCCACTCCCGCTCACTGGGGTTCTCCGCCCGGTTCCGGCACAACCCCAACGACGAGGCTCCCCCGGGGGGCGGGCCGGCTTCCGGTACGGACACCGCGAGGAGCGGTCACCCCACCCTCATGCCGGGAGGGAGGTGGACCCCCTATTCGCGCTCGGCCACGGAGAACACGGCCATGTCGGTCACCGTCTCCCGGGCGACCAAGGTGACCCCGCAAGGCGGTGCCTTCCCCTACACCGCCGATCTGTCCTTCGACCAGGCGGCCGAGGTCAAGAAGGACTGGAAACTCGGAGTGACCGTACCGCGACGCGCCTCCACGGCCTCACACCACGGCGTGCACACCGAGGTCCCCGGGGCCGAGTTCGGCTACATCGCCGAAGCCGAGGCCTATGCGGCCGACCTGGTCGACGACGCCGTGGGGACCGACACCGACGGCACACCCATCGCGACCGCGCTACTGGGCCACCACGCACCCCGACCGAACTGGGAACCGCGACCCGGGTTCGTCGGGCTGGGCCACCACCGCCAGGGCCCCGATGCGGGACCCGTCGTCGACGATCTGTTCCGGCGGCTGTCCGCTGAGGGACTGGAACTGACGGGGACCAGCCGCGAGGAGCTGTTCCAGCGAGTCGGCGCGCACATCGCCCGAGGACTGGACGACGCCACCGCACGGGCCGTACCGATCGACGTGAAGGTTCGCTCCACGAGCCTGGCCCACGCCTCGTCTCAAGGCAAGATCACCTTTGACATCATTCGGGGGCGCGGCGAGGTCGACCGGGTGGGGGCCAAGGCCGACTTCGTCGATTCGCGCAGTCGCACCACTGAGATCAACGAATCACGGGGCAGGCAGAAGGACGGCACCGTCGGAGGCGGATTCGGGCTGGTCGGCACGGTGTCGTCCAGCGACGAGCAGCCTCGGTCGTCACAGACCCCCGACAAGCGATCAGTGACCCTCCTCCCCGGGATGGGCAACGCCTCGCGTCAGAGCGGGACCTCGACCACACGGAACACGGGGGACTCGACGACCGAGACGGTGGACACCCTCGTCTTCGGTCCCTACGCCGTCATCGGTACCGATGCCTCGCTGCGCCTGTACCTGGAGACCGAGGGCCATGTCATCGTCGCCGAGGCGTCCGCGGGGCGGATGAGTGAGCTCTATCCCGCCCCCTACCTCACCGGAACCGGCGAGTCGGCGGCTGAGGCGCTCCGGGCGGGTGCCCCGCAGCTGCTGCCCTCGCCCAACCAGAGGCTCGAACCGGCGGCCGGGGAATGGGCCGCTGACCGGCGCTCGGGCGCTCGGGCGCCGATGCCGTGGCTGGAGGCACTGTCGGTGGCCGGCGACGGGGCGGCGATCACCGCCGCCGGGTACATCGCCACGGCGCGGGCGTCGGGTTGGCAGCCGCCGCAGGACGTGTCCGCACCCGCCCTCGTCCGTACCGCGCGGGACTACCTTGTCGACAAGATGGGGCCCCGGGCGGAGAACATCCATGTGGCTCTCACCGGACTGGCGCTGGTGGCGAACTTCGCTCCCGCCGCCGACGGCGGTAAGGGTCTGCCCAACCTGTTCCGGGACAGGCTGGCCACCTTCGCCGACCTGAGTTGGCGCTTGCACGCGGTGCCACGTGCGGAGGGGGCACGGTTGATCGATGTCTCGGTCGACTCCGCGCACGGAGGTTCCCGTAAGGGCGACCACAAGGATGAGACGACGGTGGACCGTCCCTCCACCACCACCGGTGGGGCGACCGGAGGCGCGATCGGATCCGCCCCCGACGAGCACCGGTCCATGGGCTTCGTGAACGACACCCAATCCACGTCCGTCTCGTCCGCCGCGGGTGCCTCGAGGAACACCCGGACCGACCACCCCGGCCGACCGCCCGTGGGGAGCAAACGGGCCTATCTGGTGGCGGTTCCGACGACGTGGCTGGTGGCGGCGGAGTCTCCGGTGGCCACGACTCGCCACATGGGGTTCTCCCGCGATCAGGTCGGCATGGCCGAGGTCGAGTCGGAGGCCCTTGCCTGGGTCGACCACGACCAGGCGCGCGAACTGGGGGTCCTCGAAGGGGTCGAGGCGAACAAGGCTCTCTGGGACGGCTTGTACACGGCCCAGAAGGCGTTCGGCGAGGCCGAGAAGAGCTACTTCGACGCCCGTCAGAAGCTGCCGGAACTGGTGCGGGGAGTCCAAGAAGCGCATCGGAGCGGCGACGCCGGGCGTCTGAACGACGCGCGGGCGGCGTACACCGCCCAACGGACAACGGTGAACGGCCTGCACGGGGATCTCCTGCGAAATTTCGAGGTCTGGAACGCCGCTCGCGCGGCGGCTCGGGAATCCCTGAGACCGACTGGGCCGGAGCGGACGCTACGCGAGGCCAACCCGGACCAGGAGGAGGGACGAACCCGGGCCGAGCGGGCGGCCGTCGATGCCCAGCGCGCGACGATGAACCGTCCGCGCGCCGAGACCGAGCGGGTCTACACCGACGAGGACGCCGGGCCTGCCAAGCCCGCGTCGACGGCCGAGTCCACGGCACGACCCGATCGGCAGGCCCCCCCGACGCCGGTACCTTCGGCACCCCCATCACCGCCTCCGCACGTACCGGAGCGACGGTCTTCGCCGGCGACCGAGGGGAGCGGGCCTCCGAAGGCGAGTGACGTGACGCTGGACCTGGCTTCGCCCCCGGCGCCTACCCTGCGGGACGCCTTCGACGAGGCGCTGAACGGCCCGCCGCCCGTGGTGGCCGCCCCCGGTACCGGTACGTCCCAGCGTCCCGAGGGCGGCCGAGCCCCTGAAGGGGAGGACCGCGACAAGTGATCCACGCCCCCCGACCGGCCCCAGGCGCCGCCGCGTTCCATCGCCCACCTGCCCGACCCGACTTTTCACCATTTCCGAAGAAGACCGAAAGGACCAGTGGCACATGACCGAGAAAGCCGCGGGAGGGGATGTGTCGTCGGCACGCGCGTGCGAGGACTCCGATCCCTCCACTACGCAGGACACGGCGGCCGGCGCTGACGCCGCGCGGACGGCCGGCGAGTCCGGCCCCGCGGCCACATCCGGTGCCGCGTCTCCCACCGACGACGCGCACCCCGGTGCCGCCGACGGCCTGCTCCCCGGGGGAGAAGGAGACGGCGTTTCCTCAGTTCTCACGAATGGGACGCTGGGCCGGTCGGACGCCGAGACGGGCTCGGCGGTACCGGGCCCCGAGATTGCCGCGCAGTCCGACCCCCTGGATCCGCAGGGGACCGCGGCCGAGGCCATCCCGGACGCGAACGCCGCCGCTGTGGGCGCGACCGCGGCCGAGACCGACCCTGGGAGCAGGCTTGGGCGTCCGGGACGCCCGGTCCTCGCGTTCGCCGCGATCGCGGGGGTGGTGCTCATGGTCACCCCCTTCGCGGTCAACGAGACCTCCCAACGCCTGCCCGGCACCGAGTTCGATCTGGTCGACCAGGAGGGCGTGCTCGGCTACTTCGTACGGACGGACAACAGCGCGAGCGCTGAGAGCAACGCGATGGCCGCACAGCGCCCCTCTGTGCCGGGGTCGATGGCCGGAGTGGAGGAGCCCGCCCTTGACAGCGGCTACGTGCCCGAGGTGCTGTCACAAGAAGACCCCGAACAAGGCGGTGTTGAAGACACGGAGGGTCCGGGTTCCGATGACTCCGGATCGGAAGTGGGCGGTTCGCCCGATAGTGGATCGGGCGAACCGCCCGACGGTGAAGACTCCGACGCGTCGGGGGACGACCCGTCCTCGGGCCCGGGCGGTGAGGAGGAGAATGAAGACACCCGGGAATCCGGCTCCGATGGGAAGTCCGATGACTCCGGCGATTCCGAGATCGATGGAGACTCCCCGCTCGGCGACTTGCCGGATCACAACACCAACGGGCCCCTGGCCTTGATCGCCCCCGACGGCTCCGGCCAGGCCGATGACGCCGACGCGCCCGCCGAGGAGGCCGAGGAGGCCGACGACACCGATGGCGCCGACGCACCCGCCGACGACGAGAGAGACGGCGAACCCGCCCCTGAGGACGAAGGGCCCGGGACCGAGGAGGAGGCGCCTCCGGAGGCGCAGATCCTCGCCGAGCGGCGGCCCGTGTCCGTGGGCGAGCCCCTGAACACGGACGACGGGACCCCGCTGGCCGAGGTCCTTTCCCAGGAGGTCCCGGAGGAAGGGCGGTCTAGGGAAAAGGTGGACCAGCAGCCTTCGGCCAACGAGGAGCCCCCGCCGGAGTTCCGCTACGCCGAGGTGGCCGGGGTGGGCTGTGCCCCGAACGAGCGCATCGCCTACGGCACCGCAGGGGAGTTCTGGGAAGGGGACGGCACCCACAGTTGGGCCTTCGGGTTCGAGGGTGGTTTCGACACGGAGAACTGCGACGGCCGGTGGCACGCCATTCCGGTCTCCGGGGACCCGGACGCGCCGAACGGCAGGTACGCGTTCTGGACGTTCAACATCGGTTTCACGGACGCCCAATGTGAGATCTACGTTCACATCCCCGACGCGGAGAGCCCACGCTGGGTCGGGGGCGCCCCCGCCCAGTACCAGTTGCACCCGTCCGCGGACCCGTCGACCAGTGAGCCGTTCGCGTCCTTCACGGTCGACCAGGTCGCCGACAAGGGCGGCTGGGTGCACGTTGGCGCCTACACCCCGCCGGGTGACACCATCAGCGTGAAGCTCCAGAACAGTGGAGCCGACCAGATCGACGGCCAGGACACCAACGCCCATGTGGTGGCGTCGGCGGTCCGTACCCGCTGCAACTGATCCCCTACCGGGTGGGTCCGGCCTGTCGGCCGGACCCACCCCCGAACGACAACGGTGCCGCTCCTCGCGTGGGTAGCGGCCCGATGAAAGGACCCGGCGATGTCCCGACAGCTCCTCAAGGTCGCACAGGATGGCAGGGACGCGCACCCGACCATCCGTGCAGCCCTGGCCGCGGCCCGGAGCGGCGCGCTCATCTCCATCGCGCCTGGACGATATGAGGAGAGCCTGATGATCACCAAGGTGGTCACTCTCGCCGCCCAGAACGGGCGGGGCAGCGTCGAGGTCATCGCCGACTCCGGCTGCGTGGTCGCCTCCATCGCGGAGGCCGTCAAAATCACCGGTCTGGTCGTGCGCGGGCGTGACGGAGATAGGCCCACTGTCGACATCCCAGCAGGGCAGCTGGAACTGGCCGACTGCGAGGTGGACGGCTCGGCCTGGGCCGCGGTGGTGGTGCGCGACGACGGAGCGCTGGCCATGCGGGACTGCCGGGTCACCAACACCGGGGGCGCCGGGGTGGTCATCACCACCGGGCAGCCCACAGTCCTTGAGGACAGCACCATCGAGAACGTTGAGAGCACCGGTGTGGTCATCGGTGGCAAGGGCCGTCCCACCGTGCGCACCTGTACCATCCGTGACGCGCGCGGCAATGGTGTCTTCGCCAACGACCGCGCGGCCGGCTCTATCGCCGACTGCGAGATCACCGGTGTCACCAAGCCCGCCATCGTCCTGGACGACGATGCCACCACCACGATCAGTCGCGTGCGAGTCCACGACGTCGCCCAGGACGCGCTGCTGGTGTCCAGTAGCGGACGCCCCCGTGTCGAGGACTGCGCGTTCGAGGACGTCGGCGGACGCGGCATCGCCGTGCACAGCGGCGCCGACCCCCAGATCAGCGGGGTCACCATCACCCGTCCGACCACCGTGGGCGTGCACGCCTGGGGCAAGGCGCGCGGCATGCTGACCGGCTGCGCGGTGCACGACGCGGGGGAGGACGCGGTGCGCGTCGAGGACCGGTCCTCCACCGCGTTCGTGGAGATGACGGTGCAGGGCGGCGGGGGCGTCTTGGTCAGCGGGGGCAGCACCGCCGAGTTCGATCGCGGCCGGGTCGCGGAGACCACCGGGTCGGCTTTCACCATCGAGGCCGCCGCGCCGTTCCTGCGCGGCGTGTCCATCAGCGAGGCCCGCGGACACGGCGTGCACTTCGCCACCGAGAGCCAGGGCCGCGTCGAGGACGTCGGGATCGAGCGGGTCGGCCGCAGTGGCATCCAGGCCGGGACCGGGTCGCGCCCGCTGCTGAGCAACGTGCGGGTGCGCGCCGCCCGCGACAATGGCGTCACGGTCGCCACGGACGCGGTGGCCGACCTGCGGGACTGTGACGTGGCCGAATGCGGCGGTGACGGGATCTCCGTTCAGCCCGGTGGGGAGGTCACCGCGCTGCGATCGCGTATGCAAGGCGGCGGCCGCAACGGAGCGATGGTGGCCGCCGGTGCCCGCGCCGACCTGCGCCATTGCGAGGTCTTCGGCAACGTCGGCGACGGTGTCCTGGTTCACAGTGCCGAGGACGTCACACTGGACGCCTGCTCTGTACACGACAACCAGCGTGCGGGCCTGCGCCAGACGGTGCGCAGCGAGCGCGTGCGCGCCGAGGGGCTGGTCAGCGTCGCCAATGGCAGCCCCGACGCTTATGGTGAGTCGGCCGGCGCCCTCGCCCCGCCCCCGCTTCCGGCAGAGGCCGCCGAACCGCCCGGCTCCGGCGACGACGGCCTGTTGGAGGTGGATGGCCCGCTCGCCGAACTGGAAGAGCTGGTGGGCCTGGAGAACGTCAAGCACGAGGTCACCACCCTCGTCAACCGCAACCAGCTGGCGCAGCGACGGGCGGAGATGGGCCTTCCCTCGCTGAACATGGGCCGCCACTTGGTCTTCGGTGGCCCGCCGGGCACCGGCAAGACCACCGTCGCGCGCCTCTACGGTCGCATCCTCGCCGACCTCGACGTGCTGCGCTATGGTCACGTCGTGGAGGTGGCCCGAGCCGACCTGGTGTCGCAGTACGTGGGCGGCACCGCGATCAAGACCACCGAGGTGTTCGACAAGGCGCGTGGCGGCGTGCTGTTCATCGACGAGGCGTACACGCTCGCCACCCAACAGGACGGTGGCGGCAGCGGCGCGGACTTCGGCCGCGAGGCGATCGACACCCTGGTGAAGCTGATGGAGGACCACCGTGACGACGTGGTCGTCATCGCTGCGGGCTACACCGATGAGATGGCGCGATTCCTGGCCGCGAACCCGGGTATGGCGTCGCGGTTCAGCCGCACCATCGAGTTTCCCAACTACACGACGGACAACCTGGTCAGCATCGTCCAAAGGATGTGCGCGGTATCCCACTACGAGCTTTCGCCCGACACCGAGGTGGCTCTGCGCGGGTACTTCGACCGCATGCCCAAGGGCGCCACGTTCGGCAACGGGCGTACGGCCCGCCAAACCTTCGAGGAGATGGTCGACCGACAGGCGTTCCGGCTCGGCGCGACGGTCCCCGGTGACCCGGGGGAGCTGTCCCGTCTACTGCCCGAGGACCTCGGAGTGCGGCCGGCCGGACCGGACGGCGACGCCGACGGGGAGGACAGGCTCACGCGCCTGCGCGCCGAGCTGACCGAAATGGTGGGGCTGGCGCAAGTCAAGTCCACGGTGACCGATCTGGTCAACCTGATCGCGACCGGTCACCAGCGCCGCCGGATGGGACTGCCCGTACCGGTCATGAGCCACCACCTGGTCTTCGCCGGATCGCCCGGAACGGGCAAGACCACCGTGGCCCGGCTCTACGGGGAACTGCTCAACGCCTTGGGCGTGCTGCCCACCCCCCAGATCGTGGAGGCGGCCCGCGCCGACCTCGTCGGACGCTACATCGGTCACACCGCCCAGCTCACCACGGAGGTGTTCGAACGCGCGCGCGGTGGGGTGCTGTTCATCGACGAGGCCTACGCCTTGACCCCCCAAGGGGGCACCGGCGGGGACTTCGGCCAGGAAGCGGTGGACACCCTGGTGAAGCTGATGGAGGACCACCGAGACGAGGTGGTGGTGATCGTCGCCGGCTACACCGCCGAGATGAACCGGTTCCTGGCGTCCAACCCCGGCCTGGCCTCCCGGTTCAGCCACCAAGTGGAGTTCGCCGACTACTCCGACGACGAACTGGTCACCATCATCCTGCGTATGGCCGATTCCAACGGCTACGCTTGCGCGCCGGAGACCGTGGAACGGCTGCACGAGCACTTCGCCGCAGTGCCGCGGACGGCGTCGTTCGGCAACGCGCGCTACGCTCGGCAGGCCCTGGAGCGGATGATGACCCGCCAGGCAGGTCGGCTGGTGCACCTGCCCGACCCCACCCGCGAAGACCTCACCACTCTGGTACCCGAGGACGTGCCCGCGCCCTGAGCAACGCCTGGGGGAAGGGGATGCGGACCGGGGCCGGGAAGGCTCGCCGTTCGTGTGCCATCGCATGAACATGGCGGTGGCGGGGTGAGTGTGTTCGGTAAGCGCGCCGATGGTCCTTATGGTCGTGCCCGTGTTCCTCTCATGGAGAAGTAAGCGTGACAGGCATCACCTTTCGAGGGGGTGATCACCCCCTCGAAAGGTCGCCATCGAGGGTGATGCGGGCATCGGTGCGGCTGTGCTTGTTCGTGCCGCACCTTGGTGATGTGGGCTTTCCTCACCGGGAGGTCGGTTTCGGTGCCGGTCGACCCTGGCGGTGAAGATCGTCCTCTTGCGCGGTGGCGGGTTTCGGTTCTCAACGGGATCCGTTTTGTTGCGTGCTTTTCATCTGTTGGAGGGTTGTTGGGCTTCGTGTGTGCTGGGTAGGCTTTCGGCTGGCAAAGACATAACAAAACACACGGAAAACCACATCTGACTCGTTCCCGCTCCCCTGCTCCTGTCCCACGGGATGGAGCTCTCCGATCCCGCCCCCACCCCGCCTCGGTTCCGCATCGCCTGCGGAGTACATCGAAGGGATCAGGCCGCGATGAGTTCCGGCTCGGCCCATATGACGGCTTACGTAGCCGTTTTGCTCTTACTCTGTGTCACCGGTTGCTCCATAGCCGCCCCGGAGGCCGATGAAGCCCCCGACGCCGCACCCTCCACCGCTTCCCCCTCCGGTGAGGAGGAGGCCGCACTGGCCGCCTACACCGGGATGTGGGACGCCGTGGTGGCGGCCTCCCACGGGGACGAGGAGGCTTCACGCGCCCTCGACGACCACGCCGTCGGAAGCGCGCGCGAACTCATGCGCACGGCACTGGCCGAAGCGGCCGCCGGCGGCGAGACCGAGGGGGAACCCGTCTTGGACCCCGGCATCGACGTCGAGGGCCCCGAACGCGCGGTGGTCGACGACTGCGTCGACGACTCCGCCTGGGGAACCGGTGGGACCGGGGGAACGGCGGGAGCACGACGAGTGGACGCCACGCTCATCCACGACGGACTCGCCTGGCGCGTGTCCGAACTGCGCATCTGGGAAGCAGGATCATGTTGAGACCACTACCCCCCACGGCGGCCATGGCCGCCGCCTTGTTGGTGCTCGCCACCGTGAGCGCCGCATCACCCGCCCACGCCGACGACGGTTCCTTCCTCGGTAGTGTCGAGTGCGGGAGCTCCGGCGGCAACGGCTGCCAGATCCGGTTCCGGTGGCTGCTGGAGCACGGAGGGACCCCGGGCACACCCGGCACCGACGGGTCCGGCGGCGCCGACGCCGGCACCGGGTCGAGCGAATATGACCACGTCGATTGGGACGCCATCGACTGGGACGACATCGGTGTCGACTGGGAGAACGACATCGACTGGGACGCCATGGACTGGGAGGCCATCTTCGCCGAGGCGGAAGAGGGCGAGGAGGGCACCGACCCCTTCGCGACACTGGAGGAGGCCATGGCCTCCTTCGAACTCCCCGAACCGACGATCGCCACCTCCCCGGGCACCGACTCCCTGATCCTGGTCAACGCTCCGCTGTGGCTGTGGGTCGAGCCCGAGGGATGGGACGCCGAATCCGTCTCCGCCGAACTCGGCTCCGAGTCCCTGACCGTGACGGCGGCCCCCGTGCGCACCGTCTGGACCATGGGCGACGGCACCACCGTGGAGTGCGAGGGCCCCGGCACACCGTTCAACGCGACGACGCACGACGCCGACTCCGAGTCCCCGGACTGCGGGCACGTCTACACCTCCGCATCCGACACCTCCGACGCGACGGGTGAGGCCACCCGAACGGTCACCGTCCACGTGCTCTGGGACACCGAGTGGAGCCTCTCCGACGGTGCCGGCGGCGCCCTGGACGGACTCGTCAGCACCTCCGAGGTCGACCTCACCGTCCGTGAATCCCACGGGCTGGTCACGGACACCCAGTGACCACGGACACCCGGTAACACCGAGAAGAACTGAGACAGACGTGGTCGAGACAACGACGGCCCCGCCCCTCCGGGCGGGGCGTCCCGCACAACAAGCCCCCGCCGTACGGCTCTCCGGCGGAGGCCCCAAGCGCTGGCGCTGGCTGGTCCTGGCACTGACCCTGACGACGGCGGGCGCGCTCGGCGGGGTCCTCGCCCTGGAACGCATCGACGACCGGACCGGGGTCGTGGTCGCCGACGAGGACCTGTCCGCCGGCCATGTCCTCACCCTCTCCGACCTGCGCGTATCCGAGATGGCCATCTCCTCCGACATCTCCTTCGTGGACGCCGGACGCATGGAGGAGATCGTCGGGCAGACCCTCACCCTGCCCGTGGTCGAAGGAGGTGTCGTCCCCGAGGCCGGGCTCGGAAGTGACGCGGAGTTCCCCGAGACCGACCGGGCCCTGGTCGGCGCCACCCTCCAGCCCGGGCGTTTCCCCGCATCCCTGGGCGCGGGCGCCAACGTCTCGGTGATCGTCGGTGGCGGCGAGGAGACCGAGGAAGGTGCCCCCCAGGCCTACCTCGCCCTGGTACGCACCCTCACCCCCGACCCCGGGGTCGAGGGCGCCGTCAACGCCGAGCTGCTGGTCTCCTCCGCCGACGCCGCGCGCATCGCCGACGCGGCGGCGGCCGGGCGGATCAGCCTCGTTCAGGTCCACCCGCGCGGAGGGCAATGATGACCCGCACGGTCGCCCTCTTCTCCCTGGGCGGATCCCCGGGCGTGACCAGCGTGGGCATGGCCCTGGCCGGGGTCTGGCCGGGGGAGGAGCCCGGGGTCCTGATGGAAGCCGACCCCGCCGGTGGAGCGCTCTCCGTATGGCGGCGCGTCCCCACCGAACCCGGACTCACCAGTCTCGCCGCCGCCCTACGCCGGGGCAGCGCCGACCTGGAGGAGCACACCCAGACCCTGCCCGGCGGGCTGAGGGTCTGCCCGGCGCCGGTGACCGGCGAACCGGCCGAGGGCGCGGTACGCCTGCTGGGCCGTCAACCGCTGTCGTTCTCCACCATGGACGCGCCGGTCGTCGTGTTGGACCTGGGGCGCCTGACCACCTCCTCCCCGGCCCACGCCCTCGCCGCACGGGCCGACCACACGGTGCTCGTGGTCTCCGAAGGGCTCACCGAACTGCGTCGGGCCCGCGAACACCTGCTCGCCCCGACCTTCCCCGGCAACGACCTGCGCGTGGTCGTCTCGGGTGGCAGGGGCGGCGTGGGCGAGATCGCGGACGCCCTCGGCCCGGCCGTGTGGGGACGCGTTCCCGCCGATGACCGCTCGGCCCGGTTCCTACGGGGTGAGGGCGACCTCGCCCGCCCCCGGCGCCGCCCCCTGTTCAAGGCGGTGGGCGCCCTGGCGACGGAACTCGACGCCACCGAACCGGAGCGGCCGTCGCCTTCCGTGCCACGTGCGCCGGAGGTGACGGTATGAGCCACCCCGACGACATCGGAGTGTCCGACCTCGACCGTTTCCTCGACCCGGAGGCCGGCCGGAACGAGGCCCGATGGGTCGACTACGTGTCCGCCGAGACCGCCAAACGCATCACCGACGAGACACGCGGGGAGGACCCCGACACCCCGGCCGAGCATCGCGCCCGCGCCGACCGGATCATCGCCAACATCCTCGACGAGGAGGCGCGCGCCGCCCTGGCCAGGGGCCGCGCCCTGCTGGCCCCCGAGACCGAGGCCGCCATCGCCGCCGCCTCGCTCGCCCAGGTCACCGGGGTGGGGCCCCTCCAACCCCTGCTCGACGACCCGGAGATCGAGAACATCAACATCAACGGTGTGGACGCCTGGGTGCGCCTCGCCGACGGCACCCGCCGCCTGCACGAGGACTTGTTCGACGACGTCGACGACGTCGTGGTCCTGGTCCGCCGCCTGGCATCCGAGTCCGCGAGCGGAGAACGCCGCTTCGACCCGGGCGCGCCCATCCTCGACCTGCAACTTCCGGGCGGTGAGCGCCTCAACGCGGTCATGGCGGTCTCCCGCCAGCCGTCGGTGTCGATCCGCCGGCACCGGCACACGCATTCCTCGCTGCGCCGACTGGAGAAACTCGGCACCCTCGACCCCGCACTGGTGTCCCTGTTCCGGGCCGCCGTCGCCGCGCGCCGCAACATGGTCGTCACCGGAGGCACCGGCGCGGGCAAGACGACACTGCTGCGCGCCCTCGCCTCGGAGATCGAGCCGACCGAACGCCTGGTCACCATCGAGGACGTCTTCGAACTGGGCCTGGACAAGGATCGTGAGGCCCACCCGGACTGCGTGGCGCTGCAGTCGCGCCCCGCCAACATCGAGGGCGTCGGCGAGATCACCATCGCCGACCTGGTCCGCACCGCGCTGCGCATGTCACCCGACCGCGTCATCGTCGGTGAGACACGGGGCAGCGAGACCGTACCCCTGCTCAACGCCATGAGCCAGGGCAACGACGGCAGCCTCACCACCCTGCACGCGGCCGGCTCCGCGGGCGCCTTCACCAAGCTGGGTGCCTACGCCGCCCAGTCCGCCGAACGTCTGCCGCTGGAGGCCACCGCCTCCCTGGTGGCGTCGGCGGTGCACCTGGTCGTGCACGTGTCGGCCCTGCCCACCGGCGAGCGCAGGGTCACCAGCGTCCGCGAGGTCGTGGGCGCGGAGGGACAGAACGTGGTCTCCAACGAGATCTACCGCTACTCCTCGCGCCAGGGCCGCCTGGACGCCGCCCCGCCCAGCCCCGACACCCTCGACGTGCTCGTGGACCACGGCTTCGACCCGCAGGCCTTGTACGCACGGACGGCGGGGTGGGGCCGGTGAACACGCTCCTGCTCGCCACCGCCGGGGGCGTCGTCGGCCTCGGCGTGTTCCTACTGTGCTTCTGGGTGGCTCCACTACTGGCCGAGCGTGCCCGTGACCGTAGACCCCTGCGGCTCCCGCGCCCGGGCAAGGTCGTCTTCGCGGTCGCCGCCGGTGTGGGTGCCTGGTTCCTCACCGGATGGCCCGTGGCCGGGGCGCTGGCCGCCGCCGGACTCTGGTGGGCCCCGCAACTCTTCGGCGGCGACGCCGAACACAAGGAACAGGTCGAGGGGGTCGAGGCGGTCGCCGCCTGGACCGAGATGCTCCGTGACCTCATGGCCGGCTCCTCGGGCCTGCACCAGGCGATCGCGGCCACCGCGCCCATCGCCCCCGAACCGCTGCGCGAGGCCGTCCACCGGCTCGCCGACGACATGCGCGGCGGTCGTGAACCCCACGAGGCGCTGCACGTCTTCGCCGAGACCGTCGACAACCCCACCGGTGACCTGGTCGCCTCGGCCCTGTCCATGTCGGCCACCCGCCACGCCACCGACCTGGGCGTCCTGCTCGGAGCGCTGGCCGAGTCCGCCCGCGACCAGGCGGCGATGCTGGTCAAGGTGTCCGCGAGCCGGGCGCGGCTGCGCACCTCCTCGCGCATCATCATGGGCGCCACGCTCGGGATGGGGGCCTTCCTGCTCTTGTTCAACCCCGACTACCTCGAGCCGTTCGACGGCTTCCTCGGCCAGACCATGCTTGCGGGCATCGGCGCCCTGTGGGCCACCGCCGTGGTGTGGATGACGCGCATGTCCCGCTTCTCCCTCGGCCCGCGCGTCCTCGCCCCCGACCCGGCCAAGGAGGCCGCCCTGTGAACCCCGTGACCGCGGCGGCCCTGGCGGGCGCCGCACTGGGCCTGGCGCTGTGGGCGCTGGCGGCGGCCCGCTGGGCTCGGCCGAGCCTGGCCGAACGTCTGAGCGACCCCGAACCGACCCCCGTGGAAAGACCACGTCGACAAGAGGACGGGTTCCTCTCCCGGGTCGGTCGGGTGGGCGTTCCCCTGCTGCGAGCGGCGGGACTTCCCGGTCCCCGCGCCGTTCGGAACCTGCGCGTGTGCGACCGGGAGACGGGCGGCTACCTCGCGGAGAAGGTGTCCGGGGTCGTGGTGGGCCTGGTCTTCCCCCCGCTGGCCGGTATGCTCCTGGCCTCCTTCGGAGTGCTGCTCCCGCCCCTCGTATCCCTGCTGTCGTGGGCCGGCTTCCTCGTACTCATGTGGTTCGCCCCGGACCTGTCCCTCAACGACGAGGCGACCAAGCGTCGAGAGGAGATGCGTCGCACCCTGTCGGGCTTCGCCGACCTCGTGGTGGTCTCCCTCGCCGGGGGCGCCGGGGTCAGCGGAGCCCTCACCGACGCCTCCGCGCACGGCGGGGGATGGGCGATGACCGCCATCCGCGACGCACTACGGGAAGCGTCCCTCACCCGGACCCCGGCCTGGCGGATCCTGCGCGACCTCGGAGAACGCTACGACATCCCCGAGTTCGCCGAACTGTCCGCGAGCCTGCACCTGGCCGGCGCCGACGGCGCACGGGTACGCGGCTCCCTGGCGGCCAAGGCCAGGACCCTGCGCGTGCAGTTCCTCGCCGAGATGGAGGCCACCGCCCAGTCCGCGACCGAACGGATGAGTCTGCCCGTCGTCCTGCTGTTCACCGGGTTCCTAGTCCTGCTGGGCTACCCGGCCATGAGCCTCATCCTCTTCCAAACCTGACCCGCTCACCTGGAGAAACACCATGCAAGGCCTGTACGTCCGCATCCTCGCCGCGCTGACCCCGCCCAAGGACGACGGTGGCTACTCGACCGAGACCGTCATCATCACCGCGGTGCTCGTCGGTATCGCCCTCGCCGCGGTCGCCGCCATCGGCAAGGTCGCCACCGAGCAGATCGCCCTCATCGGCGGCGGCGAGTAGGAGCCACCGTTGCGTCAGTACGAAGACGACCGAGGCAGCGCCGAGCTGGCGATCGCCGCCCCCGCGCTCCTGCTCCTGGTGATGCTGGTCGTCCAGGCCGCCCTGTGGACGCACGGCGAACACGTCGCGGCCGACCTCGCGCGGCGCACCGCCGAACAGGCGCGCACCGTGGAAGGGGCCGCGACGGCGGCCCCGGCCGCCGGAACGGTCCTACGGGACGTCGACGTCTCCGTCGATCGCGGCACAGAGGAGGTCAGAGTCACCGTGACCGGTACCGTCCCCAGCCTCGTACCGGGGGCGACCTGGTCTGTGGAACACGTGTCGGTCGCCCCTGTCGAACGCTTCGTCCCCGGAGGTGCCACACCGTGAGGAACCGTGACCGGGGCTCCGCGTCGGTGGAACTCGCCATCGTCACACCCGCCCTGCTGCTCTTCGCGATGCTGATGATCTTCGCCGGGCGCACCGTCGACGCGGGCACCACCGTCGACGAGGTCGCCCACGCCGCCGCCCGAGCGGCCTCCCTGGAACGCACCCCCGGGGAGGCCTCGGCGGCGGCGACCACCATCGCCTCCGCGACGCTTCGGGAACAGGGACTGGCCTGCACCGACCACGCGACCAACGTCGACCACGGTGGTCTCGCCGCCGGTGGGGCTGTCTCGGTGACCGTGACCTGCACGGTGAGCTTCTCCGACCTGCTCGGGGTCGCCTTCCCCGGCAGCCGCAGCATCGAGGGCGACGCCACCGTCGCTATCGACACCTTCCGGGGGACCCCATGAACATCGACGCGACGCGGGACGACCGCGGCCAGGTGAGCGCCTTCGTCGTGATCATGGCGCTCGCCTTCCTCCTGTGCCTCGGACTCGTCTACGAAGGCGGTGAGCTGCTCCAGGCCCGACGCCAGACCGCGACGCTGGCCCAGGAGGCCGCCCGCGTGGGCGCCCAACAACTCGACTGGGCGACCTATCGAGATGGTGGTGACGAGGTACCGCTGGACGCCGGCGCGGCGGCCTCGGCGGCCCAGGCCTTCCTCGGCTCCGCCGGGGCCACCGGAACCGTCAACGTCAGCGGGGACAGCGTGACCGTGACCTGCGCCCTGACCTACTCGTTCACCCTCATCCCCGCCGGCTCGACCACCGTCGAGACGACGGCCACCGCACGCCCCCACACACAACCCACCCCTTGATCCCAGCACAGTGAGGCGGAGATGCACCCTTTGAGCCGGCTCTGCGCGGTCGCATTCGCGCTCGCCTTCCTTATCGGTCTGCCCTACGTCCTGCTCTGGCACGTGGACTGGCCCGACCTGCCCACGTCGTGGGACGTGGCCCTGGCCCACCTACGCGGATGGCGGACCCCGCCGGGTGTGCTCACCGCCGCGCTGATCACGGCCCTGTGGGCGCTGTGGGGACTGTTCGCGCTGGCGATCGTGGCCGAGTCCGTGGCGCGCCTGCGCGGTGTCGCCCTGCGTCTGCGTCCGCTCGGGCCGCTCCAGGCGATCGCCGCCACGGCCGTGGCGGCCACCGCCCTCACCCCCGCCGTCGCGTTCGCCGACACCGTCGCCCCGGCGGAGCAGAGCGAGAACGAGGACGAGGACGAGGCGCCCGAGGCCGCCCAGGACGACGTGGAACAGGCACCCGTCGAACGGACCCGCACCGTCAGCGGATTCGAACTGGGGTCCGCGGAGCTGACCGAACAAATGCGCCAGGACCTGGCGCCCACCGTCGAGATGCTCGGAGACCACTGGGACCCGGACGTCCCCGTTCGGATCATCGGTCACACCGACCCCAGCGGCGACGCCGAACGCAACCAGGAACTGTCCGAAGAACGGGCTCGAGCGCTCGCCGAGCACCTGACGGAGTCACTGGGCGAGGACGCCCCCGACACCGAGATCACCGGTAAGGGCTCCGACCAGGAGATCGAGGGACCGGCGCAGACCCAACGCCGAGTCGAGATCGCCTACACCCTGGCACCCGCTCCGGTGCCCTCCCCACAGGGGGAGAATCAGGCAGAGACCGAAGCCGAGGCCGAACAGCCCGTCGTCACCTTGGACAACGCCTCCGCCGCCACCGAGGAGGACGGCCCCCGCGTCGTCGTCCTGGAGGTCCCCGACGGCGGTATCGCCGCGACCGTGGCCTTCGCCGGCCTGGCCGGGGGCTACCTGCTGGGCAAAAGAGGCTCCTTCGTGCCGAGGATGGCGCTCAGCCTGCCCCGGCCGCGCCTGCGTGCCGGACACCCGCGCCGCCTGGCGCTCCCGGCACCGCCAGAGCGTCCCGAACCCACCGACGAGATCCACGAGCGAGTGACCCTGGAGTTGGACCACGTCCCCGGCCTGGGCCTCATCGGCAAGGGCGCCGACGCCGCGGTCCGACGTCTCATCGCCAATGCCCTCGACCCGGCCGAGCCTCTCGCGGTGCGTGTCCTGATCATCGAACGCGAGGTCGTCCGGCTGTTCGGCGCGACCGGTCGAGACCTGCTACGCGATCGGCCGTGCGAACCGGTGACCATGGTTCCCACGATGGAGGACGCACTGGCGTTCCTGGCCTCGGAGCTGCACGCCATGGACGCGCGGGAGCGGGCGCCTCTCGCCCTGATCGCCTCCCCCGACCCCCGCCACGAGCACGCTCTGTCCGGATTGTTGCTGCACGGACAGCACCGTGGCGTCACCGCGGTCATCCTGGGCAGCTGGCCACTGGGCGGCAACTGCGTGGTCGACGCCGACGGGCTGATCTCGCAGACCAGCCAGCCGCTCTCCACCCTGTTCCACTGTTCCTGGGCGGGATCGACCGCGGAGGAGGTCCGCGAGGCCGTCCTCACCTACCACGAGGCGGACCACGCGCTGTCGGAGCGGACGGAACGACCGTCCTCACGCCGTGACACCGAGGTGTGGGAAGCGGAACGCGGCCGTCCGGTACTCGTGGCCGAGGACTGGGCCGATGACGACGCGTTCACGCCGGTGGGTGATAGCGCTGTTTGGGATCGGCTCACCCGGGCCTGGAACGAGGAAGCCGAGTTTTTGGACGACGAAGGCTTCGACGAGGCCGTGACCACCGGCGCGGCGGAGGGCGTGATCACAACCGAGGGCACGGGCCGCGAAGCCGGGAACAGGGATTGGAGCGTTCCGGACGACGGAGCCGTTATTGCCGCCGCCTTCGCTGTCTTCCATGACACGGTTGGAGGTGCCGGCCCGGCCGCTGCCGACGACTACGACGACTCCGGGTGGGAGGAGACCCCATCGGCCATCCCTGCCCCGGGTACCGACATGGACGAGGTCACGGACGTCGCCCCACGTAAGGTTGCCCCCCAGGAGATGGCCCCCGCCCCGGAGACCCGGGAGATCAAGGAGACCCGGAAGGACGAGAAGGTCCGCCACCAGCGCGTGCCCGGCCGCAAGGCCGGAAGGGTCCGTGTGGTCCGGATGGACGGACCCTCGAGCTCGGACACACCGGGGGAGCACTCGGCCTCGATTCCCGAGCGGCTCCGCACGACACAGCGGCCACTCAAGGAATCCGGGCCGATCCCACAGGAGCCACAGCAGTCCCGCGTGGCCGTCACCGCGCAGGCCCTTGTCGGCCCGGGCATGGCCGGCCATAAATCATCGACCTCCGACAGTCCGCAGCCGGTCAAGCCGCGCAGGCCGCGTAAGGCAGGCCCGCGGATGCCCCGGATGCCTCGAACAGAGGGCTGAACAAGACCCGGACGGGCGGCTTCGCGCTTTCGTGCGAGCCGCCCGTCCGGGGCATGTGTCCGTTCGGTTCGGCTCCGGCCACCGCCGGGGCTCGTGGGCATGCCCAAGCCGCCACCTATGTCGAAGACCTCCGGTACGTCCCGCGTCAGGTGGACCCGGGGCTGTTCGCCTACTCGGAGTCTTTTCGCCCCTGGTCTTCGGACCGCGGCGGTCGCTTCTGCTGGTGGTCCGTGCGCTTGGCCGAACCGGTTCGTGCCGACAGAGTGCCGTGTGTGCCGGTCTGCCGATGCTGCTTCACATAGGGGTCGCGCAGTACGGGTGGTTCGTCCAGGGCTTCGGGCTCGACCACGATCTCCGAGGTGTCGTGTTCGTCCTCGTCCTGGCGACGCTCGAACTCCTCTGGTGGCAGAACCTTCTTCCACCTGCGCATCCGCATCGTCGGCAACTCCCCGGCGTCCTCCCGCAGAGCTCGGTACATCGCGTACATCTGGAAATAGCCCATGATGAAGAACGGCAGGCCGACGAGAACGATGATCTTCTCCAGCGCTTCCAAACCGCCGGATCCGGAGAACACCAACAGGGTGGCGGTCACCACTCCGATCGCGATGGCCCAGAAGATCCGTTGCCCCAACGGGTTGAAGTCCTCGTGGCCATTGGCCATGGTGTCGGTCACCAGTGCCGCCGAGTCCACCGATGTGATGAAGAAGACGACCACCAGGATGATGGCGATCACCGAGGTGACACCTGCGGCGGGGAAGTGTTCCAGGAACGCGAACAGCGCTCCGGGGACGTCCTCCTGCTCCACGACACTCTCGACCAGTCCGCCATCACCGTGGAGTTCGATGTCGAAGGCGGAGAAGCCGAAGACGCCGAACCACAGCACCGAGAAGCCGGCCGGAACGAGTAGCACTCCCGAGACGAACTGTCGGATGGTCCGTCCCTTGGAGATCCGGGAGATGAAGATGCCCACGAACGGGGACCAACTGATGGTCCAAGCCCAGTAGAACACCGTCCAGTCGGCCTGCCATCCGGTGGCCGCGAAGGTGTCGTTCCACAGGGCCAACTCCGGCAGGTTCATCAGGTAACTGCCCAGTGCCTCGATGGTTCCCTTGAGGACGAAGAGGGTGGAACCCGTCAACAGGATGAACACCAGCATGCCGATGGCCATCCAGATGTTGATGTTGGACAGGACCTTGATGCCACGGTCCAGACCCAACGCGACGGAGACCATCGCGGCTCCACCGACGACACCGATGATGATCAACTGCCACATGGCGCTTTCCGGGATCCCCAGAACGCGGTTGATACCGCTGTTGATCTGTAGGGCGCCCAAACCGAGGGAAACCGCGACACCGAAGACCGTGCCGACGATGGCGACGATGTCGATGAACCTGCCGATCGGCCCGTGGATCCCCTCGCCGATGAGCGGCTGGAAGATCGAACTGACACGCGGTGGAAGGTTCCGTTTATGGATGAAGTAGGCGAAGCACAGCGCGGGCAGTGTGAAGATCGCCCAGGTGTGCAGTGTGAAATGGTAGAAGGTGAAATTCATCGCGTCCGCGGCGGCACCCGCGGTCTCCGCGTCGATACCCAAAGAGGGGCCGCGCGGGGGTTCGCCGAAGTGGCTGATGGGTTCGGCCACACCCCAGAACATCAGGATGCTGCCGATGCCGGCGGCGAAGAGCATGGCGAACCAGGCCGGTCCCGAATGTTCGGGAGCCTCGTCGTCGGGGCCCAGTTTCACCCGCCCGAATCGTCCGAGGGCGACGAAGATCAAAAAGCCCAGGAACATGGTGAGGCCGAGGATGTAGAACCATCCCAGGTTGGCGTACAGCCATTCGGACGCGACGGTGACGGCCGCGTCCAGTGGTTCGGTGAAGATGATGGTGACGAGTACGAACGCGATGATCACCGCGGCCGAGCCGAAGAAAACCGGTGGAGAGGTGCGCAGTCTCAGGAAGCCGTGTAGACGGGTCAGCAAGTAATCGACTCCTCACGGTGGAAGTGGAATGACCGGGGCCGGGGTCAGGTGACCCGGCCAGAGTACTGTTCCCGCCGACGTATTGCTCCTATCGGCCAAACCATGGCGTCCTGTGTCCGTTTTTTGCGTTATGCGAATTGCGTCCCAATGGTGGCGCCGTTCATGCGCTCGGGTTGCGGTGGAGGGTGAGGACTCCCGTGGGGCGTCCTGCGGTGCTCGGCTCGAAAGGGTGAGGGTGACGCGAATCCCCACTCCCGGGAGGAGCCACGTAAAGTCCCGTATCCGAACGGTTCCCGCTCTCGCGATGGTCGTGTCCTCGGCGCGGTGGCGTCCGCCCTGCGCGCCGCGTCGAGTGGAGGGGCCCGGGCCGGAACCGGTGCGGAAACGACTTGAACACGTGCCGCGTGCGGCCTTCCCGCGTGTGGGGTGCTCCGAAGGGGGCGGCCCGGTCGGATGGTCGCCGAACGCCGTTCGCCCCGGCACTTTCGTTGTTCCCGTAGTGCGCGGATGTGAACGTTCGTCGGTGGTCACTTCGTCCTCAAGTCGGACGATTCGACGGCTTTCGTTTTCTATGTTGGTCGGTGTCGGCGAGTAGCCACTCGATCACACATGGGCCGGGGGTCCGGCGAGGGCCACGATCAGGCTCTTCGGGCCTGATCGGCCCGACGGCCCGTCCGGCCCGTGCCCGGTGAGAGGACCTGCCGGACTCCGGTCAGTGAGTCCGGGAGGAACCGATCATCGTTCGAGTGGTCGCCACGACCTCTCCTCGTGATACGCGGGGAGAGTCCGCAAAACCCCATGTTTCGGAGGAAGTACATGTCTATGTCGCAGCGCATCGCCGGTGGACTCGCGATCGGAGCGGCGGCCTTGGCCCTCCCGCTCGCCGCGAGCCCCGCGCACGCGGCCGACTGGGAGGTCGTCGGTGGTGGCTTCGATATGCAGGCCGTCTGCCTCATCGATGCTTACAGCTACGTCGTCGAGGAGGACAACAACCACGACTTCACCGAGTACAAGTGCGTGTACAACGGTTCGACCTGGGACGTCTGGGTTCGCTGACCCCGGCCCACCCCTGACTCCCCCACACGGTGGTGCCGGGTGATTCCGGCCATCCGTCGTTGACATGGAGTTTCGCCCCACCGGAGAGCCTCCGGTGGGGTCTTTCGCGTCGGGGCGTGAGTGTCGACCACCCGGGGAACGACGACCCGCACGAGCACCCCCGAACCGCCCAACGCCGCGGGTGGCCGACCATGGGGTCGCACTTCCACGTGCCCCATCGGAGACAAAAGGGGCGGTAGGCGCCGCGAACCGATGACGCGCCCTACCTCGTCGTTCGGCCGAGCGTGTCGCAGAGGATGTCGATGGCGCTGATCGCCGCGTCGGTCTCCGGACCCGAATCCGCCAGTCGCCTCCGGAGCCCGGGAAGAGCCTCGTGCAGCTCCTCGGCTCGGAGCGCCGCCGCGTCCCAGAAGGCCGCCGCCCCCCACGTGCCGTCGATGGATCGGGCCTGGGCCACACGCGCGAACATCTCCGCGATGTCACTCACGACCGAGGCCAGAGCCTCCTGTGATTCCTCGGGCGCGGACAGCACCGTCGTCGCCACGAGCGTGCACATCACGGCCACGCCCTCCAAGGGGCCGGCGGCCGCCACCCGCGTCCGGGTCCGTCGACGCAGGTACACCCCTCGGAGGGTGTGGCGAACGATGTCGAGGGCGGCCGACCGGGCCGATTCCAGGTCCGCGATGGCGGTGTGCGTCGAGACGAGCGCGTCTTGGACCTCGACCCGCGCCTCGTCTCGCCGAGTCGCGACGTGAGCGGTCCTGACCAGCAGCCGGTGTAGATGGAAGACCAGCGTGTGCTCGGCCCGGGAGAGCAGGCGCAGCGGATGGGTGGGGAACAGCAACTGGCTGAAGACCAGCGCCACACCCACGCCCAACGCGGCGTCGAAGAGTCTTTGCGCTCCGCCGTCCCCTCCATAGGGGATGGTCACGGTGAGGATGGCGGCGGCCGCGGCCTGGGCGATGGTCACCCGGGCGGCGCCCATCGCGACGGCGATCAGAACCGCGACCAGGGTCGCCACGACCAGCGCGAGGCTGGGAACACCGACCGGCCACACCGTCGACGCACCGACGATGATGCCGATCAGGGTGCCGGTCAGCAGGTTCACCGCCTGCACCCCGCGGACCCCGAAGCCGGTGTTGAGCGCGACCACGGCGGCGATCGGGGCGAAGAACGGATGATGGTCCCCCGCCACCAGCCACTCGGCCAGGACCCAGGCCAGCCCCGCGGCGGCAGCCTGCTGTAGCGCCGACCAGACGTTGGTGCGCACCCGGTCCCAGGCGGGGCGCCAAAAGGACCTGGGTGTCGGACCTGACCGATCGGGTGCGGAACTCATAGCCTCACTTATTGTAGTTGGCCTCGTCACAGTGTGTGCTCGGTCGTGGGATGTCGGCCGCGCCGCCTGGGCGGGGTGGGAGCGGGTGAGGAGGACGCGATCTTGAAGGTGGAACGGGTCACCGACCCGATCACCGAACATGGTGAGGGGCCTTGCTGGTCACCGTCCTGGGGCGGGTTGCGCTGGGTCGACATGACCCGTGGTGACGTATTGGGCCTGACGCCCACCGGGGATGTCTCCCGAAGACACGTGGACGACGTCGCCGCGGTCATACGCCCCCGCGTCGGCGGTGGAGCGATCGTGGGCGTGGAACGCGGAGTGGCGCTGTTCGACGCTCAGGGCGAGGAACAGCGCCGGATCGAGATCTGGTCCGACCCTGGCATCCGAATGAACGAAGGCGGCTGCGCCCCCGACGGAACCTTCTACTGCGGATCGATGGCCTACGACAAGACACCGGGAGCGGCCGCCCTCTACCGCCTCACGCCGGAGTCGGAGGTGACCACCGTGCTTCCCCACGTCACCATCTCCAACGGCATCGACTGGTCGCCCGATGGTCGATTCGCCTACTACAACGACACCGACACCGGCCACGTCGCCGTTTTCGACTGGCACCCGGACCATGGCCTGACCGACCGCCGTGTCCTGGCCCGAATCCGGGACGGTGGTCTGCCCGACGGCCTGGTCGTCGACGCGCAGGGCGGTATATGGACCGCGATCACCAACGCCGGCCAGGTGCACCGCTACACCCCCGACGGTGACCTGGACGAGGTGATCTCGTTGCCGGTCCAGAAGGTCACGGCGTGCACCTTCGGTGACCAGGACCTGGGCACCCTCTACATCACCACGTCCCGGGAAGGCCTGGAACCGGGCGAGGAACCGTTGTCCGGCTCGCTCTTTCGGGTCCGCCCCGGGGTACACGGCCGTCCGGTCCGGGCGTTCGCCGGGTAGCGACCGGTCCAGGAGTTCGATTCGGCGCCTCGACCCCCGGTCGCCGTCTCCACGGCGCTCACCACCCTGAGGTCGGGTGGACGAGCCGGGCCAGAGCCGTTTTCCGTCCCTGGCCCCGTACCGTCCTGCCGGACGGCCGGCGTCTGTTGGTGCTCAGAGCGTTTGCCGGGGCCCGCGCGGCGCCTTCGCCGGTAACCCGTGGACCACCGCCGCGCCGGTCCTGGGCGAGGTGGTGGTTCCGCTGCTGGGCCGGTCGCGCCGGGTCTCGGTGGACGGGGTGCTCCGCTGGGACGGCGAACGTTCCGTGACCGGTGTCGGCGCGGGTCTTGGGGAGCCGCGCCTCAAGGGCGATGATCTGCTGTTCCCCCACACCTCCGGTGCCCACACTTTCGCCTGGTCGGGGGCGAATGAGGGGGAGTAAGCGCTTTCCGAATTTCGGCCGGACCGTGGTTCGGGGTCGGGGTCCGGCCGCGTGGGGCACATGTCGACACTCGGGGGTGAGCACCCGTCACACGTCTTGTTGAAAGCCGCTTTCACCTGGTATTTCGCCCCATTCGAGGGGTGGTTTCCATCGGTTCCTTCGGTGATGGTCCCGCTAGGGGGCACCATTGACACCCGTGGAACCCGATGTTAAAAATGTCGAAATCCATCGCTTGGATAGCGCTTACCGGGAAGATGGGAAGCGCTTTCTTCACGCAACTTCACACGCGAGGTGGGCCGAGTCCGCCCTCGCCCCCGAAGGGAAGTCCCGGCATGCGCCAACCCCCCGGCCGATTCCGAACCCGCCCCGGACCGACGGCCGGCACGGCCGCCGCGATCACCGCACTGGTCCTGGCGGTCTCCGCCTGCGGGGGATCGGGTGACGACGGCACCGTCCAGCTGCGTTTCTCCTGGTGGGGATCGGACGAACGCCAGTCCACCATGAACGAGGTCATCGCGAACTTCGAGGCGGACAACCCCGACATCACCATCACCGGTGAGAGCACCGACTGGGGTTCCTACTGGGACCGGCTGGCCACCAACACCGCGGCCAACGACGCCCCCGACATCGCCATGCAGGAGGAGCGTTACCTGCGCGAGTACGCCGAGCGAGGCGCCCTCCTGGACCTCGACGAACTGGAGGCTCTGGACCTGTCCGGTCTGGATCCGCTCATCGCCGAGAGCGGAGACCTGGACGGCAGCACCTTCGGGGTCGCCAGTGGGGTCAACGCCTACGCCATCCTCGCCGACCCCGAGGCCTTCGAGGCGGCGGGCGTGGAGATGCCCGACGACCAGACCTGGACGTGGGAGGACTACGTCGAGATCTCCGCCGAGATCACCGAGGCCACCGACGGCGAGTACGTCGGCACCCAGAGCATGGCCTACAACGAGGCGGGCTTCCAGGTCTTCGCCCGCCAGCACGGGGAGAACCTCTACGCCGAGGACGGCTCGCTCGGCTTTTCGAAGGACACCCTCGCCGCCTGGTTCCAGATCACCCAGGACCTGGCCGACAACGGTGGCCAGACGGGCGCCTCGGAGAGTGTGGAGATCCAGGCGGGCGGCATCGACCAGTCGGTGGTCTCCACCAACCGCGGCGCCATGGCGCACTTTTGGACCAATCAGCTGGTCGGCGTGAGTGAGACCTCGGGGAGGGACATCCAACTGCTGCGGTACCCGGGAGAGACCGAGTTCGATCGCACCGGCCTGTTCCTCAAGCCCGCCATGTACTACACGGCCTCCGCCGGGACCGACCACCCCGAGGAGGTCGCGCTCTTCCTCGACCACATGATCAACGACCCGGCCGCCTCCGAACTGCTCCTCGCCGACCTCGGACTGCCCTCCAACCTGGAGGTGCGCGAGGCGATCCTGGGCGAGCTGTCCGATGCCGACAGCCAGACCGCCCAGTTCATGGCACAGGTCGAGGGCACCATCGTGGACGGCAACCCGCCCCCGCCGATCGGCGCCGGCGAGGTCGTGGAGATCATCAGCCGGGCCACCGACAACGTCCTCTTCGGGGATCTCAC
Organism: Nocardiopsis listeri NBRC 13360; assembly: GCF_001570765.1. Taxonomy (GTDB): domain Bacteria; phylum Actinomycetota; class Actinomycetes; order Streptosporangiales; family Streptosporangiaceae; genus Nocardiopsis; species Nocardiopsis listeri. The sequence goes on along the minus strand of NZ_BCSH01000049.1, from coordinate 6,724 downwards.
GGCGGAGGAGGCCGCCGAGCAGTTCATCACCGAGGTCGAGGCGGCCACCGGCGGCGGCTGATCGGATCACCGAGAACCCACCTTCGAAACCCCCGCGCGGGAGGGCGGTCCCCTTCGCCCTCCCGCGCCCCCGGACCACAGAACGGACAGTGGATGTCGACCACCACGCCCGGAAAAGCCACCCAGGACCGCGTCACCCGCGTCCGGATCTCCTCGGTGACCCTGCCCCTGGCAACCCCCATCAGCGACGCCAAGGTACTCACCGGGCGTCAGCGCCCCATGACCGAGGTGGCGATGCTCTTCGCCGAGATCGGAACCGAGGCCGGACACGAGGGCATCGGGTTCGGGTACTCCAAGCGGGCCGGAGGCCCGGGTCAGTTCGCGCACGCCCGAGAGGTGGCGCCCGCTCTGTTGGGGGAGGACCCCAACGACATCGAACGGATCTGGGACAAGCTCGTCTGGGCGGGCGCCTCGGTGGGCCGCGGGGGACTGTCCACCCAGGCCATCGCGCCCTTCGACATCGCCCTGTGGGACCTCAAGGCCAAGCGGGCCGGGCTCCCGCTGGCCAAACTCCTGGGCGCCCACCGCGACTCGGTGCGCTGTTACAACACCTCGGGCGGGTTCCTGCACGCCTCCACCGAGGAGGTCCTGGCCAACGCCACCGCGGCACTGGAGAGCGGTATCGGCGGGATCAAGATCAAGGTCGGACACCCCGACCGTGCTCGTGACCTGGCCCGGGTGGAGGCGGTACGCGAACACCTGGGGGATGACTTCCCGCTCATGGTCGACGCCAATCAGCAGTGGTCACGGGCCCAGGCACGACGGATGTGCCGGGACCTGGAACCCTTCGACCTGGTCTGGATCGAGGAACCCCTCGACGCCCACGACTTCGCCGGGCACGGGCGCCTCGCCGAGGTCTTCGACACCCCCATCGCCACCGGCGAGATGTTGACCAGCGTGGCCGAGCACGCCGAGCTGATCCGGCACGGGGGAGCCGACATCGTCCAACCGGACGCGCCCCGCGTCGGCGGCATCACCCGGTTCCTCAAGGTGCTGGCGATGGCCGACCGGAACCACCTCCACCTGGCGCCGCACTTCGCGATGGAGATCCACGTCCACCTGGCCGCCGCCTACCGGCACGAGCCGTGGGTGGAGCACTTCGAGTGGCTGGACCCGCTCTTCGAGGAACACCTGGAGATCGCGGACGGTCGTATGCACCTGTCCGGTCGCCCGGGGTTGGGGATCACCCCGAGCGAGCGAATGCGCGAGTGGACCGTGGACACCCATGAGGAAGCGCTCTGAGCCACGAGTAGTGGACCGCGCGGCACGGGTACGGGTTCAGGCGTGCCCGTGCCGGGTCCGAAAGTCCCTCGCCCCGGGCGCCAGCGCCGCCAGCGCCGGGACCACCACGCACAACGCGGCACAGCCCAGCAGTACCGCCTCGGCGCCGAACGCCTGTGCCGCAGGGGCGATCAACGCCAGTCCCACGGGCGCGAACCCGTAGGCGAACAGGAAGTCCAGGGACGAAACCCGCGCGAGCTTGTCGGGGGCGACCTCGCGCTGGGCGGCGGTGAACCACGGGACGTTGAACAGTTCCACGCCCAGCCCCACCACCGCGTAGGCGGCGAAGACCACCACCGCGCCGACCGGGAACGCCAGACTCAGTGGGGCCAGGGCGTAGATCCCCAGCCCGAACAGCGCCCACCAGCCCTGCGCGCGGGGCTTCCAGCGGGAGACCAGGACCGCGCCGACCAGGGCGCCCGCGGTGTAGGCGGTCAGGGCGCCGGCGAGCACGGCCTCGGTGCCGTAGTGGTCGCGGCTGGCCAGCGGAAGCAGCACGTTGGTGGCGGAGTAACCGAGGGCGATGACGGTGGTCAGAGCGGCCAGCCCGGCCAGGAACCAGGGGTGGCGGCGGGCCTCGGTGAGCCCCTCGACGAACTCCACGTGGAAGGGGGCGCGCTCGCGCGGGGCCCCGGGGACGGCATCGGCGCCGCGCGGAAGCAGGGCGGCGGCCAGCCACAGCCCGGCGGTGACCAGGAGCAGAGTCGCGGGCCCGGTGACGGTGGCGGCCAGCGCGGTCAGGCCGGGGGCGAGCAGGGTGACCACGCGCACCGAGAAGGTCAGGGCGGCGTTGGCCTGTTGACGGTCCTCCACGGCGACGACCTCGGCGGTCAGGGCCTGGAAGGCCGGCCGGCAGGCGCCCTGGCCCACGCCCACGACCACGGCGGCCACGGCCATGAGCGTGGTGGAGGTGCCCAGCCCGGCGGCGAGGGCCGGGGTGGCCACGGCGGCGGAGAGCCCGGACCACAGCACCACGGCGCGGCGTGAGTGACGGTCGGCGAGCAATCCGCCCAGGGGCACCGCGACGAGGAACCCGGCGGTGCGGGCGGCCAGTACCAGACCCAGGCCGACGGCGCTCAGCGAGCCGTGCAGGACGGCGAGTCCGAGGATGAACGGCATGGCCCAGGTGGCCATGCCGGACGCGGTGGTGGCGCACCACAGGCGGACGAAGTCCGGGCGCAGCAGGGGGGAGGGGCGCCGGGGCCCGGTCGTGTTCGGCGGCGACGTCGTCGAGGACACGGGTGGTTCTCATCTCTGGTCGGTTCGGGGTGTGGTCGCGCACTACTCTAGTGAAAACGATAATCAGTAGCGCGCATCTTCGTGTGTATCACCTCGCGTGGGTCGCCAGGGCGTGGTTCGGGGCGATGCTCCGGCCCGCCGGTTCGCTTCGAGGTGCTCCGGTTTCCAAACGCGGCGGCCTTCGGGTGGGGCGTGCGGCTGACCTCGGGTGACGGAAGGTCCATGGTGGTCGGGGTTCGGTGCTCCGTGGTGGGGGGAACGACTCGTGGGGGCGCGCGGGCGCCCGGCGTTGGCGAACCGACCCGGTGAGCGGACTCGGTCCGACCGATCCACCCGACGATTCCATCCATTAGCGTGACAACGATTTTCATTGTCGTTATAGTCGCTCCCCAGAAGCCGGGACCCCCGCCCATGTCCGATCCACCCCCGCCGAAAGGATCCGGGTGAACCCCTCCCTCCTCGACCAGCTGCCCCCACCCCTGCCCGCCGAGCAGATCATCGCCCTCAACAAACCCAAGGCCGACCTGCACACCCACCGCGCCTACAGCTGGAACGGCTGGGAGTTCGACGTCCCCCCGGGCGTCTTCATCCCCGGCGCCACCAGCAGGATGATCCACCAACGCGTCCTGGACGACGACATCGACGTGCGCGGACGCGTCTACGCGGCCATGGGCGTCGGACTCGGCGTGGAGGCGATAGTGGCGGGTCTGCGCGGCGCCGCCCGTGTGCACGCGCTGGACGTCCACCCCACCAGCGTCGCCGTCACCGAGGCCGGCTACCACCGCATCGTCGGCACCGACGGTCCCACGGAGTTCCTACCCCGGGTCGGCGACCTCTTCGAGGCCCTACCCGACGGCACACGCCTGGACACGGTCACCTTCAACCCGCCCGCCGTCAGCCGACCGGTCAGCGACGATCCCGACATCGTCCGCAACGTGTGCGCGGGCACCTCCGTCACCGACGCCTTCTTCACCCAACTCGCCGAACGCGACCTCCTCGCACCCGGCGGCGAGGTGTACTTCGTCGCCTCCAACACCGCAGACCTGCGCCACATCATCGGCCACGCCACCACCGTCGGCTTCACCGCGAACGTCCACCACCTGCACGACTGGGAGGACGGGGTCCTCACCTACCTGTTCCGCCTGACCCGGGAGCCCGGCACGACCACCGGAACCGACCCGGCCATCGAAGCCGTCACGAGCGGGGAGGACACCCGATGAGAGACCTCGAAGAACTCCGACAGTCCGTCCTGGCCACCCCCGACCCGCCCGTCGCCACCAGCGTCTTCTGGGTCCACCACGGCACCCGCTTGGCCGGCGGCGACGTGACCTACCTCAACCAGTACGTCCTGGTCCGTATCGGCCGGGCCTTCGGCGCCTGTGCGTTCGAGGCCGGCGAACTCGACCCGGCGATCTGCGCCGACCTGTCCGGCCGCCCCCTTCCCGACCTCCTGCATGGGCCGGCCCCCATCCGCCTCGCCGCCCTGGACGCCTATCTGGGCCAGGCCCGACCCCACCGCGAGGACCCGCGCGCCGAAGCCGTCACCCTCCCGCAGGGAACCCCCGAGGAACGCGCCGTGGCCCGCGACCGCGCCATCGCCGGTCTGCTGCCCGACCCCGAGAACAGACGCGTCGCCCTCATCGGCGTCGTCAACCCCCTCGTCGCCGCCATCCGCGAACGCGGCGGCGAGTGTCTTCCCTGCGACCTCAACCTGCGCCGCACCCAGTGGGGCGACGAGGTCCACACCGACATGGAGGACGTGCTGGCCAAGGCCGACGCCGTCGTGGCCACCGGCATGACCCTGGGCAACGGAAGCTTCGACCACATCCTGCGACGCTGTCGCGAACGCGAGATCCCCTTCGTGGTCTACGCCCAGAGCGGCAGCGCCGTCGCCCGTGCCTTCCTCGGCTCCGGCGTCACCGCGGTGTCCGCCGAACCCTTCCCGTTCTCCCAGTTCAGCGCAGAACCGACCACTCTCTACCGATATCGCGAGGAGGCCGAGGAGTGACCCTCGGAACCGGACAGGCCAGCTGCCACCACGGCGAGATACTCCAGGGGATCTTCCTGGACGGGCGGGGCGAACCCACCCGTGGCCTGGTCACCCTGCCCATGGCCGAACCCGCCGCCCGTGCGGTGTTCACCCCCTTCTCCACCCGCGCCCCTCGGCGCGTGGTGGTGGATCCGCCAGACCGCGCCAAGGCGGCGCGCGCCGCCGAACTGGCCGTCGCCGAGTGCGTCCGCCGGGGCGACGTCGCCCCGGTCGGCGGTTACCTGAGCGTGCGGGGCGGTGCCGAGCCCGGACTCGGCATGGGTTCGTCCACCAGTGACGTGACCGCCGCCGTGCGCGCGGTCGCGGACGGGCTCGGGGTGGAACTCGCACCGTCGATCGTGGCGCGGGTGGCGGTGGCCGCCGAGGGCGCCAGCGACCCGGTCATGTTCGGGGACCGGCCGCTGCTGTTCGCGCAGCGTCGCGGCCGGGTCCTGGAGGAGTTGGGCGCGGCGCTGCCCGAACTCGCCGTGGTGGGCTGCCTGACCGGTTCCGGTCAACCCGTCGACACCCTCGCCCTGCGGGGTACCGCACGGTCGGGGGACATCGCCGTCTACGAGAGGCTGCGTGCCGCGCTGCGCACCGCGATCAACGAACACGACCCCGCCGGAGTGGGGCGGGTGTGCACCGAGAGCGCCATCCTCAACCAGCGGGTGCTGCCCAAGACCGAGCTCGGTGTCCTGCGGGAGACCGCCCGCGCCTGCGGCGCGCTCGGCATCCAGGTGGCGCACAGCGGCAACGTCGCCGGACTCCTCTTCGACGCCGCCGAACCCGGACCCGAACTGCGTGCCCGCATCGACGCGGCCGTCGACCGGCTCGGCTGGGAGGGGCTCACCCCCACCCGTGTCTTCTCCACCTCCACGAGAACCCTCAGCACCGGGGAGCGATCTTGGACCACCACGTTTCCGAAGCCATCGCCCGACCTGATCTGATCGACCTGGGCGGCGGCCTGGCCTGCCTGCGCTTCGAGTCGATGAAGGTGGCGTCCGCCCTCGCGGCGGTGCGCCACCTGTTGGAGAGCGGGGTCGTCCGCCCCGGCGACACCCTCATGGACAGCTCCAGCGGCATCTACGCCTACGGGTTGGCGCTGGCCGCCCACCGCTACGGGCTGCGTTGTCACATCATCGGATCCACCACCATCGACCGGCCCCTACGCGTGCAACTGGCCGTGCTCGGCGCGACCCTGGAACAGATGCCGCCCTCCGATGACCTGGGACTGGACCAGAACCGGCGGGTCCAGCGGGTGCGGGAGGTACTGCGCGAGCACCCCGAGTACCACTGGATGCGCCAGTACCACGACGTCATCCACGGGTTGGGGTACCGGGCGGTGGCCGAACAGATCCGCAAGGACGTGGGGGAGGAGCCCCTGACCCTGGTCGGCGGGGTGGGGTCGGGGGCCTCCACGGGGGCGCTCGCCCGCTACCTGCGCGAGGGTGACCCCACCACCCCGTTGGTGGGGGTGCAACCGTTCGGCAGCGTCACCTTCGCCGGCGACCACGTCACCGACCCGCAGATCATCATCGCCGGCATCGGCAGTTCCATCCCGTTCGGCAACGTCGACCACACCCTCTACGACACCCTGCACTGGACCGGATTCGACGCGGCCCTGGCGGGCAGCGTGGACCTGCTGCGCCGGCACGCGATCTTCGCGGGGCTCTCGACCGGGGCCGCCTACCTGGTGGCCCGGTGGGAGGCGCGGTCGGGACGAAGACGGGTGGTGTTCGTGTCCGCCGACACCGGGCACCGGTACGTGGCCTCGGTGTTCGCCCGGTATGAGGAGGCCCGCCCGGTCGACGATCTCTCCCCCCGCCAGATCGACGATCCGAGCGGGCTGGAACCACCCTGGTGCCGGATGGACTGGGATCGCAGGCCGGCCCCCGAACAGGCGGTGTACAGGGAGGGCTGAGCCGGTCGGGGCCCACGACGGGAGCTTGGCAAGCGAGGCCCCGGCTGATTCGTAGCGGCCGGGGCCTGGCGCTGTCAGGGATGAGTCAGCGCTAACCGTGCTGGGCCGTCCCAAGGAAGGTTTGCCATTCGGTAGAGGAGAATGGGAGGAGCCCGGCGGAGGGGTGTTTCGAGTCACCTTCTAGATGAGTG
>NZ_BCSH01000048.1 GCF_001570765.1 Nocardiopsis listeri NBRC 13360 | reverse complement strand
GGGGGTGGGTCCCGTCGACCGACGGGACCCACCCCCTAGACATCTCGGCTTCAGAGCGTCGGTGAACCCGACCGTGGACGCATCGGCCGTTCCGCGGACGGGAGGTGTCCTCAGGAACCGAAGCCGAAGACCTGGGTCCAGTAGACGCCGTCCTCGGTGGTGACCACTCCGACACCGGTGTCCACCGAGTCGCAGTTCATGATCACCTTTCGGTGCCCCGAGCTTTCGAGCCAGTTTCGCACCGTTTCGGAGGCCGTCTCATAGCCGGCGGCGATGACCTCGCCCGAGGGGCGGTCGTAACCCGCCGCTTTGGCCCGTTCGGTATAGGACCGCCCCTGTGAACCGACGTGGGTGACCGTGCCTCGCCCGGCCATGTGCCGACTGTGTTCGCGGGCGGTCCGGGTGAGGCGTTCGTCGACCTCGAGCGGGTCGCAGCCGTTCCGGGACCTGGCCTGGTTCACCAGGTGTACGGTCTCCTCCTCCGCCTGGGACCACGGCTTCGCCGACGAGGCGCCGAACCAGGACGGGGACCATTCGGCGGTGTCACCGGGTTGGACGGCCGAGAGTGGCTCGCCCGGGTTCGTGCCGGTCGTGCCGGGGTGTGCTCCGCCCGTCACACTCGCGCAGCACAATGCCAGAGCCGTCCCCATGAGCAGGGGTTTCCAATGGTGGCGCATCTCTTCCTTCCGATCACCGGGTGTGCGATCGGACCCTTGGCCCGGACACACGTGGGCGGACAGCCGTCGACTGCCCGCCCTGACGATGAGAATTCATTCGGACTTGCTCTTGGTCCGGTCCATTCCTGCGCCCTCGGGCCCAGCGGTGTAGGTCACACGTTCGTAGCCCACATTTCCGTCATCGTCCACATGACTGCGAATCAGACTCAGGGTGGCGCCCTCCGGGCCCGCGGAGCTGGAGTCGTTCTGAAAACCCGCGTCGGCCATCGCCAGTGAGGGCGCGGCCACCGTCAAGCCGAGCGTCGCGATACTCACGCACAGCGCTCTTCTCGCTGATGGCATGGTGTTACCTCTTCCTCCGGTGCATGGGCCGGGCGCGACGGTTCGAGACACGCCGCGCCCGGCAGGATCAGAGTTAGTTGGCCGCGCTCGTGGTGTTGTGGCTGGCGGCGCCCTTGAAGCCGGCGGCGCTGGAGTCGTGCTCGAAGTAGGAACCACCGCCGTGCTTGTGGTCACCGTCCACGGCCACGGCCTTCACACTGTTGCTGGTGGCGCCCTTGAAGCCGGCGGCGGTCGATTCGGCGGAGAAGTAGCTGTCCGCCATCGCGGCGGCGGGAGCACCGAAAGCCAGGGTCGGGGCGACGACGGCGGCGAAGGCGATACGAGCGACAGTCTTGCGGTTCATGCTTTGCCCTTCCTATGTGGACCGACACCCTGCCGGTCCGGGGCGCCTGCTCCGTCGACCCTCGGTCGGCGAAGCCCTTTCGGCGCCACAGGTGGGAATGCCCGAACATCTCCGCTAGTAACGCTAAGTAATTATCTAGTTGCGCAAAGTAATAATAACTCGCTCTGGTGTAACCCCATCCTTCTTCTTGCGCGTCGAAGGGGCGACGGTGGTGTGGGCCGAACTCGTCCTCGTAGTCGAACTCGCCCGGCTCGGGCGCGGCTCTGATGGCCGAGGGCGGGTACATGCGGGACTCCCGCGCCGCCGGTCGTTCGAAAAGGACACTCTCGTCTCTGCCCGATCGGCGGGTTCGAGGGCCGAGCCGTTTCCGGCCGAACAAGGAGTCCACGCCATGCTCTTGTGCTCGGCTTTGTCCGCCCCGAGGACGAAAGGACGCTCGTGGTTCCGTGTGGGAGGGGCCGAGAGCGGAACCGGAACCGGAACCCGCTGTTCCTGGGTGAAGAGGAGGCCGTCGCCGGAATCGGGAACGGCCCTGTGCGTGCTCGCCGGACTCGAACAGGCCCGGGCCCCGCAGCCACGGCGTCGGCTCAACGCCTTGCGAACCCCGCCCCGCCGCTACCGGGCCAGGTCCCTCAGACCGACGGTCGGCGCCGACACGTTCGTCTTGTTCGCCGGGGCCCGCCACGACCTGGTGGTGGCAGGTGAGCGGGCCATCATCCATCCCACGGGGCCGCTCCCTGGTCGATGGAACCGGAACTCCGGTCCACCTCCCAGGGAGCAGCTCACCGGGCGGGCCCGCCCACGTTCTCGGCTTCCTAGAGCGCGTTGGTGAACTTCGCGGCCAGCGGACCGGCCACGGCCGAACCGCCCCCACCGCCGTCCACCACCACGGCGAACGCCACGTCGCCCTTGTAACCGACCATCCACGCGTGGCTGGGCAGTTCGTCGTCCTCGTCGGCGTCCTCGGCGGTCCCGTACTCGGCGGTGCCGGTCTTGCCGTACACCTCGCCCTCGAAGTCGACGCTCTTGGCGGTGCCGTCGGTGACCACCGCGCGCATCATCGGCCGCAGCGCCTCGGCGTTGCCGATGGCCGTCGGCTCCGGCAGCCCTTCCGCCGCCGGTTCGGTCACCAACACCGGCCGGCGCCATGAACCGTCGGCGACCGCCGCGGGCACCGTGGCCATGTGCAGCGGCGAGGTGAGGATCTGACCTTGACCGATGCCCTGCGCACCCATCATGGTGGTGCTGTCCACCGGCGGGAAGCTCGGCTCGTGGGTGGCCACACCGATGTCCAGCGGCTTGTTCATCCCGAACTGCTCGGCACCGGCCAACAACGTCTCCGGGGTCAGGTGCTCACCGATCTCGTGTACCAGGGCGGTGTTGCACGAGGTCGCGAACGCCTCGGTCACCGACTGCTCGCCGTACTCGGCGTCGCCCGCGTTGCGGAACGGCCACCCGCCCAGCTCGTACTCCTCGGGGCAGTCCATCGTGGCGTCGGCGGACAGACCGTTGTCCAACAGCGCGCTGTAGGTGACGATCTTGAACGACGAACCGGGCGCGTACTGGCCCTCGAAGGCCCGGTTGAATCCGCCGGGCACGTTCACCGCGGCCAGGATCTCCCCGGTGGAGGGGCGGATCGCGACCAACCCGGCCGGATCGTCGGCGTTGATGATGGCGTTCGACGCCGCGTTCTGGACACCCATGTCGACGCTGGTGGTGATCGACTCACCGTCGGACCCGTCCAGGGTCGCCAAGGTGTTCTCCTCGGTGGCCTCCAACGAGTCGGGCTCCTCGGCCTCGGCGGCGTCCACCATCAGGATGGTGGTCGCGGCCTCACCGGCCAAGCGCTCCTCGTAGGTGCGCTGGAGCCCGCTCTTACCGACGGTGTCACCGATGTTGTAGGCCGGCCCCAATCTCTCGATGTCGTCCTCGTCGGCCTCGCCCAGCGTGCCGACGATCATTTGCAGTGAACCGGAGATGTCCGGGGTGTCCAGCCGAGTGCCGTCGGCGGCGTGGATCTGGCCGCGCTCACCGAACACGGCGGTGCGTGCGAGCACCTGGCCCTCTCCCAACCCGGGGTAGGCGACCTCGGGTGAGAAATCGATCCACCATTCACCGTCCTCGCGCACGAGCGGGAGTTCACCCTCCCAGCCCCAGTCCGAGGCGTTGGTCAGCGACAGCGTCACCTCGTAGGAGGCGCTGCCGGTGCCACCGTCGGTGACCGGAGTGCCGATCTCCACGTCGACCCCGTCCACGCCCAGCCCGGCGTCGATCCCGCCGAGGATGGCCTCGGCGTCGTCACCAGTGGTGACGGCGGCCAGACGGGCGAAGTCCTGCTCCTCCCAAGCGGCCTCGTACTCGCCTGTGGCCTCCTCGGGCTCGGGCAGGGTGTAGACGTACCATCCCACGCCACCGCCGATCAGGGCCAGCACGACCACGACCGAGGCCAGAGCGATGAACAGCCCACGACGGGACTTCTTCTTCGGAGGACCGGCGTCGTAGGAGTCGTCGTAGTAGTCGTCGTCGGGGCCGTGCGGCCCCTGGGGTCCGCCGGGCCCATCGGGGCCCTGGCCGTCCGGACCGCTGTAGAGGTACTCGTACCCCTGCCCCTGCTGTTCCGCCTGCGGGGTGGACCCGTCCTCGGGCCCGAGCGGGGCCGAACCCGGGTAGGGGGTGTCGCCCCCGTAGGTGGGCTGTCCGCGGTAGGGCGTCTCCCAGGACTCGGTGGAGGGCTCTTCCGGGGCCGACCATGCCGATCCCGTGTGCTGTCCTGATCCTGTGTGGGCGCCGGTGCTCGGCGCGCCCCACTGCTCCCGTACGGGTTCGGCGGGGACTCCTCGCCCGCCGGGGGCGGACTCCGCCTCCGGCGGGGTGCCCCACCGCTCCTCGTCGGCTCCGGAGGCCGCCCGGTGCTCCCAGGAAGGACCCTGGGCGGGGCCGCCCCACTCGTCCGCGGGTCGTTCGGGGAAGGTCTCCTCGCCCCAGAGCCTACGCGGGTCGCCGGCCTGTCCGTCGTGTTCCTCCCACGCGGGCTGCGCGGGCCGTTCCCACGTGGACCGCTCAGGGGAGTCACCTCGATCGCCCTGAGTTCGATCCCAGGGCGTCTCGGGGCCCGGAGCGTTCCACGGTTCCGGTTCCGTGCTGTTGCCGTGGTTCCAGCTGCCCTGACCGGACGGTGGTTCGGGGGCCAGTCCCCAACCGGCGGCACCGGACTCGGGCTCGCCGGTGGAGGCCGGGCCCTCCCACGCGGGTCCCGTGGAACCCTCCTGAGGTTCCCCGAAGCCGTCGCCCGGGGTGCCCCACGAGCTACGGCCGGCGGTGTCCCATGAGTTCTCCGCGGGGCGTTCGTGATCCTGGGACACGGGATCGGTGGGGCTCACGTCCCAGGGACGGGGAGCGTGGTCGGGGGTCGGCTCGGAGACACTCTCGCGTTCCTGGGTCTCACCGGTCTCCCGCGGCACTTCCCATGCCTCGGTGGCGGGATCGCTCGGCTCAGGGTCCGCGGGACGCGGATGCCCGAAGCCGAAGCCTCCAGAGTCCTTGGGACGAGCCCCTGATGGCCGCTGGGGGATGCGATAGGGGTTCTCCGGGCGCGGCTGCAGAGCGCCGTCACCGTCCGACCGATCGTCGGGCGGTCCGGAGGAATCCGGCTGTCGGGGGGACCAATCGTCCACGCCTGACCGTCCTTCGTTGCGTTTCCGGGAGAGACCACGATGCCCCGCTCCCACTTCGGTGGGAGCGGGGCACGAGGTTGATGGTCGGCATGGCGGTCGCCTCTCGGCGCGGGGCACAACGGGGCTCCTGGCCGTCCGGTCCGTCCCACCCCGAAGGGCGGGTGCCGGACGCGGTATTCCGCGAAGGCAATAGTTGAGGCCCGGGGGACACTTGCTACCACACCGACCAACAGTGACTCTAACCCATTGGTCCGGGCAGTTGTTCCACGAACCGGGAGAGAGCCGAATGCGCAATCTCACGGTGCCAGAAGCGCCAGGGGCGGGTAAAGAGCGAGGGCCGGTCCCGCAGAGGGGCGCGGGACCGGCGGGGAAGCACGTGCGCGGCTAGGCCTGACGTGCGACGCTGGTCTGTTCCTCACGGCTGAGCAGCTTGAGGCGCTTGCGGCCGCGTTCGGCGCCCAGCTCCTCCTCCTTGGCCTCGATGCGCTGCCAACCCTCCCAGGTGGTGTACTCGACACCGCGCTCGGTGAGCAGGGCCCGGAAGGACACCGGGTCGGGCTCGGTGGCGGGAGTGAAGGAGTCACGGTCGGCGACCAGGTTGGTCACGGTCTCCAGGGCGTCGCCCTTGGTGTGGCCGATGAGGCCGACGGGGCCGCGCTTGATCCAGCCGGTGGCGTACACACCGTCGATGGGGTTCTCGTCCAGGTCCAGGACCCGGCCCTCGGAGTTGGGGACCACGCCCCGTTCCTCGTCGAAGGGCAGGTCGGCCAGGGGCGATCCCAGGTAGCCGATGGCGCGGTAGACGGCCTGGACCTCGGTGTCGACGAACTCGCCGGTGCCCTTGACGTTGCCGTCGCCGGTCAGCTCCATGCGCTCGGTACGGATCCCGGTGACCTTGTCCTCGCCCAGGATCTCGGCGGGAGCGTGCAGGAAGTGCAGGTGCAGGCGACGCTCGGATCCGCGCTCGTCCCGGATCGCCCAGTTCTGCAGGACCTTGACGTTGGTCTTGACCTGGTTGGAGTCATCGCAGGCCTGGAGGCTGCCCTCGTCCATGTCGAAGTCCTCGGCATAGACCAGGACCTCCACACCGGGCTGCTTGTCCAGTTCGCGCAGCTCCATCGGGGTGGCCTTGCACTGGGCGATGCCACGACGGGAGAACACGTGCACGTCGGTGATCTGCTTGGCCCGCAGACCCTCGTAGACATTGTCGGTGATGTCGGTCGAGAGCAGGTCGTCGGCGTCCTTGGCCAGGATGCGGGCGACGTCGACGGCGACGTTGCCCGCGCCGATCACCGCGACGCTGGTGCCGTCCACGTGCCAGGAGGGATTGACGTCGGGGTGGGAGTCGTACCAGAAAACGAAGTCGGCGGCGCCGTGGCTGCCGGGCAGGTCCACGCCGGGGATGTCCAGCGGCCGGTCGCGGTCGCTGCCGGTGGCGAAGACGACCGCGTCGTAGTGGCGGCGCAGGTCCTCCAGCTTGAGGTCCACGCCGTACTCGACGTTGCCGTAGAAGTTGATCTGGGGCTTGTCGAGGATCTTGTGCAGCGCACCCTGGATCTGTTTGATCCGGGGGTGGTCGGGGGCCACACCGTAACGGACCAGGCCGTACGGCGAGGGCAGCTTGTCGAGGATGTCGATGCTGACGGACGTGCCGCACGCGGACAGGGTCTCGTCCTTGGTGAGCAGGTCCGCGGCGTAGATGCCCGCCGGGCCCGCACCCACGATTCCCACTCGCAGTGGTCGCGTCATCGCACAGCTCCAAGTCTTCGCGCCAGGGTCGGACGCCATCGAAAGGTAAGGCTTGCCTAATCTATCCGGTGTGGCCACCGGGAAAACCCACTCTAAGGGTAGGGAATTCTTCTCTCGTCGACAGGGCGAACGAGAGTGGTCCGAGGGGCTCGTGTGCTCGAAAGCCAGGTCGACACGTGGATTTGAGCTTGAAAAAGGGCCCTCGATTCCGGGTCAACGCCTCGTCAAGGGCGAATGAGCCCCGGAAAAGCTGTGGGGAAAATCACCCCTGTTCGAGTTCGGCCTTGACCGAAGCTGCGAATCGCGCCACCTGCTCCTGCCCGGACAGCTTGGCGATCGCTCCCATGATCGCGTCGGTCGCCTCCCTGCGGGGCTTGGCCTTGTGCGCCTTGCCCAGCCATGGCGACAGGTCCACCGGCTCGCCGAAGCGGATTCCCACCCGGTTGAAGGAGGGAACCTTGCGCCCTGGCGGGAGGATGCGCTCGGTTCCGGTCAGTGCGACCGGGACCACCGGCGCCCCCGTGGTCAGGGCCAACCAGGCCAGTCCGGTCTGTCCCTTGTAGAGGCGGCCGTCGGGGGAGCGGGTGCCTTCGGGGAAGATACCGAACACCTCGCCGCTCTCCAGGACGGCCAGGCTGTTGTCCATGGCCTCCTGGGAGCTCTGGCCGGGCCGGCGGTCCACCGAGAGTGGGCCCAGGGCACGCAGGGCTCGCGCGATGATCCGCTTCACGAAGGTGCTCTCGTCGAACAGTTCCTGCTTGGCGATGAAGCGGACCGGTCGAGGGCAGGCCACACCGACGAAGAGGGGGTCGATCAGTGCCAGGTGGTTGGGGGCCAGGATCACCGGGCCGCTCGTGGGGACGTGGTGAACGCCTTCCACGCGCTGGGGCCACACCATGCGGCTGGCGGGCGCGACGAGGGCCTTGGCCGCTCCGTACATTGACACGATGGAGTTCGCCCCTTCTCGGCGGGTGAATCTGCTGTGGGGGTACGCGGACGGTCGGGTGTCGACGGCCCGCCACGGTGCCTACGAGCTTAGCGGGGGACGAATGCCGTTCGATCGGGGTCCTCGACCCCTGTCGTGACCTGTGCCACCCGCGCTAGGGTCGTGGTCTAGACCTCTGGCCCGGTTCAGAGGCCCTCCTGCCGGATACGAGCGAGGAAGCACAACCATGCCGAAACTGGTCGACGTCAGCCACCAGATCACCGACGGAATGACCACCTGCCCCGGGCTGCCCGAACCCGTGATCAAGGAGAGCACCACCGTCGCGGGCGGGGTTCCCGGACACGGCGACAGTAGCGGCAGGGTCTCGATGGTCGGGGCGACCGGAACCTATGTCGAGATCCCCGCCCACCCCTACCGCGACGCCGCGGACCCCGCCGATCTGGACCTGGACCGGGTCGCCTGCCTACCCGGGATCGTGGTCGACGCCACCGCTCGGCGACGGGTCGGTCCCGAGGCCTTCGCCGGGCTGGACCTGCGCGGTCGGGCCGTCCTGCTCCGCACGGGCTGGGATCGGCACTGGCGGACCGAGACCTACGGTACCCACGATCACCCGCACCTGACCGAGACGGCCGCCAAGACCCTGGTACAGGCCGGGGCCACCTTGGTCGGCATCGACTCGATCGGGGTCGACGACACCTCACCGGCCAGCGAGGGGGCCCGTCCGGCCCAGGCCACCCTGCTCACCGCGGGGGTGCCGATCGTCAGCCATCTGTGCCTGCTCGACCGACTGCCCAGCGAGGGGTTCACCTTCTACGCGGTCCCCGCCAAGGTGCGCGCGGTGGCGGCCTTCCCGGTTCGGGCGTTCGCGGTCTTGGACCAGGACTGAGCCCCGACCGGCCCGCCACGGTCGCTAAAGGTCGGCGTCCACGTCCCGCTGGGCGCGGCGCTGTTCACGGTGGGCCCGCCGCTCGGCCTCCTGGCGGACCGACCTCTCGTCCTGGGCCACCGCGGTCGTCATGGCGGTGGCCAGCGCCCGTAGTTCCATGTTGATGCGCGGGTAGGCGGGCAGTCGGGGCAGCGCGCCGAGCCGCGGGGTCCGCCGCTCCTCCATGGCCGAGATGAGTTCGCCGAACGCCAGATCCACGCGTTGCAGGGTGATGATGCCGACCGGATCGGGGCCGCGGTCCTGGGAGAGCGCGGCCAGCGCCAGGTAACCGATGCGCTGGGTGGCCACCACCACCGGCCACAGCGGTCGGGTGGAGGCCGCCCGGGGCGCGTCGCCGAGGGCGCTCTCGTACACACCCCGCAGGCTCACCGTGGCCGCGCGCATGTCCCTGCGTAGCCGGTACCGGTGCTCCTCGGTGATCTCCGAGTCCTGGTCCAACACCGCCATCATGCACTGGCGGGTGCGCTCCAGCACATTGGAGATGGCCTGTGGCAGGCGGGTCGCCGAAGCCTTGCGCCACAGCAGCAGGGCGCCGGCCAGACCGAACACCGAACCCACCACGGTGTCGATGAACCTGGACTCGGCGAGGTCGGTGAGGGGTGCCGGCTGGGCCGTGTAGGACAGCATCAGCGCCATCGGGGTCAACACGATCGAGGCGTAGAAGAAGTTGCGGGCCACCACGAGCTGCGTGGTGCCCTGGAACAGGCCGGCCAGGATGATCACCACGGCCAGCGGTGGGTTCAACAGGAGCAGTCCCACCCCGGCCAGCACACCCAACAGGGTGCCCAGGGAGCGCTGCACCGAACGGTTGAAGGCCAGGGCCACGTTGCCGGCCTGCAGTACGGAGGTGGTCGTCAGTGCCACCCAGTAGTAATGGTCCAGCCCCATCCACAGACCGAACATCCCGGCGGCGGTCACCGTCAGCCACATGCGCAGCGCGGTGGGACGGATCAGGGACTCCGAACTCAGGCTGGAGCGCAGGGCGTTCGCCAATGCCGGGTAACGCTCGTCGTGTAGACCGGCGGAGCGATGGTCGTCCTCGACGTCTTGGTCCTCGGCGCTACGACGAGCGGTCTGGGCGGTCCTGGTCAACAGGCCGTAGAGGCGGGACTCCAGCGAACGCGGCCGCATCCCACGGCGCAACTCGTGCAGGGACTCGGGGTCGGGGGCTTGAGAGGGATCGGCGACGGCCGGTGCCAGCAGCTCGGCGAACTCGGCGGCCTGGGTCGGCAGGGGCGTGGTCCGCGCGATGCACACCTGGGTCGCGGCCAGATGGACGTCGGAGACCCAGCGCAACAGCGCGCGCAGACGGGCGGCCTCGGGAGTGGGACTGTAACCGCGGGTCTGCCCCAGCAGCACGATCCGCCAGGCTTCGGCCACGGCCACCGAGGCCTGGTGCTGGGCGTGGTCGAGTTCGGACGTGCCCACGGAACGCAGCAGGGCGGCCAGTTCCCGGAAGGCCTCGGCCACCGCGTGGTATTCGGGGCGACGGGACCGGAACAGGGCGCCGGACATCGACACCGTCCAGCCCACCGTGGCGCCCAGCGCGGCGATGAGTGCGTGCAGGGGGACCTCGGCGACCCCGCCGGGGGCGATGGTGGAGATGGTGGCGACCAGAACGAAGAACATCGGTCCGGGCTTGTCCACCCGCCAAGCCGCGCAGACCCATGTACTCAGGCCGGCGGTCAGACCGATGGAGGCCACCGCCGCCCAGGGGGACAGGGACGATGCCAGGGAGTTGAAGGTCACCGCGGCGACGAAGCCCAGCCCCACCAGGGCGAGGGCGGCGGCGCGGTAGGAGTAGGGCGTCTTCTTCTCGTACAGGACGGTCATGGACCCGAGCGCGGCCATGGTGCCGAGCTGGGGGCCGAAGAGCATCGTGGCCAGGGCGAAGGAGACCGTCATCGCCACGGCGGCGTACGCCGCGGTCCGCCACGCCCAGTGCCCCGCCTCCAGACCGAAGAGCGCCCGAAGGTCCATTCGGGGGCTGGGGCGATCGCCGATGGTCGCACGCCGGGGAGCTTGATCGGACCGACCATCGCCCAGCGGCATCGGGCCGGTTTCACCAGTGGTTCCCAGATCTCGCACGGCCACCATCCTAAGCCGAAGAAAAGGTGCAAAAGGGGACGTAAGTCATATGACGGGGTGGGCTCAGGTGGATCCCGTCTTCTCGCGCACGCGCTCCCGCAGGGAACCAAGTTCCGCCTCGGCCCGCTCGGCCCGCTCCAACGCGAGGTCACGGGCCTCCTCGGCCACCGACAGCCGCGCCGCTCCGGCCTCGCGCGCCTCGCTCAAGGTCATCTCGGAGTTGCGGCGCTGGGACTGCAGTTCCGCGGCCAGACGTTCGCGTTCGGAGTTCGACCGTTCCAGCTCCGCGGTCAGGCGTGCACGTTCGGCCTCGGCGGCCGCGCGGTCCGACTCCGACCGCTGGTGGGCACGCTCCAACTCGGTGTCGAACCGGGTCCGCTCCGCCTCCAGGTCCCGAGTGGCCCGGTGGGTCCGGTCCTCGGCGGCCTCGGCGCGGGTACGGGCCTCCCGCGCGGCCAGATCGGCCTCCTCGCGCAACCGGGATTGTTCGTTGAGCTCGACCCGTGCCCGCTCGACCTCGCCACGTGAGCGGTCCAGGCGCAGTGCGGCCTCGGTGCGCTCACGCTCCAGGTCGGAGCGGGCGCGTTCGACCGTGTCGGCGATCCGACGTTCGGCGGCGGCCAACCCGGCGTTGGCCTCGGCCACGGCCGCGTCGCGCTCCAGCCCCGCGATCCGGGCGGACTCCGCCAGCCGGTCGCGCTCGGCCTCGGCGGCGTCTCTGCGGCCCAGGGCCTCCTCGGCCATGCGCTCGGCGTCCTGGGTGTCGGCCACCGCCGCGGCGGTGGCCTCCTCGGCGGCCCGCCTGGCCGCCTCGGCCTCACGGCGACGGTTCTCCGCCTCCAAGCGTGCGGAGTCGGCCTCCGAGACCCTGCGCGCGGACTCCAGACGAGCCGCCTCCACCTGGGCCTCGGCGGCCGCGGGGTCGGACATCGTGGTGAAGGCCTCGGTGGCCGCGGTAAGGGTCGCGCCGAGCTGTTCGGTCTGCACGGCGAAGCGGGTGAGCAGGTCGTCGGCGCGCAACCGCGCGGCGGTCACGGGCTCGGCGGACTCCGGGGTGGTGGGAGCGTGTTCGCGCTGTCCGGCGAGGGCCTCGCTCTGGGCGTTCTCCGCTTCTTGGGCCAGCCGCTGGCGTTCTTTCCACGCCCGCCACCGCGTGTGTTCGGGCAGGTCGCAGTATTGCGGCGGACGTCCGGGGGCGGTGCTGCGAGGGACCGGTCGGGTACAGCCGGGAAAGACACAGGTGTTCGAGTCGGAGGAGGCCACGGGGCGAGCGTAGCGTCTTCGACCTTCGAGTCGCCGAGGTGTGTCGCCGGCGTCCGGCACGGGGAAGCCCCCGCGCGGGACGTGGGTATGACCGCGCGGGGGCCGGTTCGAGTGGCCGACCCGAAGGGCGGATCGGCCGGGTGACCTCTGGTCAGTCGTGGGCGCCGAAGCCGTCGACGCGACACACCATGGTGGTGACGAAGGGCCGAAAACCCTCCTGCTCCAGGAAACGGATGTCCTCGGAGGCGGTGGCCATCGCGGAGAACTCGATGTCCCGCACGTTCATGGCGGCCAGCTGCCGGCGGACTTCTTCCAAAAGCTTGGAACCCACCCCGGTGCCGGTGTACTCGGGGTCGATGGCGAAGGTCTGCACGACCGCGACCTGCTCGCCCCGGTCCCAGCTGCCCTGCGTGTTCTCGCGGAGGGTCACCATCGCGTACCCGGCCAGGTCGCCCTCGTTCTCGGCGAGGATCGCCATGGTGTCGGGATCGGACATCCAGGACAGGTACTGGGCGCGACGCCGACGCCAGGACTCGTCCAGGCTCACGGCGCTGATGATGTCCTCGAGGTGTGGGGCGGTCACCGTGTGCTGCTGGTGGAGGGCGCCCCACAGGTCCGCGAGCTCCTCCACCTCGTGGGCACCGAGGTAGCGAAAACCGAGAACACCGATGTTGTTCGGTCGAGGTTTGGTCATCAGCGAAGTTTGCATTTTCTTCTCACCCGTTCCACCAGCTTGGGCACTGGAACCCTGGAAGCCGCCCGGTGCGGATTCGTGGTTGAGCTGTGAGTCTGACTGTACGTGCCGGTAACGGAAGGGGAAGGTCCGACACGGGGAAAACCACGCACGGCATCACTAGTAGAGAAAAAGTGCGAATCTTTCGCTCGGGGAGGTGCTGGGAGTGTGGCGTGTTCGGTGGTGTCGTGTGCAGCGAATCACCCGCAAAGAACCCATGATCGGATCGAAATCACATCGAAACCTTAGGGCTCTGCCATAAATTGGGTTCATGATCGATGTCCGACGTTTGCAGCTCCTCCAGGCCCTCGACCACCACCGCACGGTGGCCGCCACCGCGGAGGCGCTCAGCGTCACACCTTCGGCCGTCTCCCAGCAGTTGGCCGCCCTGGCCAAGGAGACCGGCGTCCCGATGGTGGAACGCCAGGGCCGGCGCTTCCTGCTCACCGGGGCCGCGCGCGTGCTGCTCGAACGTGCGCACGTGATCTTCGCGGAGATGGAACGCGCCACCGCCGACCTCGCCGAGTACTCCGCCGGGGACCGCGGTGTCGTTCGCGTCGGCTCCTTCTCCACCGCCATCAGCGATCTGGTGGCGCCCGCACTGGCCCGGCTGCGTGACAGCCACCCCGGATGGAGCTTCGAGGTCGTTCAGGCCGAGCCCGAGGAGAGCGCCGAGATGGTGCGGTCGGGCCGCCTGGACGTGGCCGTCACCATGTCCTCCAGCCACCTGCCGTCCGCCGGGGACCCGGACTTTCGCACCGACCGCGTGATGGTCGAGCTCTTCGACGCGATCCTGCCCTACCAACACCCCCTGGCCACCCGCACCAGTCTCCACCTGGCCGACGACCTGGCCGACGAGGGCTGGATCCTGTCCGCACCGGGTACGGCCTGGCACGCCTGCGTGACCGCGGCCGCCAACCAGGCCGGCTTCCAGCCGCACGTGGTGCACACCGTCGACGACTTCAGCGCAGTCTTCTCCATGATCCAGGCGGGCCTGGGCGTCGCCCTGATGCCCCGACTGGCCTGGACCGGCCTCAACCACCCACAGATCGTCGTGCGCGGGGTGCGCGAGACCGCACGCCGGCACATCATCGTGCTCTCCCGGGCCGGAGCCACCCCCGAACCCCTGCTCTCCGCGGTCCGCGAGGCCGCGAGCAAGGTACCGGTGCCCTCGGTGGGCCCCTTCGCGATCGCGGGCTGAACCGGCGGGTTCATCTCTTCCCCGATCTTCGCGATCACTCCGGCTTCGTGGCCCACGGCAACGGTGGAACGTCGTCGAGTACGTCTTGGGCGGACTGGTGCAGATAGGCGGCGACCACCCGGATCGGTCGCCAGGACCAGACGCCGGTACGTCCGGCCAGGTACACCTGCCGCACCCCGCCCAACTCACCGAGGGGCGCATGGGCCACCCCGCGCCGGGTGGCCGTCGACAATCGGGGCACCACGCCCACGCCCAGCCCGGTGGCCACCAGCTCCTCGAACAGCTCCAGGGTGTCGATCCGGTGCACGATCCGCGGAGTGAACCCCGCGTCGGCGCACATCCGGTGCACCAGGGCCTCCTCGTCTCCCCGGTAGGGGCTTGCGATCCAGGCCGCGTCGGCCAGCTCGCGCAGGCGTCGCCGGGTGAGGGTGCGGCTGTCCGCCCCAAGAGAGGACTGGGACAACAGCAGCCCCTCGGTTCCCACCGGGTGCACCGTCAGCGTCCCCGGGAAACGTCGGGGGAGAAGGCTGTACTGGTACACCACCCCCAGATCGGCCTCTCCGTCCTGCAACAGCGCCAGCGCCTGCTCCGATTCGTACTCGGTCAGGTGGATGTCGATCCCCGGGTGATCGCGGCTCAACCGGCGTAGCGCGGGCAGCACGATCGGCGCCGCCGAGGTGTACATGACCAGGTCGACGCGGCCCACCGGCTCGCCCTCACCATCGAATTCGGCCCGGGCCGCCTCCACTCGGGAGAGGATGTGCACCGCGTGTTCGGTGAGCCTGCGCCCGGCCGGGGTGAGCCGCACCCGGCGACCGTCGGGGGCGAGCAGGTCCACCCCCGCCTCCTTCTCCAGAACGGCGAGGTGCTTGGAGACCGCCGAGGTACTCATGCCTGTGACCTCGGACACGGCCGCCATGGTGCCGAGCCGGTCCAGTTCCACGAGGAGGCGCAGGCGTGTGAAATCCATCCACCGAAACTACATGGTCCATCAACCATGAGTTCGTGGACAGAAACGAAGGGTTTGGATCGAATGGTCGGGTGATCCGCTCATTCCTCCCCTCATTCAGCCCTGCCCGTTTCCGGGTCCCGGCGCCGCTGATGCTGCTCATCGGCATGTTCACGCTGCACACCGGCAGCGCGCTCGCCGTCACCGCGTTCGAGCACGCCGGGCCCGCCACGGTCACCTGGCTCCGCCTCAGCTGGGCCGCGGTGCTGCTGCTGGCGATCGGTGGTCGCCCTCTGTGGCGGGCCGTGCGCGCGGCGACCAGGCGTGAGCTGGGTGCCGTGGTGATCCTGGGCACAGCGAGTGCGGGGATGATGATGTTCTACTCCGAGGCGACGGCGCGGATCGAGCTCGGCACCGCCACCTCCATCGAGTTCCTCGGAACCCTCGTGGTGGCCGTGGCCGCGATGCGCCGCCGTCGCGAACTCGTGTGGATCGTCGCCGCCGTCGTGGGCGTGGTGTGCCTGACCCGCCCCTGGCACGGCGACCTCGATCTGGCCGGTGTCGGTTTCGCGCTCGCGGGCGCGGTCTGCGTGATCGGCTACATCGTCCTCACCCAGAAGGTCGGCGCGGGCTTCGGCGCCGTCCACGGGCTGACCTTGTCGATGGCGGTGGGCGCGCTGGTCACCGCACCGCTGGGCGCCCCGGCCGTGATCGCCGAACCGAACCTCGAGCTGATCGGGTTCACCCTGCTCATCGCCCTGCTGTTCCCGATGGTGCCGTTCCTGCTGGAGATGATCGCCCTGCAACGGATGAGCCGGACCGGTTACAGCACCTTCTCCAGCCTGGAGCCGGCCGTGGCCCTGGTGATGGGCATGATCGTCATCGGCCAGGCCCCGGTCACCGTCCAGCTGGTGGGAATGGGACTGGTGGTGATCGCCGGTATCGGGGCGGCGCGCGGGGACCGTGGTTCCGGGCCGGCCGTCCCAGAGAAGAAGGTGGTGCGCGAGCGCCACGTTCGAACGGGTCCGGGGACGAAGGACGGCGCCCCCGGACCGCACACCCCCGCACACGCCGAGGTCCTCGACCCCGAGGGGTTCGAGGACCGGGCGCCGGTGCGCGGGGTCACCGCGGCCTGATCGCCTTCTCGATCGTCCGTGGGCGAGGGGACCGACACCCCGTCGGCGATGTCGCGCAGCGCCCGCACGTGTTCGTCGAAGGCCTTGCGTCCCTGGGAGGTCAACGTGAGCGAGGTGCGGGTACGTCATCCCACTCGGAACTTGCTCACCGCCACGTACCCGGCGTCCTCGAAGGTGGAGGTCTGCTTGGACAGCACCGAGTCGCTGACCTCCACCAGGTCGCGCAGGACGCGGAACTCGATGGTGTCGGCCGAGACCAGTGCGGCCACGACGGATAAGCGGACGGGGGAGTGGATGACCTCGTCCAGCCGAACGCGTGGATGGTTCGCTTCGTGCTCCTGCTATGACGCAGGGCGATCAATCCGACGGCGGAGTCGGTGACGCCCAAGGTCGATACCGGCCCCAGACCCGTCAGTCCGAAGGCGATTCCATAGAACGCCTACCGACCGCCCATGGGGCGGACCCTCTTGTTCATGTCCGTGGCCTGTTCCAGTGCGTCCCAGGCGTCTTCCCCGCGCACGTGCACGCCTCCCGTGGCCGTCAAGTTTCCATGTTGGCATTCACTTTCCATGCTGGAAAGTGATTTCCGAAGGGAAACCAACGGCGTCATGACGTGTGCCACGTCCACGGAAAGCACGGCCACACCGCCGAATGCACTAGCTTGGTGCCAATCATGGCCGTGACATCTGACCTCGAACTCCTGCGCGCCCACGAACCGGTGCTCGTGTGCACCAAGGGCGAACTCTTCTTCCCCACCGACGTGGACGCCTACGTCCGCAACTGCAGCCTCTGGATCGAGGAACCCGGCGGACGCGAGAGCGTCATCGTCCCCGTCGGAGAGCTCACCCTCGATCGCCTCGCGCAGGCCGAGGAGGAATGGCCGCGCCGGCACAAGCACCTGCGCTTCGTCCAAGAGGAGACCCTGCGTGAGGAGGCCCGCCGGTTCAAGGGCGTCGCGCGCTCGGTCATCCCCAAGAGCGGTCGCCTGGCCGCCGTGGGCGTGCTCGGCCGCGTCCTCGACATCCTGATGAAGCTGTCCCTGCTCATCCGCGGCGCGGTCCCCGGCGGTGTCACCTTCGCTGCGGTCACCCGATTCCGCGAGCGGGTCGACAACGGGGGCGCCACCTATTACGGGCGCGTCACCCGCGAGGGCGGCTACACCATCCTCCAGTACTGGTTCTTCTACGCGATGAACGACTGGCGCACCATCTACGGCGGGGTCAACGACCACGAGGCCGACTGGGAACGCGTCACCGTCTACGTCGTGGAGAACCCCGACGGCACCACCAGGCCGGTCTGGATCGGTGCCTCCTCGCACGAGTACCACGGTGACGATCTGCGCCGATCCTGGCAGGACCCGGACCTGCACCGGGATGGCGACCACCCGATGGTCTACGTCGGCGCGGGCTCCCACTCCCACCAGATGCTGCCCGGCGACTACCTCATCCAGGTCGACCCGGCGATCCTGCGCGGCCTGGTCCGATTCTGGCGACGATTCACCAGCCGCCTCTTCCGAGCCGACAGCGCCATCAACCGGCACGGCATCGGAGTGCCCTTCGTCGACTACGCCCGCGGTGACGGCGAACGTCTGGGCCCCGGCGGGGATCGGGAGTGGAACGCCGTCCTCATCGACGACGAGACCTCCTGGGTCAAGGGTTTCCGCGGCCTGTGGGGGCGCGACACCGGCGACTTCTTCGACGGCGAGCGCGCCCCCAGCGGGCCCCGCTACGAACGTGACGGCACCATCCGCCGCTCCTGGGCCGACCCCCTGGCCTGGGTGGGGCTGCAGAAGGTCGCTCCCACCGAGTCCGCCGCCCGCGCCGAACTGCGCGCCCATGTGCGGACCCTGGAGGGGAAGGTGCGCGCCCACGACGCCGACATCCTTCGTCGCCGTGACGAACTGCGCCGGCTGGAGTCCGCGCGCCTGGTCCTGCGCCGCGAAGCCCAGTCCCGCGCCCTCTCCCACGAGTACCAGGAGCGAATCGAGGACCTGGAGGAGGAACTCGCGGAGGTCTACGAAAAGCGTGTCCTGACCGCGGACGAACGCGACACCCACCTGCGTGCCCTGGAAAGCGCCATCCCGCTGGTGCCCACGCCGACCGGGCACCTCAAGGCCCCGCACATGCCCTACGCCTCGGGAGAGCAGCAGAGCACCCGCTTCCTGTACCTGTGGGTGGCCCTGAGCACCCCGCTGTTGCTGATCTCGCTGGCGCTGACCCTGTTCCTGCTCGACGGTCAGATGACCCTGTGGGCGATGCTCGGCGTCGTGCTGTTGTTCGCCGCCATCGACTCCGTGGCCCGCCGCAGGTTCGTCCAGTACCTCACCGGGGTGGCCGCCCTGATCGTGGTCACCGCGGTCCTACTGGGGGTGGTGATGGCCTTCGTCGCCGACTGGCGCATCGCCGTCACCGTCCCCATCGGCCTCATCGTCGTGGTGCTGTTGATCGTCAACATCCGCGACCTCGTCCGACGCTGAACCCGACGCCCCGTGCGAGGCCTGCCCGCACGGGGCACAATGGGGTCCATGGACGACGCCCTGTTCGGTTCCCCACCGGTGCACGTGGCGCCCGGAGCGGTCCACCTGCCCGGCAGGATCCCCCTGGACTCCCAACGCGAACTACTCGAACGCTGCCGGGAGTGGTCGCGCGGACCCGCCGGGATGCGACGGCACGTCATGCCGCGCGGCGGGATGATGAGTGTTGCGATGGTCTCGTTGGGGTGGCACTGGAAACCGTATTCCTACAGCCGATCCCTGCCCGACGGGACCTCCGTTCGGCCCTTCCCCGCCCTGCTGGGCGACCTGGCCGAAAGCGCGGTCGGAGAGGCCTACGGAGCGCCCCACGAGGGCGACCCCTACGACGTCGCGCTGGTCAACTTCTACGACGCCGACGCCCGCATGGGCATGCACCAGGACCGCGACGAACTCTCCCGCGCCCCCGTGGTGTCGGCCAGCCTCGGCGACACCTGCGTGTTCCGCTTCGGCAACACCGAGAGTCGCAACCGGCCCTACACCGACGTCGAACTGCGCAGCGGCGACCTGTTCGTCTTCGGTGGTCCCTCCAGGATGGCCTACCACGGCGTGCCCCGGGTGCGCCCCGGCACCGCCGATCCCGCGCTCGGCCTTCGGGGACGGCTCAACATCACCGTCCGGGCTTCCGGGATCGGCGACTGATCAGAGCGTGTCCTCCTGGCCGAAGGTCCCCGCCTTGGCCAGGATCGGGCGTGGGGAGAACCGAAGGAGGCCGACCCATGACCGAATCCGCGCCCGAGCGCATCATGGCCCTGGGCAGGCAGGACGCCGTCCTGCCCGCCCACGCGCCGTCCGGGGAACGCCGGATCCTCCTGTACCGGGAGGGGGAGCCCACACGGGAGGTCGACGGTTTCACCGAGGTCGACGAGGCGATCGCCGCGGACCCCACCACCGTGGCCTGGGTCGCGTTGACCGAACCCAATCGCGATCAGGTGGAGGAGGTCGCCGACCACTTCGACCTGCCCCACCTGGCGGTGGAGGACGCGATAGTGGCCCACCAACGGCCCAAGATCGAGACCTACGGAGACACCCTGTTCATGGCCCTGCGCCCGACGGTCTACGACGAGGACCAAGAGAGATTGCAGGTCGGTGAACTCCATGTCTTCGGCGCCCACTCCCTGGTGGTCACGATCCGCCAAGGGGTCGGGCCGGACCTGGAGCGGATCCGCGCCCGCCTGACCGAACACGCGGACCTGAGAGAGCGGGGCGCGCTCGGGATCGTCTACGCCGTCCTGGACCGGGTGGTCGACGACTACGCGCCCGCGGTCGCCGGTCTGCAGGAGGACGTGGACGAGGTGGAGAACCAGGTCTTCAGCGAGGAGAAGGGTGTCTCACGGCGTATCTACCGCCTGATGCGCGAGGTCATCATCCTGCAACGGGCCGTGGACCCGCTCGGCGAGGTCCTGGACGAACTCGGCGAGCGTTGGGGGCGGGCGAAGAGGGAAACGCGAGGTGGCCTGATCACCTACCTGCGCGACGTCGCCGACCACGTGGCCGCCATCCGCGAACGCGTGGACGGCTTCCGTCAACTCTTGCAGGACATCATGGCGGTGGAGAGCAGTCTCGTGGACCAGGCCCAGAACGAGGTGATGAGGAAGGTCTCCTCTTGGGGCGGCATCCTGGTGGTGCCCACGCTCATCTCCTCGGTCTACGGGATGAACATCGCCCCCCAGCCTGGTTTCCACTGGTTGTTCACCTGGCCGCTGACCTTGGCCGCCATGGCCATGGTCGGTCTCGTCCTGTACCTGATCTTCCGGCGCAACGGCTGGTTGTAGGGGACGGAGGACACCCTCACGGGTTGAGCAGGCGGTGGATCTCCTTGAGGTCATCACCGGCCAGGACCCGGTTCCGCTCGGCCTCGGCCTGGCTTTCGCGCCACTCCCGGACCGCCTTCTCGACCCGCTCGTCGATCCGGCGCAACTCATGGGAGCGGACCTGCGCGGTGTTCTCCCGTTCCTTGGTGGTGGAGTGGTAGGCCAGCCCGATGCCGCCCAGAGCGACCAGGGTCAGGAACCACAGGAAACCGTGCATCGTCAGCAGGGACAGGACCAGTAGCACGCCGGCCGTGGCCATCGCGATCCACAACATGCTGCGGGAGTCGTTGCCGGGGGTGGCCGCGACCTCGGCCTTCTTCCTGGCCTGCTCCAGCTGTCCGCGGTCCGCGCCGGAGGCGGTGATGGTGACGGAGGTGCCCCGCAGCGTCACACTGGTCCGGTCGGGCGCCGGCTCGGTGGCCCGGGCCGCCAGCTCCTCGGCTCCCTCCAGCACGGCGCCGCGTTGCAACACCAGGGCGAAGGTCCGACGGTGCGGGGGCGCCTTCTCGGAGACCAGGTCGCGCTGGAGCAGCGTACCGACCTCCTCGACGTTCTCGCCCCAGGAGGGCAGGACGATCTCCTCGCCGGAGCCCTCGATCACCGCGCGCAGTCGGTTGGCCTCGGCGAGCAGGGGTGCCTCCTCCGGACTGCCCTCCTCCACCAATAGGCGCAGGGTCTGCAGGAGGAAGTCGGCGCTGTCCTGGTCCGGCGCGAGCACCTCGGTGGGGCCGCCCTCACCGCTGAGCGTGGTGACGCGGGCGACACGTTCGCGCACCTCGGACAGGCGGCGGGCCGCCTCGGCGCGCGCGGCGAGCCCGCTTTCGGATCGGGGTCCGCGGCCGGAGGGCGCGGTCGTGAACCAGGCCTCCACCTTCGGGGCTTGGACACCCTCGGCCGACCAGTGGCGCAGGCTGGACAACAGCAGGCGTTCGCGGGCGTCCTCACCCAGTGAACCGTCGGCGCTCAGCAACCACAGGGCGCGCTGGCCGCGGGTGAGCCGGGTGCCCGGTACCGGGAGGTGGGGGAGGAGGTCGGCGGCCGTGTTCTCACCGAGGGCACGGCCGTGTTCGGCGCTGGTGAGCGCGGCGGCCAGGGCGCTGAAGCTGCGGGCGCGCTCGGCGTCTATCGCGGCGGCCTCGTCGAAGCGGATCCGAGCCCGGGCGAGGTCGCCCACGAGCAGGCAGTGCAGGCCTCGGGCCGCCGGCACCAGCCAATAGCCGGGCACGTCGTCGAGTTCGAGGCTTCCTGGTACGGCGCCGTCGATCATCTGCAGGGTGCGGTGCCGGGTGATGGCGGCACCGTCGAACATGGTGAGGGTGACGCGCAGGTCGCTGAGTTCGATGAAGGCGTCCAGGGTGGCGGAGACCCGATCCAGTCGTTGTTCCAGGCCGCCCTTGAGCCGCCCCAGCTCCGAGCGCATGCGGCTGCGCTCGCGGGCCATCTGTGAGTGTGCGCTGTCGAGACTCTCCTCCAGGTCACGGATGCGCACGTTCTGCGAGTAGTCGGTCCAACTCATGCCTTCGCCCTTTCTACGGCGCGCGGGGGACGCGGCGCGCTGGAGGTTGTGACGGTGTCGGGCCCGTTCCGGTTCGGCGTGGCAGGTCTCGTCTCGGTAGCCTTTTTCGTCACCGTGCGTGCTCGATCGAACGCGCGGTGGTGGTTGATCTTCGGGGTCGCGTGGATCACAATTGGGAGCGCTCCCAAAGGAGGGTGAATCCTATGTCCGGCCCGTACTCCCAGGCAGACCCCGTGCTCCCCGCAGAACTCCTCTTCGGCACCGCCACCGCCGCCTATCAGGTCGAAGGCGCCGTCGGCGAAGGTGGTCGAGGTCCCTCGATCTGGGACACCTACTGCCGCACCCCCGGACGCGTAGCCCGAGGCGAGAGCGGTGATGTGGCCTGCGACCACTACCACCGCTATGGCGAAGACGTCGCCCTGCTCGCCGAACTGGGCGTGGACCTGTACCGCTTCTCTGTCTCCTGGCCGCGCGTGCAACCCACCGGTAGCGGTCGCCCCAACCCCGAGGGGCTCGCCTTCTACGACCGGCTGGTCGACACGATCCTGGGCGCCGGCATCGAACCCGTGCTCACTCTCTACCACTGGGACCTTCCCCAGGCCCTGGAGGACGAGGGCGGCTGGCGGGTTCGCGACACCGCGCACCGCTTCGCCGAGTACACCGCGATCGTCGCCGAACGCCTCGGTGACCGCGTCAACCGTTGGATCACCCTCAACGAACCCTTCTGTTCGGCGTTCGTCGGGCACGCCATCGGGCGCCACGCCCCCGGGACCAAGGAGGGTGCGCCCGCCCTGGCCGCCGCCCACCACCTGCTCCTGGCCCACGGCATGGCGGTCGGTGAACTGCGGGCCGCCGCCGCGGGGGAGGTCGGCATCACCCTCAACCCCGACCACCTGGTACCCGCCACCGACTCCGCGGCCGACCACGCCGCGGTGGAGCGGGCCCGCACCCTGCACAACCGCACCTGGTTCGATCCCATCTTCACCGGTGCCTACCCCGACAACGAGAAGGAGGTATGGGGCGCGCTCGCCGATGGCGCTCACCGGGTCGAGGGCGACCTGGAGACCATCGGGCAGCCCCTGGACTTCCTCGGGATCAACTTCTATCGACCGATCATGCTGCGCGACGCCCCGCACGTCGAACCCGATCCGACCCGCCGTACAGCCGTCGACATCGGTGTGGAGCAGGTCCCCTACGAGGGCGTCCGACACACCACCATGGGCTGGCCGGTGGTGCCCGAGAGCTTCACCGACCTGCTCGTCGACCTGGACCGCGGCTACCCGGGCCTGCCTCCCATCCTCATCACCGAGAACGGGTCGGCCGAACCCGACGCCCCCGACGACACCGGACGTGTGCACGACACCGATCGGGTCGACTACCTGCGCGACCACCTGGCGGCGCTGGGCCGCGCCATCGAGGCAGGGGTGGACGTGCGCGGGTACTTCGTGTGGTCGTTGCTGGACAACTTCGAATGGGCCTATGGGTACGACCGCCGGTTCGGGCTGGTTCGGGTCGACTACGATCTGCTGGAGCGCCACCCCAAGGACAGCTTCCACTGGTACCGCGACTACCTGACCGCCCATCGGGCCGCGCGCGTGAAAGCCGACGGTGCCTGACCGGAACCCCGTTCCACAGGAGTGTCCCGATGTCCAACGCCGTGTTGGCATCCGTTTCGATCTGGGGCAAGCTGGACTCCGTCAGTTACGCGAGGGCTGTGGGAGCTCATGACGGACGGATCGGGTATGACGGCGCCGCAGGATTCGAGTCCGGGGACCAGCGGGAGCCTGCGCGCCGCGCAGCGCATGCTCCAGCTGCAGAACAGCCTCGTGGAACTACTGCGCACCAAGCCTTTCAGCCAGGTCACCTACAAGGAGATCACCGAGGGCGTCGACATCGATCGCTCCACCGTCTACCGCTACTACAACCACAAGAACCAGGTGCTCCAGGCGGCGGTGGACGTGCGCCTGACCTCGTTCGCCTCCCAGGTGGACCTGACGTTCGGACGCATGGAGTCCATCGACGGCTACATGGGGCGTCTGGTCGACGGTTGGATCGCGCTGTGGCTGGAATCAGGCGCCTTGCTCGCGGCGGCCTCGGGGATGGGCGCGGAGCCCGGCCCTCAGCGGACATGGTGGCGTGAGCGCATCGAACCGTGGACCGAAGCGGTCCGTGAGGCCATCGAGGTCGCCCGTTTCGTGGAGGAGCTGCCCAAGGACGGGCGTCCGGCCAGGCCTCTGGCCGAGATGACGGTGGGCATGTGCCTGTCCACCTTCAACAACGAGCTGACGGTCCCGCACGAAATCGAACACCGCACCATGGTGCGGGACCTGCTGTTGGACGCGATCCTACGTACCATGGGCCGCCGATAGGAATCCGTGGGCGGGGCGAGTCGTCTCAGGCGCGCTGGCGGGCCACGTCCCCGAAGGCGCCGACGACCGCACCCAGGGCGAACATGGAGGCCTCATCCTCGTCCATGTGCACGATGCCGGCGGGAACACGGACACGGTAGGGCTTGTCCTCGGAGGGGAGGATCTCCAGACCATCGATGATCCCCTGTCCCTCCAACATCAGGAGGGCCTCACCGACTCTCCCGGTGCGGTCTCCCCGCGCCCATATCGACATGCGTCTCACCCTAACTACGGCGTGTGGCCGACGGCGGGAGCCGACCTCACGGTCCGAGGTGGGCGACTGCGTACTCCAGTGTTATCACCGGCGGTGTAGGTGCACGTGCACGCTCGCGTGTGGATGGCCGGATCCGGCCACTCGTCGGCTTTGTCGGTTCAAACCGCGCCCTTGGGGGAGCGTAGCGTCTCTGAAGCGATCGTCGACATCCAGTGCGGCCGGGTCGTCCACCCCAGGAACACCGTGCCACCGTTCGATTCGGGGGGCCGTCCCGCCACCGCCGCGTGCAGCCCGGCCACCACCGGGGCCAGACGTTCGCGTACGTGGGACGGCTGCCGTTCGGACAGGTGCCGCATCCACTCCACGCCCGCCAGTTGCTCCTCGGGTGAGCAACGGGACAAAAGGAACACCGTCTGTCGCCAGGAGAACGCGGCGTTCTTCACGTGAGCCAGGACGTCGAAGACCCTCGGCAGGGTCTCGACCAGCCGCACCGTGTGCAGGTGCGCCCGGCGTGCCGCCTCGGCCCACCCATCGGCGGGGCGTGCGCCGGACAGGGCCAAGGCCGCCAGGTTGTGCGTGGTCAGGATCTGGGCCTGCTCGATGATCATGCCGTTGCCGGGCACCGACCAGTCGGGGTCGCCGGCACGTTCGACGCACAGGGCGGCGAATCCGGCCGGGTCGTGTTCGTCGTCCAAGGCGAGGACACGGGCGGTGTCGATCCCGTAGTAGCGGGCGTACAGACCCTCACCCAACAGGTCCACGGCCATCTTGGCGGCCCGCACGAACTTGGCGGAGAAGTCGCGCATGAAGATGTCGGCGGCCAACTCCTCCACGAACCGCACCGGTGAGTCGGCGGTGCCGGCCAGCCCGTTGAGTTCGCGCACCAACGGATTGGGTGTGATGGTCCCGGGAAAACGGGTCAACGTCGTTTCGCCCAGACGGGTGATGAGGGTTCGGGCCGCGGACCGGCGCAGGGAGTCCGTGGCGTGGTGGGGAGCCGCCTCCCGAACCCAGGGCAGTTCCTCCCGCCGCACCTGGGAGGACAGGTTCAGCAGCAACAGGGAACGCCGCGCGGCGAACGCGCGATGGTGTACGGCCACCAGACGGTTCAGGGTCGGGTCCTCGATCGCGGCGGCCTCCGCGGTGGCGGCCAACGTGGGTACCAGCGAGGCCAGCACCTCGGCGGAAGGGATCAGCCCGCGTTCCACCAGGGTGTCCAAGGGGGCGATGATCGCTCGCTCCACCCGCTCTCGCAGGGGTGCCGGGATCGCCGTGGTCTCGGGGATGCCGAACTCTTCCTCCTCCAAGGAGGAGACCGGTGTCAGGACCACATCGGGGTCGGTCAGCCCGGAGTTGGCGGCGAAGGCGGACAACCGAGCCAACAACATGGTCGCGAACACGTCGTGGGTGGGCGGCGCCGCCTGCACGGCCTGAGCGGCGCGCAGGGCGGTGTGCTCGGCGGAACCGGGTACGCCCCGCTTGGCCACCATGGACTCCACCGCGTGCCGGAGCAGTCCGCGTCGGCGTGTGCTCAGCCCTTCCTCGGAGAGTGCCTCGCCCAGCGCGGCGAGCAGGATCCCCAGGTTCTCCTCGGGATCACGGTGTTTGGAGCACAGGGTGTGCTCGGTGGCCAGTCGTTCGTACTCCGCCAGTAGGTCGGCGCCGTGCGCCTTCCAACCCTCGGGGCGGCGCGAGTCGACCACTTCGTCCTCGGTCGTCTCCCACCAGTGCGCCAGGAGCCGGTCGGCGAAGGGGTTCCACACGCGCAGCGCCTCGCGCTGGGCGGTCGGGCGAGGGGCGGGCTCACGGGCGACCCTCTCCAACCCGGTGCGCACCTGCGCCACCGACCAGCGGAAGACCGATCCCTCGGGCAGGTTCACGGCCGGGGCCGGGCGCGGGGTCAGGCACAGCGACGCGGCGAAGGGGTCCAGGGCGCTCAGCAGCCGCAGGGCGGCGGCGGTGTCCCCGGCCCGTAGCAGCCACACCACGGTGAGCAGAGCGGCCTGTTCGGGCTGGTCGAGTTCGTAGCCGCCGCTGTCGAGCAGCGCGCCCAGGTGGGCCAGCCCGGGCTCGGTCAGGTGGTGGGAGTAGAGAGAGCCGCGGTCGGTCCTGAGACCGTGCCGCTCGATGAGTTCGAGTTCGTGCGGGCGTAGCGGACCACCGGCGGCGGCCGCACCGGTGGCGAACCCACCGTGCACTACCTCGGGGGTGACCCATGCGGGCAGGTCCCGCACCGGGGTGCGCGCTCCGACGGTCAGGGTGCCATCGCTCATGCCGCCCAGGACACGCAACCAGGACGCGGCACGCCGCTCGGCGGCCCGGCGTACGTCCGGGTCGTCGTGAGAGGCGGCGGTGCTCAGTGCCTTGGCGAGCCGGCTCGCGGGGTAGGTCGGGCCGACGTGGACGGGAGGTCGGTGTTCCATGCCGGTGCGGCGGGTTCCGCCCCCGCGCCCTCCCGGGCTAGAGCCGGGCGCTCTACTGCTGAGCTACGCACCGTGACGACCCGTGGTGGGGTCTGCTCGCACACTAGCGCCCGTGTGGCGGGCGCGAAAGCCCTTATCCGTGGCTTGTGCGCCCGCACAGGTGTCCAGGAGCGCACGGATCACACGATCTCGTGCCCGGCCGTGGGAAGACCGCCGGACCGGGTCGAGTCCGTCCGGTGGTCAAGGACGCGTCACGGTGAACCTGAGGAAGCTTCCAGCCTGTCCCAGGACAAGGCCCAGGGAAGCCACCGCGTAGGCGGTCCAGAGCCAGGTCAGTCCGCCGGCGGCGGCGACGGGGAAGGCGATCAGGGCCAACGACCCGAAGCAGACCGCGAACGTGTACAGCGTCGGGGTGGTGCGCTTGATGGCGAGCAGGCCCATGCCGGGCAGGGCCTGCGCCCCGTCGGCCACCACCACGACGAACAACACCGGCAGCAGGGCGATCACCAACGCCTGCACCCGCGGGTCCGGGGTGAACAGGCCCAGCACCGGGTGTGCCACCAGGAAGACCAGCAGCGCACTGGCCGCCACCACCGGCAGGGCCAGGCAGGCCCCGGCCAACAGGGAACGGCGCACCTCTCGGTAGCCGTGTCGGTCGACGTCGGCGGAGGCTCGGGCCATGAACGGCACGGTCGCCTGACCCACGGCCGTGGCCGGCAGGAACACGAACGTGGCCAGGGTGATCATGATCTGGTGGGCGGCGGCGTCGGCCACGCCGGCGGTCGCCGCGGACATCGCCAGTACGCCCAGCACACCGAACTTGATGAGCATGGTGGAACCCATGGGGAGCCCGACCAGGGCCATGCGCCACACGGTGCTCCAGACGGGCCGACCCAGGCCGACACGGCGCCCGTTCAAGGCGGTGTGGTGGCGCGACAGCAGGTGGGCGGTGGCCAGGGCCGCGGTGGCGTTGACGAACATCGCCACGCCCGCACCGGTCATGCCCAGGGCGGGCAGCGGTCCCGGGCCCAGGACGAGCGACGGGATGAGCACGAGCGAGGAGCCGGTGTTGACCAGGCCCGTCCACATGGCCTCCTTGGAACGTCCCAGGGCGATCAGCAACGTGGTGGCCGAGGTCTGGAACGAGACGACCACCAGTGTGAGTGCCATGAGGTAGGGGAAGGGGCCGAAGGCGGCGAGGGTCGCCTCGGGCGCGCCGATGAGCGTGGCCAGGGCGGGGACGGCGGCTACCGCCAGGCCGCCCAGGACGCCGGCGCACAGGGCCAGCCACATCGCGTCGCGGAAGGTGGATTCGAGCTCGCCGGGATCGTCACCGCTCTGGGAGACGAAGGGCATGGAGCCGCGTAGCGCGCCTTGGACGACCATGACGGCAGGGTTGAACACGGCGACGGTCATCGCGTAGGCGGCCAGTGACGTGGTGCCGGTGTGGCCCAGGACGGCGGCGGTGACCAGGGTGCCGATGACACCGGCGACCATCGACAGGTACAGCGGGAACGTCTTGGCGGCGATACCCCTGGTCAGGGCGGAGAGGGAGCGAGTGGTGGCGTTGTCCGTGGATTGTTCGTCGGGGGATCCAGAGGCGTCGGCAGAGGGGGACATGGTCTGCTTTCGTGCTCGACGAGTCGGCGTCAACCTACCAATGCGAGAACCAGAACGAATCGGACAATCTACGTCATAAAGGTGCGGATTCGGGAGTCAGCGTTCATCCTCGTATCGGGTTCCGTAGGCTGTTCCCGCGCGGTCCTCGCGCGAAGAGGTCGGTTCGGGGCGTAGTGGACGGATGTCCCGGACCGGCCTCATGGCCCGATACGGGTGTC
Source organism: Nocardiopsis listeri NBRC 13360 (assembly GCF_001570765.1). GTDB lineage: Bacteria > Actinomycetota > Actinomycetes > Streptosporangiales > Streptosporangiaceae > Nocardiopsis > Nocardiopsis listeri. The sequence continues at coordinate 37,143 of NZ_BCSH01000048.1, read as the reverse complement.
AAGTGCGGACCGTGTGGCCCTTCCCCTTGTGCGTGCGTACCCGCGGGTGTTGCATGTCCTCTGATCCGGCGCCCGAAACGACGGTCGGGCCGCCACGTGGTGGAGGGGCGCGTACGCATGGTGGTGGGACTCTGGCGGTGTGGCATGTGCGCCGCCCGCAACGAATCGTCCAAGCACACCTGCATGGTGTGCGACACGGTGCGCGCCGTGGGTACGCGTGAGGACTTCGGCGAGGGCGACCTGTCGGCACCGGCCGAGAGCACGGCCTTGTCACCCGAGGAGGCGTCACCGCTCCGGGTGAGGCGACCGCCGCGACCCGCAGAATCTGGTTCGATGTTCGTCCCAGCGGGGTCTCGCTCGGGCGGGCAGGCCACGAAGGCGGACGAGGACGACGCCGAAACGGAGCCGGTGGCCGAACCCCACCGTCGACGGTCGAAGCGGGGCCTGCCGCGGTGGCCACAAGGGACGGTGCGTGCTCTGGCAGCGGTGGTGGTCGGTGCGGTGGTGCTGATCCTGGTGTGGGTGCCGGCGAACCTGGCCGGAGACGACACGGCCGGGGTACCGGGGGAACCCGCCGTCGAGGAGTTCTGCCCCGACCGGGTCTCGGAAGTGGTGCCGGGGGAGGGGCCGGGCGCGTTGGAAGCGGCGTATGAGACCGAACGCCACCGGATCATGCTGTGCTCGAACAGCGTGGGGGAGCTGTTCTACTTCGGGGAGTTCCTCGACGATGAGGGTGAGGCGATGGTCGTGCCCGCGGAACGGACCGAAGAGGGCTACGTGGCCGAATCCGGGCAGACCCTCTATGAGATCGTCGGCGACGAGGTGGTGATCACCGACGCGGACGACCGGGAGATGGCGCGGCTGACCCTGGAGCCGGTGGAGAACCCGAGCTAGCGCGCGAGACGGCGGGTGCGATCGGAGCGCACCCGCCGACGCGGTGCTATCGGGTCTTCATGACGGCCGCGAGGAGACCGGAGATGATCATCATCGACAGGCTGATGATCATGAGTACGAATCCGATGGTTCCGACCATGGTGTTTCCTTCACTTGTCGTCCTCCGGGCGCCGGGGGCCGTGTCCCCGGCACCGGCACGCCGGGTCACCCGGAGTTTCGGGCGCGGCATGTATCTCTTCGGTGGTTCACCCTATCTCGCCGTCGCGGCGGGGCCACTCGGGGTGCGGCCCTGACCAGCGTGGCCCTGCTCCCAATGGTGTCGGTAGGTGTCGGAGAGCCACCGGTCGGCCCATCGCGTGTCGGGTGACTCGGGCAGGGACGAGGAGCGGCACAGGGCGGTGAGCCGTTCCTCCAGGTCGCCGGTGCGTTCCAGGGCCTGGGACCGGGTGTGCTCGCCGCGACGCAGGGCGAGCAGCCACGAGCGGTCGGGGTCGGGGGTGGGCAGGGTGATGCGACCGGTGGTGAGGAGTTCCACGCCCTGAAGGCCGAGCCGGACCATGTGGTAGGCGTACTTGGTGTCGAAACCGTGCCGTTCTACGAGTTCGGGGCGGTTGGTGTGCTTGCCGCCGCGAACACCCTCCATTCGGTCGCGTTGGGCGCGCAGGTAACCGAGAAAGCGCTCTCCAGCCCTGCGGGACACGAACCGGTGGGCGTTGGCGCGCAGGTCGTGGCCGGCGTCGGTGACGGTGACGATCTCGGACTCGGGGACGAACAGCGGCAATAGCACGGTGGGGTTGCCGTCCAGGGCCAGGCGCGTCCACTTGCGCAGGGAGTAGACGGTCAGGTCCAGGTCGTCGTGGCCGGAGCGGGTGTGTTCGGCGCCGCTGCGGTAGATGTACTGGTCGAAGGAGCGCAGACCGATGACGTACTCGGGCGGTTCGAGACAGATGCCCATCTCGTCGCGGTCGGCGGAGCCGGGCAGGTCGAGGCCGTGGACGCGGGAGCCGACCTGGCAGCGCAGCACGGTGCCTTGTCCGGCGATGCGAGCGTGCTCCTCGTCGGAGTGCTTCACCCGGGCCTCCAGGTTCGGTGGGTCGTGGTGTCACCGCAATCTACCGTTCGGCCGGGTACGGTCACGAACGGTTTTCCGCGCCCGTGACGAACTCCAGGATGGCGCGGTCGGCGGTGGCCGAGGGGCGTTCGCGCCCCGACCCGAAGGTGCGGCTGGAGAGGCGTCCACTGGTGGCGGTGGTCAACGGTCTGGGGTCGGGTCCGCTCACCGATTGTGTTTCCTCGGAGGAGGCCGTGGCGGCGGTCGACCACCAACTGTCACGACTCGCCTGAAACATCCGTTTTGCCGACGTAGAAGGGGTTTTGGTACTTGTGCGGCGGGTGCGAGATCCGTTTACTGGTGCCGTACCCCGTCCGGCGTCCGCCGGGCACCGCAGTGGAAAGAGCAGGACCGTGCCCCCCGAGATCCCCGAAGCGAAGATCGACAACTCCATCCCGCACAACGCCCGTATCTGGAACTACTGGCTGGGTGGCAAGGACAACTACCCGGTCGACCAGGAGATGGGCGAACAGATCCGCTCCTTCTTCCCCGAGATCGTCGACAATGCCATCGCCGACCGTGCCTTCCTGGTGCGCACCGTCACCCACCTGGTCCGAGAAGAGGGCATCCGGCAGTTCCTGGACATCGGCACCGGACTGCCCACCCACAACAACACCCACGAGGTGGCCCAGGCCGAGGCCCCCGAAACGCGGGTGGTGTACGCGGACAACGATCCGCTGGTGCTCGCGCACGCCCGTGCCCTGCTGGTCGGTTCCGAGCAAGGGGCCACCGACTACGTCGACGCCGACCTGCGCGACCCCGAGGCGATCCTCGAAGCGGCCTCGCGGACCCTGGACCTGTCGCGTCCGGTGGCCCTGATGCTGCTGGGCGTGGTCAACTTCATCGGTGACGACGCCGAGGTACGTTCCATCCTGGACCGGCTGATCGAGGTCCTGGCGCCCGGCAGCTTCCTGGTGGTCTCCCATCCCACCGACGACATCGACCAGGAGAGGGCCCACCAGGTGGCCGAGGCCTGGAACGAGCGGGGCACCCCCAAGCTGACCATCCGGACGGCGGCGGGCATCGAGTCGCTCTTCGATGGTCTGGAACTGTTGGAGCCGGGCGTGGTGTCCTGCTCCCTGTGGCGCCCGGACCCCACCGAGGTGGGGGACACCAGGCCGGTCGCCGAGTACGGCGGTGTGGCCCGCAAGAACTAGCCTCCCGCCCGTCCCTGCCGGGCGGGGGCGCGATCGGCGAACAGCACCAAGGCCAGGGCGGCCTGGGCCGGGACGGTCGGGTCCAGGCCGCTCACCTCGCGGAAGTGCTGGAGCCGGTTGACGACCGTGTTGCGGTGGCAGTACAGGGCCGCGGCCGTGGCCTTGACCGATCCGGTGCCCGTGTAGTGGGAAAGCGTTTCCAGTAACCGGACGCGGACCTCGGGTTCCAACGCCTCCAGACGTTCCACCGCACGTCGGCCGAAGCCCGGGACCAAGGCCTCCACGCGGTCGCGTGCCAGAGCGGGCCACACGTCCTCGGGACTCACCGGGGCCTGCCCGGGACGGGCGTAGCGCGCCAGGACACGGGCGGCCTCGATGGCCGAGGGCACCTCCGCCAGGCCCCGGACGTCGCGGACGCGGGCGCCGGCCGGCTCCTCCGGCAGCGCGGGCGAGCGCGTGCGTCCCGGGTCGCGTACCAAGGCCACACCGTCGTTGAACTCCCAGGTCAAACAACCGGCGCGGGAGAGCGCGCGGGTGTCGACGGGGCGGTCGCCTTCCGGTGGAATGGCCACGAAGGTCACTTCGAGAACACCGTGCGGAGGCAGTCCCAAAACCGAGGCGACCTCCTCGGCCACTTCGGGGGTGCGCTCTCCGGCGCTCAACAGCCGGGCGAAGGCCTGGGCCGCCGCCGCGCGGGAGTCGCGTTCCAGGACGGCTCGCTCCTCCAGGAACGCGGCCTGCACGTCGCTGATGAACTGTTCGACCGTCTCCAGGATCTCCTCCACGTGCAGGACCAGGGTGGGCGCGGAGTCGACGCCGCCGGCGCGAACCAACCCGGCCCACAACACCCGAAAGTCCAGACGCACCGCTTCCAGGAGGTCGTCGCGGGCCACGCCCTGACGGGCCCTGCGCACGCCCAGACGTGTGGCCAGGTCGCCCAGGTGGGCGGAGACCGGTAGGCCGGAGATTCGCCGGGTGAGCAGGTCGAAGGTGTCCCTGGCGGTCTGGCGCAGGTCGTCGGCGGGTATGAGTTCGTCGTCGTAGTGGCCCAGGGCTCGCAGACGTTGGAGGAAGTCCTCCACCAGTCGATCACGGTCCCGGGCCAGGAGTTCGAGTGTGCCGGGCCAGGAACGTGGTCCCGGTGCCTGTGTCACGGTGTCTCCTCCTGTCCGACGTGCGAAGACGATGCTGCCACGTCATGGATGGTCATGTGCACAGCACCGCGGGGAAAACGTGGGTGGATGACGATTGAGCAGGACCGGCGGGTGTGCCCAGGATGGACGGAGCCCCGCGCACGAGTTCGGGGCGCGTAACGTCTCACCCGGGAGGTTCACCCCTTGAACAGCGACGACACCCGTTTTCTGGCGGACTTCGAGGCCATGAGCGCCTTCGGGGCCACCCCTTCGGGCGGGGTGGACCGGCAGGCGGCCACCGAACCCGACATCGCCCAGCGCCGGTGGCTGTCGGAGCTGCTGACCGGACACGGGATGCGGGTGGTCCACGACCGTGTGGGCAACCAGTTCGGATTGGTGGAACGAGTTCCGGGCGCGCCCTACGTGGTGGTCGGATCCCACATGGACTCCCAGCCCACGGCTGGACGCTTCGATGGGGCCTACGGTGTCCTGGCCGCGGTGCACGCCGTGGCCCGCGCGGCCCGTGACGACGCGGCCCAGGGAGTGGACCCGGTCTACAACCTGGCGGTGGTCAACTGGTTCAACGAGGAGGGTTCCCGGTTCGCCCCGTCCATGATGGGCAGTGCCGTGTACACCGGCAGGATGTCGTTGGAGACGGCGTTGGCGGTGCGGGACCGGGCCGGGGTTTCGGTGGCCGAGGCCCTGGCCGACACCGGTCTCCTCGGCGAGGACGACGGCCCCGAGGCGGCGTTCTGCGCCGAGATCCACGTCGAGCAGGGAAGGGTGTTGGAGGACTCCGGGACCACGATCGGGCTGGTGGCGGCCTGCTGGGCGGCTCGTAAGTATCGGATCGTGGTGCGTGGGGATCAGGCGCACTCGGGCGCGGCTGTGATGGGCGACCGTCGGGACGCGTTGTTGGGCGCCTCGATGCTGGTGGTGGCCGCCCGTGAGCTGGCCGACCGTTTCCCCGGCGCGCTGCACACGGCCGTGGGCAGCATGGACGTGTATCCGAACTCGCCGGTGGTGGTGGCCTCGCGCGCCGAGTTGCTGCTGGACCTGCGCTCGGAGGACGAGGGGGTGCTGGCCGAGGCCGACCGGCTGCTGCGCGAGCGGGTCGCGACGGTGGAGGAGACGGCGTCGGTGTCGGTGGAGCTGGAGTTGTCCCACGCCTGGGGGATCGACCCCTACCAACCCGAGGGGGTGGAGCTGGCCAGGGAGGGCGCGCGTCGTCTGGGGTTGAGTCATCGCGAGGTCAGGACGGTGGCCGGGCACGACTCGATCAACATGAAGGCGCGGGTGCCCACGGTGATGCTCTTCGTGCCGTCGGTGGAGGGGGTCTCCCACAATGAGGGCGAGTACACCGAGGACGTCGACCTGGTGGCCGGGACGGCGATGCTGACCGAGGTGGTGCGTCGTCTGGGCGCGGGTGGGCTGACCTCCACGGGTACCTACGACCCCGCGGCGTCGAACTGAGAGCAGGTGGGCCCCGGCCGGAGCGTTTCCGGTCGGGGCCCACGCGTGTGCGGTCGGGGTCAGCGCACCACGACCTCGTCGCGGACGCGCAGCCGTTCGCCGTACAACCCGCCGAACGCGGTCACCAGGGCGATGCCGGCCAACAGCAGGGCCGCCACCCAGGAACCACCGTCCGCGTTGTTCAGCAACGCGGTGGCGATGAAGGGCAGGAATCCGCTGAGCGCCCCGGCGAGGTTGTAGGCCAGGGCCACCCCGCTGTAGCGCAGTCGGGCGGGGAACAGTTCGGTGAGCAGGGCTCCGGAGACCGCGTAGGCGATGGACAACACGGCCACCCCGACGGCCACCGCCAGCACGACCAGGACGGGGGAGCGTGTGTCGATCAGCCAGAACACCGGAAAGGCGATGATCGCGGTGGCCAGGCCGCCCCACATGGTCACCCGGCCCGGGCCCATCCGTTCGGCCAGGCGGCCGAAGACGAGGATGACGGCGATCTGGGCGAGGGCGGCGATCAGGGTGGCGTTGACCATGAGCTGACGCGGCAGCCCGAGCGTGTCGGTGCCGTAGCTGATCGCGAAGGTGGTCATCACGTAGAAGCCGCCCACACCGAGCATGGCCGAGGCGATGGCGATCAGTAGACGGCCCCAGGCCTGGCGGAAAACGTCCAGGGCTGGAACCTTGGAGCGTTCCTGCTGCTGTTCCATCTCCTCGAAGACGGGGGACTCTTCCACCTTGCGGCGGATGTAGACGGCGATCAGCAGCAGGGGGAAGGCGGCCAGGAAGGGAAGCCGCCAGCCCCAGGAGTCGAACTGTTCGGGTGGCATCATCAGGACCAGGGCGAAGGCACCGGAGGAGAGCAGGGTGCCCACCGGGGAGCCGATCTGTGGCAGGGCGGCGTAGCGTCCGCGCTTCTCGGGCGGGGCGTGTTCGACGGCGATGGTGACCGCGCCGCCCCATTCGCCGCCCACCGCGACACCCTGGATCAGCCGGAGCAGGGCCAACAACAGGGGCGCGGCGATGCCGATGGAGGCGTAGTCGGGCAGCACGCCGATGAGTCCGGTGGCCGTGCCGATGGCCACGACCGTGAGCAACAGGGCGGGTTTGCGGCCGATGCGGTCGCCCATCCAGCCGAACAGGACGGCGCCCAGGGGGCGGGCGACGAAGCCGACGCCGAAGGTGGCGAAGGCCGCCAGGGTGGCCGCGGTCGCGTTCAACGTCGTGAAGTACAGACGGTTGAAGACCAGGGCGGCGGCGGTGCCGAAGAGGAAGTAGTCGTACCACTCCAGGGCGGTGCCGACGAAGGCGGCGAAGGCGATCTTGCCCGCTTCGCGTTCCTTGACCACCGCCGAGCCGTTCGGCTCCGGTTCCTGGGCGGCCCCTGAATCGAGGTCACGCATGGGTGGGTTTCTCTCCAATCGGAAGGTCCGCGCCCGGGACGGGGCGCGGTCGTTCGAAGTACGGGGTCGTGCGACCGTCAGTGGCCGTGGTTCGCGGTGTGAGGGTCGGGCGGGCCGATGATGTCGGCGCCGTGGACGGGGTGGCCGTCGACCAGGGTCGCGAGGACGTCGATCGAGCCGATGCCCTGGTCCGCGGTCTCGACCGGGTCGCGGTCCAACATGACCAGGTCGGCGAGTTTGCCGGGGGTGAGGCTGCCACGACGGCCTTCGTCGTGGCTCGCCCAGGCGGCGTCCAGGGTGTAGGCGCGCAGGGCCTGTTCGGGGGTGACGCGTTCGTCGGGGGCCAGGACGGCGCCTCCGGAGGTGGTGCGTTCGACCATCGATTCCATGCCCAGGAGCGGGGCGCCGGGGGCGACGGGGCGGTCGGAGCTGCCCGGGACGCGGATGCCGTGGTCGAGGAAGGAGCGATGGCGGTAGAGCCAGGGGACCCGGTCCGGGCCCAAAGAGGTGGCCATGGCGTCGCCGACGCTGTGCAGGAAACGGGGTTGGGGCACGGGGACCACACCCAGCGCGGCCATGCGGGGGAGCTGGTCGGGGCGCACGATCCCGGCGTGCTCGACGCGGTGACGTACGTCGGGGCGTGGGTGACGGCGTTGGGCCTCCTCGAAGGCGTCCAGGGCCAGGTCGATGGCGTCGTCGCCGATGGCGTGGGCGGCCACCCGCCAGCCGGAGCCGTGGGCGGCCACGACCAGGTCGCGCATCTGTTCGGGCGGGTTCTGGTAGACGCCGTGGCCGTGTCCGCACAGGGGTTCGGTGACGGCGGCGGTGCGGCCGATGAGGGAGCCGTCCAGCCAGATCTTCATGGGTCCCAGGCGCAACCGGTCGTCGCCGAAGCCGGTGCGCAGACCCAGGTCGATGCCGGTGGTGACGGCGTCGTCGGGGTGGGCGGCCAGGGGGTGGAGGTTGTCGGCGGCGACCATGAGCTCCACACGGGGCAGCAGGATCCCCAGATCGAGGGCGCGTTGGTAGGCGGCGGCCTCCACGGGGGAGCGGCCGACGAGTCCGTGGCCGATGCCGGCCTCGACGACGTGGGTGAGGCCCTCGGCCGCGTAGACGCGGGAGGCCCGGCCCAGGGCGTCGGCGAGTTCGTCGACGGGGTAGGGCATCACCAGGGTGGTGACCAGCTCCTGCGCACGTTCTTGGAGTAGTCCGGTGGCGGTGCCGTGGGCGTCGCGGACGATGACGCCGCCCTCGGGGTCGGGTGCGTTCTCGGCGCCGGCCAGGCGCAGGACGGCGCTGTTGACGGTGCACATGTGGCCGGAGCGGTGCTTGAGCCAGACGGGACGTCCCTGCGCGGCCCGGTCCAGGGCGTGGCGATCGGGGTGGGCGCCGAGCACGGTGTCGTCGTAGCCGGAGCCGACGATCCAGTCGTCCTCGCCCAGGGTGGTGGCCTTGGCGGCGACGGCGTCGTAGAGCTCGTCCAGGGTCGCGGCGTTCTCCAGGGGGAGTTCGCCCAGGGACTGGCCGAACCAGGCCATGTGGTTGTGGGCGTCGGAGAACCCGGGGACGAGGGTGGCGCCTTGGCAGTCGACCTCGGTGCGGGCGGGCAGCTCGGCGACGTCGTCGTCGAGGCCGAGGACGCGGCCGCCGACGATGCCCACGGTGGTGGCGTGGGGGTGGGTGTCGTCGAGGGTGCGCACACGCGCGTGGATGAGCTTGAGGTCGAGCATGCGGACAGGGCTCCAGACGGGGTGTGTTCGGGCTTCCCTCCAGGTTGCAGGGTGTGTGACCTCGGGCTCAATGACGATTCACCCTGGATCCGGAGCCCGTGGATGGGCAGATGCACAACTTGGCCCCGGTCGATGGTGCGAGCCCGGACCCTTGTCGGGCGGGGCGGCGGGTTCTAGCCTTGCGGCGGGCCACCGGAGCCCTCGACGACGTGACAGAGGAGCGGTTTGAGCACGCACACGCACCGACCCATCGACATCGACCACTGGCGGGAACGACTGGCGGTCCTGGCCCAACGGCACGGGGTGCCCGGCGCCCAACTCGGCATCCTGCGCTTGGGCGCCGATGGTGACGACGAGGTGGTCGAGGTCGCGCACGGTGTGCTCAACGTAGGTACGGGGCACGCCGTCGACACCGGTTCGGTGTTCCAGATCGGGTCGGTCACCAAGGTGTGGACGGCCACCGTCGTCCTGGGCCTGGTCGACGAGGGGCTGCTCTCCTTGGACACCCCGGTGGTCGAGGTGCTGCCCGAGTTCGCTCTGGCAGACCCCGAGCACGCCGCGCGGATCACCGTGCGTCACCTGCTGAACCACACCAGCGGTATCGATGGCGACACGTTCACCGACACCGGCCGCGGTGACGACGTCCTGCGACGGTACGTGGAGGGGTTGCGCGAGTCCGCGCCGATCCACCCGTTGGGCGCCACCTTCTCCTACTGCAACGCCGGGTTCCCGCTGTTGGGTCGGATCATCGAGGAGCTCACCGGGTCGGTGTGGGACGAGGCGATGCGGGAGCGTCTGTACTCCCCGTTGGGGTTGACCCGGGCCGGGACCCTGCCCGAGGAGGCGGTGCTGCACGGAGCCGCGGTGGGGCACGTGGTGGGGCCGACCGGCGCGGTGCCGGTCCCGGTGTGGGGCATCACCCGTTCGATGGGGCCCGCGGGGTTGGTGCACGCCAACGCCGGGGACGTTTCGACCTTCGCCGCGATGCACCTGCGCGGTGGCCGCACGGCAGGGGGCGAACGGGTGCTGGCGCCGGAAACCGCGGAGATCATGACGCGGCGCTCGGTGGACCTGCCCGACCCCGAGACCCTGGGCGACTCCTGGGGCCTGGGTTGGATCCGCTACGGCTGGGACGGGCACCGGTTGGTGGGGCACGACGGCAACACCATCGGACAGTCGGCGTTCCTGCGCCTGTTCCCGGAGGCCGGCATGGCGGTGACGTTGCTGACCAACGGCGGCCAGGCCCGTGACCTGTACCAGGAGCTGTACGGGGAGGTGTTCGAGGAGGTGGCGCGGGTGCGGATCCGTCCGGCGCCCACTCCCGTGGTCGAACCCGGCCCGGTGGGGGAGGCCGAGGACCTGCCGTTGTCGGGGGCCTACCGCAACGCCGCACAGCGTTTGGAGGTGCGGGGCCGTGGCGAACGGCTGGTGCTGCGCGTGATCGATCTGGGCGAGCTGACCGGGGTCGAACCCGAGCCGCCCAAGGAGCATGCGTTGGCACCGCTGCGGGAAGGCGCTTACCTGTTTCGCCCCGAGGGGCAGCACACCTGGGTCCCCGTCACCTTCTACGCCCTGGACTCGGGGCGCGAGTACGTTCACGTGGGTGGGCGCGCGATGCCCCTGGTGGAGGGCGAGGGCCTGACCCGCTAGGGGCGATGGCGTGCTCGGGGACCCAGGGGGAGAGGGGCTCAGCCCTGGGGGCGCTGGTCGATGATGCGGCGGAACTTGCCCACCGAGCGTTCGATCCGCTCGGGATCGACGACGTCCACGGTGACGCTGACACCGACCTTGTCCTTGATGGTGGCGGTGATCTCGCGGCACAGGACCACTCGGCGGTCAAAGGTGCAGTCGGGCGCCGCCTCCACGCGCACGGCCATGCGGTCCAGACGGCCCTCCTTGGTGAGCACGAGCTGGAAGTGCGGAGCCAGACCGTCCAGACCCAGCACGATCTCCTCGATCTGGGTGGGGAAGACGTTGACCCCGCGCAGGATGATCATGTCGTCGCTGCGGCCGGTGACCTTGTCCATGCGGCGCATGGGGCGGGCGGTGCCCGGGCGCAGGGTGGTCAGATCACGGGTGCGGTAGCGGATGATCGGCATGGCCTGTTTGGTCAGCGAGGTGAAGACCAGTTCGCCGTTCTCGCCGTCGGGCAGGACTTCCTGGGTGATGGGGTCCAAGACCTCGGGGTAGAAGTGGTCCTCCCATACGTGCAGGCCGTCCTTGGTCTCCACGCACTCGTTGGCCACGCCCGGGCCCATGACCTCGGACAGGCCGTAGATGTCCACTGCGTTGATGTCGAAACGGTCCTCGATCTCGCGGCGCATCTTCTCGGTCCAGGGTTCGGCGCCGAAGACACCGATCTCGAGAGAGGTGGAACGCGGGTCGATTCCCTGATTCTCGAACTCGTCCAACAGCGTCAACATATAGCTGGGGGTGATCATGATGATCTCGGGGCGGAAGTCCTGGATGAGCTGGACCTGCTTGGCGGTCTGGCCGCCGGAGGCGGGGATGACGGTGCAACCGAGCCTCTCGGCGCCGTAGTGGGCGCCCAGGCCGCCGGTGAACAGGCCATAGCCGTAGGAGACGTGCACCTTGTGCTCGGGGCGCCCACCGGCGGCGCGGATGGAGCGGGCCACGACCTCGGCCCAGGTGTCGATGTCCTCGCGCGTGTAGCCGACCACGGTGGGTTTGCCGGTGGTGCCGCTGGAGGCGTGGACGCGGCTGATCCGGTCCTGGGGCACGGCGAACATGCCGAAGGGGTAGTTGTCGCGCAGGTCGGCCTTGGTGGTGTGGGGGAAGAGGGCGAGGTCCTCCAACGTCCTGAGGTCCTCGGGGCGGACGCCCGCCTCGTCGAACTTGCGCTTGTACAGGGGCACGTTGATGTAGGCGTGCTCCAGGGTCCAGCGCAGACGATCGAGCTGCAAAGCGCGGAGCTCGTCGACGCTCATGCGTTCGGCCGGGTCGAGCGACTCGGGGGCGGGCGCCTGACCGAGTCGTCGGGGGGTCGTGGTGCCGGCCGGCTGCGTGGTGGTGTCCTGGCTTGCCATGGGCCTCTCCGGGTACGGTGCGCGGTGGCCCGCGCAGACCGGAGGCCTGGGTGGGTGGGCGGTCCGCCGCGCGGTGACGGGTGTGGGTCGGCCCTGTCAAGGGCCGGACCGACTTGCTTACTGACCGAACGGTCGGTTACTAATGCATTTATCCAGTCTCCGACCTGCCGTGTCAAGGAGATGTGTCGATGAGTTCACACCAGGCGGTGGCGCACGCCACCGCGCTCAACATGGGAGGCCGTTCGTGAGCGACGTCTACGTGGTCGACGGGGTCCGCACCCCTCAAGGCCGGTACGGGGGCGCCTTGGCCTCCGTCCGTCCCGACGACCTCGCCGCCCGGGTCGTGGCCGAGGTCGTCCGCCGCGCCGGAGTACCCGGTGAGGTCGTCGACGAGGTCATCCTCGGCGCCGCCAACCAGGCGGGTGAGGACAACCGCAACGTGGCGCGCATGGCGACCCTGCTCGCCGGGCTGGACCCCAGCGTGCCCGGATACACCGTCAACCGGCTGTGCGCCAGCGGCCTGACCGCCGTTTCCTCCGCGGCCCAGGCCATCCGCTCGGGTGAGGCCGACGTGGTGGTCGCCGGCGGCGTGGAATCGATGACCCGCGCCCCCTGGGTGATGGCCAAGCCCGGCACCCCGTGGGCCAAGCCGGGCGAGGTCGCCGACACCTCCCTGGGGTGGCGCTTCACCAACCCCCGCTTCGCCGAAGCCGACGCCCGGGTGCCCGACGGAGCCTCCCCCGACGAGTTGCGCTACACCCTGTCCATGGGCGAGACCGCCGAGGAGGTTGCCACCCTGGAGGGGCTGAGCCGCCAGGAGTGCGACGCCTTCGCGCTGCGCAGCCACGAGCGCGCCATCGCCGCCGCCGAGGCCGGGCGCTTCGACGGCGAGATCGTCCCGGTCACCGTGCACGGCCGCAAGGGCGCCACCCACGAGGTCACCGCCGACGAAGGTCCGCGCGCGGGTTCGAACATGGAGAGCCTGGGCGGGCTGCGCCCGGTGTTCCGCCAGGACGGCATCGTCACCGCGGGCAACTCCTCCTCTCTGTCCGACGGCGCCTCCGCCCTGCTCCTGGCCGGCGCGGACGCGGTGGAGCGGTACGGCCTCACGCCCCGCGCACGGGTGGTCTCCTCGGCCTCGGCCGGTGTCGCCCCCCAGGTGATGGGGCTGGGCCCGGTCCCGGCCACCCACAAGGTCCTGGACCGTGCCGGGTGGAAGCTGGACGAGGTCGGCGCGGTCGAGCTCAACGAGGCCTTCGCGGCACAATCGCTGGGGGTGATGCGCCGACTCGGGCTGAAGGAGGACCGGGTCAACGCCGACGGCGGCGCCATCGCTCTGGGCCACCCGTTGGGTTCCTCCGGTGCGCGCATCCTGATCACCCTGCTCAACCGCATGGAACGCGAGGACGCGCGGCGTGGCCTGGCCACGCTGTGCGTGGGCGTGGGCCAGGGGGCGGCGCTTCTGGTGGAGCGGGTATGAGCGACCACGACGAGGAATTCGAGACCCTGCTGGTGGAGCGGAGCGAGGACCGCACGGTGGTGGAGCTGCACCGCCCCGAGGCCCGCAACGCCATCAACGGACGGATGATCGCCGAACTGCACTGGGTGTGCGCCGAACTGGAGGCCGACCCCAAACCCCTGTTGCTGACCGGGCACGGCACGGTCTTCGCCGGCGGCGCCGACATCTCCGAACTGCGCGAACGCGGCCGCGAGGAGGCCTTGGCCGGGATCAACAGCCGCCTGTTCGAACGGTTGCACCGACTGCCCGCGCCCACCGTGGCGGCGGTCGACGGTTGGGCGTTGGGCGGCGGCGCGGAACTGTCCTATGCCTGCGACATCCGCATCGCCACCCCCACCGCGGTGTTCGCCCAACCCGAGCCGGGCCTGGGCATCATCGCGGGCGCCGGTGCGTGCTGGCGGCTCAAGGAACTGGTGGGTGCCTCGGTGGCCAAACAGGTGCTGCTGGGCGGTTTCCGACTGGACGCCGAGGCCGCGCTGCGTCACGGGCTCATCGCGCGGATCGTCCCTTCCGAGGAGTTGCGCGAGAGCGCCCACGCCCTGCTGGACCGCATGGCGGCCTCCTCACCGATGGCCCTGCGCATGACCAAGATGGTCCTGGACGCCGACGGGGTGCACCCGCTGGCCGACGACCTGACCCAGGCGGTGCTGTTCGAGAGCGCCGACAAGCACGAGCGCATGACCGGTTTCCTGGAGAGGAAGAAGCGTTGACCGAGATCACCCCACGGGGCGTGCCGGAGATCGTGGCCGTCATCGGCGGCGGCACCATGGGTGCCGGCATCGTCCATCAGTTCCTCATGGCCGGCGCACGCGTGGTGTTGGTCGAGGCCACCGTCGAGGCCGCCGAGGCGGGCCGTGGTCGGGTCGCGGCCGGGCTGGACAAGGCGCGTGAACGCGGCAAGATCGACCTCGAACCCGCCCTCTACCTGGCCCGGATGGACGCGGTCGCCGACATCGCCGACATCCCCGCCGAGGCCGGGATCGTCATCGAGGCCGTGCCGGAGAGGCCCGAGCTGAAGATCGCGGTGCTCACCGCGGCCGAGACGGTCGTGGGCGAGGAGACCGTGCTGGCCTCCAACACCAGTTCGTTGTCGGTGACCGAGCTGGCCGCCGCGCTCAAGCGTCCGAGTCGATTCCTGGGCACGCACTTCTTCAACCCGGTCCCGGCCTCCAAACTGGTGGAGATCGTCACCGCGCCCGAGACCGGCACGGCCGTGCTGGAGTCGGTGCGCGGCTGGGCGGGTGCCCTGGGCAAGACCGAGATCGTGGTGCGCGACGCACCCGGTTTCGCCACCAGCCGTCTGGGCGTCACACTGGGTCTGGAAGCGATCCGCATGGTGGAGGAGGGCGTGGCCTCGCCCGCCGACATCGACACCGCCATGGAGTTGGGCTACCGCCACCCGATGGGGCCGCTCAAGCTCACCGACCTGGTCGGATTGGACGTGCGGTTGGCCATCGCCGAGTACCTGGCCGCCGAACTGGGGGACCGGTTCACCCCTCCGGAGCTGTTGCGCCGTAAGGTCGCCGAGGGAAGGCTCGGCCGCAAGAGCGGCGAGGGCTTCCACATCTGGGACGAGGGAGACAAGGCGTGAGCGAAGACAGGGCGGCGTGGTTCGAGGAGGCCGACGGGCTGGCCACGATCCGGCTGAACACCCCGGCGCTGACCGTCCGGGTCAAGGAAGAGCTGCTGGAGGCGGTGAACCGGGCGGCGGAGTCCACCACCGCGCGCGCGGTGCTGTTCCTGGGGTCGGGCAAGGCGTTCTGCGTCGGGCAGGACCTGGCCGAGCACGCGCGTCTGCTGGAGGATCCCTCAGGCCCGGGCGCGTTGGACACGGTGCGCGAGCACTACAACCCCATCGTGCTGGGTTTGGAGCGCATCCAGGTGCCGCTTGTGGTGGGCATCGGCGGGGCCTGCGTGGGCGCGGGGATGGGCTTCGCCCTGGCCGGTGACGTACGGGTGGCGGCCCGTCGTGCCAAGTTCGGCACCGCCTTCACCGGGATCGGTCTGGCCTCGGATTCGGGGCTGGCGATGCGCCTGGTGCGTGCTCTGGGCCAGGCCCGGGCGATGGAACTGATGCTGCTGGGCACCATGATGGTCGCGGACCGCGCCTTGGAGCTGGGTCTGGTCACCGAGGTGGTGGACGACCAGGACTGGGAGACGCGCGCCCACGAGGTGGCCCGGAAGCTGGCCTCGGGACCCACCGCCGCGTTCGTGGCGGCCAAGCGCGAGGTGCGAGCGGCGGCCGAGGGAGGCCTCGAAATGGCGGAGCTGCTGGAGGAGGAGGCGGACCTGCAGAACCAGCTGGGGGAGACCGCCGACCATGTGGGCGCGGTCAACGCGTTCCTGGCCAAGCAGAAGCCCACCTTCACCGGGAAGTAGCCCCCGCGGGGGCGCGCCGGTCTTCGCAGCGCCCCCCTTGCGTCGGACCACCACCTCCGGCGATACTAATTACTGACCGAACGTTCGGTTATGAATGGGGAATGATCAATGTCGACCACGGCCCAGGAAGCGCCCCCCGGCGCCGACGAGGCTCTCCAGGCGGAATTCGACGCCAGGATCGCGGCCAACCAGCGCGTCGAACCACGCGACTGGATGCCCGAGGCCTACCGCAAGACCCTCATCCGTCAGGTCTCCCAACACGCGCACTCGGAGATCATCGGGATGCAGCCCGAGGGAGACTGGATCGCGAGCGCGCCCAGCCTGCGACGCAAGGCCATCCTGCTGGCCAAGGTCCAGGACGAGGCCGGACACGGCCTGTACCTGTACGCGGCCGCCGAGACCCTCGGCGTGGACCGCGCCGACCTCACCGAGCGCCTGATCGAGGGACGTCAGAAGTACTCCTCGATCTTCAACTACCCGGCGCTGAGCTACGCCGACGTCGGTGTGATCGGCTGGTTGGTGGATGGCGCCGCGATCTGCAACCAGGTCCCGCTGTGCCGTACCTCCTTCGGCCCCTACGCCCGCGCCATGGTGCGCATCTGCAAGGAGGAGTCCTTCCATCAGAGGCAGGGCTACGAACTGCTCATGCGCATGATGGCCGGCACCGAGGGCCAGCGCGCGATGGTCCAGGAGGCCGTGGACCGCTGGTGGTGGCCGTCCCTGATGATGCTCGGCCCGCCCGACGCCGACTCGCCCAACACCCGGCGGTCGCTGGCCTGGGGCATCAAGATCGACACCAACGACGACCTGCGCCAGAAGTTCATCGACATGACCGTCCCGCAGGCCGACAAGCTGGGCGTCACCCTGCCCGACCCCGAACTGGCCTGGAACGACGAGCGCGGCCACTACGACTTCGGTGAACCGGACTGGGACGAGTTCAAGCAGGTCATCGCGGGCAACGGCCCCAAGAACGCCGAGCGTGTGGAGCGGCGTCGCGCCGCCCACGACAACGGTGCGTGGGTCCGTGAGGCCGCCACCGCCTACGCCGACAAGCACAGGAGCGCCCGGGAGGTCGCGGCATGAGCAACACCGACGGCACCGGCCCGGCCCGGCCCGAATGGCCCCTGTACGAGGTCTTCGTGCGCGGCAAGCGCGGCCTCAACCACGTCCACGTGGGCTCCCTGCACGCCCCCGACGACGAGATGGCCCTGCACAACGCCCGCAACCTCTACACCCGGCGCAACGAGGGCGTGAGCATCTGGGTGGTGCTCGCCCAGGACATCACCGCCTCCAGCCCGGACGAGAAGGACCCCTACTTCGAGCCCAGCGGTGACAAGGTCTACCGCCACCCGACCTTCTACCCGATCCCCGAGGACGTCCCGCACATCTAGCGCGAACGCACGGGGACGAACGAGGCTTCAAAGGAACGACATGAGTGGCGACAACATCTTCACCGGCCTGACCGAGGAACACGACGGCGACGCCCGCTGGGCCTTCGGCACCGGTTTCACCGAGGCGCTCGCGGGTGTGGACACCACCCTTCCCGTGGGGGTGGACGGCCAGGACCTGGCCCTGTACTGCCAGATGCTCGGCGACGACTCCCTGGTCCAGGCGCAGCGGCTCGTCCACTGGGTGACCGACGCACCCGAACTGGAGGAGGAGGTGGCCTTGGCCAACATCGCGCTGGACCTGCTGGGCCAGGCCCGCCTGCTGCTGGCCCGGGCCGGCCAGGCCGACGGGACCGGCCGCGACGAGGACGCCTTCGCCTACCACCGAGGCCCCGATGAGTTCCGCAACGTGCACCTGGCCGAGGCCCCGCGCGGTGACTTCGCCCGGTGCGTGGCCACGCTGCTCGTGCTCTCCACCTGGCGACTGGCCCTGTTCACCCGACTGGCCGACGGTAAGGACCCGGTGCTGTCCGCCATCGCCGCCAAGGGCGTCAACGAGGTCGCCTACCACCGTGAGTACGCGGTCTCCTGGGCACTGCGCCTGGGCGACGGCACCGAATACTCGCACGAGCGTATGGCCCGGGCGGTCACCGACGTGTGGCCGCTGACCGGTGAACTCTTCGCCACCCACCCGGTGGAGGCCGCCCTGGCCGACCAAGGGGTGGCCGTGGACCCGGCCACGGTGCGCGAGGAGGTCCACCAGGTCCTGGACCAGGTGCTGACCGCGGCCACGTTGGAGGCGCCCGGGCCCTTCCCCACGGCCGAGGTGGCCGGGCGCGAGGGCCGGCACACCGACGAACTGACGCCCCTGCTGACCGAACTCCAGCGGGTGGCCCGAGAACATCCGGAGGCGACATGGTAGCCGCCGCATCGCGGACCGAGGAACATCGTCGCGTGTGGGCGGCGGCGGCCGCGGTGACCGACCCCGAACTTCCCATGCTGACCCTGGCCGACCTGGGCATCCTGCGCGAGGTCGAGATCACCGAGGACGGCGCCGCGCAGGTGTGGATCACGCCCACCTACTCGGGCTGCCCGGCTCTGGCCGAGATGCGCGTGGACGTGGACGCGGCCGTGCGCGCGGCCGGGTTCGAGCAGGTGCGGGTGCGCACCACGCTCTCCCCGCCCTGGACCACCGACTGGATCACCCCACAGGGACGGCGCAAGCTCACCGAGCACGGCATCTCGCCGCCCGGCGGCGCGCCCAGGAGGCCCGCCGGCCCGGTCCCCCTCACCCTGCTGCCCACCCGAACCGTTCCACGCTGTCCGCTGTGCGGTTCGGCCGAGACCGAGGAACTGTCCCGCTTCGGCGCGACCTCCTGCAAGTCGCTGCACCGTTGCCGTTCCTGCCTCGAACCGTTCGAGCACGTCAAGGAGATCTGACCGTGACCACACCCGTCACCGAGACCGCCCCGGCCGCGGCACACGGCCGGGCGGCGTTCCACCGGCTGCGCGTGGCC
The DNA here is from genome assembly GCF_001570765.1 of Nocardiopsis listeri NBRC 13360. Classification (GTDB taxonomy): domain Bacteria; phylum Actinomycetota; class Actinomycetes; order Streptosporangiales; family Streptosporangiaceae; genus Nocardiopsis; species Nocardiopsis listeri. The sequence goes on along the minus strand of NZ_BCSH01000048.1, from coordinate 18,401 downwards.
GCCGTCGAGCGCCTGTGCGAGGACGCCGTCGCCGTCACCTTCGACGTCCCGGACCATCTGGCCGAGGTGTTCGCGTTCGCCCCCGGACAGTCGCTCACCCTGCGTCGTGTGATCGACGGTGTGGAGGAGCGTCGCAGCTACTCGATCTGCGCCCCGGTGGGCCAGGCGCCCCGCGTGGGCGTGCGCCTGGTCGCCGACGGCCTGTTCTCCACCTGGCTGGTCCATCGGGTGCGGCCCGGTGACGAGATCGAGGTGGGCGCGCCCACGGGTCGCTTCAGCCCCGATTTGACCGAGACCGCCCGGCACGTGCTGGTGGCCGCCGGTTCGGGCATCACCCCGGTGCTGTCCATGGCCGCTTCGCTGCTGCGCCGCACCGGCTCCCACATCACGTTGTTGTACGGCAACCGCCGCAGCGACACGGTGATGTTCGCCGACGAGCTGGCCGACCTCAAGGACGCCTTCGGACCACGACTGGAACTGGTACACGTGCTCTCGCGTGAGCCGAGAGAGTCGGAGCTGTTCACCGGGCGTCTGGACGGCGCCAAGCTCGACGCGTTGCTGTCGACCATCATCGCCGCGGACGGTGTCGACCACTGGTGGCTGTGCGGGCCCTACACGATGGTCACCGACGCCCAACGGGTGCTGGCCGAACACGGGGTGGACGGTGAACGCGTCCACCAGGAGCTGTTCTTCGTCGAGGGCGCCGAACCACCGCCCCAGGCACGACACGAGGACCCCGAGGTCGAGGGACCCGCCAGCGAGGTCACCGTCGTATTGGACGGGCGCACCACCACGCTGACCCTGCCCCAAGGGGTGCCCGTGCTGGACTCGGCCCAGCGCTACCGTCCCGACGTTCCCTTCGCCTGCAAGGGCGGGGTGTGCGGGACCTGCCGGGTCAAGGTGTGCGGTGGTGAGGTCCAGATGGTGCGCAACTACGCGCTCACCCCCGCCGAGGTGGAAGCCGGGTACGCGCTGGCCTGCCAGTCGCTGCCGGTGACCGACGCCGTGACCGTGGACTTCGACTCGTGAGCGGGGCGGAGGCGCCTACGGGGCGCAACGAGACCGCCTGGCGGATGTTCGAGGCCGACCGTGCCTCCAAGAACCTGGGCATGCGCCTGCTGGAGGCCACCGATGGGCGTGCGGTGGTGGAGATGGTCGTCGGCCCGCTCATGCTCAACGGCTACGACATCGCCCACGGAGGGTTGTTGTTCACCCTGGCCGACACCGCGTTCGCGTGCGCGTGCAACGTGGACGGTGGAGGGGTGACCGTGGCCTCCGGCGCCGACGTCACGTTCGTGGCCCCGGCCCACGAAGGCGACGTGTTGGTGGCCACCGCCGAGGAGCGTGTGGTCTTCGGGCGCAGTGGCGTCTACGACGTGACCGTCCGCCGGGGCGAGGAGATCGTCGCCGAGTTCCGCGGGCGCAGCCGTACCCTGGCCGGGCACGGATAGACAGGCCGCAGGACCGAGAGAGGGTCGGGGCGAGGTGCCCCGACCCTCTTTTCGGCTTGATGGGTAAAACGTTGTAACCAGGGTGAATAAAGGTGACCGTTGACACCCTTCCAAGTGCCGGGATAGCTTCGACGATACTTGAATGAAACGATTCAATGATCGCGAGCTCCGCGATCCCACCCCACCGAACGGAGCCCCCATCGTGGTCACACCGGACACCCTCGCCGTCCTGCGCCGCCAGCACATCGAGCTCCCCTCCTGGGCCTTCGGCAACTCCGGGACCCGGTTCAAGGTGTTCGCGCAACCCGGGGTGCCCCGCGACCCCTGGGAGAAGATCGCCGACGCCGCCGAAGTGCACCGCCACACCGGCGCCGCCCCCACCGTCGCCCTGCACATCCCCTGGGACGAGGTGGACGACTACGCCGCCCTGGCCGCACACGCCCGCGACCTGGGCATCGCCATCGGCACCATCAACGCCAACGTCTTCCAGGACGACGACTACCGGCTCGGCAGCGTCACCAACCCCGACGCCCGCGTGCGCCGCAAGGCCATCGACCACCTGCTGGAATGCGTCGACGTCATGGACGCCACCGGCTCGCGCGACCTCAAGCTCTGGTTCGCCGACGGCACCAACTACCCCGGCCAGGACGACCTGCGCGCCCGCCAGGACCGTCTCGCCGAGGCGCTGCGCGAGGTCTACGACCGATTGGCCGGCGACCAGCGGATCCTGCTGGAGTACAAGCTCTTCGAACCCGCCTTCTACGCCACCGACGTCCCCGACTGGGGCACCGCCCACGCCCACTGCCTGGAGTTGGGCGAGCGGGCCGTGGTGTGCGTGGACACCGGACACCACGCCGCGCACACCAACATCGAGTTCATCGTCGCGTTCCTGCTACGCGCCGGCAAGCTCGGCGCCTTCGACTTCAACTCGCGCTTCTACGCCGACGACGACCTCATGGTCGGTGCCGCCGACCCCTTCCAACTCTTCCGCATCATGTACGAGGTGGTGCGCGGCGGCGCCTTGGCCACCGACACCGAGGTCGCGTTCATGCTCGACCAGTGCCACAACATCGAACCCAAGATCGCCGGCCAGATCCGCTCGGTGATGAACGTGCAGGAGGCCACCGCCAAGGCCCTGCTCGTGGACGCCGAGGCCCTGGCCGCCGCGCAGGCATCGGGCGACGTGCTGGGCGCCAACGCCGCGTTGATGGACGCCTACAACACCGACGTTCGCCCCCTCCTGGCCGGGTTGCGCGAGGAACAGGGGCTGCACCCCGACCCCATGGCCGCCCACGCCGCCTCCGGATACGGGGAGCGGGTCGCCGCCGAACGCAAGGGCGGAACCCAGGCCGGATGGGGCGCATGACCGGCATCGACCGTCCGACACCATCGTCACACCACGACACCGAACAGGGAAACACCGTGTCCGATCCCGTCGTCGCCCAGCTCATCGCGCGCAGTAACGCTCTCGGTGCCGACCCGCGTAACACCAACTACGCGGGTGGCAACACCTCCGCCGAGGGCGGCGCCATCGACCCCGTCACCGGCCGACCCGTCGACGTGCTGTGGGTCAAGGGTTCCGGGGGCGACCTGGGGACCCTCACCGAGGACGGTCTGGCCGTCCTGCGCCTGGACCGCCTGCGCGCCCTCGCCGGCGTCTACCCGGGCGAGGAGCGCGAGGACGAGATGGTCGCCGCCTTCGACCACTGTCTCTTCGGCAAGGGCGGGGCCGCGCCCTCCATCGACACCGCCATGCACGCCTTGGTGCGCGCCGCGCACGTGGACCACCTGCACCCCGACTCCGGGATCGCGCTGGCCACCGCCGCCGACGGCGAACGACTGACCCGCGAGTGCTTCGGCGACCGCGTGGTGTGGGTGCCCTGGCGCAGGCCCGGATTCCAACTCGGGCTGGACATCGCCCGCATCGCCCAGGAGAACCCGAACGCCATCGGCGCGATCCTGGGCGGACACGGCATCACCACCTGGGGCGAGACCAGCGAGCGGTGTCAGGCCAACTCCCTGGAGGTGATCCGCACCGCCGAGACCTTCCTCGCCGAACGCGGCCGCCCCGACCCCTTCGGTCCGGTCCTGGACGGGTACCAGGCGCTGCCCGAGACCGAACGCGCCCGGCGCGCCGCCGCCCTGGCCCCGGTGATCCGTGGTCTGGCCTCCACCGACCACCGACAGATCGGCCACTACACCGACAGCGACGAGGTCCTGGACTTCCTCGCCCGCGTCGAACACCCCCGACTGGCCGCGCTGGGCACCTCCTGCCCCGACCACTTCCTGCGCACCAAGGTCCGCCCCCTGGTGCTGGACCTGCCCGCCACCGCGCCCCTGGAGCAGGTCGTCGAGCGCCTGCGCGAACTCCACCGGGAGTACCGGCAGGACTACCGCGCCTACTACGAACGCCACGCCGCCGCGGACAGCCCGGCCATGCGCGGCGCCGACCCGGCCATCGTCCTGGTGCCCGGGGTGGGCATGTTCTCCTTCGGCAAGGACGCCAAGACCGCGCGCGTGGCCGGCGAGTTCTACGTCAACGCCATCAACGTGATGCGCGGCGCCGAGGCCGTGTCCACCTACCGACCCATCGAGGAGTCGGAGAAGTTCCGCATCGAGTACTGGGCGCTGGAGGAGGCCAAGCTCAAGCGGCTGCCCGCGCCCAAACCCCTGGCCGGCCGAGTCGCCCTGGTCACCGGTGCCGCGAGCGGTATCGGCAAGGCCATCGCCACCCGCCTGGCCGCCGAAGGCGCCTGCGTGGTCGTCTCCGACCTGGACGCCGACCAGGCCGCCGAGGTCGCGGCCGAGCTCGGCGGTGCCGACACCGCCGTCGGGGTCGGCTGCGACGTGAGCGACGCCGACGCCGTGGCCGAGGCGTCGCGCGCCGCCGTCCTGGCCTTCGGCGGGGTGGACCTGGTGGTCAACAACGCCGGACTGTCCATCTCCAAGCCGCTGCTGGAGACCACCGAACGCGACTGGGACCTACAGCACGACGTCATGGCCAAGGGCTCCTTCCTGGTCTCCCGCGAGGCCGCGCGCCTGATGATCGAGCAGGACATGGGTGGCGACATCGTCTACATCGCCTCCAAGAACGCGGTGTTCGCCGGGCCCAAGAACATCGCCTACTCCGCCGTCAAGGCCGACCAGGCGCACCAGGTGCGCCTACTCGCCGCCGAGCTGGGCGAGCACGGCATCCGGGTCAACGGCGTCAACCCGGACGGGGTGGTGCGCGGCTCGGGGATCTTCGCCGGCGGGTGGGGCGCCCAGCGGGCCAAGGTGTACGGGGTTCCCGAAGAGGAGCTGGGCGCCTTCTACGCCAAGCGCACCCTCCTCGGTCGTGAGGTGCTGCCCGAACACGTGGCCAACGCGGTGTTCGCGCTCAGCGCGGGGGAGCTGTCGCACACCACCGGCCTGCACGTGCCCGTCGACGGCGGGGTCGCCGCCGCCTTCCTGCGGTGAGCGCGGTGGGACCGCACGCCGCGATCGACCTGGGAGCCTCCAGCGGTCGAGTGATCACCGGCCACCTGCGCGACGGTGTCCTGCGCACCGAGGAGACCGCACGGTTCGCCAATACCCCGGTGGCCGTGCCCTTCAAGGGTGGTGAGCGGCTGCACTGGGACGTGTTGTCGCTGTACTCCGGGGCCCTCGCCGGATTGGAGGAAGCGGTTCGGGCCCATGGCCCACTCGCCTCCGTCGGTATCGACTCCTGGGCCGTGGACCACGGACTGCTCGACGCCGAAGGCGCGCTGCTGGGCAGCCCCGTCCACTACCGCGACCGGCGCACCGACGGTGTGCCCGAGCGGGTGTTCGAGCACCTTTCCGCCGAGGAGCTGTACGCCGTCAACGGGCTACAGGTGCAGCCCTTCAACACCCTCTTCCAGCTTGTGGCCTCCGCTGGAAGCGTCCAGCTCTCGATCGCGCGCGACCTGCTTCTGATCCCCGACCTGTTCGGGTGCTGGTTGACCGGTCGCAAGGTGGCGGAGCTGACCAACGCCTCCACCACGGGCCTGGTGGACGTGCGCGAGCGTCGTTGGGCCGATCCTTGTCTGAAGCTGTTGGCGGACACCTTCGAGGTTCCCGCGCGGAGCCTGCTTCCCGACTTGGTCGAGCCCGGTCACATCGTCGGGCCACTGCCCGGGGGTGGAACGTCCTTGGTGGCGGTGGGCTCCCATGACACGGCGTCCGCAGTGGTCGCCGTGCCCGCGCGTACGTCGCGCTTCGCCTACATTTCCTCGGGAACATGGTCGTTGGTCGGGGTGGAGTCGGACCGGCCGGTGCTCTCCGAAGAGGGGAGACAGGCGAACTTCACCAATGAGCTGGGCGTGGACGGGACTGTGCGCTACCTGCGCAACGTGACGGGGCTGTGGTTGTTGCAGGAGTCCCTGCGTGTTTGGTGGGCCCGGGGCCTGGACGTGGATCTGGCCGATCTGCTGGAGCGGGCGGCGCGTCTGCCAGGGCTGAGGTGTGTGGTGGACGTGGACGATCCCCGATTTGCGCCTCCGGGGGACATGCCGGCCAGGATCGTCGAGTTCGCCACCGAGACCGGACAACCAGTGCCGAACGACCCTGTCCAGGTGGTCCGATGCGTACTGGACTCCCTTGCCCTTGCTTATCGACGAGCCGTGCGCCAGGCCGTCGCGCTTTCCGGCCGGGAAGTCGAGGTGGTGCACGTCGTCGGGGGAGGGGCGCGGAACACGTTGCTGTGCGGGCTCACCGCCGAGGCCACCGGATTGCCGGTGGTGGCGGGCCCGGCCGAGGGAACGGCCGTGGGGAACCTGTTGGTGCAGGCCCGTGCGGTGGGTGCCGTTGAAGGGGGATTGTCCGAGCTGCGTCGGGTGGTCGCGGATTCGTTCGAAACCCACACTTACCGGCCGGAAGGAGAGAGTGTTGTCTGGGAAAGGGCTCAACGCTTCCTCTGGCCGGAGGAAGCGCGGTGATCGGTGGATTTCCTGGTCACCTTGTGCCCGGAGGGGACCTGTGTGACTCTTTCCGGAGCATGAAGGAGGGTGGGTGTCTGTTTTGTCTGTTTCTCGACTAGTTGCAGATTCGGGCACTTGGCGTGGGTAAACCCGCAGGTCAGTGACTGCTCCCCGCGCACGCGGGGATGGACCCAGGGTCGACAAACCCTCTTGGCCCTCGGCAGACTGCTCCCCGCGCACGCGGGGATGGACCCCTCCCTCATCCGTCGCGCTCCACCCCTCTTCACTGCTCCCCGCGCACGCGGGGATGGACCCCCCTCCGGGGGTGACTCGCCCTCGACCACCGACTGCTCCCCGCGCACGCGGGGATGGACCCCCGCCCCACCCCTTTTATCGCCCCTTCGAGGGCTGCTCCCCGCGCACGCGGGGATGGACCTGCGGCCCGCGAGACGGAGCTGTCGGAGGAGTTCTGCTCCCCGCGCACGCGGGGATGGACCCCGGCGTGAGGTGGAGAACCGGCGACTGGTGAACTGCTCCCCGCGCACGCGGGGATGGACCCAAGGCCTACCAGCTCGGTGGCCGGTAGTCCGGCTGCTCCCCGCGCACGCGGGGATGGACCCATGCACAGCTTCTTGCGTGCGTGCTGCCTGGACTGCTCCCCGCGCACGCGGGGATGGACCCGACGCCGCGGCATGACCACCGCGATCATCAAGCTGCTCCCCGCGCACGCGGGGATGGACCCGGAGGCGGACGGCCTCGTAATTCCGGAGGACGCTGCTCCCCGCGCACGCGGGGATGGACCCGGCCGCCCCACCCCGCCACCGCAGGAAGGAACCTGCTCCCCGCGCACGCGGGGATGGACCCCGCGCCATCGACATCGCGGCCTCTTCGACGGTCTGCTCCCCGCGCACGCGGGGATGGACCCTCGGCGGGTTTCCCCGTCACGTCCGCCCACGTCTGCTCCCCGCGCACGCGGGGATGGACCCTCGCCCGCCTCGTCCAAGACCACGAGACCGCCGTGCTCCCCGCGCACGCGGGGATGGACCCCGCACAGAGCCGCCGGCCGCCCCCGAACACAACTGCTCCCCGCGCACGCGGGGATGGACCCCGTGGCGGGGCAGCTCGTTGATCGGGACCCTACTGCTCCCCGCGCACGCGGGGATGGACCCAGGACAGGAACGCGGCAGCGTCGGGGATGGTGCTGCTCCCCGCGCACGCGGGGATGGTCCCGCCGTAACCGCCGACGTCGCCGACCTCGGGAGCTGCTCCCCGCGCACGCGGGGATGGTCCCGGGGTCGGGGGTCCTCCGGTACGGGAGAACCCCTGCTCCCCGCGCACGCGGGGATGGTCCCACGGTGCCTCGGGACCCGATGATCGTGGTGGGCTGCTCCCCGCGCACGCGGGGATGGACCCATGAAGTTGTGCGTGGTGCGTGGGTCCTGGCCACGAAGAGCGTTGATCAGTAACCTGAAACACAATCGGTCCCCGCCACTATGATTGGCGGGGACCGATTCTGTTCAGCGCTAGTTCGTGCGCAGGCTACGCAGGAGAGCGGCCCACTCTTGGGCTTTGAAGCCCAAACATCCGGCCTCGCGGTTCTGTGTGTCGCGTATCGACGTGATGACTCCCTCGCGGACCTCTACACAGTCGCCAGAGTGGCCGCTGTAAGAAGATTTGTGGTAGCCGTCCGGAGTATTCACTCAATTTCCTTCCGCCGATCGAAAAGATAGCTCTTGCTCGCTGAAGGAGACAGTGCGACCGCCATCAACGAGTTGAACCTACCGGTGGCGTCCGCGACCACCTGTGGATCATTGTAGATCTGGCCTGTCTGCGCGTTTTCTGAGTACAGGACCGAGTCGACCGCTGACAAGGCGAGGACGGTGAACCCTCCCTCCATCGCCGAGTAAGCGCCCTGATCGTAGGGGATCACTTGGAAGGTCATGAAGGGGTGGTCCAGCCTCTCCAGGATCTTCGCCCACTGAGCTCGCATGGTCCCGTCGCTCCCGACGGAGCGCCAGAGGACCGCCTCGTCGATGACGAAGCGCATCAGTGGTGGATCTGACCTGTCGAGAAGTTCCTGGCGGCGCATTCGAGCGTCCAAGAGTTCCGCGACCTCATAGTGGGGTTTTGGGGGGAATCCGGCGCGCAGGATGGCCTGGGCGTAGTCCTCGGTCTGGAGTAGTGCCGGGACCAGTTGAGGGTGGAAGTGGCTGATGCTCACCGCCTTCGATTCCAAGTCGATGTACTTCGGCAGTGAACGCCTGTGCCCTAGAAGTTTTGTTGATGACCAAAGCTCTTGGAAGTAGTCGCCGGTCCCCAACTTCCCATCTAACAGCTCCGCGAACTGCCTGGTCGGAGGTCGTTCGAGGCGTTCGATCGCGCCAACCTGTTGTCCGGACACACCAATGATTCCACCGAACTCTTTCTGTGACAATCCGGACGAAGATCTCTTAAGGAACATTTCTCGGGCAAAAAGTGATACGGCGGCTTCGTTTACTACCTTTTTCTTTGTCATGACAACAGAAAACCACAACATCGCTAGGCGTGGGGCTAGTCGCAAGAAAACTGTTTGTGGTTCAACCGGTTCCGCACCGGATGCTGCCCTTGCCTGGACCGCATATCCGCAGTTCAGGCAAGGTAAGGATCGCCGCCTGAGGTCGCTCGGTTTGATTCAGAAAGCCGGGATGTCTCGGTGCATGAAAACCCCGGGGCCGAAACAGAAAGTGGCCACGCCGGGGCTGTGAACCCACCCCGAACCACCTGAGGTGAGACGAATGCAGGATATCCACCCTGACTCGGCCACGCCAGAGCAGCCTTACCCGCACAAACTGCACTTTGCGGACCCGAACAGGCACGGAGTTCTCCTGGGCCACACCTGCCCCTCCGTACCCCTGGCCAACTGGTGTCGCACCGTACTGCCCGATCACGCACGTCCGTTGATCCAGGTCACCCGTGTCCTGGTCGACAACGCCCACCGTCACTCGCGCTCTGGTCTGTCCGGCGGCACCGTCCGACTCGTGCTGGACCAGACCCGCCCGCTGTTGCCGCACCTGTACGTCACCGACGAAGGGCCCCGCCGCAGCACCAGCATCACTTACCCACGCCTGGAACCCGACGCGGTGCACAGCGGACTCGCTCTGGTCGAACGGAACTGCGTGTACTGGGATTTCTCCTGGACCTGGGACGGGCATCGGATCCGGGCCCTCACCATGCAGGTCGTCTTCGACCTCACCGAATCCGCCCGACACTCCATGCTCACTCGCGTCGACGTGCGAAGGAACCACTGAGCATGCCCGTCACGAGGTACTCGTTCCGGAACGAGTCGGCCTGAATTGAACGGGCCTGGAACAGCGTCGACGCGCTCTTCCAGGCCCACAAAATCCCGAGCTCCACTCTGCACATGAGGAAGCAGGAATCCATGACGCACCCTATCCCCGCGCCCCGACGTCCGGTGGACTTTCAGCCGAACAAGTCCCGCTCTGTTTCTCCGGATCCGGTGTGCGCTGACTGCACGCATCGCATCTGCCGTGCTGAGCGAGCCCAGAAGCTCCCCCGACTGGGCGGGCGCCGCTCCGAGTTCGCCCACGAACACCACCAGGCCACGCAAATCCAGGCCTGCCACCCGCGACTCCTGATCTACTTCGGAGAAGCAACCCAATCGTTCTGGGTGGCTTCTCCTGCCGGGCTGTCCGAGGCCGGCTCTTTCGATGAGTTGCTTGTTCACGTGTGGAATCTGTCCGGGTTGAGCCGTCTCGCTCCTGAACGGGATTCACGTTCTGGTGCCGCCTTGTCGGCTACCGTAAGGTCAGGCTGAAACGTAGTTCGGGAAAGGGTGTCTGGTTTGTCTGTTTCTCAACTAGTTGCAGATTCGGGCCCTCACGCCAGATGAACTCACAGGTCAGCGAGAGTGCTCCCCGCGCACGCGGGGATGGACCCAGCGCGCGGACAATGTCGGCGTCCCGCTCCGGGTGCTCCCCGCGCACGCGGGGATGGACCCCCCAAGGGCTCGGGGATGGGCATGCCGCGGTAGTGCTCCCCGCGCACGCGGGGATGGACCCAACTGCCCCTGCCGGCCGGTCAGGGCGACCGGGTGCTCCCCGCGCACGCGGGGATGGACCCTCGCCCGCCTCGTCCAAGACCACGAGACCGCCGTGCTCCCCGCGCACGCGGGGATGGACCCGTTACGCGGCCATCGCGCTGGACCGGGTCCGCGTGCTCCCCGCGCACGCGGGGATGGACCCATCAACTCGTAAGCGTTGCGGCCGGTGACGTCGTGCTCCCCGCGCACGCGGGGATGGACCCTACCGGAGCAACCACCACCAGGGGCCCGAGGAGTGCTCCCCGCGCACGCGGGGATGGACCCTGCTTGTCGGGGTTCTTGCGCGCGCGCACGTCGTGCTCCCCGCGCACGCGGGGATGGACCCCGTCTCTGAACAGGGGCGGGACCGCCACCGCGGGTGCTCCCCGCGCACGCGGGGATGGACCCAAAACCGGTGATGCGCGACCAGGCCGAGGAGAGTGCTCCCCGCGCACGCGGGGATGGCCCCCGGATCGTTCGCCCCGCGTATTACGCACTGGAGTGCTCCCCGCGCACGCGGGGATGGACCCACGAAGCGCTCCAACTCGAGGTTGATCCAAGGCTGCTCCCCGCGCATGCGGGGATGGGGCCGGGCATCACCCCCAGGCAGGAGAACCAACATGAGTACCACGACCACAGGAACCACCGTCAGCGATATCCAGACCGGTTGGGTCGTGGACTTCTGGCTCGACCCCGCCTGCCCCCTCACTCGCCATACCGCCCGTTGGATCACCCAGATCGCCGGCGAAGTGCCGCTCGAAGTGAACTGGCGCGTCATGAGTCTGTCGATCCTCAACGAACACCGCGACGACGATCCTGAGGGCGATCCCCATGGCTACCTCTGGATCCCCGCACGCGTCGCGGTAGCCGTCCAGACCAAGCACGGACACGACGCGCTCGGTGCCTTCTACGACGCGCTCTGGACCGACCCCGATGGCACCGAAAGGCAATGGCCCGGTGAACTCGATGCGGCGCTGCAACGCACCGGTCTGCCTGTGGAACTCGCGAAGGCCGGCACATCCACCGACTACGACTCCGAGCTACGCGCCTCCCACCACGACGGAGTCGATCGCATCGACGCCGAGATAGGGACGCCGGTCCTGGCCATCACAGCGCCGGACGGAGGGCAACGGGCATTCTTCGGACCAGTCCTCGACACAGTCCCCACGAGGAGCGAACGGCTTCGTCTGTGGGAAGCGATGGCCATCTTGACCAAGGTCCCGACCCTCCGCGAGATCAAGGCATGAGTGAGCCGACCACGGTCCGACAGCTCGACCCTGGCAGCGGCGTTCCGTCCTGTAACGCTCAGCCCGGATGGATTCGGGGGATCAACGGGGCTGTTCTTGGTGCGGGTGGGGTGCCCGGGGTCGAGGTCTCTCGGGTGGTTGGTCGGGAAGGAGGGAGAATCCACCTCCTACTCAACAACTCCGGGGTTATCCAGCTCAGGTGTGCCGCCGTCCACCCTTGGTGAATCGTTTTAAACCCGTACTGCCAAGATCGCAATCGGTAGGGACGAGAACGCTCACACGTGCGACCTTCGGCTCAGCTCGGCCCAGTCCGGCGAAGTCGACGCAACTCAGGCCCGATGCGCGGCCGTCGAGCCGCGCAGCACGATCTCCGGGGTGAAAAGCCGGCGCTCGTGCCGGTGGCCGGGGTCGTCGAAGTGCTCCCGGAGTAGGCTCATCGCGGTGCGCCCCAGCTTGTACTTGGGCTGGGCGACCGTGGTGAGCCCGGGGTGCACGAGGGCGGCGACGTCGATGTCGTCGTAGCCCATCACCGAGATGTCGTCGGGGGCGCGCAGGCCACGTCGGCCGAGCCCCTTGAGGAAACCCAGGGCGAGTTGGTCGTTGGCGCAGAAGACCGCGGTGGAACGCTGGCGTGGCCCGCCGGCCAGGACGGTGTCCACGGCCTTCTCGCCCTGTTCGGGGTTGAGCTGGGGCACGTGCACCAGGTCCAGGGCGGTGTCCGGGTCCAGGCCGGCCTCGATGACGGCCTGGAGCAGACCCTGGTGGCGGCGGTGGACCTGGTCGATGGAAAAGGGGCCGGTCAGGAACGCGATCCGTTCGTGGCCGAGGCCGATGAGGTGGCGTCCCGCGGCCAGTCCGCCGGCCTCGTTGTCGACGCTGACGCTGCACCCTTCCTCGACGGGCACGTCTCCGCGATCCAGCGCGACCCAGGGGATCCCCTGCTTGCTCAACCAGCGCAGGTCGGACAGGTCGTCGTCGATGGGCATGACGACCGCGCCGGCGGCGCGCTGTCCGGCGAGCAGGCGTAGGTTGCGCTCCTGCCGGCCGTGATCCTCGGCGGAGTTGAGCAGCAGCACCGCCAGGCCGGACTCCACCGCCTCGTCCTCGACCCCGCGCGCGACCTCCGTGAAGTAGGGGTTGGTCACGTCCAGGACCAGTAGTCCCACGCAGTCGCTGCGGCCGGACCTCAGGTTGCTGCCGGAGGAGTTGCGCACGTAGTCGAGTTCGCGGATGGCGGCCTCGACGCGTTCCCTGGTCTCCGTCGCCACCCGTTCGGGGCGGTTGAGGACGTTGGACACGGTCCCGGGCGAGACCCCCGCGTGCTTCGCGACCTGGGTGATGCCGACGGAGCGCCGGGCCGCGGTGGGGTTCGGGTTCTCGGGCACGTGCGGTACTCCCAGCCTGGAAGGTGCGCTCATGGTCGCACCGTGATTGAAACGTGTCAATGTCAATCGTACAAGTGGCTCATGGGCGAGGGGCGCCCCTCGCCGAGTGGGACGGCGTTGTGAGCGGTCCTGGCCCTTTATCAGGATGTTTCCTGGATGTCTTGACGGCTGTCTGTGGCCTAATTAACATCACCTTCATCTTAAAACGTTTTCTCCACTGCCCTCTCCCGCGCACGACCTGACGCGAGTCCTCAACGGAAGGAGGACAGCATGGCGGTTCGAGGCCCCACGGGTCCGCCCGTCCTCTCCCTGGCCGACGTGAGCAAGGCCTTCGGCAACGTCCGCGCCCTTCGGGGCATGTCCCTGGAACTCCATCCGGGCGAGATCCACGCCCTGGTGGGGGAGAACGGGGCCGGCAAGTCCACCCTGGTCAAGACCCTGGCCGGAGTGCACCGCCCCGACCACGGCCGTGTGCTGGTCGACGGCGCACACGTGGAGTTCACCGCCCCCGTCGACGCCCAACGGGCCGGGGTCGCGGTCATCTATCAGGAACCCACCCTCTTCCCGGACCTGTCGGTCACCGAGAACATCTTCGTCGGCCGCCAGCCCCGCACCCGGTGGGGCACCATCGACAAGGCCCGCATGCGTCGCCTGACCAGGGAGGCGTTCACCAGTCTGGGTGTGGAGGTCGACCCCGAACGCCCCGCGCGTGGACTGTCCATCGCCGACCAGCAGTTGGTGGAGATCGCCAAGGCCATCACCCGCGACGCCCGGGTCCTGATCATGGACGAGCCCACCGCCGCGCTGTCCGGGGTGGAGGCCGAACGCCTGTTCCGGGTCGCCCGCTCCTTGCGCGAGGCGGGAGCGGCGCTGTTGTTCATCTCCCACCGCTTCGACGAGGTGTTCGCCCTCAGCGACCGGGTCACGGTCGTGCGCGATGGATCCTTCGTCTCCTGTGACCCCACCGGCGACCTGGAGGTGGACACCGTGGTGCGCCGCATGGTCGGCCGCGACGTCGACGACCTCTACCCCGAACAGCAGGAGGCCGTCATCGGTGAGACCGTCCTGGAGGTGGAGGGGCTCACCCGGCAGGGGGTCTTCGCCGATGTCTCCTTCACGGTGCGGGCTGGGGAGATCGTCGCGCTGGCCGGGCTCGTGGGCGCCGGACGCAGCGAGGTCGTACGCGCAGTGTTCGGGGTGGACCGCTACGACCTCGGCGCGGTCCGGGTGTACGGTCGACCGCTCCCCGCCGGTCGGCCCAAGGCCGCGATGGCCGCCCACATGGCCTTGGTCCCAGAGGACCGCCGCCAGCAGGGGCTGGTCATGGAGTCCTCCATCGCCCGCAACGCCACCGCCACCCGTCGCCGCACGCTCAGCCGCGCCGGTCTGCTGACCTCGCGCGCGGAGAACGAGGCGGCCCACCACTGGGGGGAGCGTCTGCGCCTGAAGTTCGGCGACCTGACCGACACGGTCTCCACCCTGTCCGGCGGCAACCAGCAAAAGGTCGTCCTGGCCAAGTGGCTGTCCACCGAACCGCGGATCCTGTTCGTGGACGAGCCCACCCGGGGGATCGACGTGGGCACCAAGGCCGAGGTCCACCGTCTGCTCACCACCCTGGCGGGGGAAGGGGTGGCCGTGGTGATGGTCTCCAGCGAACTTCCCGAAGTCCTGGGCATGGCCGACCGTGTCCTGGTGATGCACGAGGGTCGGCTCACCGCAGAACTCGACCGATCCGAGGCCACCGAGGAGTCCGTCATGTACGCGGCCACCGGAACGACCGCGGGCAAGGGGGCGACGTGACGGTGACCGACACCGAGGCCCCGGTCGGGTCCAGCACGACCGGACGTGTCCGGCGCACCCCTCGGGTGCGTGAACTCGGCGTGCTCCTGGCGGTGGTCCTGCTCATCGCGGCCACGTGGCTGAACAACCCCGGGTTCCTCTCCGGCCAGGGCGTGCGCGACCTCTTCCTCGGCGCGACCGTGCTGTCCGTCCTGGCCGTGGGCCAGGCACTGGTCCTGATCACCAAGAACGTCGACCTGTCGGTCGGTTCGGTGATGGGACTGTCGGCCTTCGGGACGGGCACCCTATTCGTCGCCTTCCCCGGGCTCCCCGTCCCCGTGGTGCTCCTCGCCGGTGTGGCCGTCGGAGCCCTGTGCGGGGCGGTGAACGGCTTCCTGGTCACCTTCGCCCAGGTGCCCGCGCTGGTCGTCACCCTGGGCACGCTCTACGCCTTCCGCGGGCTCGGCCACTGGTGGGCCGACGGTGGCCAGGTCAACGCCCACGACATGCCCTCCGCTTTCCTGGACCTGGGTCGGTCGAGCGTCCTGGGCGTACCGCTGCCCGCCGCCGTCGCCATCGTCGTGGTCGTCGGTGTGGGCCTGTTCCTGTCCCACTACCGCTCGGGCCGTGAGCTGTACGCCATCGGATCCAACGTCGAGGCGGCCCGCCTGGCCGGCATACCCGTGGGGCGCCGGGTCCTGGCCGTCTTCGTCGCCAACGGCGCGCTGGCCGGTCTGGCCGGAGTCCTCTTCGCCGCCCGCTACGGCACCGTCGACTCCACCGTCGGCTTCGGCATGGAGTTGCAGGTCGTGGCCGCCGCCGTCGTGGGCGGCGTGGCCATCGCCGGGGGAGTGGGCACCGTCTACGGCGCCGCCCTGGGCGCCATCTTGCTCACCACCATCACCGCCGCCCTGCCCATCTGGCGGATCGACCAGTTCTGGCATCAGGCCGTCGTCGGCGCGCTCATCCTGGCCGCCATCGGCCTGGACCGACTGCTGGCGCTGCGCTCGGCGCGCAGGCTCAGAGGAGGTCCCCGTGGCTCCTGACACCGTCGCCCCTTCCCCCACCCCGGGAAGGTTCCGAACCCTGCTGTCGGCCCGCGAGGCCCCCGTGGTCGGCGCGTTGGTGGTGGCGTTGTTGTGCGCGTCGATGTTCGTCGACGTGTTCGCCACCGGCCGCAACACGAGTTTCCTGTTGTTGAGCGTGGCCGCCATCGCCCTCATGGCCCTGCCTATGACCCTTATCGTCATCACCGGGGAGATCGACCTGTCGGTGGCCTCCACCCTGGCCCTGACCAGCGCGACCCTGGGCGTGCTGTGGGAGTCCGGTGTCCCGATCGAAACGGCCCTGGTGATCTGCCTGGTGATCGGCGCCCTGCTCGGCGCCCTCAACGGGGTACTGGTCACCGTGATGGGGTTGCCCTCCCTGGCGGTCACCATCGGCACCATGGCCCTGTATCGGGGCCTGGCCTACGTGTTGCTCGGGGATCGGGCCGTGGCCAGTTACCCGCAGAACTGGGTGAGCGGGGCCCGCGCACCCTTGCCCGGGGTCGAGGGCCTGCCCTGGGTCGCGGTGGCGATCCTCGTGCTCGCCCTGCTGTTCGCCGTGTTCCTGCACGCCACCGGTGCCGGACGTTCCCTGTTCGACATCGGCAACAACGACGAGGCCGCCCGTTTCTCCGGAGTGTCGGTGAAGTGGACGAAGTTCTGGCTCTTCACGCTCAGCGGCGTGGTCGCCTCCTCGGCCGGGCTCTTTTGGACCCTGCAGTACGGCACCTCCCGCGCCGACACCGCCTTCGGCCTGGAATTGCAGGTCGTGGCGGCCGTCCTGCTCGGCGGGGTGTCCATCTTCGGCGGCGTCGGTTCGATCCTGGGCGTGATGAGCGGCGTGCTGTTGCTCGGTGTCCTGCGAAACGCCCTACAGCTGTTCGGCGTCAGCAGCGATGTCCTGCTCATCGTCACCGGCGCGATCCTCATCGCCTCCGTCATCACACCCAACCTCGTGGCCCGGGTCCGCTCCCGGCGCGCACGCCCACTCGCATCCCGTACCCCCGAGGGAGACACACCATGATCGACCCCCGACGCCACCTGTTCCTCACCGCGACCGCGGCGGTGATGCTGCTGGCCACCGCCTGTGGCGGCACCACCATCGACGACGCCCAGGACGAGGACGCCCAGGGGCCCACGGGAACCGCCGACCCGGACGCGGAGATCCCCGAGGGTCTGGCCATCGACTTCCTGCCCAAGCAGCTCAACAACCCGTTCTTCGACCTGGTCAACGCCGGGGGAGAGGAAGCGGTCGAGGCGGTGGGCGGTGTGGCCACCGAACGCGGCGGTACCGAGGCCACCGCCGACTCCCAGGTGGAGTACATCAACGCCGCCAGCCAGGCCGGCAGCGACGTCATCGTCATCGCCGCCAACGACCCCGACGCCGTGTGCCCGTCCCTGAACGAGGCGCGTGACAACGGCGCGGTCATCGTGGGTTATGACTCCAACGCCAACTGCACCGACGTTTTCGTCAACCAGTCCAGCAACCGGCTCATCGGGCAGACCCTGGTGGACATGGTCGAGGGACAGCTCGGCGGCGAGGGCACCTTCGCGGTCCTGTCGGCCACGCCCAACGCCACCAACCAGAACGCGTGGATCGAGGAGATGGAGCAGATCCTGCAGGAGGACGAGTACGCCGACCTGGAGTTAGTGGACACCGTCTACGGCAACGACGACGACCTGGAGTCGTTCCAGGAGATGCAGGGACTGATGCAGTCCCACCCGGACCTGGACGCGGTCGTCTCGCCCACCACCGTCGGCCTGGCCGCCGCGGCCCGCTACGTCAGCGATTCGGAGTATCAGGGCGAACTGGTGGTGACGGGCCTGGGCACACCCAACCAGATGCGCGAGTTCGTGCACGACGGCACCGTCGGACAGTTCGCGCTGTGGAACCCGCACGAGCTGGGCTACCTGGCCGGGTACACCGGTGCCGCGCTCAAGGCCGGGCGGATCACCGGCGCGCAGGGGGAGACCTTCACAGCCGGAGACCTGGGCGAGTTCACGTTCGAGACCGACGGCGAGGTCGTGCTGGGTCCGCCGTTGGTCTTCGACGCCGACAACGTCGACGACTTCGACTTCTGACCGGAAAAGGAGACCGAGTGCGACGAGTGTGTTTCGTGCTGAAGGTGCGCGAGGATCGGTTGGCGGAGTACCGCAGACGCCACGCCCAAGTGTGGCCGCGGATGCGTCGGGCCCTGTCGGAGAGTGGTTGGCACAACTACTCGCTGTTCGCCGACGAGCGGGGCATGGTGATCGGTTACCTGGAGACCGAGGACTTCGAAGCGGCCCGTGAGGCCATGGCCCGGACCGAGGTCAACGCCCGCTGGCAGGCGGAGATGGCGCCCTTCTTCGAGGGCCTGGACGGACGCCCGGACGAGGGGATGATCCCCCTGACCGAGATCTTCCATCTACCCTAGATGAGTGATTCCAAGGGGCGGATGTGGATGTCGGGTGTGTGGGTGGGGCGCCTGAGGTAGGGACCCTGCTGGTGGTCTG
>NZ_BCSH01000047.1 GCF_001570765.1 Nocardiopsis listeri NBRC 13360 | reverse complement strand
CCAGGCGCCCCACCGTCCACCGCCCGCCCCCACCCCGGGCAGCACAAAACCGGCGAAACCAGCGGCTCCCCCAAGATCGATGGGATCACGCCCACCGATCCACCACCAGCCCGAACTCCCCGCCTGTGGATAACCCAGGAGAGAACCAACACCCACCTCCCGTATCCCGCATCCCGCTTCTCGACAGGGCAAAACCGTCAACAGCGTGGCGTAGACCGAACCCGAGCGCTACGGTGCTGACGTTCGCTCCTACCAGGTAACAGGCCGGAACGCCCCTTCCGTCTCTTCCTCCTACCAACCGGCGCAGAGGCCCGCTTGGCACAGGAATGCCATCGAGGACCCTCACCGGGTGGCGGGACGCACGCGCTGAGAGTATGGGCGTGCTCGATGTACCCGCCCTCTCCCCCCGAGGACTCGGCACCGTGCCCACGCCCCTTTTCTCGACGTCGCACGACCCCGACGGCGCGGCCCCGCTCGGGGCACACGATCCCGCGCGCCTGGGCCCCTACCGTTTGCTCGGCAGGCTCGGCTCCGGCGGTATGGGGACCGCCTACCTCGCGCGGTCACGCTTCGGACGGCTGGTGGCGGTCAAGGCGGTCCACCCCGAACTGGTCGACGAACCCGAGTTCAGGGAACGCTTCGCCCGGGAGGTCGCGGCCCTTCGTAGGGTGCGCAGCCGATTCGTTCCCCGGTTCGCGGGGGCCGCGCCCGGAGCGGTCCTTCCTTGGTTGGCCATCGGGCACGTTCCCGGCCCCACCTTGAGTGAACAAGTGCGCGACGTGCGCCCTCTACGGGACCGCGCACTGGCCCGGGTGGTCACCGGAGTCGCCGCGGCGCTGGCCGACATCCATCGGGCCGGAATCGTGCACCGCGACCTCAAACCCGGCAACGTCGTCCTCTCCCCGCGCGGCCCCCGCGTGCTGGACTTCGGAGTGGCCGCCGGGCGCACCGAACAGACCACACACGGCTCCGTCTGGGGCACTCCCGGGTGGGTCGCGCCAGAACGCCTACGCGGAGCCGCCGCGTCGGCCGCCTCGGACGTGTTCGGTTGGGGCCAACTGACCGTCTACGCCGCCACCGGACGCAACCCGTTCGGGTCCGCCCCGGAGGCGATCACCCGGAGGGTCCTGCGAGGGGAGGCCGACCTGCTCGGACTGCCCGGTGAATACCTCTCCCCTGTGCGCGCCGCGCTGGCGACCGCCCCCGAGCTCCGTCCGACCCCCGAGCGGATCCTGCTGTCCCTGGCACGGAACGGCGTCATGCGCACCTATTGATCGTGGCCACATCCGGACAGCGTTCACACCGCGGTGGTGGTGGGTCGCCCACTGTGAAGATCATGCGTGGCCGGTCATGGCGCAGATGGGACGGGTGTGCACAGTGCGACGGAGGTGCGTGTGGTGACGCCGGGGAACATTCCCCAGGGGTGACAAGCAGCGACAAACGACACAGAATGGGCATACATGGCCGGCGCGGGCCCCCTGCTCTTCCGGGCGCGCGTCCGATCCGGACAGTAGCGACGCCCCTCGCCCCGGATCCCAGGGCCCTCCCACATTCCTCATGAGGAGACACCGGATGGAAGGCGCCCTGCCGATGATCGCCCTGGCCACCGTCGTGGTGACCGCCGGTGCGATCATCGTCGCCGCGCACTTTCGCAAGGAACGCGTCACCGAGCTGAACGCCTGGGCCCGTGAACATGGCTGGGAGTACGTCGAACAACGCTCTGCGCCCCTGGAGGGCGCCACCCTGCCAGACGCGCTACGCGGTCACGACCCACGCGCGCACCACGTGCTGATCGGCCACCGTGGCCGCCACCGGGTCACCGCCTTCGAACTCACCCACGCCCCCGACCGACGTGGCGGCGAGAGCACGACGCACCGTGTCGTGGCGGTGCGCACCCCCGGACACGGGTCGGACCTGGAGATCCACCGCCGCGACCTGGCCAGGGTCGTCTCCTTCGACGGGCGGGGTGAACCCGAACAGGTCGAGGTCTCCTTCTCCGGAGCCTTCCGCACCGTCGGCGCGGACGAACACTTCACCCGGGCCGTGCTCGACCACGCGACCGCCGCGTGGCTGCTGTCGGACTGTCGCTCACGGTCGCTTCCGATCCGGTTCACCGGCGACCACATCCTCACCTGGGCCCCGATGCGGCTGGACCCCGACCGCGCGCTGACCGCGGCGGACTACCTGATCGACCTGGTGAACCGGATCCCGGCCCGCGCCTGGCAACCCCACACCACCGGCCCCTGACCCCGCCGCGACCGTGCGTGCGCGAATCCGGACGTTCGGCCACACGGTGAGCTGCGGATAAAATCCGGGTTGCCCCCGACCTCCAAGGAGTGGACACCATGAGCGACCCCGATTCCACGCACCGCATCTCACGCGCCGACCTCTTCAAGGACGACGAGGAAGAGACCACCCCCGACCCCAACGCCACCGCGCAGATCTCTCGCGATGACCTCTTCAAGGACGACGAACCCCGTCGCCCGCGTGAGCGAGCCTGACCAGCCCCTGCGCAGTACACGAAAGAGCGCCCGACCCCGCGAGGGACGGGCGCTCCGTGCTTTCGTGGAACCGGATCAGCGGCGTTCGCGGACGGACGCGACGATCTCGGTGACCGCCTCCTCCACCGGCACACCGTTGTTCTGCGAACCGTCCCGGTAGCGGAAGGACACCGCGCCCTTGGCGATGTCGTCGTCACCGGCCAGCAGCATGAAGGGGATCTTCTGCTTCTGCGCGTTACGGATCTTCTTCTGCATCCGGTCGTCGCTCGCGTCCACCTCGACGCGAATGCCCTCGGCGCGCAGCTTGGCCTCGACCTCTTGGAGGTAGGGCACGTGCTCGTCGGCGATCGGGATGCCCACGACCTGGACCGGGGCCAGCCACGCCGGGAACGCACCCGCGTAGTGTTCCAGCAGTACCGCGAAGAACCGCTCGATGGAACCGAACAGGGCACGGTGGATCATCACCGGGCGCTGACGGGAACCGTCGGCCGCGGTGTACTCCAGGTCGAACAGCTCGGGCAGGTTGAAGTCCAGCTGGATGGTGGACATCTGCCAGGTCCGGCCGATGGCGTCCTTGGCCTGAACGGAGATCTTCGGTCCGTAGAAGGCGGCGCCGCCCGGGTCCATGACCAGGTTCAGCCCCTGCTTCTCGGCGGCCCCGCGCAGGATCGAGGTGGCCTCCTCCCAGACGTCGTCCTCACCGACGTACTTCTCCGGGTCCTTGGTGGACAGCTCCAGGTAGAAGTCGTCGAGACCGTAGTCGCGCAGCAGGTCCAGCACGAAGGTGAGCAGCGAGTCGAGCTCGCCGGCCATCTGTTCCTTGGTGCAGTAGATGTGCGCGTCGTCCTGGGTGAAACCGCGCGCACGGGTCAGCCCGTGCACCACGCCGGACTTCTCGTACCGGTACACGGTGCCGAACTCGAACATGCGCAGCGGCAGCTCACGGTAGGAACGCCCGCGCGCGTCGAAGATCAGGTTGTGCATCGGGCAATTCATCGGCTTCAGGTAGTAGTCCTGCCCGCCGTCGAGCTGCATCGGGGGGTACATACCGTCCGCGTACCAGCTCAGGTGCTGGGACTTCTCGAACAGGGTGCTCTTGGTGGCGTGCGGGGTGTAGACGAACTCGTAGCCGCTCTCCTCGTGGCGCTTGCGCGAGTAGTCCTCCATGACCCGGCGGATGATGCCGCCCTTGGGGTGGAAGACCGCCAGACCGGAGCCGATCTCGTCCGGGATGGAGAACAGGTCGAGCTCGGAGCCGAGCTTGCGGTGGTCGCGCTTCTCGGCCTCCTCCAGGAAGGTCAGGTACGCCTTGAGCGACTCCTTGTCCTCCCAGGCGGTGCCGTAGACGCGTTGCAGCTGCGGGTTGGTCTCCTTGCCGCGCCAGTAGGCGGCGGCGGTGCGCATCAGCTTGAACGCGGGGACGACCTTGGTGGTCGGGATGTGCGGCCCACGGCACAGGTCCTTCCAGCACAGCTCGCCGGTGCGCGGGTGGACGTTGTCGTAGATGGTGAGCTCACCGGTGCCGACCTCCGCGGAGGCGCCATCGGCGGCCTCGGCCGCGCCGCCCTTGAGGTCGATCAGCTCCAGCTTGTAGGGCTCGGTCGCCAGCTCGGCGCGGGCGTCGTCGTCGGAGACGACTCGGCGGTCGAAGCGCTGCCCCTGCTTGATGATCTGCTGCATCTTCTTCTCGATGCTCTTGAGATCGGCGGGGGTGAAGGGCTCGGCGACGTCGAAGTCGTAGTAGAAACCGTTCTCGACGGGCGGCCCGATGCCCAGCTTGGCCTCGGGGAAGAGTTCTTGGACGGCCTGGGCGAGGATGTGCGCGGTGGAGTGGCGCAGGATCGCCCGCCCCTCCTCGGAGTCGATCGTGATCGGCTCGACGGCGTCACCATCGGCCAGCTCCCGGAAGAGGTCGCGGGGTTCGCCGTTGACCAGGGCGGCGATCACGTTCCTGCCGTCCGCTTCCAAGGCCTGCCCCGCAGTGGTCGTGGCCGCCACCGCACGCGGGGTTCCGGCGAGGGTGATGTGCAGCTCAGGCGCGGCGGACACGGTGACTCCTAGGGATACGTCTCGGTGGATGAGTGCGTTTCGGTTCCACACCGGGCCACCGGTGCGGCGGCCTGGTGTTCCGTCTTCGATGCTAGCGGCTTCGAGAGGGGGTCGACGCGTTGTCCACAGGGTCGAGCGGCCGGATGAATGGGGCTCGTGTGTTCGGGAAGGACGACGGATGCGGGAGTGCGGGAGAACCTCGTGGCGGCCGGCCGTCGAACCACCGTGATTCGGTCGGTGGATTCGGCCATCGGGCGGCCGGGGCCGCCGACGTTCTCCGGAGAACCCGGCCTGATCACACCCAGATGTGTATGTCCTGGGAGGTCGGTTTTCTCCTGGTTTTTCCCGGGTTCGCTGCCTGCCCATTGATCCGACACTCGAGATCGGTGAGAATCGGCGGACCACACGACCCGTCCCGAGTATGACCCGAATGCCGAGCCGAGCTTCGACCGAATACTGTGAGCGCATGTCAGCGAGTCCATCCGACGGACCTCCGACACAGGAGACATCCCCTGGTCACCGGGCCCACGTACGCCGGTGGCGCCGCCTTCGAGCGCGACTGCGCCTGTTCCGGAGACACATGCACACCCACCCGGTCCTGCACATGCCCTGGCGCCTGTTGGTGGGCGCAGTGGGAACGGTGGTCGTTCTCGCCGGGATCGTCATGTTGGTGGTCCCCGGGCCGGGCATCGCCTCGATGCTGCTCGGGCTGCTCATCCTCAGCACCGAGTTCCGCTGGGCCCGGCGCCTGCTGCACCCGGCGAAGGTCTGGGCGAGGCGCGGCGAACGATGGGCCACACGGCTCAAGGACGACTACCTGCGAAGGTTCCGCGAACACCGCGCCCGGCGCAAGGCGCTCCGCCGCTCACGCTAGTCCGGTGCCCTCGAAGCGGCCGGGTCTACTCGGAAAATGGGCGCGGACGTTTTCCGGAGCGCTCCGGCGCCGAAACCGGCATCCCGACGCAAAGGCGCACGTTGCCCGGGCTTGGGGCGACCAAAACCAGAAAAAGAAGGACCGGATCCGCGTGATACGGATCCGGTCCTTCTCATCGGTGGGCGATACTGGACTCGAACCAGTGACCTCATCGGTGTGAACGATGCGCTCTAGCCAACTGAGCTAATCGCCCCTGCCGGGCTTGTGGCCCTTGTCCGGCCTCGTCGGCCTGACAAGAAAAACTTTAGCGCATGTTCGGGAGTACTCGGCACACCCCGGGCCTCCCGAGGGATCCACAGACATGTGATGGAGGTCACATAACGGCGTTCGGGTTCCCCCACAAGGGGACGCCCACGGCCGCGATCCCCGTAATGAGTAGGAGTTCCCGGTTTCGTGGACCCGTCCAGAACGAGCGCGAGTCGACCTTCGCGTGACACGGGACACTCGACATGGGGAAATCTTTGGTTTCTCCTGGTCATTACAGTGACGAAGGATCGTGGTGCCGCCCCGCGGCGCGCTGGACCCGCTGGGCGGGCAGCGAGACCTCCGGTCCCATCGACCAGAAAAAATCTCCGTACTCACGTCATGATCCGCGGCCAGCCGCGTCGAACCAAGTGAGACGGCAACCGGCCGGCGCCCCAGGAACGTCTGGGCCGGACGAGAAAAGGTTTGGCGAACATGAACAGTAGCGACACGACTGCCACCGCCGAGCTGGGCCTGCGACTCGTGGTCCCGGAGCGCACCGCGGTTCCGCTGGTCGCGCGACTCGACTACAGCTCCGACGACCCGTACGCGATCCGCGTGGCCTTCCACACCGGCGAGGACACCCCCGTCGAGTGGATCTTCGCTCGAGAACTCCTCACCGTGGGCATCGTGCGCCCCGTCGGTGAGGGCGACGTGCGCGTGTGGCCCTCCAAGGACGAGGAGGGCGAGCGTTCGGTGAGCATCGCTCTCTCCTCCCCCTTCGGTCAGGCCGAGTTCGACACCCAGGTGTCCCCACTCGCCGAGTTCCTGCACCGCACCTACGAGATCGTCCCCGCCGGTCAGGAGGGGACCTTCGTCGACCTCGACGAGGAGATCCAGCAGCACCTCCACTCCTGAGTGTTCGTTCGGTGTGCGACATCCTCCGCGGGGCCGCGCGATCCTCGGACACCACCGACACCACGAGGAACAGAGTGAACGAGTAGACGAGGGGACGGCGCCTGGGCGCCGTCCCCTCGTCTCGTTCCCTCAGGCGTCGATCACGGGTCCAGATCCGCGGCGGAACGCTCGGCGAACACCGCCATCGCTTTGAGCGTGATCGGCCCGGGTTGGGCCGACACCCGCCGGTCGTCGATGTGGAGCACCGGCTGCACGTCACGTCCGGTCGAGGTCAAGAACGCCTCGGTGATCTCGGGCAGACGTTCCATCGGCACGTCCTCCTCCTCTCCACCGTGCCACTCCAGGACGAGCTCACGGGTGATCCCGGCCAGCGGACCGGCCGACAGCGGCGGCGTGAGGAGTCGACCGTCCAGCACGACGAACATGTTGCTCCCGGTGCCCTCGCACAGGTTCCCCGAGACGTTGCGGAAGATCGCCTCGGTGGCGCCGCGATCTCGGGCGTAGGCCAAGGCGCGCACGTTGTCGGCGTAAGAGGTGGTCTTCAGCCCGGCGAGGGCGCCGAACTCGTTGCGCGGCCATGGGGCCAGCGCCACGTTCGTGTGCGGAGGGATCCCGGGGAAGGGGCCCAGGGCCACGATGACGGTCTGTTCGCCCCCGCCCCGGTCCGAACCCAGCGGCCCGATCCCATCGGTGACGGTGATGCGCACCCGCGCGTCGGTCATCTCGGGGTTGGCCGCCACCGCACGGGCGACGCCGTCCGCGACCAGTTCGAGGTCGGGTTCGTCCATGCCCAGGCCCGTGGCGGAGCGGGCCAGACGCTTCAGGTGCCGGGTCAACGCGAACGGTCGACCGTGCCGAGCCCGCACCGTCTCGAACACTCCGTCTCCGACGGTGATGCCGTGGTCTACCACGGGGATCCGGGCGTCCTTCTCCTCCAGCACGGCGCCGCGGCCGTAGCCGGCTCCGGCGATCCACACCCTCATCTCAACCCCCAACTCTCCAGGCCCCTGGTCGGACCAGCTGTTTCCCCTGAATCCTCCCACCCTCGGGCTCACCGCTACCTTCCGGCGGCACACCTTGGCAAGTGCATTGACCGGCACCGGCCGTCGAGCGGCGCTTTCGGGACTTTTTCCGTGCCGTCTTCGCTGGTCAGAGTGGCATGTGGGGTGACCACCCCACCTGGACCCCGGGACGATGGCCGGACAGATAAGTTACGAATGACTATCATCTGGGCAACGCTTATGCGGGACCGGAGGACAACGCCCCCGACACCCTTGCGCCCCGCACCGCGCGCCCCCGCAGAGCGCGTGCTCCACGCACGGCCGACGACCGACACAGCGAAGAGAGACATGACCCCACCGAGCACCGCCCGCGGCGAACTCAGCTGGCTGCTGGACGACCTCCTGACCCGCGCCTCGGGCACACAGCACGCCATCGTCCTGTCCACCGACGGGCTCCTCATGGCCACCTCCAGTGGCCTCGACCGTCCCGCCGCCGAACACCTCTCGGCGATCGCCTCCGGACTGCACAGCCTCGCGGGAGGGGCCAGTAAGCAGTTCTCGGCCGGCGACATCCGACAGAGCATCATCGAGATGGACCGCGCCTTCCTCTTCGTCGCCGCGGCCGGCGACGGGGCCTGCATGGCCCTGATGGCGGACGCCGACAGTGACGTGGGCCTGATCGCCTACGAGATGAACAAGGTGATCGAACGGGTCGGCCAGTACCTGTCCGCACCTCCGCGCCCCGACATGCCTTCCACCCCCGCGCATGTGGAGAAGTAGCTCCTGCCGCCGCGGCGGGCCACGTCGGCCTGCCTCGGCAGGGCGCCCAGCCCCTCTGAGAAGTCGATTTCGTACTTGCCCGAACATCCGCTAGAGTTCTTAACGCAGCGAGGGACACGGTCAAGGCCGTGACGAGCACTCGCCGCGCGGACGTGGCTCAGCTGGTAGAGCATCACCTTGCCAAGGTGAGGGTCGCGGGTTCGAATCCCGTCGTCCGCTCGGATGATCCGAAGTACTCACCCACCGGTGATAATCTCGGATCGGGCCTGGAACCTCGCGTTCCGGACCACACGCGGACGTGGCTCAGCTGGTAGAGCATCACCTTGCCAAGGTGAGGGTCGCGGGTTCGAATCCCGTCGTCCGCTCGGAGAAAGGCACATACGGGTGCCGTTCGGCTACCTCGTGCTTCGACCAAGCCGGCGTGGCCGAGTGGCTTAGGCAAGGGACTGCAAATCCCTGCACACGGGTTCGATTCCCGTCGCCGGCTCCAGATGTACCTCATCTCGCATGAGGGCGATTAGCTCAGTTGGCTAGAGCACTACCTCGACACGGTAGGGGTCACAGGTTCGAGTCCTGTATCGCCCACAAACAACGGCAAGGGTCAGAGCTTCGGCTCTGGCCTTTGCCGTTTTCCGGTCTCTCCCATGGGAGATGGCTGGGAGATCATCTTCGAAGCGGGTTCCCTCGGGAGCCCGCTTCCGTTGTTTCCACGATGGTGCCTCGGGTCCGGTGAACGGGCACCGGAACAGTTCGGTGAGAAGCCCATCGGATCGGTGTCGTTGATCGGGTCGACCGCTTGGTCCGGTTGTCCGAGCACGATTTGGCACTTCTTGATGGGCCATGTGACGGACAGCGTGGCGGTATGACTATAGAGTTCTGGACGACCTCGATCGTGGTGACGGCGACACCGGGGACCGGTGTGTTGTTCACCATCGCGGCCGGCCTGACGCGCGGGGCCAGGGCCGGGCTGGTCGCGGCGGTCGGTGCGCCCTGGGGATCCTCCCGCACCTGGTGGCGGCCCTCACCTGCGCGGCCGCCGTCCTGACGGCGAGCCCGGTCGCGTTCGGGGCCATCAAGTGGCTGGGGGTCGCGTACCTGACGGTCGTACCACCACCCCGGTTGGTGACCAGCAGACCTTCCTCACCGAGCCTTCGGTAGGCCTCCACGACGGTCCCACGTGCCAGGGGCAGTTCCTCGGCCAGGGCGCGGCCGGCCGGCAGTCGTGTGCCTGGTGGCAGGGTGCCGTCGGCGATCGCCGCGCGCAGACGCTGCGCGAGCCACGCCGTCCGGCCTCGTGAGGGGGCCGTGCTCGGGTCGAGGTCGAGGAAGTCGGAACCTGCCATTCGGCACAGGAGTCTATGCCGGGTTCGGTCCTGTGACCAGGCCATGCCGCGGCGAAGGTCACCTCCCCTCCCCCGTTGGAGGATCATGGGAAAGGGGAAGGTCTCCCCACGGCTCCCGAGCGCCGTGAAAGCACCCCGCTCGCGAGCCCGCTTTCGTTTTCCGACGTGTGTCACCGAAGGGAGCAAGGGCGGATGCGTGTCTCTCTGCTCGACCGTTCACGGACCCGCGCCGGGGAATCCGACGCGGCGGCCCTCGCGACGACCATCGAGAGGGCGGTGCGCGCGGAGGAGCTGGGTTTCCACCGGTTCTGGACCGCCGAGCACCACGCGGTCCCGGGCATCGCCGGCTCGGCCCCCGCGGTGCTGCTCGCCGCGATCGGCGCCCGAACGCGGCGTATTCGGTTGGGCACGGGCGGGATCATGGTCCCCAACCACAGCCCGATGGTGATCGCCGAACAGGCCCTGCTCTTGGCGGCGCTCTTCCCCGGCCGGTTCGACCTGGGGCTCGGCGGCTCGCTCGGTTTCACCACTCGTATCCGCAAAGCGCTGGGGCGGACCGCCCTGCGGGAGGGCGAGTACCCCGCCGAGGTCGAGGAGGTCCTCGAATATCTGAGCGGGACGGCCGACGTCACCGTCAGGCCGCGCGTCGAACCTCCTCCGGTGTTCATGCTCGCCATCAAGGGCGGGATGGCCTTGGCTTCGGAGCTGGGGCTGCCCGTGGTGGCCGCGGGGCCGCTGCTACGCGACCCGGATCGCTTGGCCGGCTACTTCCAAGGCTTCCGACCGGGCCCGACCGCGCCTGATCCCTACCTGGTCGTGAACGTGGACATCGCCGTCGCGGAGACCGCCGAGCGAGCCCGCGACCTGCTGCTTCCCGAGGCCTGGGCCTACGCGGACTCGCGGGAGGTGGGCGAGTTCCGGGCGCTGAGGCCCGTGGAGGAGGTCCGTCGACTGCTCGATGGCACGACCAGCGCGATGAAGCTCAGGGCGGTGGACGACTGGCTGTCCGGCGCGATCGCCGGTACCCCTGACCAGGTGGTGGACTCGCTCACCGACCTCGTCGAGCGAACCGGCGCCGCCGAACTCCTCGCCAACGTCAGTACCTACGACCGCGCCGAGGTCGCGGGCATCGACGAGTTCCTGGCGTCACTCTGAACCTTCCAGCGCTTGCTCGTACGACGGAACGCCCAGACGACCACGACCGCGGCCAGTGCCGTCAGTGGGAACCCCGTCACCGTGTCGGCGATGGCGAGCCCGGTCGTGGAGTCGGCGAGGTAGAGCCACTGCCGTACGGCGAATCGCGCGACGAAGATGGCCGCCACCGACAGCGTGGCGAGGTCGTGCGCGAACAGTGAGGACCGGTCCGCACGCCAGGGGTGGGTGTCGCCGTGGAGCGCGCTCCAGATCACCCCGGTCAGCGGGCGTCGCACCAGCAACGAGGCCAAGGTGACCAGGGCTCCCGCCAGGGAGGCCCAGATCCCGATCAGGAAGAAGTCGTTGGCCGAGCCGGTGAGGGAGGAGACCCCTCCGGCGACCACCACCCCCATGACGCCTCCCATCGCGGTGACGAGCTGCTCGCCCCGCCACATCCGGAACACCGCCAGCGCCGAGGCGACGGTGATCGAGACGCCGATCGCCGCGAACAGTGAGAGGAAAGAGACGGCCGCCGCGAAGACCACGACCGGCAGGGCGGAGTACACCATCCCCGACGGGCCGCCCACGCCCTTGAGCACCTCCTGTTTCAGGTCCACGGTCTGTTCGGTGGCCTCTCGGGCGGGTTCGTGGTCACTCATGGGAGGTTCCTCCACCTTCGGTTTCGTGTGCGATTCCCTCTTCTTCGATTCAAGCCGTCGACGCCGTGGTCGGGCAGTGGCGTCGCGTCAGCACCTGCCCATGACGTTCCGGAGGATCCGGGCGTGACGTGGTGTCACTGCCGCCGGTGCCACCGGCGAAGCGAACCCTTCGTGACCGGCGTCACACTTTCCCCGTGAAGCATGCCGAAAAAACGCACATATCGGGCAATTCGCGTGTTCGAGATCCCTGCGACCCCAGCGTGTGAACTTTTGTGCCCTTCTCGTCTGGCATCATCGCTTTCGACCATGTAATCGTTTCCACGAGATGAGAGAGGGGTGTGGACGCCATGGTGAGCATCAAGGACGTCGCCGAGTCGGCCGGCCTGTCCGTGGCCACGGTCTCCCGGGCGCTCAACGGCCACCCCTCGGTCAGCGACGACGCCCGCGAACGGGTCCTGGCCGCCACCGACGCGCTCGGCTACCGACCCAACGTCGTGGCCCGTTCACTGCGCACCCACCGGACCGGAACCATCGGTCTGGTCATCAGCGACGTCCTCAACCCGTACTTCACCGAACTGGCCCGCGCCGTGGAGGAGGAGGCCCGCGAGCTCGGCTACAGCGTCATCATCGGCAACGCCGACGAACGCGCCGACCTGGAGGACCACCACGTACGCGGCCTGCTGGACCGGCGCATCGACGGCCTGCTCGTCTCCCCCGCCGACGGCCGCTCCCCCATGACCCTGGAGGCCGCGGCCGGGGACACCCCGGTGGTGTTCGTCGACCGCTGGATCACCGGCGTCGACGTGCCCGTGGTCCGCTCCGACGGCCGCACGGCCATCGCCGACCTCGTCGACCACCTGTACGCGCTCGGCCACCGGCGCCTGGCCATCATCACCGGGCCGGCGGCCACCACCACCGGCCGCGAGCGCGTGGACGCCTTCCGCGCGGCCCTGGCCGTCCACGGCCTCGCGCTGCCCGACGAGTACGTGGGCCGCGGCGACTTCCAGGCCGAGAGCGGACGCGTCTGCACCGAACGTTTCCTGAACCTGACGCAGCCCCCCGACGTCGTCTTCGCCACCGACAACCTCATGGCGCTCGGCGCCCTGGACGAGATCGGGGCGCGCGGTCTGCGGGTCCCCGACGACATCGCCCTGGCCGCCTTCGACGACATCCCCTGGTTCTCGCACACCGACCCTCCGATCACCACGATCGCCCAACCCACGGCGGAACTGGGCCGGGTCGCGGTACGGGCCCTGGCCGACCTCATCGCGGGGTCTCCCGCCTCCTCCACCGTCCTGCCCGCCCACCTCGTCGTACGCCGCTCCTGCGGCGAGCCGGAAACCAAGGGAGCCACACGTGAGTAGTACGGACGAACTCCTGCGCGTCGAGGGGGTGCGCAAGGCCTTCCCCGGGGTGATCGCCCTCGACGACGTCGACTTCGACCTGCGTCGGGGCGAGGTCCACGCCCTCCTCGGTGAGAACGGGGCCGGCAAGAGCACCCTCATCAAGGTGCTCTCCGGTGCCCACCGCCCCGACCGCGGCCGGATCCTCGTCGAGGACTCCGAGACCCTCGTCCGGGACGCCCAGCACGCCGCACGGCTGGGCATCGCCACCATCTACCAGGAGTTCAACCTGGTCCCCGACGTCACGGTGGCGGAGAACATCTTCCTGGGCCGCCAGCCCCGCCGGTTCGGGTTCATCGACCACCGGCGCATGGAGGCCGAGGCCGCCGCGCTGCTCGAACGCGTGGGCGTGGACGTGTCCCCGCGCGCCAAGGTGCGCGGACTGGGCATCGCCCGTTTGCAGATGGTGGAGATCGCCAAGGCGCTCAGCCTGAACGCCAAGGTCCTCATCATGGACGAGCCCACCGCCGTGCTCACCACGGAAGAGGTCGAGCGGCTCTTCACCATCGCGCGTCGTCTGCGTGAGGACGGTGTGGGCATCGTCTTCATCACCCACCACCTGGAGGAGATCGGGGCGCTCGCCGACCGGGTGACGGTGCTGCGGGACGGCCGTTCGGTCGCGCACGTGGGCGCCGACACCCCCGAGGACGAACTGGTGCGCCTGATGGTGGGGCGCAGCATCGACGAACAGTACCCGCGCGAACGCCCCGAGACGGGCGAGTCGCTGCTGCGGGTGCGGGGGCTGACCCGGGCCGGTCACTTCGAGGACGTCGACCTGGAGGTCCGCGCGGGCGAGGTCGTGGGGCTGGCCGGGCTGGTCGGTGCCGGACGCACCGAGGTCGCCCGCTCCGTCTTCGGCGCGGACCCCTACGACTCCGGCACCGTCGAGGTCCTGGACCGCCCGCTGCCCGGCGGTGACGTCAACGCGGCCATGACCGCCGGTCTGGGGCTGGTCCCCGAGGACCGCAAGGGTCAGGGCCTGGTCCTGGACGCCTCCGTCGAGGAGAACCTGGGGCTGGTCACCCTGGGCCCCACCAGCAAGGCCGGGTTCGTGAACCTGGCGGGGCAGCGCGCCTCCGCCCGGCGGATCGCCGGCGACCTGGGCGTGCGCATGTCGAGCATCTCCCAGCACGTGCGCACCCTGTCGGGCGGCAACCAGCAGAAGGTCGTCATCGGCAAGTGGCTGCTGGCCGACTCTCGGGTGCTGATCCTGGACGAGCCGACCCGCGGCGTCGACGCCGGCGCCAAGGTCGAGATCTACCGACTCGTCAACGAACTCACCGCCTCCGGTCACGCGGTGCTGATGATCTCCAGCGACCTGCCCGAGGTGCTGGGGATGAGTGACCGGATCCTCGTCATGGCCCAGGGCCGCATCACCGGGGAGCTCAGCGCGCAGGAGGCCACGCAGGACGCCGTGATGTCCCTCGCGGTCGCCGCCGGCCCCCGGTCGAGCACTGAAGAGCACGAAGTGGAGGGCCACGATGGCCACTGATACGGGCAAGAGTGGCGGCACTTGGTCCGCCCTACGAAGATTCCTGCTGGAGAACGGCGCGCTGACCGCCCTGGCCATCCTGGTCGTGGTCATGTCGTTGCTCTCCGACGACTTCCTGACGGCGCAGAACCTCCTCAACGTGGGTGTGCAGGCCGCCGTCATCGCGATCCTGGCCTTCGGTGTCACCTTCGTCATCATCTCCGGTGGGATCGACCTGTCGGTGGGTTCGGTGGCGGCGCTGTCCGCGACGGTGCTGGGCTTCCTGGCCACGGTGCAGGGTGTCCCGATCTGGTCGGCGCTTCCCCTCGCCGCCGCCACCGGTGTGGCGTGCGGTCTGGTCAACGGTGTGCTGATCGCCTACGGCAGGCTGCCCTCGTTCATCGCCACCCTGGCGATGTTGTCGATCGGACGCGGCCTGTCCCTGGTGCTGTCCGAGGGCAGCCCGATCTCACTGCCGGACTCCGTGGCCGTCCTGGGCCGTTCGCTGGGCGGGTGGCTGCCCGTCCCAGTGATCATCATGCTGGTGATGGTGCTGGTCACCGCGGTGATCCTGCGCCGGACCTTCGCCGGACGCGCGATGTACGCGATCGGCGGCAACGAGGAGGCCGCGCGTCTGTCCGGGATCCGCGTCAAGCGGCACCAGCTCGGTATCTACGCGCTGTCGGGTCTGTTCGCGGCCGTGGCCGGCATCATCCTGGCCTCCCGTCTGGCCTCGGCCCAGCCACAGGCCGCCCAGGGCTACGAGCTGGACGCGATCGCCGCGGTCGTCATCGGTGGCGCCAGCCTCGCCGGTGGTGTGGGGTCGGCGTTCGGCACCCTGGTCGGTGCGCTGATCCTGGCGGTGCTGCGCAACGGCTTGAACCTGTTGTCGGTGTCGGCGTTCTGGCAACAGGTCGTCATCGGTGTGGTCATCGCGATCGCCGTCCTGTTCGACACGCTGCGCCGTCGCTCCGGTGGCGGTGGGGGCGCGGGTTCCGGGGCCGATTCCGGTACGAACGGAAGCCGTCGTAAACGGGGGATCCGGCTCGCGGTCGCGGCGGCCGCGACCGCCCTCGTGGTCGGTGCCCTGTCGTTCCTGACACCGAACTCCGGCACCGAAACGACCCGGATCGGGATGTCCCTGTCCACCCTGAACAACCCGTTCTTCTTGCAGATGCGGGACGGGGCGCAGGCGGAGGCGGACGAGGCCGGTGTGGAACTGGTCGTCACCGACGCCCAGGACGACGCCTCGCAGCAGGCCGACCAGATCCAGAACTTCGTCAGCACCGGTGTGGCCGCCATGGTGATCAACCCGGTGGACTCCGACGCCGCCGGTCCTCCGGTGGGCGGCGCCAACAACGCCGACATCCCCGTGGTCGCGGCCGACCGTGGCGTCAACGAGGCCCACGTGGAGACCCTGGTGGCCTCCGACAACGTCGAGGGCGGCCGGTTGGCGGCCCAGGAGTTGGCCGATGCGATCGGTGAGGAGGGCCGGATCGTGGTGTTGCAGGGCACCCCGGGAACCTCCGCCAGCCGTGAGCGCGGTTCCGGTTTCGAGGAGGGCATCGCCGAGTTCCCCGACATCGAGGTGGTGGCCCGGCAGCCCGCCGACTTCGACCGGTCCAAGGGGCTGGACGTGATGACGAACATGCTCCAGGGCAACGGCGACAT
This sequence comes from Nocardiopsis listeri NBRC 13360, assembly GCF_001570765.1. Classification (GTDB taxonomy): domain Bacteria; phylum Actinomycetota; class Actinomycetes; order Streptosporangiales; family Streptosporangiaceae; genus Nocardiopsis; species Nocardiopsis listeri. The sequence goes on along the minus strand of NZ_BCSH01000047.1, from coordinate 53,236 downwards.
CGACGCCGTGTTCGCGGAGAACGACGAGATGGCGCTCGGCGCCGCCGCGGCGTTGTCCTCCCGTGGCGAGGAGGCCGTCGTGATCGGTTTCGACGGCACCCCCGAGGGTCTCGAAGCGGTCGCCGAGGGCACCTTGTACGCGTCCGTGGCCCAGCGGCCCGCCGAACTGGGTCGGGTCGCGCTGCGCAACGCGATCGCCGTCGTGGAGGGCGAGAGCCTGGAGGAGACCGTGATGGTCCCCGTGGAGGTCGTCACCGAGGAGAACGTCGACGAGTTCGGGTGAATCGGCCGTTCCATCCGAGGAACGAACCCATCGGCGCGATGTCCGGCTTCCAGGAGTCGAACACCGCGCCGATGGGATAGGGATGGTTCCTGCGCACCGTTCACCATGAAGGGACCAGCCCGTGTTCCCCCTCGTCACAGCTCCCGTCGACCGATCCGCCCTTCGGTTCGGCGACCACCGCCTCACCTATCGGGAACTGGCCGGGGCCGCCTCCCGGCTCGCGGCCGACCTGCCCGAGGGCCGGGTCGCGGTGTGGGCCACCCCGTCACCGCACACTTGCGTGGCCGTGACCGCGGCGGTCCTGGCCGGGGTCCCGGTCGTCCCGCTCAACCCGCGATCCGGGGAACGGGAGCTGCGGCACGTCATCGACGACAGCCGACCCGAACTCCTGCTCGCTCCGCCCGGCGCCGCGATTCCCCAGGCCCTGGCCGATCTTCCCGTGCGCGAGGTCGACGCCTCCGCCGACCCGGTCACTCCTCCGCTCGTGCGCGAGGTGGATCCCGAGTCCATCGCGTTGGTCGTCTACACCTCCGGCACCACCGGCCCGCCCAAGGGGGCACTGATCTCTCGGCGCGCGATCCGGGCCGGCCTCGACGCGCTCGCCCGCGCCTGGGCGTGGACGGAACGGGACGTGCTCGTGCACGGGCTTCCGCTGTTCCACGTGCACGGCCTCGTCCTGGGCGTGTTCGGGCCCCTGTACCTGGGCGGTTCCCTGCACCACTTGGGACGATTCGAACCCGAAGCGGTCCGTCGGGGTCTGGAGGACGAGGGCACGCTCCTGTTCGGGGTGCCGACCATGTACCACCGCCTGGCCCAGGCGGTGGACGACGATCCCGCCCTGGCGCGGGCGTTGGCCGGGGCCCGCCTGCTGGTGTCGGGTTCGGCGGCGCTCCCGTTGCCCGACCACGAGCGCCTCACCGCCGCCACCGGACACCGGGTCGTCGAGCGCTACGGCATGACCGAGACCCTGATGAACACCAGTGTCCGCCTCGACCACCCGCCGTGTCCGGGCGCGGTCGGCACCCCGCTGGACGGAGTGGATCTGCGTCTGGTCGGCGACGACGGGGAGCCGCTCCCCGAGGGTGATGAGGTCGGCGAGGTGCAGGTGCGCGGCGCCAACCTGTTCAGCGGGTACCTGAACCGTCCCGAGGCCACCGCCGAGGCGATGACCGACGACGGTTGGTTCCGGACGGGGGACATGGCCACCGTCGACGCCGAGGGTCTGGTGCGGTTGGTGGGTCGCAAGAGCACCGACCTGATCAAGAGCGGTGGCTACAAGATCGGTGCCGGGGAGATCGAGAACGTGCTGCTGGCGCACCCCGGGGTGGCCGAGGCCGCCGTCACCGGCGAACCCGACCCCGACCTGGGCGAGCGGGTCGTCGCGTGGATCGTATCCCGAGGCGCGCAGGCGCCCACCCTGGCGGAGCTGGCCGACCTGGTCGCCGCTCAGCTGGCCCCGCACAAGCGCCCGCGACGCCTCCACGTGCTGGACGCGCTGCCCCGCAACGACATGGGCAAGATCCTCAAACGCGCCCTGGGCTCCTGAACCACCGGGTCAGTGCCCCGTGAAGACGGGGTCGGTGCGGTTCAGGGACGCGGTGACACCCACCTCGTTGTCCTTCGTGGACATCAGACGGGTCTGCTCGACGATCTCGCGCTCCAGCGCGAAGGGCAGGGCGGCCAGCAGGTCCGCGCGCATGGTGGTCTTCATCGAGCGCACCGCCAACGGCGCCGAGGCGGCGATCCGGTGGGCCTGCTCCAGGGCTCCCGCGCGGACCTTTCCGTCCTGGACCAGGTGGTCGGCCAGGCCGATGGCGTGCGCTTCCTCCCCCGGGATCCGACGGGCGGTGTAGAACATGTCGGCGGCCTTCTGTGCGCCCACGATGCGCGGCAGCGACACGGTCAGCCCGAAACCCTGGTGCAGGCCCAGCCGACCGAAGTTGGCGTGGAATCGGGTGCCGGGTGAGGCCACCCGGAAGTCCGCCGAACAGGCCAGCCCGAGCCCACCACCGACCGCGGCGCCCTGGACGGCGGCGATCATCGGGATGGGCAGCGAGTACAGTCGCAGACCCTGACCGTAGATCGCGCTGAGGGTGGTCACCGGGTCGTCCCCGACACCACCCGCGGCGAAGTCCACCCCCGCGCAGAAGTTCTTGCCCTCGGAGCACAGCACCAACGCCCGGCACCCGTCGGCCGCCAGTTCCTCGGCGGTGTCGGCGAGCTCGGTGAGCACGTCCAGGGAGAAGTGGTTGTGCGGGGGTCGGTGGATCTCCAGTACTCCGACGTGACCGTCGACGCGCGCGGACAGCTCCTCGCTCATGGGAGTGCCTTTCTCTTGGACAGGGACGGTCGGGGGCGAACGGCGACGAGGTTACCGGGCGGTCGCGACCGGGCCGCCGCCGGCCCGGTTGATAACCTCCCACGCACCTGTCCGTTCGACCATCGGAGCACCATGCATCCCTTCAGGAAGGCCGTCGAGGCCGGCGATCACGAAGCCATCCGCGCCCTGCTCGCCGAGGACGTGGTCTTCACCAGCCCCGTCGCCTTCAAGCCCTATCCCGGTCGTTCCATCACCGCCGCGATCCTGCGCGGGGTCGACCGTGTCTTCGGCGACTTCCACTACGTCCGTGAGATCAGCGGCGCCGACGGCCGGGACCACGCCCTGGTGTTCGAGGCCAAGGTCGGCGACCGCCACATCAACGGCTGCGACTTCCTGCACATGAACGAGGACGGCCTCATCGACGACCTCGTCGTCATGGTCCGCCCATTGTCCGCGGCCACCGCCCTGGCCGAGGCCATGGGAGCCCAGTTCGAAAGGATCGCCCAGGAGGCCGCCGAGGAGGCGACCGGGCAGGCCTGATCCCACGCGTCACCCTCTCGGCCAACCGAATCCCGCACGTCCACCCGCATTCCGGACATTCCAAAGGCGGACGTATTACGCATTTCGCCTGGATATAGCGCTGGGCTCTGGTCTACCGCGACGCTCCTACCTACTGTGGTCGCTCGGCCCACCTCCAGGAGCGTGATCGTTGTGACCACAACCCGCAAGGTCCCGGACCTGCTCTCCCCCGAGTTCGCCGCCGACCCCTACGCGGCCTATCGGACGATGCGTGAGGACGCGCCGTTGCTGTGGCACGAGGCCACCGGGAGCTACGTCGTCTCCCGGTACGAGGACGTGCGGCGGGCGTTCAAGAACGATGTCTTCTCCACCGAGAACTACGCCTGGCAGCTGGAACCCGTGCACGGGCGCACCATCTTGCAACTGGACGGCCGTGAACACGCCGTGCGTCGTGCCCTGGTGGCCCCCGCCTTCCGCGGCAAGGACCTGCGCGAACGCTTCCTCCCGGTGATCGAGCACAACAGCCGAAGGCTGATCGACCGGTTCCGCCACCGCGGCCGGGTGGACCTGGTGTCGGAGTACGCGACCCGGTTCCCGATCAACGTCATCGTGGACATGCTCGGCCTGGACCCGGACGACCACGACCGCTTCCACGACTGGTACACCGCGATCATCGCCTTCCTCGGCAACCTGAGCCAGGACCCGGAGGTGACCGCGGCCGGGCTGCGCACGCACGACGAACTCGCCGACCACCTCATCCCGATCATCCAACGCAGGCGCGAGGAACCCGGCGACGACCTGCTGTCGCGACTGTGCCGGGCCGAGGTGGACGGCACCCGGATGACCGACGAGGAGATCAAGGCGTTCTGCAGTCTGCTGCTGGCCGCCGGCGGCGAGACCACCGACAAGGCGCTGGCGAGCCTCTTCGCGAACCTGCTGGAGCACCCCGAACAGCTCGCCGCGGTGCGCCAGGACCGGTCGTTGATCCCGAGGGCCTTCGCCGAGTCCCTGCGCTACACCCCACCGGTGCAGATGATCATGCGCCAACCCGCCGAGGACGTGGAGATCGGCGGCGCCACCGTGCCCGCCGGGTCCACGGTCACCTGCCTGATCGGTGCGGCCAACCGCGACCCGGACCGGTTCGCCGACCCCGACACCTTCGACGTGTTCCGCGCCGAGCTCGCCGACGCCACGTCCTTCTCGGCGGCGGCCGAACACCTGTCCTTCGCCCTGGGCCGACACTTCTGCGTCGGGGCGCTGTTGGCCGAGGCGGAGGTGCGGGTCGGGGTGAACGACCTGCTGGACGCGATGCCCGACGTTCACCTGGCCCCGGGCGCCGAACCGGCGGAAGAAGGGCTGTTCACCCGCGGCCTGCGAGACCTGCCGTTGGAGTTCACCCCGGTGGGGGTGCCCTCGCCACGTCAGGGCGGCTGACCGCGTACCCGGGGCGGGGGACGCTCCCCGTCCCGGGCCGGCCGGATCAGCGGCCGGACCCGATGATGGGACTGAACCGGGCCGGCAGGTCGTACAGGCCGCGCATCCACACCGAGGGCCGCCAGCGCAGCTGTTCGGGCGGCACCGCCATGCGCACGTCCGGCAGCCGGTCCAGGAGGGCCTCCACCGCGGTGCGGGCGATGACCTCCGCGACCCTGGGCGCGGGGAACGGGCAGCCGTGTTCGCCGTGCCCGAACGACATCTGAGCCCGGTTGGAGACGTGGATGCTCAGGTCCCCGGTGTTGAGCCGGGGGTCGGCGTTGGCGGCGGCCATCCCCATCACCAACAGATCGCCCCGCTGGATCCGACGGCCACCCAGGTCACAGGCCTGTACCGCCCAACGGCCGATGAAGTTCTGCGTGGGGGTGTTCTTCCACAGCACCTCGTTGAGCGCCTCGTCGGCGCTGCTGCGCCCGCCCTGCAAGGTCAGGGAGAAGTCGTCGTCCAGGAGCATCAGCCGCAGCGTGTTGCCGATCCAGTTGCCGGTGGGCGCCTGCGCGGCCGACATGATCACGAGCAGGTCCATGAAGACCTCGTCGTCGGTGAGCCCCGCCGGGTGGGTCAGCAACCGGGACGGGACGTCCTTGCGCGGATGCGCGCGCCGCTGGGTGACGAGCCGCCGCATCCGTTCCTGGAGTCGCTGGTGCGCCCCGGCCGCGTCCGCGGTGACGTCCAGGGAGATCAGGTTGTCCCGCACCATGTCGGGCACCTCCCGCGCGGGGATGCCGTACAGGCGGGCGATCACCCCGGCCGGAATCTGGTGGGCGTACTGGCTGACCAGGTCGGCCTCGCCGTCTCCGGCGAAGCGGTCGATGAGCCCATCGGCGACCTGGTTGCACAGGGTGTGCAGGTCGGCCCGGTCCACGGCGTCCAACGCGTCGCCGATGGCCCCCGCGCGCCGTCGGTGATCGGCGCCCTCGGCGAACATCACCGACGGGGTCCACATCACGTAGGGCAGCAAGGGCCAGTCGTCGCCGACGCGGTCCCACTGGTTCCAGCGACGACAGTCCCGGGCGAACCACTCAGGATGGCCGGTCACGTGGTGCAGTTCCCGGTAACCCAGGACGAACCACGCGGGCACGTCCCCGTCCAGCAGGATGGGCGCGACGGGTCCGAAGCGACGCCGCATCTCCTCGTAGAGCGAGACCGGGTCACGGGCGATGTCGGGCCCGTAGAAGCGCATGGCGTGGGCGTGGTCGGGTGAATGGGGCACGGAACCCGTCGCCGTGGTGACGTTGGTCCGGATCCCCGCGCTGTCGTTCACGGCGTCTCCTTCAGGACGGACCGGGCCCGCTCCATCGAGGCCAGGTGGTGGACGAGGGTGATGAGGACGTCGCGGCCGGACTCACGGCGGCGGGCGTCGCATTCCAGCAAGGGCACGTCGTTGGACAGGTCCAGGGCGCCGCGCACCCGTTCCAGGTCGGGGCCGGGGCCGAAGCGGTTGACCGCGACGATGAACGGCGTGCCGTGGTGTTCGAGCCGGTCGATCGCGTACCAGGAGTCCTCCACCCGCGTGGTGTCGACGAGGACGACCGCGCCGAGGCTGCCGATGAACAACTGCTCCCATAGGAACCAGAAGCGCTTCTGTCCGGGCGCGCCGAACAGGTAGAGGACCCGGGTGGCGTCGACGGTGATGCGACCGAAGTCGAAGGCGGCGGTCGTGGTGCGTTTGTCGCGGACCCCGCGCAGGTCGTCGATCTCGGCGCCGGCCTGTGTCATGACCTCCTCGGTGCTCAGCGGACGCATTTCGCTGACCGCTCCGACCATGGTCGTCTTGCCCACGCCGAAACCCCCGACGATCACGATCTTGAGGGCGTTGCCGATCGTGGCGGCCAGGGGGGTCCGGCCTGGTGCGGGTGTGTTCCGTTCAGAGGCGTTGGAGGGCAAGGAGCACCTGCTTCAGTGTGTCGGGGTCGTGCCTCGGCCCTTCCTGAGGGGTGGAGGGGACGTGGTGCCGGACGGTCACCGCCCCAGTGTCGAGCAGGTCGACCAGGAGGATCCGGACGACGCTGACGGGGAGCCCGAGCTCGGCGGACAGCTCCACCACCGCGATCGGACGCAGGCACAACCGCAGGATGTCGGCGTGTTCGGACTGCATGTCGGCTGCGGGTTCGGACTCGGCGACAATGAGCGCGACGGAGTCGAGGGAGGATTCGTCGGTGCCGCCGCGACCACCGGTGACCGTGTACAGCCGGTCCGGCGACTCCTCGCCCGCGGGTTCGGGGCTCATCGCCTCGGGCCCGTCTCGTAGGGCCTCCGACGAGCGGGCACGGCGACGTGGTGGCCGATCTGGTCGACGAGTTCGTTCATCCGGCGAGCGACCACGCCGACGTCGGCCTCGGTTCCGGTGACCACGGCCAGGTGGGCGCCCTCACCGGCCCCGACGATCAGCAGGAGTCCGCCGCCGTACTCGAGCATGGCCTGTCCAGCGCCGGTGGCGTCGCCGAACTCGGCGGAGGCGCTCAGGGACAGGCTCTGGATGCCTGCGGAGATCGCAGCGAGTTGGTCGGCCCGGTCCACGTCGAGTTCTCGGGTGTGGCACATCTTGAGTCCGTCCCGGGAGAGCACCAGGACGTGGCGGACGCCGGTGGTCCCGCTGCGCAGGTTCTCCAGCATCCAGTCGAGACTGGAGTCGGTCGTGGTCATCGGGTTGTCGGGGCGGCCCCGGGACGACGTGCGCCCCGGCGCCCCTCCCTCCGTTCCTGTTCGGTCGCTTGTCTGCCGGTGGTGTGCGGTGGGAGCCGTGGTCAGGCTCCGTCATCGGGGTGGTGTTCGTCGTCGGTGCCGGCGTCCCGAAAGGCGGAGAAGCGGGTGGGCAGGCCGCCGCGTGGGAGGTTCCCGCTCCGGTTCCGGTCGGGGTAGAGCTGTTCGGGGTTCTCCCGGACCGCTTCGGCCAGGGTGAGTCCGCGGTGCCTTTGTGGCAGTTCGAAGTGCTGCTCGTCGGTCTTCTCGGTTTTCGGGACGTCCTTGTCCTTGTGACCGGACCGCTTCCCGGTCGGGGTCTGGGAGGCGCGGGCGCCGTCGCGTCGGGGCAGGGGCGGACGGGAGTCCTCGGGGGTGGAACGGACGGGCGGCGGTTCCGTACCGGGTTGGGGGCCGGCCGCGGAGTGGGTCGGGACGGGCCCGGTGGTAGCCGGGTGGGTGGGCTCCGGCGGTACGGGAGCGGGCCGCGTGGGAGCGGACCGGACCGGCTCGGGTCGGACGGTCACCGGCCGGGCCGGGGGCGCCTGGGCCGGAGCCGGCCGGTTCGGAGCGGGCATCGAGGTCCCGGGCCCGGTCTCGCTCAGGCGCGGTACGGGCCGAGAGCGCCGCGACTCGGTCAGCAGGTTCGGCGGGATGAGAACGACGACGCCGATACCGCCGCGGGCGGAGGGGCGCAGACTCACCCGCAGCCCGTACCGGTCGGCCAGGCGTCCGACGACTGCCAGCCCCACGCGCCCCGAGGGCACGGTGGACAGGTCGCGGGGTTCGGTCAGCAGGCTCTCGGCCACCGCCCTCTCACGGTGGCGCAGGCCCATGCCGCTGTCCTCGACCGTGATGGTGACGCCGTTGTCGCCCTCCTCCGCGTAGACGTGCACCTCGGTGCCCAAGGCGGAGAAGTTCGCGGCGTTGTCCATGAGCTCGGCCAGCGCCTGCATCACGCCCTCGGCCGCGTAGCCGACCACGGCGATGCTGCTGCTGGTGTAGTGGAGGCGGACCCGGCGGTAGGCGGTGACTCGGCCCATGGCCCCGCGCAGGATGCTCTCCATGACGATGGGGCGGGTCCATCGGCGTCCGGATCGACCCTTGGCGAGGGTGACCACCCGATCGGCCAGGCGTCCGGTGCGGGAGACGTTGTGGTCGACCTCCAGCAGGTCCGCGAAGATGTCGCCGCGGTCCCCATAGCGTTCCTGGAGTTCTCGCAGCTGGGCGAGCAGCGTGGTCAGGTGGGCCTGGATGCGCGCCCCGCACTCGGAGGTCGTGATCATCGCCCGCTCGGCGCGCCGGTCACCGGCCAACATCCGTTGGAGCACACGTCCGCGCAGGTGGGCGACGGCCGGGTGGACGGCGGGGAGCTCCTGTAGGAGGGTCTCCTCCGCCGTGGGCAGGTCCTCGTCGATGCGCAGTCGCATGAGCGGGATGCCGGTGTCGGCCAGGGCGGCGATCTGGTCCTCGATCTCGGTGCGGGCCCCGCGTTCCTGTGCCGACCTGCTCTCGGCCGAGGCGATCCGCGCGGTGACGGCGTGCGCGAGCCGATCGACGGCGGGGTGGGAGGGCCGGGGGTGTTCGGACAGCACGTCCTGGGGTGAGCGGTCCTCACGGACGGCGTGGGCGAGTGCGGGCAGGAGCACGTCCACCACCCACGCGGTCTCCTCCTCCAGCGTGCGGGCGCCGGCGCCGATCCGGGTGGCGTGGGCGCGGGTGTTGCGCGCCACGGCCGCCTGATGGGCGGCCATTGCCACCGCGGCGCACAGGAGGGCCGCGACCAGGCCCCCGGCGAGCCCGACGGTGGTCCGGATCCCCACCGGACTCTCGATCACCGCCCACGACCAGGTCGGCGCGATGATCGCGGCGGCGAGCAGGAGTGCGACGAGAGCCTGTTGGCCGGGGCGCGGATGAGTGCGTTTCCGGTCGGACAGGTGTGCTGCCATGAATGGGTTCCTCGCGGCGTGGGTCCGGGGTGGAGGAGTCGTGGCCCTCACCCGAAAGAGGGCACGGGACACATCCCTGCGACCCGGAAAGGGAATTCTCCGGGCCGGTCCGATTTCACGGTAGACCACCTGGAGACGGCGCGTGGAGTTTCTCGCAACACCACCCGACCACCTGCGTTCACGGTGTCATTCCAGACCGGATTCAATCCTCGAAAGGGACAAACATCCCCCTTTTCCGGCATTCCAGAAAAGAGGGCATGGGAAGGTTTCTCTCCCCTGAATTCGCCACGGAACGAGGGGCCATCGGTGGAAGCTCCGCGACGGGCCGTCACCGCCGCCACCGACAGACGCACGGCCTCCCCGGCCAGGGGCGGCCCGTCCGGGGCGATGGCGGTCAGGCCGGGCACGCTCCCGCACTCGGCCGTCGGTCGTCGGTCATCGGTCACCGGCCGCCATCGGGTTCAGAGGACGCCTTTGGCGGCGACGAGGATCACCAGGAGCGGCACCAGTCGATCACCGGGAACGACGTAGTGGCCGCGACGGCGGGTGGTGAGCCAACCGGCCGAGGCCAGTTGGTTGACGTGGTGGTAGATCTGGCCGGTGGTGCCGAACCCTTCCTGCTCCTTGAGTGCGGCGACGGTGGAGATCCCCGACCACACGGCCCGCAGGATGTTGAGCCGGACGGGGTTGCCCAAGGAGTCCAGGTTGGAGGCGAGGGAAGCCCAGTCGAGCTCGGCGATTTCGTCGACGCCGAGGCCGTACCGCCATTCGACGGGGCCCTCCTTGGTTTCGAGGTGACCCGCGTAGAACACCGATCCGCCTTGGGGACCATGTTCCTTGAGGGTCTCCAGCACCCGGAGGGCCTGGGCGACCGGGGGATCGTCCCGCGGGTCGGTGGCGTCCTCGGGACGCTGTTCCAGTTCGAAGACCCGGGCTTCCAGGTCGGCGAGGCGTTGCTCGGTGGATCTCTCGCTCACGCGCCCAGCCTACCGAAGGCTACGGCATTACGTAAGAACGAACTATCGCCTCGGAGGAATCCGCCGGGCTTTGCCCGATCCAGAGCAACCGGTTCCGTCCCCGTGACGCCGCGTATCCCATGATGAAGGGGCGGTCCAGGCAGCCGCTCGCCCCTTGTACACCCGAGGTTTCGTCCCCACCGGGCCCGTCCGCGGCTCGTCGGACGACCGGTAAGGAGCACCACATGCGCGCAGCCAACGGTTGGCGATACTTCGTCTGCGTCCTGCTCATGGTCATCGGTGCCGTCAACGTCATCCAGGGGCTCACCGCTCTCCTCACTCCCGACTTCTTCTTGGCCCCCGAGTCACGGCTGTTGGTGCTGGGGTACGAGGGTTGGGGCCTGCTGTTCGGTGTCTGGGGCGTGCTGATGGTCGTCGCCGGTGCGGCGGTGCTCACCGGGCGCACCTGGGCGCGGGTCCTCGGTACCTTCCTGGCCTCGATGAACGCGCTCGCCCAACTGGTCTTCCTCATCGCCATGCCGTTGTGGTCGGCGATCGTGATCGCCATCGACATCCTGATCGTCTTCGTCCTCACCGCCGGCTGGCCGTCCGCCACCCGTGAGAGCGGCGCCACGGCCGTCTACCGGGCCGGGTACCGGGCGGCGCACGAGAGACCCACCACCACGCCGCGACCCACCCCCTCTCCGGAACAGGACAGCCCACGCCACCGGTCCTCGGGCTGACCGCACCCGGTCTCCGCCCCGTTCCGCCTGTTCCGGAACGGGGCGGTTCGGTGCCCGGGCCCCTCACCGGCCACCGCGCCGTGGAATACGATGACCGCACCGGGGTGCGCGTCCGTGGCGGATCCGACGGAACCAACCTGTGGACAACCCTGCGGAAGGGGTCCGGGAAAACTAGGATCAGGGCATGGCCTCCCCCCGAAACGGCGTCTCGGCGCCTCCTCCTTCCGTGTCCACCGTGGTGATGACCCACCCCGACCGTGCCGAACAGGCCGCCCTGATCGCGGAGCGGACCGGCCTGCCACGGGCCGGGGTGGTCACCGACCCGGACCCAGGCGGGCCGCCCACCGCCCTGCGCGCTGCCCGGGTGGCGTTCGGGGCCGCCGCGCTCCACCACACCGATCACCACCTGGTGTTGCAGGACGACGCCCGTCTCGCCGACGGGTTCGCCGGCATCCTGGAAGGCATCCTGGCCGCCCACCCCGGGTCACCGGTGTCCCTGTTCGTCGAATGGGGCTCGCGCACCGCCGTCCTGGCCCGCTGGGCGGTGTTCACCGGGGTCGGCGCGGTCCCGGTGGTCAACCCGTACGCGCCCATGGTGGCGTTGGTCCTGCCACGGGAGCTCTCCGTGGAGCTGGCGCGCTTTTTGGAGGACACCGAACTCGCCGGGGTGCCCGGGGATCGCGCGGTGCTGCGCTTCATACGCGAGCGCGGCCTCACCCCGTTGGTGGCGGTGCCCAACCCGGTGGAACACGAGGACCATCCGAGCCTGGTCGGCAACGACGGGCAAGGACTCCGAAGGTCGGTCTGCTTCGCCCCCGGGCCGGTGCGCCACCATGACGGTGTCCTGGAACCACCCAGGGCCCTGCCGTTCCTGCGCTGGAACCTCGGCACACCGGTGCTGGTCGACCTGGACCACGACGTCCCCGAGGCGCACCGACCACTGGCCGCGGTGCTGACGGGTTGGGGTGTGTCCGAAGAGGACCTGGCCACGGCGTTGAAGGCACACCACGGTGGCCTGTCCGGAGTGGTTCCGGAGCCCTACCTGACCTCGGTCTGGCACACCGCGGTGGCCGACGGCGCGATCTTGGAGGCCCGATGGCCCGGAACCGTGGCAGCGCTGCGCACCCGACTGGCCGACCCCCTGGTGGAGGGCGCCCTGGCCACCCTGGTTCCGGGCGCGCTGCGCACCTTCGTCGACGTCGACCGGCTCGCCGAACACCGCGCCCGGGTGGTGGAGATGACCCTGTCCGCTCTGGAGTACGGGGCCGGATACTGCCGGGTCCCCGGCGAGGAACTCTGACCACGGGCTCCGACCACCCTCGCGCCCCGCCCGTCAGCGTTTCTTGACGTGCAGACGTCCGGTCACCGCCAGTCGGTTGTAGAGGTTGATCATCGCGATGGCGGACATCAGGGCGGCGAGTTCGGTCTCGTCGAAGTGCCCGGCCGCGGCGTCGTAGGTGGCGTCGGACACCCCGTGTTCGCCCATCTCGGTCATCTCGTCGGTGAGGGCGAAGGCGGCCCGCTCACGCGGGGTGAAGACCTCACCTGCCTCGTACCAGGTGGGCACCAGGAAGAGGCGCTGCTGCGACTCACCCTCCGTCAGTGCCCGCCGGGTGTGCAGGTCCACGCAGTAGGCACAGCCGTTGAGCACCGAGGAACGCAGCTTGATCAGTTCGAGCACGGTGGTGTCGAGGTGTTCGGCCAGGATCTGGTCGACCTCGTCGAGCTTCTTGTAGACCTGTGGGACCTTCTTCCCCCAGACCACACGGTTCTCGGCCACGGGCACTACCTCCTCGGTCGAACGTCTCGTCGAGGGCGATGCTACGTCCGGGGGCGCCTCCCGAACCGCTCGCCCCACGCGCAATCGCCTCTTCGCACTGCGACACGAGGTGTCCCCTCCGGCTCAGTCGGGGTTCTGGGCGTCGTGGGCGAGCAACGCCAACTGGATCCGTCCGCCCACGTCCAGCTTGGTCAGGGCGCTGGACACGTGTGCCTTGACCGTCCCCATCGACATGTACAGCCGGTCGGCGATCTCGGCGTTGGACAACCCCGCCGTCACCGCCTCGGCGACCTCCCGTTCCCGTACGCTGAGCAGCTCCAGTCGTGCTCGGGCCAGGCAGGCGCTGAGCACCACGACGATCATCACCATCGTGACGATCGAGCCTCCGGGGCCCTGCGGGACCAGCACGACCCAGGGCAGCGACAGCACCACGGTCAGCAGGGTGACCGCGGCGGCACGGGGGAAGGGCCGGTAGGCCGCGAGAGAGATCAGGGCGACGACCAGCGCGCCCACCGCCGTCACCGAGAACACCGAGACCAGAGCCATGCCCAGGGCCACCGTGAGCGGGTGGGAGCGCCGCCACCACAGGGCGGCACAACAGGCCGGAAGGAAGGCCAGGTCCAGCCACAGCAGCCAGTCGGGCACACGGTCGACGGGGTACAGGTCACCGCCGTAGGAGGCGAAACCGGCCAGGCCGTAGAGCGCGGCGAACACGGTCAGCAGGGAGTCCACGACCACGTCGCGGCGGCTACGGCGACTTCGGTGGTCGGGTTCCACGCCTTCCCTCTCCTCGCGATGTACTCGGGCCGTCCACCCCAGGTTAGAACGGTCACCCGCCGCCGGGCCTCGATCGTGTGGCCACCGAAACCGGCGGTCCGGCGGGCACGCCTGTCCACCCGGCCGGCCGTGGATGTCCGTACGGCCGATGCGCGCGGTCCGTGTCCGCGACCAGCATGGAAGGCATGGAGAGCGCAGAACCGTCCACGAGCGACGTTGCGGCCCTGGAGCTGGACGCGTTGACCAAGACCTTCAACGAGACCCGGGCCGCGGACGGGGTATCCCTGGCCGTCCCCCGTGGCACGATGCTCGGGTTGGTCGGTCCCAACGGCGCGGGCAAGACCACCTCGCTGTCGATGGCGGTGGGACTGCTGCGCCCGGACTCGGGGGCCGCTCGGGTGCTGGGCGTGGACGTGTGGACCGATCCGGTCGGTGCCAAACGGAACCTGGGTGTGCTGCCTGACGGCCTCTCACTACCGGAACGGCTCACCGCCGGTGAACTCCTCGACCACTGGGGGCGGCTGCGCGGTCTCGAACGCGGGCTCACCCGTACCCGGGCCCGGGAGCTGCTCCAGGTTCTGGAGCTGGATCGGGCCGAACGGGACGGGGTCCTGGTCGCCGAGTACTCCACCGGCATGCGCAAGAAGATCGGGCTTGCCACCGCGTTGCTGCACGCGCCGGAGGTCCTGGTCCTGGACGAGCCGTACGAGGCCGTGGATCCGGTGTCGGCTCGGGTGCTGACCGCCATCCTGCGCCGGTTCACCGACGGTGGTGGGACGGTCGTCATCTCCAGCCACGTGATGGCGCTGGTCGAGCAGCTCACCGATCGGGTGTCGATCATCGCCGACGGCCGGGTCCTGGCCGACGGCACGCTCTCCGAGGTGCGGGGGACGGACGCGACCTTGGAGGACACCTTCGTGCGGTTGGTCGGCGCGCGCGAGGTCGGAGAGGGGGACCTGGCGTGGTTGAACTCCTGATCCGGCTCAAGTTCACCCTGGGCCGGCACACCAGGAGCGGCACCCGGTGGCTGACGGTGCTCCTGCTCGTGGGCGGCACCGCGTTCACCTGGTTCTTGGCCGTGGCCGCCGCCTCGGACGCCGTGCGGTCGAGTCTGCTGATGCTCGCCCTGGCGGTGTGGGCGGGATCGTGGATCCTGGGCCCGACCGTCACCAACGGGGTGGGCGTCCTGCGCTCGCAGTACTTCACGCTCCTGCCCTTGGACCGGAACCGGGTGGGTCTGGGCCTGCTGGTGACCATGTTCGTCGGGTTCGGCCCGGTGATGACGCTGGTGTCCGCCGCGGCCCTGGCCTGGCACGCCTACGTCTCGGATCCGGCGACCCTCTTCCTGGGTCTACTGGGCGTGCTGACGCTGGTGGTGTTCTCGGTTTCGCTGGGACGGTTGGTGTTCCGGGGGTTGGGCGCGGCGATGCACTCCCGGCTCGGCATGGAGATCGCCTCGCTCCAGTGGGGGCTGATCGTCGCCGGGCTGTTCTTCGGTTGGGTGGCGGTCCAGCCGGCGTTCGTCGCGTCGGGGAACCTCACCGAGAGGGGCTTCGAAGGCACGGCCGCGTCGGTCCTGGCCGTACTGCCCACCTCCTGGCCGGTGCTGGCCGTGGACGCGGCGACCGCGGGTTCGTGGAGCGCCGCCTTCGCGTGGCTGGGCGCGTTCGCGCTGTTGACCGTGGTTACGGTGCTGGTCACCGGGCGTCTGCTGGCGCCGAGCGTGTCCACTCGCGGGGTAGGCCGACGTTCGCGGCCGCTGGGATCCCGAGTGTTGGAGGACCGGCGGTCGTTGCTGCCCGACACCCCGCTGGGCGCGGTGGTCGGCAAGGAACTGCGCTCCTGGTGGCGGGACCCCTGGCGCGGACTGGAACTGAGGTCGGCCCTGTACGCGGGCCTGTTCATCGGCCTGTTGGGGCTGGTCGCCGACTTCCCCCAGGTCATGCCGTTCGCCGGTGTGTTCGCCGCGCTCATCATGGGCATGGGCGGGTCGAACATGTACGGGCACGACGGAACGGCCCTGTGGCTGACCGTGGTCGGCCAGGACCGCGACACCATCCGCGCCGACGTGCGCGGCAGACAGATCGCCATCGCCGTGCTCATCGCCCCGCCGGCGACCCTGCTGAGCGCGGCGGCCATCGTCGCCTCCGGCCAGTACTGGGCGGTCCCCCACGTGCTCGCCTGTCTACTGGTGTTCACCGGGGTGAGCAACGGGCTGGCGTCCCTGCTGTCTGTGGTGACCGTGACCCCTGGCGTGGATCCCCACAAGCGCGTGGACGCCAACGACACCGGTGACGTCCAGGTGCAGGTGTGGATCATGCTGCTCGCCGTCCCGCTGTTGTCGTCGCCGACCCTGGCGGTCCTGGTGTGGGGGGCGATCCAGGGGATCCCCTGGATCGCGGTGCCGGTGGCCCTGTTCAACGGGGTGCCGGCCGCGTGGCTGCTGGGACGGGTCGCCCACCGAAGGCTGGAGAGCCGGCTGCCGGAGACCCTCACCCGGATCCGTTACGGCAAGGAGATCGCGCGGCGGTCGCTCTCCACGGCCGGGGGCGGTCTGCTCGACCGGCTGGAACGCGGCGCGTTGGCCACCAACGAGGAGATCAAGCCGACCGGTTCCTGACCGGTCCCGGTGCGCGGCCGAGAACTCAGCCCTGCGTCGTCTCGGCCGCCTCCGCCCGAACCCTCTCGAAGACCGGGGTCAGTCCGTCCAGGAACGCGGTCAGCGCCAGCTCGAAACTGTCCTCGTCGATCTCCGCGGCGACCTCGGCCAGCCGGTGGGCCTGGGAGAGGTTCGGATAACGGTCCTGGTAGACACGCACGTCGTCGTCGAAACCGCGTGCGAAGGAGTTGGTGGCGGCGCCCACGACCAGGTACTTGGTGGAGGCTCCGATCATCGTGGCGAAGCGCGGCGGCCATCCGGCGCCCACCAGTCCCCCGTGGACCGCGTCGGCTCGGCGCAGCGCCTCCTCCCGACGTCCGGGGCCGGAGGCGATCACCGGCAGCAGGTTCGGGTGCTCGGCCAGTGCCGCGCGATAGGAACGGGCCCAGGCGATCAACCCGGCGCGCCAGTCCCCGCCCTCGAACTCGCTGACGTCCACGTGCGCCATGACCTCGTTGGCGACGTCGCTGAGCAGCTCCTCCTTGGTGCGGTAGTGGCTGTACAGCGAGGCGGCCTGGACGTCCAGCTCCTGGGCGATCCTGCGCATGGAGAGTTTCTCCAGGCCGTCCCGGTCGATGAGCGTGAGCGCGACCTGCCGGATGGCCGGCTTGCTCAGAAGCGGAGTCTTGGGTCGGGCCACGGCAAGGCTCTCCTTCTACGCTGCGCCGCCACCGGCCCGTCCGGTTCGGCGTCCGCCGATCATCGCACGACGGCGCGGTGAGGTGGGCCGGCGACGATTCGAACCGACACTGTTCGGTCACACCCTTGCGGGGAGGGCGAGGCGCATCGTACCCTCAAAGAACCGAACAGCGTTAGGTTATTGGGGAGCAGCCGTGATCGATTTCTCACTGAGCGAGGAGCAGCGCGCCATCCAGAGCTGGGTGCGGACCTTCGTCGAGCGGGAGCTGATGCCGCTGGAGAACGAGGTTCTGCGGCGCGAACGTGAAGGCCACCCTCCCGGGTTGACCGCCGAGGAGCGCGACCGGCTGCGCGCGTTGGCCCGTAAGTCCGACTTCTGGGGCGTGGCCACGCCGGAGGAGTACGGCGGCATGGGTCTGGACGCGGTCAGCGAGGCCCTCATCGAGATCGAACTCGGTCGGACCTTCCTGACCTTCAAGTTCGGTGGCGAGGCCGACAACATCCTCTACTACGCGAACGAGGAGCAGAAGCGGCGCTACCTGCTGCCCACCATCGCCGGTGAGCGCAAGTCCTGCTTCGCCATCACCGAGCCCGGCGCCGGTTCCGACGCCAAGGCCATCCGCGCCAAGGCCGTCCGCGAGGGCGACGAGTGGATCATCAACGGCGAGAAGACCTTCATCACCGGTGGCAACGAGGCCGACTTCACCATGGTCTTCGCCGTCACCGACCCGGATAAGGGCGCCAACGGCGGTGTGACCTGCTTCCTCGTCGACCGCGACATGGGCTGGACCTCCGAGCCCATCGACACCATGGGCGAGCGTCGCCCCGCATCGCTCATCTTCCAGGACGTGCGCGTCCCGCACGCCAACGTCCTCGGCGAGGAGGGCCAGGGCTTCGCGCTGGCCATGAAGTGGATCGGCAAGGGCCGCTACCTGTTGCCGGCGCGTGCCCTGGGCGGCTGCGAACGACTGCTCGACATGGCCATCGAGTACTCCAAGACCCGCGAGACCTTCGGCGCGCCGATCGCCGACCGGCAGGCCATCCAGTGGATGATCGCCGACTCCCAGACCGAGATCGAGGCGCTGCGTCTGCTGGTGCTGCACGCCGCCTGGCAGGTCTCCCAAGGCAAGGACTCCCGGCACGCGCAGTCCATCGCCAAGCTGTTCGGCGGGGTCAAGGCCAACGAGATCGTCGACCGTGTCATGCAGATCCACGGCGGCATGGGCTACACCCGCGAGCTGCCCATCGAACGCTTCTACCGGGACGTCCGGCTGCTGCGCATCTTCGAGGGCACCGACGAGATCCAGCGCCGCACCATCGCCCGCGACCTGCTCAAGGGCCACGTGAAGGTGGGCGCAACCCTGGGGTAGGACGAGCGGGAAGGGCAGGGGCTCGCGGCGCGTCCGGACGCGCCGCGAGCCCCTGCCGCGTCAGCCCCCGACGGGACCGAACCGGGTCAGTTGACGCCGACCAGGTCCACCACGAAGACCAGGGTCTCCCCCGGCTTGATGACGCCGCCGGCGCCACGGTCGCCGTAGGCCAGGTGCGGCGGGATGACCAGCTGACGACGGCCGCCCACGCGCATGCCCATGACGCCCTGGTCCCAGCCCGAGATGACCTGGCCCGAACCCAGACGGAAGTTGAGCGGCTCGCCGCGGTTCCAGCTGGCGTCGAACTCCTCGCCCGTAGAGTGGGCGACCCCGACGTACTGGACGCTGACGGTGCTGCCGTGGCCGGCCTGCTCGCCCTCGCCGACCTGGATGTCGGTGATCTCCAGGTCCGCGGGCGGCGGGCCCTCGATGAAGTCGATCTCCGGACGCTCGAGCGCCATAACGGGTCCCCTCTCGCTACTGTGAACTGCAGGGGCCCACGTTATCGGTGTTGTCGGTGTCCTCGTTCCGCAAGGCGATGCGCCGCGGCTCCGCTCAGTGCGCGCCGACGGTCGTGGCGATCACGTGGCCCTGCCCCTCGACCTTGATGGGCCCGCTGTCGGCCTGCACGAACACCGACTCACCACGGCTCAGGGTGAGGCCCTCCCCGACCTCGGCGACCAGTTCCACCTCGCCGTGCAGGACCAGGATCACGGTGGGCCCCGCCCCGGGCAGGTGCGCAGTGACTCGACCGGGGCCGATCTCGTGCAGCGCGAACTCGGGGGCGGGTGGACGGAACTCGCGGCGCCCGTCGAGGAATTCGGGTCGGGCGTAGGGGATGGGCAGGACGGAGAAGTCCACCACGTCGAGCAGCTCGGGAGCGTCGACGTGTTTGCCGGTCAAGCCGGCACGGAGCACGTTGTCGGAGCTGGCCATCACCTCCACGGCGGTGCCCTGGAGGTAGGCGTGCAGGTTGCCCGCGGGCAGGAAGAGGGCCTGGCCCGGCCACAGGGTGAGCCGGTTCAGCAGCAGCGCGGCGATCGCCCCGGGATCGCCCGGGTAGCGGTCGGCCAGGTCGGCGACGATCTCCGCGTGCGCGCAGACGCGGTCGCGTGCGATCCACTCGGCGACGAACTCGTCGATCATCCGGCCACGGTCGGCGCACGGAAGACTGAGCAGGCGGGTCAGGGCGGCGCGCAGCGCGGCGTGGATGTCGGAGCGCGACAGGTCCTCGCGCAGCCGCACGGCCAGGTCGGAGTCGAGGCCGACCAGGTCGGCGTGGGTCGCGGCGGGTTCCCGGAAACCGCATAGGGCGTCGAACGGTTCCAGGGCGAGCAACAGCTCGGGTTTGTGGTGGGGGTCCCGGTAGTTGCGGTGCGGGGCGTCGACGGGGATCCCGGCGCGCTCCTCGGCCTGGTATCCGGAGCGGGCACGGGCGGCGTCGGGATGGACCTGTAGGGACAGGGGCGCCTCGGCCGCCAGGTACTTGAGGAGGTAGGGCAGGCGGGCGCCGAAGCGTTCGGCGGTGGCCGGACCGAGCACGCGCTCGGGGTCCTGGGTGATCAGTTCGGGCAGGGGTCTTGAGCCGTTCCGGCAGTGCGCGGTGCTGGGCGCGCCGTGGTGGGCCCCCAGCCACAGTTCCGCCTGGGGCGTGCCGTCGGGTTCGACGCCCAACAGCCCTGGGATGGCGGCCCTCGCGCCCCAGGCATACGGTCGTACCTGGTTGGTGAGCCTGTGCATCCGCCCCCCACTTTCCCGTCTGCGTGTTCTCACCCCGTGGACACCCCGGCGAGGTGGGAACAGTCTCGCGAAGAGCGGCCCCCGGGTCGACCCGGCACACCCCACTCATCGAGGTAGTGCACACTTCACCTCACCAGGTAAGCAGGCCCGTGACCGGCACGAAACCCGACCACGGCAACGAAGTTACTCGGAAGTAAACCACGTTCCAGGGCACGTGAACAGCACCACACGGTCACCTTCCGGTCCCGGCCCCGGGCTCACGGAAACGGCCGGCGGCAAGGGAACCGGAGCCGGCATCATGCCCTCGACCCGCCCGTCCCACACCAGACCCCTCGCACACGCCCCCACGAGCACGGGAGAGACCCCACGCGGCCGCGCCGAGGCGCGGGTCTTCGAGGACCGGGCATAGGGGCGGGGACCTCAACGAGGGCGGCGGACCAGGTCGGACTCCTCGACCAGGCGATCGATCATCTTCTGGGTGAGTTCGGGGTCGGGCTGGGACAGACCGGCGATCGCCGCCATGTACAGGCCGTCGCCGGCCCGCAGGATGATCTCGGCGAGGACGGGGTCGGTGAGCTCCTCGTGCAGCAGCTCGCGCCAGTGCGCGAACAGGTACTGCACGTGCTGTACCGCCTCTTCCTCCAACTCCTCGTGGCTGCGCAGGGCGGCGATGAGCGCCCAGTACAGTTCCCGCTCCTCGGGGCTCTGCGGCAGCGACGTGCGCAGGAAGACCCTGACCACGCCCTCGTCGCCCTCACGCGCCTCCTCGAACTCGGCCTCGGCCAACTCGACCAGCCGTTGGACCAGCCCGTTCATCAGGGCGGCCTTGGAAGGGAAGTGGTACAGCAGACCTCCCTTGGACACCTGGGCTTCGCGCGCCACCGCATCCAGGGTCACCGCGGAGTAACCCACGCTGACGAGGATGCCCTGGAGCGAGTCGAGGATGCGGTCACGTGTATTCGAAGTACTCACGATTGACACTGTACCGGCCGGACGGTACTGTACCGGCTGGACGGTTGAAGAGTCCCGGTCTACGCGTTCCGCGGCGCGACCGGTCGACCAGACTTCCCGTCCGGCCACGACGACACCCTTCGTCGCGGGCCACCTCCGCGCCCTCGCACGAGCCGCGCGACATCCTGCGATTCGACGAACGAGGGAATGATGAGCTCCGCCAAGACCGGAAACGACCCTGTACGCGCGCACGGAGGCGACGGTGCCCCGCCCGCGCTCGCGGGCCCGCGTGAATGGGCCGCGCTCGCGGTCCTGGTACTGCCCGTGCTCCTGATCTCGGTCGACATGACCGTGTTGGGGTTCGCCGTGCCGGCGCTGAGCGAGGCGCTTCGCCCCACCTCCGGTCAGCTGCTGTGGATCGTCGACATCTACGGCTTCATCCTGGCCGGCCTGTTGATCACCATGGGTTCGCTCGGTGACCGGATCGGGCGACGACGCCTGCTGATGATGGGATCGGCCGCCTTCGGCGTGGCCTCCCTGATCGCGGCCTTCGCGCCCAACGCCGAGACCCTGATCGTCGCCCGCGCCCTGCTGGGAATCGCCGGCGCCTCGCTGATGCCCTCGACCCTGTCGTTGCTGCGCAACATCTTCCTGGATCCGCGCCAGCGCCTGCTCGCCATCGCGATCTGGGCGTCCGGGTTCTCCGGTGGTGCCGCCCTCGGCCCGATCCTGGGCGGCTGGTTGTTGGAGCACTTCTTCTGGGGCTCGGTGTTCCTGATCAACCTGCCGGTGATGGCGCTCATCCTGATCCTGGTGCCGTTGCTGGTGCGCGAATCGCGCAACACCGACTCCGGCCGGATCGACCTGGTCAGCGTGGTGCTATCGCTGGGCGCCATGCTGCCCATCGTGTACGGGATCAAGAAGCTGGCCTCCGGGGGCCTGACGGTGGCGCCGATCGTCTCCCTCGTGCTCGGACTGGCCCTGGGCTACCTGTTCGTCCGACGCCAGCGGGGGCTCACGGACCCGCTCATCGACATCGACCTGTTCCGCTCACGGGTGTTCAGCGTCGCCGTGGCCACCAACCTGATGATCGTGTTCTCGATGGTGGGGTCGTTGTTCTTCCTCACCCAGTACCTACAGCTGGTCCTCGGCGTCTCGCCCATGCGCGCCGGCATCGTGCTGGTGCCGGGCCTGGTGATCTCGGTCGTCGCCGGCCTGGTCGCCGCCCGGGTGGCCCGCCACCTGAGCCTGTCCACCGTGCTCGGGGTGTCCCTGACCGTCACCGCGGGCGGGTTCGCCACCCTGCTGTTCACGCCCGCCGACGACGTCACCCGTGGTGTGGTCCTGGTCTCCACGGCCTTCGCGCTGATCGCCCTGGGCAGCGGTTTCGCCGAAACCCTGACCAACGGTGCCATCATGTCCGCGGCCCCGCCCAAGCGGGCCGGCGCCGCCTCGGCGATCTCCGAGACCGCCTACGAGATGGGCGGAGCGCTCGGTGTGGCCGTGCTGGGCAGTGTGCTGACCGCGTTCTACCGGACCAACCTGACCGAGGTGGACGGGGTTCCGGCCGCGGCCACCGAGGCCGCCCGGGAGACGTTGGGCGGCGCCGCCACCGCCGCGAACCAGGTGGGCGGTGGCCCGGGCGCGGCCCTCATGGACGGCGCGCGGGCCGCGTTCACCGACGGCATGCACCTGACCTCGACGATCGCCGTGGTGATCGTGTTGGTCGCGGCCGTTCAGGCCTGGTTCCTGCTGCTCGGACGGGGCAACCCGGCGGTGGAGGCCCCGGCCCCGGCCGCGACAGACGTGGCACAGGTGCCCGAGCCCGAAGACGGCGCGGGCGCCACGGAGGCGTCGACCGGGTCGGTGACCGGGGCGGCATCGACCGACGAGGGCGCACGAGCCCGGGTTCGGTGAAGACAGGGGGCGGCCCCGGGGAGCGTGTCCTCCCTGGGGCCGCCCCCTGTGGTCCATGGCACATCCGATCGGTGACCGAGGTCCCCGATGCCACGCCGAAGGACGGAGCCGGCGGGAGACCTACGCTCCCGGCAACCGGAGTAGTTCCACGTCCGCCCCCGGGCCCTCCGGCGGAACCACCGCGTAGGCCTGGGCCAGCGCGGCTCCTCGCAGACTCCCCGGGCGGTCGTGGCCCACCGGTTCGGCACGCCCGTCCACCACTCGCACCGCCATCAGTCGGGTCCCTCCCCCGCTTCGTCCCCGGACCTCACCGGCCAACGGTGCCCGCCCCAGGCCCAGGGTCGCTTCGTCTCGGCCGACCATCCCGGCCAGTAGTGGAACCAGCAGCGTGAGGGAGGCGACCAGCGCGGCGTTCGGGTTGCCGGGCAGACCCACGAAGACGGTCTCCTCGGTGTGCGCCAACAGCTGTGGATGCCCCGGCCTACAGGCCACCCCGTCCACCACCACGTTCGCTCCGAGTCCGTTCAGGACCGCGCGCAGATGGTCGGCCGGGCCCTTGGAAGAGGATCCGCACGCCACCACCACGTCGGCCCCGCCCCCGATCAGTGCCTCGTGCAGGTCGTCATGGCCGTCACCCAGATGGCGCGTACGCAGCAGTCGGCCGCCCGCCCAGGACACCACCCCGGGCATCAGCGGACCGATGGCGTCACGCACCGTTCCCTCCCCCGGCAACCCCTCCGCGGTGATCTCGTCCCCGGTGACCAGTACCTCCACCGCGGGCAGACGCACCGGCAGCGCGTCGTGCCCCAGCGAGGCGGACAGCCCCAGCACGGCGGGGGTGACCTCGGTGCCCGCCTCCAGCACGGTCTCGCCGGGGGCGGTCTCCTCCCCGCTCCAGCGCACGTGCCGGCCGGGCTGCGCCTCTCCGCTCACCCAACCGTCCACGACCTCGGCGTGCTCGTAGGGCAGCACCGACTCGGTGCCCTTGGGAACCCGCGCACCCGTGGCGATCTCCACCGCCTCACCCGCGGTCAACGACAGTCCGGCCAGCGGCGTGCCCGCCAACTGGGTCCCGGCCCGCCTCCAGGGGGATGGACCGGCCACCGCGTACCCGTCCATCGCCGAGGCGTCGAACGCGGGCAGTCCCACCAACGCCTTCAGGTCCTCGGCCAGCCTGCCGCCCAGGGTCTCCGCCAACGGAAGGTCCGCCACGGGGCAGCCCCGCGTCTCCCCCAGCCCTCGGGCCAGCTCGCGCGCCCTTGACCAGGACGTCTCCCCCTGGTGTCTCCCGCACTCCTCCGCCACGGTCAGATCCTCCTTCTCCGGCAAGGTGCGCCCCGTCCCTACCGGGCCCCGTGTCGCGGACGCTACCGGGTCCCTCCGGTACGTCGACCACCGCCGCACCCAACCGCGCCCAACATCGATTTTGCCGTCCGTCGAATCTCCGCTAAAGTCTTAACCAGCAGCAAGGCAAGGCCCCGGCAGGACCGAGAGGCCGGGCCCGAATGCAAGCGGACGTGGCTCAGCTGGTAGAGCATCACCTTGCCAAGGTGAGGGTCGCGGGTTCGAATCCCGTCGTCCGCTCGGAGGAGACGCTGGTGCGGTTCACCCCGCCCACGTGTACTCGGTGGAGTGGCCGAGAGGCGAGGCAGCGGCCTGCAAAGCCGTCTACACGGGTTCAAATCCCGTCTCCACCTCCCAGTTTCACCCAGGGCGATTAGCTCAGTTGGCTAGAGCACTACCTCGACACGGTAGGGGTCACAGGTTCGAGTCCTGTATCGCCCACAAGTAGCACCGCAGGTCAGAGAGTCATCTGACTGTGGCGGTGAAGATGATCGTCCCGCCTTGGAAGATATCCGGGAGATCAACTTCGAAGCGGGTTCCTTCGGGAGCCCGCTTTCGCTGTTTCCACGGTAGTGCTCTTCGAGCATCGGCGCCCTACCGAACAACCGGTCCCGTTCGCCGGGTCAGTGATCGATGAAACGATGCGGGGGTGTCGGGAAACGTTCGTGTCTCCCAACACCCCCGACTCGGAGTGCGGTCATCATGATGACGGTCGCGGCCGCGTCCCGTTCCCCGGGAGGGCCTCAGCGCCTCAGGCCTCGTATTCGGTGATCGACTCGGCGATCCCGTCGACCATCTCGACCGAGGCCAGGATGACGGTCCCGTTCGCGAGAGTGGCGTCGAACTCGTCGAAGTCGCACCTCACCTCGCCGGTGTCGGGGTCCTGAACACCTTCGGCGCAGGCATAGATCCCCGCGATGATCGTGGTGTCCTCGGCCACGTAGAACGCCGTGCCATCGACGCGGTATTCGCCCGGGGCGATGTACTCCAGCTCTCCCGTGGCGGTCCCGGTGAACCCACCGGACTCCTCCGGGGCCTCGGTGCCTTCCTCGGGGGCCCCGTCCTGGCCGTCGGGTTCAACGGAGTCGTAGTGGCCGTCGTTGTCGTACTCGGTGACCGACTCGGCGTTGCCCTCCTCGTTCACCTCGACCTCGGCGAAGACGGCCGTGTCCCCCTGGACGGTGGCTTCGAGGGTCTCCAGGTCGCACTCCACGATTCCGAAACCGGTCTCGTCGACACCGTCTTCAGCGGGGCAGACGTGGTGGCCGCCCAGGATCCGTGTGTCCTCGGCGATGTAGAAGGCCTGTCCGTCGATGATGAACTCGCCCGGGGCCAGGAATTCCAGCTCGCCCGCCAGGGTCTCCGCGCCTTCGTCGACCTGGGAGTTCTCGCCCGTATGCGCGGGGTCGACCGATGACACCGCGTCGATCATTCCCTGGGCCGAGCAGGCCGTGGAACCGACGACCACCAGACCAGCGGTCGCGAGGGCCAGGGCGCTGGAACGGACATCGAGCTTCATGATGTTCCTTTCTTCCCGAGGAAGGACGTACAAAATTGCGGACGGGTGGCTGCGATCAAGCCTGTGGAAGTGTTTTCGGGAGCCGGTACACCGAACGGGTTCCACTGTCGAGGTGACCCGGTCCGGATCGACGACCGGTCGCCCCACATGTGTCTGTGTCGGTTTCCGTGTCAGGTTCTGTGTCAGTGTGGTTGCTTTCTGTGTGTTCCGATGGCGGTCGGGACACTTGAGTTCCGTTGGGCGAGGATATTTTTCGAAGACCCGACCGAGACGCAGGCCTCCTGGAGGAATCTGCCTGGTCAGGCTGTTATGGCGTCCTCACGGGCTATATCCGACCGGACGATGTACACCGACTCGCAACGGACCTTCGCTTCGCGGTCGGGCGCGTCGACGTCCTAGAGAACGAGGTCGGTGGTGGGCGCACGGCGGCCGGGGACCGACACGGGAAGGCCTTCGGCGTCGATGTTCGCGAAAACCCTTGTGCACAGGGGTTTCTCGTTTGCGAAGAGGGTCCGCGCGAGAGGAGAATGACCGCTGATCCCCCGGATCGTCCGCCGCCCAGGAAGGCCCCCATGAACACCCCACGTATCCCCTTGGACACGACCGTCCCCCACTCCGCACGGGTGATGAACTTCTGGTTGGGGGGCAAGGACCACTACCCGGTCGACCGCGCCTTGGGCGAGCAGGTCGAGTCCGCCTTCCCCGAGATCGTCGAGGTCATGCGCGCCGATCGTCGGTTCCTCCTCCGCTCGGTCGCCCATCTGGCCCGGGAAGAGGGCATCCGGCAGTTCCTGGACATCGGGACCGGCCTGCCCACCGCGAACAACACCCACGAGGTCGCCCAGTCGGTCGCCCCCGAATCCAGGATCGTCTACGTCGACAACGACCCCTTGGTGCTCACGCACGCCCGGGCTCTGTTGACCAGTTCCGAGGAGGGCACCACCGACTACATCGACGCCGACCTGCTCGACCCGCAGACGCTGCTGGCCCAGGCCCGTGAGCACCTGGACTTCACCCGACCGATCGGATTGGTCATCATGGGTACGCTCGGCCACTTCCCCGCCGATGAGCGGACCTACGCGGTGGCACGCGCCTACGTGGACGCCCTGCCCTCGGGGAGCTTCCTGGCCCTGTGCGACAGCACCGACACCAGTCCGCAGATCGTGGAGGCGGCCAAGGCCTGGAACGAGAACGCGGCCCAACCCATCCACCTGCGCACACCGGAGCAGATCGGCGCCTTCTTCGAAGGGTTGGAGCTGTTGGAACCCGGTGTGGTCTCCGTCCCGTTCTGGCGGCCCGAGGAGAGCCGGGTGGGCGCTATCCGAGAGGTCGCCCAGTACGGCGGCGTCGCCCGTAAGCCCTGAGCTCGTGTAGACGCCCCCGCCTCCGGCGCACGGCCCCGGCGGCGTGGTCCGCGCTTCGACCGGATATCGGGTTCGGCTGTGTCCGTTCCGATGTTTCCTGGGGCCGGGTGTTTCAATGGGTCGATCACGGAGGGAGTCGACATGTCCAACCGGTTCAACGTCGGTGATCGCGTGACCTGGAACTCGGAGGCGGGGCACGTCTCGGGCACGGTGACGAAGGTGCACACGAAGGACTTCGAGTACAAGGGCCACACCCGCCGGGCGTCGAAGGACGATCCGCAGTACGAGATCAAGAGCGACAAGACCGACCACGTCGCCGCCCACAAGGGCAGCGCCTTGCGGCTGGTAGATGAGTGAGCCGTTCTTCACGATCGGCCACTCCAACCGAACGCTCGGCGAGTTCATCGGGCTGCTTCAGGAGTCCCACATCGCGCTGGTCGTCGACGTCCGCAGGCTTGCGGGCTCTACCCGGTATCCGCGATTCGACCAGGACACGCTCTCAGGCGTCCTCGATGAGGTGGGGATCCGGTATCGGCGCGCCGAGGGGCTGACCGGACGTCGTCCGGTGAGCAAGGACGTGCCGTTCGAGGTCAACGCCTGGTGGCAGAATCGGAGCTTCCACAACTACGCCGATCACGCGCTCTCCGGCGAGTTCCGAAGCGCCCTCGCCGAGCTGCGGGAGTGGGGACGCACCCGGCGCGCGGCCGTGATGTGTTCCGAGGCGGTGTGGTGGCGGTGCCACCGGAGGATCATCGCCGACCACCTCCTCGCCCACGCCGAGGACGTGCGACACGTCCTCGGCGTCGACCGCATCGACGCGGCGCGGCCCAGTCCCGGCGCCGTCATCGATTCCCACGGCGACGTCACCTATCCGGCCACCGAATAGCGGATCGCGTCTCAGGGGTTGCCATCACGGCCGGGCGGCGACGTGACGTGGACTTCGATGCGATCGGCCTGTATGACCAGGCCCGAGTCGTGGACGTCACCGACCACGTTGTGCGTACTTCCACATCCGGCGACGTTCGTGGGCGGAGGGCTCCCCCTGTTCCCTCGAACATCCATCCGCTGATGGATGAACCGGAGGGCGAGGAGGGCCAGGCCGATCATGAAGACGCAGGTGGACAGCCCGAGCGCGATGGCCAAGAGGTATTCGAGTAACTGCCACGGGCCGACCTGTGGTGGGGGTGGTTCCAGATTTCGGGCAGCATCGGCCAGGTCCCTCGCCCAAGTGGTGTGGGTGGCTCATCGAGCCGAGCAGTCTGCCTTCGATCTCTTGGAGGTCCCTCTCACGATCCGACACGGGTCTTGGGCCCACTATACGGTCCGGGAATCGTCGAGGTCGAGGCCGGGACCGCGCGACGCGATCCCGGCCGCACCCGGCTAGTAGTAGCGAGGGAAGCCCGACCAGTCGGGGCTGCGTTTCTCCAGGAAGGCCGTCTTGCCCTCCACCGCCTCCTCGGTCATGTAGGCGAGCCGGGTCGCCTCTCCCGCGAACAGTTGCTGCCCGAGCATCCCGTCGTCGGGGAGGTTGAAGGCGTACTTGAGCATCCGGATCGCCTGCGGGGACTGGTCGGCGATGTCGGTGGCCATCCGCACCGCGGTGTCCTCCAGCTCACCGTGGTCGGCCACGGTGTTGACCGCGCCCATCTCCTGCATTTCGGTGGCGGAGTAGGGCCGGGCCAGGAAGAAGATCTCCCTCGCCCGTTTCTGGCCGACCTGACGGGCCAACAGCGCCGAACCGTAGCCCCCGTCGAAGGAGCCGACGGTGGCGTCCGTCTGCTTGAAGAACCCGTGCTGTCGAGAGGCGATGGTCAGGTCGCACACCACGTGGAGCGAATGTCCGCCGCCGGCCGCCCAGCCGTTGACCACGGCGATGACGACCTTGGGCATGGAGCGGATCAACCGCTGGACCTCCAGGATGTGCAGACGGCCCTGGTCGGCCTTTCTTTGTTCACCGTCGGAACCGTCGTCCTCGTAGAGGTAGCCGTCCCGACCGCGCACCCTCTGGTCCCCGCCGGAGCAGAAGGCCCAACCGCCGTCCTTCGCGGACGGCCCGTTCCCGGTGAGCAGGACGGTACCGATCGCCGTCCAGGAGCGCGCGTGCTCCATCGCCGTGTAGAGCTCGTCGACCGTGTGCGGCCGGAAGGCGTTGCGCACCTCCGGGCGGTCGAAGGCGATACGCACCGCACCGATGTCCTTGCCCGCGCCACTACGCGCGGGACCCACGTAACGGTGATAGGTGATGTCGGTGAAGTCGAAGCCCTCGACCTTCTTCCATTCAGACTCTCTGAACGGCTGCTCGCTCGCCGACGTTTCCATCCCTTTGCCTCTTT
This sequence comes from Nocardiopsis listeri NBRC 13360, assembly GCF_001570765.1. Taxonomy (GTDB): domain Bacteria; phylum Actinomycetota; class Actinomycetes; order Streptosporangiales; family Streptosporangiaceae; genus Nocardiopsis; species Nocardiopsis listeri. The sequence goes on along the minus strand of NZ_BCSH01000047.1, from coordinate 23,897 downwards.
TCCGTGACACCAATGGGGTTCTACGGCGCGCGCTCCCCCCGCCCTTCGGCGAGGAGCGCCCGCGCTGTGGCTACAGCCAAGATCATCCCAGGTGGCGTCGAGCCCGCCGGCAGGTGCTCGGGTGGCGGAGGCCTCTCGCCTGTGTGAGGAGAACGAGGAGTCCGAGCGCACCCGGTTCCGCGACGGCGAACCGGGGCCGGCCATGTACAAGACGCGCGAGGAGTCGGCCACGGCGGGCCTGCGCTACGTCGACTGACCGGCGTCTCGCCCCAGGGGCACCTCGACGGCATCCACCACACGGCGGGTGCCGTCGTCGTTTCCGGGCCTTCGGCTGGAAGTGCCCAGGGAAGAACCGGTGTCCGCCCGGGCGCCCCGGCGAACGAGGTCTTCACACGTTCCGGGTGCCCGCGGAAACCGGCCGTGCGGGGATTCACAACGGTGGGCGACTCCCGTAGCCTCTCCTTTACTCGTCGGTAACCTTGTGCCCCGGCAACGGAGGGGACTCGACTGGTGGAGGTGACTCCGATGTCCACGAAGGGTCGGGCCCGGGAGGGAGCCAACCCCCTGGCCGACGTCCCTGTGGAGTTCGCCGACCACTTCCGTTCCCACGTCGAACCCCTGACCGAGGTGGTGGTGACCCGGATCCACGAGAGCGTGCCCGAGTACCTCCGTCCCGGGAACGAGGTGTACGCCGCCTCCACCCGCACCGCGGTCCGTGAGGCGTTGACCGTGTTCCTGGACCGCGTGGGGAGGACCGATCCGCCCGCCCACCGGCTACGGGAACGGTTCCGCATGCTCGGTGAGGCGGAGGTCCACGAGGGCCGCAACCTCGACAGCCTCCAGAGTGCGATGCGCACCGCCCTCGTGATCATGTGGCGCGAACTCCTGAAGGTCCAGGAACAGCACCCCGACCTCCTGCCCCAGCACCACGTCGGCGTGGTCGCCGAGGCCGCGTTCCTGTTCCTGGAGGAGATGGCCTCCGCGGCCTCGGAGGGATACAACGAGGCGCGGGCCCAGGCGTCGGGCGAACTACAACGGCGCCGGGGCCGCCTGGTCGACCTGCTCCTGTCCGAACCCGACCCCTCCCCCAGGGTCATCGCCGAACTGGCCTCGTCGGCCCGGTGGCGTGTCCCCGACAAGGTGGCGGTGATCGTCCTCCAGGGATACGGGGAGGAGACGGCCCCGCCCGCGCTGCCCTCGGACGTACTGCACGACTTCCACCGGGCCGCCCCCTGCCTCGTCCTGCCCGACCCCGAGGGCCCCGGCAGATTGCGGGCCCTGGAGCGTCTGTTGCGCGGCCGGAACGCGGCGGCGGGACCACCGGTGGACATCACCGAGACGGCCGTCTCCCTGGCCCACGCGCGCGAGACCCTCGAACTGGTCCAGGTGAGCGTTGTGCCGGCGGACGGGATCGCCCTGTGGAGCGAACACCTCACACCACTCCTGCTGTTGCGGGACCGGAAGCTGATGCGGGAGATGATCACCTCCAGGTTGGCCCCACTTCGGAAGCTGTCCGACGGTCAGCGCGAGCGCCTGTCCGAGACCCTCCTGCTCTGGTTGCAGCACGGGTACAACGCCAAACGGGTGGCCCAGGTACAGCACCTCCACCCGCAGACCGTGCGATACCGCCTTCGCCTGTTGACGAACCTGTTCGGCGATCGGTTGGACGACCCGGACCTGCGTTTCGAGCTGGAGATGGCGCTGCGGGTGGAGCGGTTGGCCCGCTCCGCCGATCCCGGGTCCGAGCCGGCGAAACTTGCCCCGCACACGTGAGAACGGCCACCGGGGCGAGGTTCCCGGCGACCGTGTCACTCCGTCCGTGTCACCGGTCTCAGCAGGTGCCGGGGGCCGGTTCATCGGTCAACCCTCCGCCGAGCCGGTCCTGGGCACGCTCGGTGTCCAGGAAGAAGCTCATCAGGTGCGGTCCGGAGAAGGTCCGTCGCCACTCCACCCAGGCCCCGCCGGCACGGCAGGCGTCGCGGAGCTCCTCACCCTGTCCGGTCGGGACCACGTCGTGGCCCGGGGAGTAATACAGGCCACCGCGACAGTTCTTCTCGAGCCGGGTGTGCGGGGTGGGTGTTCCACGACCTGCTCCGGACCTACTGTGCGAATCGCGCGTGGGACGCGACACGTCGACCTTGTCGCGGAAACGACATACTCCACCACGCATCGTGCTGTGTGCGCCGCGAAGGGTCTCACTCCACCCCGGTGCGATCCCCTCGGCTGCGGGATCGGAGAGGGTCGTGCCCCTCAAGGGCCCATGGTCACGGACTCGCGTTCACACCGATCCGTGTGAACGGTCCCGAACGCCCCGAGCACGGGGACGTTCGGCAGACTGGACGTCCACCCCGCAGAACGAGGCACGCGATGACCGCTCACCCCCGCCCATCCACCCGCCGATCACGGGTCGGTCTGTTCCGCCCGTCCCTGTCCCCCTGGGTCGACCTGCGCGAACCCGCGGCGGCCGACGCCCCGGGGCGGTTGCGCGCGGTGTTCCTGGGGGTATCCACGATCCTGCTCACCGACGGCGAGACCGCTGTGCTGACCGACGGTTTCTTCAGCCGCCCGAGCAAGTTCGACCTGGCGTTCAAGCGGCTCGCCCCGAACCGGGCCCGGGTGGAGGCCGCGCTCGCGCGCTTCGGCCTCTCCCGTCTGGACGCGGTGTTCGTGGCGCACTCCCACTTCGACCACGCGCTCGATGCTCCCCTGGTGGCCGAACTGACCGGTGCACGGCTCATCGGTTCGGGGTCCACCCACAACATCGCCGTCGGCCAGGGACTGGACCACGACCGGTGCGACCCGGTGGTCCTGGGCGAACCGATGCGGTTCGGTTCGCTCACGCTCACCGCGTTGGCGGCGGAACACAGCCCCGGTGACATCGCCCCCGGCGTGATCGGCCGTCCGTTGCGGACCGGGCGCGTCGGCGACTTCAAGACGGGCGACTGCTACTCGCTGCACGTGGCCCATCCCGACGGGGAGCTGCTGGTCCACGCCAGCGCCAACTGGCTGCCGGGCGCCCTCGACGGCCACCGTGCGGACACGGTCTACCTGGGGGTGGGCGCACTCGGTGAACAGGGCGAGCGGTTCCGGTCCGACTACTGGCACCACGTGGTGGAGCGCACCGGCGCGCGACGAGTGGTCCCGATCCACTGGGACGACTTCACCGTTTCCCTGGAGCACCCGCTACGGCCGTTGCCCCGGTTGGTCGACGACCTCGGCTCGTCCCTGGACTTCCTGTCCGGGCGGGCCCGGGACGGGGGCGTGGACCTGGCCCTGCCGGTCCTGGGTCGGCGCACCGATCCGTTCAGGACCTGAACCACCCGCCGACGGGCCCGCGCCGACCCGCCCGGGCGTCGGCCGGAACCACCAGCGGCCCGCCGCCACAGAAGTGTGGCAGCGGGCCGTGTCCCATGGCGGCGGGTCAGGACCGCCAGGTTCGCACCACGTGCAACACGACCGCGACCACGGCGAGGATCCCCCACGCCATTCCCTCGGGGGTGGACTCGGCCGCCCAGGCGGCGGCGACGATACCGAGCGCGCCCCACCCGGCGGCCTTGCGCGTCCGTTCGAAGTCCGGGCCGAGTTCGCGCGCGGTGGAGATCGCGGTGGCGAAGCGACCGTTCGCACTGGTCAGGATGCGGAGGTGAACGTCCTGCGCTACCATTTCGAACATAGGTTCGATAACGGCGTCTTCCCCTTCTGCCGGTCACGGAAGGGGTGTCACCGGTGTTCGCGCATCTGCGTTCGACGTCGTCGTTCTCCTTCCGGCACGGCACCGTGCCGCCCGCGACCCTGGTCGAACGGGCCGCGCTCGATCGGCAGCCGGTGCTGGCCCTCACCGACAGGGACGGGCTCTTCGGGGTCGCCGAACACCTTCGTGCCTGCGCGGAAAGCGGGGTGCGCCCCGCCCTCGGGGTCGACCTGGCCCTGGCCTCGCCCGAGGGCGGCCGGGTGGTCCTGCTGGCCCGCGGCGCCCGAGGCTGGGCGAACCTGTGCCGGCTGGTCACCTCCGTCCACCACTCCCCCGGCCCGGTGGCCGCCACCCCCGAGCAGATCGCCGAACACCCTGAAGGACTGGTGGTGCTGCTCGGCAACGACTCCGACGTGGGCCGCGCCATGGCCCAGGACCTGCCCGTGCGCGCCCGCGGCCTGCTGCACGCATGGCGGAACCTGGGTGTGGAGCTCGCCCTGGCCCCGCACGACCACGGCGCCGCCGGGCAACGCCGCACCGCCCGAGACCTGATCCGTCTGGCCGACGACGAACACGTGCTGGCGGTGCTCACCAACGCGGCCCGCTACCCGACCGGCGAACACGCCGGGGTGGCGCGGGCCCTGGACCGGATCCGCGGGCACGCCCCCGGCGGGTACCGACCCGAACCCCGCACCGACCGCGCGCACCTGGCCACAGGCGAGGAGATGCGCCTCATCGCGACCGGGGTGTGCGGCGGCGACACCGCCCGTGCCCGGCGCCTGGTCGCCCACACCCTGGCCCTGGCCACCTCCTGCGCCCTGGACCCCGTCGCCGACCTGGGCTGGGGCCGTCTCCACCTGCCCGAACGGCACGAGGCCACCGCCGAACTGCGCGCCCTGGTCGGCGACGGAGCCATTCGTATGGGGCGGGCCGCCGAGGAACGCGCCCGGCACGAACTGGAGGTCATCGACCGGATGGGACTGGCGAGCTACTTCCTCACCGTGGCGGACGCCGCCCGGGCCATCCGGGACAAGGACATCCGCTGCTTCGCGCGCGGGTCGGCCGTGGGCAGCCTCGTCGTGCACCTGCTCGGGATCTCCGCGATCGACCCCTTGGAACACGGACTGTCGTTCGAACGCTTCTGCACCCCGAGTCGGCCCGGCCTGCCCGACGTGGACCTGGACGTGGAGTCGGCGCGCAGGTTGGAGGCCTACGACGCGGTGATCGCCGCCCACCCTGGTGCGAGCGCGGCCGTGGCGATGATGGAGACCTACCGGGCCCGCAGCGCCCTGCGCGACGCCGGGACCGCCCTGTCCCTGCCCGCGGTGGAGGTCGACCGGATCGCCTCGATCTTCCCCCGGGTGCGCGCCTCCCGGATCACCGAGACCGCGCGCGAACTCCCCGAACTACGGAACCTGGACGGTCTGGACACCGCGCACGTGAAGAAGCTGTTCGCGCTGGCCGAGCGGCTGTCCGGGCTGCCCCGCCACGTGGCGATGCATCCCTGTGGTCTGGTGCTGTCCGACCACGCCCTGGGCGACCGGGTCCCCGCCCAGCCCTCGGGCGCCGGTTACCCGATGGTGCAGGCCGACAAGGAGGACGTGGAGCACCTGGGCCTGCTCAAGCTGGACGTGTTGGGGGTGCGAATGCAGTCGTCACTGGCGCACACCGTCGAGGAGATCGGCCGGACCGAGGGGACGCGCCCGGACCTGGAGTCCCTACCGGACAGCGACCCGGCCACCGCCCACATGGTCGGTGCCTCCCACACCCTGGGCTGTTTCCAGATCGAGAGCCCGGGCCAGCGCGAACTGGTGTCCAGGCTGCGCCCGCGCGGGGTCGCCGACCTGATCGCCGACATCTCCCTGTTCCGGCCGGGTCCCATGGGCACCGACATGGTCGGCGCCTACCTGGGGGCGCGGGAGGGCACGGAGCCGCCCCGGCTGCCCCATCCGTCTCTGGCCCCCGTGCTGGCCGAGACCGGTGGCGCGCTGCTCTACCACGAACAGCTCCTGCGCGCCCTGGACACCATGACCGGTTGCGGGGCCGACGAGGCCGAGGCGATGCGGCGCGCGCTGGCCACCGACCAGGGGCGTCGGGAGGTGGAGAGGCGGGTTCGTGTCCTGATGACCGCGCGCGGGCACGACGAGCGGACGATCGAGGACACCTGGCGACTGGTGGCGGCCTTCGGCAACTTCGGGTTCTGCAAGGCGCACGCCGCCGCGTTCGCCCTGCCCACCCACCAGTCCGCCTACCTCAAACGGCACTTCCCGGCGGCGTTCTTCGCGGGGGTGATGACCCACGATCCCGGCATGTACCCACGTCGGGTGCTGTTGCACGACGCCCGCAGGCTGGGGGTTCCGGTGCTCGCGTTGGACGTGAACGTCTCCGGCCGGCACTGGCACGTGGACACCGACGCCGAGGGACGGCGGGGCCTGCGGCCGTCCCTGTCGGACGTGGGCGCCCTCACCGGGGCCGAACTCGACCGGTTGCTGACGCGGCGACCGTTCACCGACCCGCGCGACCTGCTCGCCCGGGCATCCCTGTCCCGCGAGTCGGTGGACAACCTGGTGTTGGCCGGGGCCCTGGACTCCCTGGCCGGGGTCACCGGTGCACCCGGTGTCCCGGACCGGCGCGACGTCCTCGTGCACGCCCACACCCTGATCCGAGCGCACGGGGTGGACCGTGGGGGTGGCCACCGCGTCGTGGGGAGTACGGCCGACCAACTCTCGTTGGGCACCGGCCCCACGGAGGTACCGGTGGGGACGGGGACTCCGATGACGCACGACGAACGCGTGGCCGAGGAGCTGCGGGTGTTGGGTTATGAGCTGTCCGGTCACCTGTTGGACCGGTACGCCGAACACCTGGCCGCACTGGCCGCCGCCCACGACCTCGTGCAGGCCCAGGACCTGCACCGGGTTCCGGACGGGGCGCGGGTCATGGTCGCGGGGGTGCGGGTCTGCACGCAGACCCCACCCACACGGTCTGGGCGCAGGGTCGTCTTCACCACCGTGGAGGACCGGACCGGGCTGGTCGACGTGGCCCTGTTCGAGGACGCCCAACGGCACTCGGCCGCTGCGGTGTTCGGCTCTGATCTGGTGGTGGTCCACGGACGGGTTCGGCGGGCGGCTCCAGGATCGTTGCCCACCCTCACCGCCACCCGGGTCCGGTCCCTTGATGAGAACGCCGGCGCCTCATCCGGGAAGGGGTGAGACGCCGGCGTCGGTGCGGTTCGTTCGGGGAGGTCCGTTCAGGGGGAAGGGTCAAGCGCGGGCGGTGGTGAGGAAGGCGTCCCACTCGGAGGAGGGGAAGGGGATGTGTCCGTCGGTGGGGTGCTTGGAGTCCCGGAGCGCCGCACCACAGGGCAGGTCGGCGACCTCCACGCAGTCGCCGTTGACACCGCTGTGACTGCTCTTCCGGAAGCCGGTGGGGATGTGCGCGACCTCCACACAGTTCTGGTCATGGCCGCTGTAGCTGCTCTTATGGAAGCTGGGGAAGTGGGCGACCTCCACGCAGTTGCCGTTGACACCGCTGTAGCTGCTCTTACGCCACACCATCTCGTCGATCACTGTTCTCACTCTTCTAGACCTTGGAGGAGGCGGTTGATGAAGGTCAGGGACTGTGCTGGAGTCATGGCGCAGCTCTGCGTGCTACCGAACATGTCGTTGAACAGCCTGACTTGGTGGTCCTCTTCTAGGTACATGCTAGTTACAGGGGTTTCCAGGTAGGCGATGCTGGCATCCCGAGGGTCGAGGAAGTCCATGATCACGTAACTGCCCTCCGTGGAGGGATGTGCTCCCGAGGAGAACGGCAGTACGTAGATGTTGATGTTGTGTCGTGAAGCCATGTGCGTCAGGTGGCGCAACTGCTCGTGCATCACTTCAGGCGATCCGACCACGCGACGCAAGCAAGCCTCATCGACCAGCGCCATGAACGTCGGTGGATTGAACTTGCTCAAGAGTTCTTGCCGGGTGATTCGGGCTTCCACCCTGCGAGCGATTTCAGCATCATCGCGGACGAGATTAGCCCGGAAGATGGCATCCGCGTACTGAGGTGTTTGAAGTAGTCCTGGAATGACTTGAGACTCATATGTCCGAAATGTACATGCTTCAGCTTCGAAGTCAGTCAGCATTTGAGGGATGAGGTCCTTGTACTGCGACCACCAGCCCTTCTTGCTCGCCATCTTGGCCAGCTCCTGAAGGGCGACCCGCTTATCCGCATCGACCTCGTATAGGTCCATGAGCTTGTTCAAGGTCTTGACGGGAACGGTCCGCGACTCTGCTTGCTCGATCGCACCCAGACTGGACTTGCCCATGCCAGCTTGCTTGGCAGCTTCGACGAGGGTCAGACCGGCTTTGGCTCGTAGGCGTTTGAGCTCAGCCGACAGACGGCGTCGTCGAATACTGGGGCTGTAGGGAGTAGCCATGGAAGGAGCCTAACGGAAAAAGGATACCCCCGGAATCCGGGGAAACTTGTTGACCTCGCCGGAATCCGGTGGCAATATATGTTGCGTAGTCAGTGACTGACCCCTCACGCAGGGTCCATGTGACCAGGCTATGCCGTGCCCCTTTCCCTGCCCTGGGAAATCGTGAAGGTCGTTGACCTAGCGGGTGCGCCGAATTGTCCATTTCCCTCACCCTTGTGACAGGAGTTCTATTCGTCATGCCCGTAATCGCACCTTTGGCCGGTCTGCCCGACGTCACCCTCCCGCTCGGTGAACTCATCCCGCCGTTCCAGCGGCACTACTTCACCGGCCCCGACGACATCCGCTTCTTCAAGTCGCGTTGCTTCACCTTCGGCCGCTCGGTCCAGTACATGCCGCTGGTCCGCGCATTCCTGAACACCTGCGCCGCCGAGCGCGGCACCGACTACCGCTACCTGTTCACCCTGCTCGGCTCAGAGCTCGCCAACAACGCTCTGACCCACACCCGTTCCGGGCAGCCCTACGGCCACTACACCCTCAAGTGCGAACGCCGAGACAACGGACTACGCCTGACCTGCCGTGACCAGGGCAGCAAGCACACCGGCCAGGAGGAGCAGCCGAACCGGTTCGAGCACCTGACCACCCACGCCTCACGCCTGACCGGCGACGCCGAATCCGGGCGCGGACTGGCGATGATCGACTCCCTGTCCACCAACTGGGGCGACAACGGGTTCACCGGCACCCGACAGGTCTGGTTCTTCCTCGCCTACGACCTGTCCGGGAGCAGCTGGAACAGCCTGCTCTAACCACACGAGTCACACCAGCGCAGCACCACATCGCGCCGTAGACGCGAAACGGGCCCAGAAAGCGCGCCAACGCCTTCCGGGCCCCGATCCCAAATCCCAGACACTTCCAGATGTTCAGAAAGCAGGATCAGTGACGCATCCTATCCCCGCACCCCGCCCCTCCAGCGACCCGCTCTACCGCACCCGTCCGGGTCTGCCCCGGCGCGGTCCACTCATCGGTCCGGTCTGCCACACCTGCGCCCACCCCTCCTGCCGCCGGATTCGTGCCGAGGAGCTGCCCATTCTGGGCGGGCACAAGGCCGAGTACCGCGACGAACACGCCTTCGCCGCATCCGTCCAGGCCCGCAACCGACACTTGATCGTCTGGTACGGGGAGAAGACCGGATCGTTCTGGGTGGCCTCCTCCACCGGCCTGGCCGAGGTCCGCGACGCCGCGACCCTCACCCGCCTCCTCACCCCCGAACCGGAACCCGCGCCGGAACCGGAACCCGCGCCGGAACCGGAACCCGCGCCGACACCTCCGACCCCGTTCCTGCGGCCCTACCTGAACCCGACGAACCCGAACCTGAACCCGGTGCTGGTCTGAGCCAGGACAGCACGAGGCCGACGGGAACCGAAGTCCCCCGATACATCGAGAAGACCACGACCGGACCGGGTGGCGCCACCAGGGGCCACCCGGCCTGTGGACAACCCGGGGCACCTCCGTCATCCCGTTGCGCAGGCCACCGTCTCGCACCCTGAATTAGGGTGTGGTCAGGAGTAACTCACGTGTGGACCGGTCCACCGAGATCAGCGGGGGAAGTCATGAGCGCGATGCCCACAGAACCTGAGAACGGCCCGGTCGTGGGACGTGATTTGACCGGGTATGTGCTGGTTCCCGCGAGATGGGTCGAACACTACGAACAACTCCTCGAAGAACATGACGATGCCGAGGCAGTACGGATCTTGGAAGCGGTGAGGGCAGGTCGCGAGCAGGTTTTCACCCATGACGAGGTATGGGGAGACCAGGAGTGAGTCATCGGTACGAACTCCAGTACACCGGCACTGCGCTCAAGGACATCAAGAAGCTGGACGGTTCCGCCCGCCATCGGGTGCGTAAGGTGATCGAGGCGCTCGCCGAAGATCCTCGGCCGAGTGGCAGCGTTCCGATCAAGGGGCACGTCGACATGTGGCGTATCCGTGTAGGTGGTTACCGCATCCGCTACACGATCGATGACGGGGTCCTCGTGGTCCTGATCCTCAAGGTCGCTTCCCGTGGTGGTTTCTATGACGACCTTTGACATCTCGCCCGCCGTTCGCTCGATGGTCCTTTCCCGGCACCGAGACCTTGCGTCCGCTTCGGCGAATTCCGCTCCCACCGAGAGCTGATGGTCTCGATGGCCCTATTCGCCCTCAAGGGTGGGAGTGAAAAGCTCACGCTGGTCCACCACCTGGCCCACATGCACCAGAGGCAGGGAAAGCGGGAGCGGTGTTGATCTGAGCCGGAAGGCCCGACGCCGGGGGACACGTGGCACTTCCCACCTGGGCCCTTCCTCCCGATTCGCGCGCCACACCCACCTTGGAGAGGCGCGACGGGGCCCCATGAGGCACTCTCGAAGGGAAACCGCCGCTGAGGGGGAGGAACACGGATGGCCGAGAACGGAACGCCGAAGGTGGCCGTGGGCGTCGATGGGTCGGCGACGGCCGAGAGGGCCCTGGGCTGGGCCGCGTCCGAGGCCGCGCGTCGCGGGTGGCCTCTGCACGTGGTCCACGCCCTGGCCATGCCGTTGGTGATGTCGGTGTACGCCGGACCCACCCGGTTCCCGCCGAACGAGGAGATCACCGAGCAGGGGCAGCGAGTACTGAGCCGCGCCGAGGCCCACGTGCGTGAACTCGAACCGGATCTTGCGGTGGAGACCGTCCTGGCCTTGGAGGACCCGGCGAAGGCCCTGTTGAGGCGCACCGGGCCCGAGGATCTGCTGGTGACGGGTTCACGGGGTCTGGGCGCCGCGCGTTCGGCCCTGGAGTCGTCGGTGAGCGTCCGATTGGCCGCGCGCGCCGAGTGCCCGGTGGTCGTGGTGCCCGAGGGCGAGACCTCCGTGGTCACGGCCCCGCGCCGGATCGTGGTGGGCGTGGACGGTTCCGACTACTCCCGTGGCGCGCTGGACTTCGCGCTGCGCGAGGCGGCCCGGGCCGAGGGCGGGTCGGTGGTCGTGGTGCACGGCTGGCGGATGCCGTTGCCGTTCGACTCCGAGGAACTGTCCCGGAGTGGTTGGTCGCCGCCGAGCGACCTGTTGGACCAGCGGTCGCAGGAGATGGTCTCGGACATGCTCGCCCTGGTCCAGGACGAGGAGACCCGGCACGTGGGGGTCTCGGTCGTGCGGTTGGGCATCGACCCGGCCGACGCGCTGGTGGACACCGGTGCGACGGCGGACATGATCGTGGTGGGCTCCCGGGGTCGGGGCAGCGTGCGAGGGCTGTTGCTGGGTTCGGTGAGCCAGGGCGTGCTGCACCGGGCGACCGTTCCGGTCACGGTGTTGCCGCGGGCGATCCGCAAGCACTGACCCCGGAAGCGGAGCCACGGGCGGTCGGTACTCCATGGGAGGCCGGCCGCCCCGCCCGTTTTCCGTGCGGTGGGTACCGACGCGGGGATGCCCAAGGGCCGGATCACCTCGAAATATGTGACTATCGGTAGCCGAAACATCTCTTTTCGTAATACTCATCACAGTGCGTCGGTTGCCCACTTAGGTTAGCCTCCCCTGAGTTGGCTATCCCCAGGCCGACCTGCCCGATCCCCCGTACCGAGTCCGTGCCACGGGCTTCTTCGGCATGCCCGCCTTCAGAAGGACGATCCATGAGCTCTCCCGCGAGGTCCCTTGAGGATCCGCCCGGGTCTTTGGCCCCCGACCACAGGGACCAGCTGTTCGACGCCCGAAGCGCCGGCCGCTACCGCGACCTCTCCGCTGACGCCATCGACCGGGTCGCCGACCGCATCGCCCGCGTCGACCGCCCCTGCACCGGGGCCACCGCCGAAGACCTGCGTCCCGGGATCGAGTCCGTCGACCTCGAACGCCCCCTGCGCGATCCCTCCGCCGCCCTCGACGAGTTGGAGAGGCTCTACCTCGACGACGCCGTCTACTTCCATCACCCCCGCTACATGGGGCACCTCAACTGCCCGGTGGTCCTGCCCGCCCTGCTCGGCGAATCCGTGCTCTCGGCGATCAACTCCTCCCTGGACACCTGGGACCAGAGCGCCGGCGGCACCCTCATCGAACAGCGGTTGATCCGCTGGACCACCGACCGCATCGGCCTGGGCGACCGGGCCGACGGCGTCTTCACCAGCGGCGGCAGCCAGTCCAACCTTCAGGCGTTGTCGATGGCCCGCGACGAGACCCACCGCCGTGAGGGAGGCCGCCTGGCCGACCTGCTGCCGCGCATGCGGGTGCTGACCTCACGGGTCGGTCACTTCAGCGTCGCGAAGTCGGCCGCGCTGTTGGGTATGGGCTACGAGTCCGTCATCTCCGTGGCCTGCGACGACCGCCGTCGCATGCGACCGGACGCGCTCGCCGCCGAACTGCGCCGCTGCCGCAGCGAGGGCCTGTTGCCCATCGCGGTCGTGGCGACCGCCGGCACCACCGACTTCGGCAGCATCGACCCGCTCCCGCAGATCTCCGACCAGTGCGCCCGCCACGGCCTGTGGATGCACGTGGACGCCGCCTACGGGTGCGGGCTGCTGGTCTCGCGCCACCGCCACCTGCTCACCGGCATCGAACACGCCGACTCGGTCACCGTGGACTTCCACAAGTCCTACTTCCAACCGGTCAGCTCCAGCGCCGTGCTGGTGCGCGACTCCCGTTCACTGGGTCACGTCACCTACCACGCCGACTACCTGAACTCCCGCTCCGATGGCAGCACCCCGCTGCTCTCCCCCAACCAGGTCGACAAGAGCCTGCAGACCACGCGCCGCTTCGACGCGCTCAAGCTCTGGATGACCCTCCGGATCATGGGCGCCGACGGGGTGGGCGAACTCTTCGACCAGGTGCTGGACCTGGCCGTGGAGGGGTGGGCGCTCCTGGACGCCGATCCGCGCTTCACCGTGGTCACCCGGCCCACCCTGAGCACCCTGGTGTTCCGTTGCGCGCTGCCGGGGGTCGCCCCCGAGATCGCCGACGGCGCCAACCGGTACGCGCGTGAGGCCCTGCTGGCCTCGGGCCTGGCCGTGGTGGCCCGCACGACCGTGGACGAGCGCCCGTACCTGAAGCTCACACTGCTCAACCCGCGCAGCACCCGCCAGGACATCGCCGAGGTCCTGGACCTGCTCGCCGCGCACGCCGAACGCTACGTCGCCCAGACCGGGGGGACCCTTTGAGCAGCCGAATCCACGACTTCGCCGCCATCGGCGTCGGTCCGTTCAACCTGGGGCTGGCCTGCCTGAGCGAGCCGATCACCGAACTCGACGGGATCTTCCTGGACCAGAAGCCGGAGTTCGACTGGCACAGCGGCATGCTGTTGGAGGACGCCGAACTCCAGACACCGTTCATGTCGGACCTGGTCACCCTGGCCGACCCCACCTCCCCGTACTCCTTCCTCAACTACCTGAAGGAGACCGGGCGGCTCTATCCGTTCTACATCCGCGAGCGCTTCTACCCCTTGCGCGCCGAGTACAACGACTACTGCCGGTGGGCCGCCGCGAAGCTGGGCGAGACGGTCCGCTTCGGGCAGCGGGTGGACGGGGTCGAGTACGACGACGAACAGGGCGTCTACCTGCTGCACAGCACCGACACGGCCACCGGTGAGAGCGGGTTGTTCCGGGCCCGGCGCCTGGTGCTGGGCACCGGCACCCCGCCCTACGTTCCCGACTCCTGCCGGGACCTGCCCGGAGACGCCGTGCACAGCGGGGACTACCTGTTCGCCAAGGAAGGGCTCCAGGGCAAACGCGGCGTCACGGTGGTGGGCAGCGGGCAGAGCGCGGCGGAGATCTTCCACGACCTGCTCCAGGACGTGGACACCCACGGCTACGAACTGAACTGGGTCACCCGCTCGCCCAGGTTCTTCCCGCTGGAGTACACCAAGCTCACCCTGGAGATGACCTCCCCGGAGTACGCCGACCACTTCTTCGCGCTGCCCGGTGCGACCCGGGACCGCCTGGTCGCCTCGCAGAAGAACCTGTACAAGGGCATCGACACCGACGTCATCAACGCGATCTACGACCTGTTGTACGCCAAGAGCCGACGCGGACCGCTGCCGGTGCGGCTGATGACCAACACCGAGGTCATCGGTGTGACCCGGGACGAGACGGCGGCCGGGTACCGCCTGGAGCTGCGCAACTCCGACCAGGAACGCGACTTCGCCCTGGACACCCAGGGGCTGGTCCTGGCCACCGGCTACCGGTACCGGGCCCCGGCGTTCCTGGAGGCGATCTCCGACCGTTTGGCCTGGGAGGGCGAGGACCGTTTCCGGGTGCGACGCGACTATCGCGTCGACCGGGCCGCGCACGACGCCAACGGCCACGGGGGCGTCGGGGTTCCGGCGCCGGCTGGCGCGGTGTTCGTGCAGAACGCGGAACTGCACACGCACGGCTTCGTCTCCCCGGACCTGGGCATGGGCGCCTACCGCAACTCCTACATCCTGCGGGCGCTGCTGGGCCGCGAACCCTACTCGGTGGAGCGCTCCATCGCCTTCCAGGAGTTCGGGGCGCCCGTCGAGGCCGAGTTGGAGGCGAGCGAGCGATGAGTCGCACCTTTTCCACCGATGTGGGGACCTTCCGGGTCGCCCCCGTGGACCCCGACGCCGACATCGATCTCCTCCACGGATGGCTGACCCATCCCAAGTCGGCGTTCTGGCTGATGACCGACTTCTCGAAGGAGGACACCGCACGCTACTTCCGGTCGGTGCACGAGTCCGAGCACGAGAACGCCTACGTGGGCGCGTGGGAGGGTCGGCCGTGCTTCCTCGCCGAGCTCTACTCCCCCGCGCACGGCGAGGTGGCCCCGTACCACGACACGCTCCCGGGTGACGTAGGGATGCACTTCCTGGTGGCGCCCACCGACGCCCCGGTGCGCGGTTTCACCCTCGCCGTGATCACCACGGTGATGGAGCTGGCCTTCGCCGACCCCGCCACCGAACGCGTCGTCGTCGAACCCGACGTGCGCAACCACGCCGTGCACAGGCTCAACGCGGCGGTGGGCTTTCGGATCGAGTCCACCGTGCACCTGGCCGAGAGCGACAAGGACGCCCACCTGAGCACCTGCACCCGCCAGGACTTCCGGACGGCCACGAGAGGAGTCGCCCGATGACCATCGACCACGACCCGCGCGCGATCGTCGACCACCTGGCCCCCGAGCCGTGGGCCCGCGCCAACCGACTGCTGGTGCGCAAGGCCCTGGCCGAGTTCAGCCACGAACGACTGCTCTTCCCCGAACCCGAGGGCGAGAACGCCTACAGGGTCCTCGCGGACAACGGCGCCGAGTACCGCTTCACCGCCCACGTCATGGCGCTGGACCACTGGCGGATCGACGCCGACAGCGTCGTGCGCCGCTCCCCCGAGGGCGAGATCACCCAGATCGATGCGTTGGACCTGGTCATGGACCTGCGCGAGACGCTCGGGCTGAGCGAGGAGGTCCTGCCGGTCTACCTGGAGGAGATCTCCAGCACCCTGGCGAGCAGCGCGTTCCGGATCACCAAGGGGCAGCCCACCGCCGCCGAACTGGCGCGCTCCGGCTTCCAGGACATCGAGACCGGGATGACCGAGGGGCACCCCTGCTTCGTGGCCAACAACGGGCGGCTCGGGTTCGACGCCGCCGAGTACCGGGCCTACGCCCCCGAGGCCGGTGAACCGGTGCGACTGGTGTGGGTGGCGGCGCGACGTTCGCGCACCACTTTCTCCCACTCCACGGACACCGACCCCGACACCTTCCTACGTTCCGAGCTTGGCCCCGACCTGTTCGAGGCCTTCCGGGCACAGCTGATCGACCTGGGACTGGACCCGGCCGACTACCACCTCGTGCCGGTGCACCCATGGCAGTGGTGGAACCGGCTCGCCGTCACCTTCGCCGCCGACGTGGCCCGCCGTGACCTGGTGTGCCTGGGGCAGGGGCCGGACGAGTACCGGGCCCAGCAGTCCATCCGTACCTTCTTCAACACCTCGCACCCGGAGCGGCACTACGTCAAGACGGCGCTGTCGGTGCTGAACATGGGCTTCCTTCGCGGTCTGTCGGCGGAGTACATGGAGGCCACCCCCGCGATCAACGACTGGTTGGTCGACCTCGTCGAGGGCGACCCGGTGCTTCGCGACACCGGGGTGGAGGTGCTGCGCGAGCGGGCCGCGGTGGGCTACCGCGCCACGCACTACGCCGAGGCCGCGCCGAAGCGGTCGCCGTACCGGAAGATGATCGCCGGGCTGTGGCGGGAGAGCCCGGTGCCCAGGCTGCGCGCGGGTGAGCGCCCGGCGACCATGGCGTCGTTGCTGCACACCGACGCCGAGGGCGGTTCGTTCGCGGAGGCGCTCATCGTCGAGTCCGGGCTGGCGCCCACGGAGTGGTTGCGCCGCTACCTGGACGCGTACCTGGTGCCGCTGCTGCACTCGTTCTACGCGCACGACCTGGTGTTCATGCCACACGGCGAGAACGTCATCCTGGTGCTGCGCGAGGGGGTGCCGGAGCGGGTGCTGATGAAGGACATCGCCGAGGAGATCGCGGTGCTGGACGCCGAGGTCGAGCTACCCGGCGAGGTGGAGCGGATTCGGGCCCAGGTGCCCGAGGACATGCGGTCGCTGTCCCTGTTCACCGACGTCTTCGACTGCTTCCTGCGGTTCCTCAACGGGATCCTCGCCGACCGGGGCGTGCTGGCCGAGGACGACTTCTGGCGGACGGTGGCCGAGTGCGCGGCCGACTACCAGGCTTCGGTTCCGCACCTGGCGGAGCGGTTCGAGCGCTACGACCTGTTCACCGACCGGTTCGCGCTGTCGTGCCTGAATCGGCTTCAGCTGCGCGACAACCGGCAGATGGTGGACCTGGACGACCCGTCGGGGGCGTTGCGGCTGGTCGGAACCCTGGAGAACCCGATCGCGGCGTACCGTCCGGCGACCGTGCCGGGGTAGTTCCGGGGGTCAGGCGGGGTCGTCGGGGTGTTCCTCCCGACGACCCCGCTCGGCGTTCAGGACCGAGGCGAGCAGACCGGGGAAGCGTTCCTCCAGGTCGTCGACGCGCAGACCGCTCTTTCGGGCGGTGCCCACGTAGTACTGGCGGATGATCCCGGCCTCGCGCAGCACGCGGAAGTGGTGGGTGGAGGTCGACTTGCTCACCGGCAGCTCGAAGGCGACGCAGGCCATGTCCTCGTGCCCGTCGGCCAGCGCGCACACGATGCTCAGCCGGACCGGGTCGGCGAGGGCACCGAGCACGGTCTCCAGACGGAGCCGTGCGGTCTCGGGGTGCTTCACCCGGCGCCCGGACACGGTGACGGTTGCGGACTCGGACATGCTTCGACCTCCCGTGGTTGCCTCCCTCAAAGTACGAGAGTCCTCATAGTTTGACAATAGTCGTACTACGATGGTTATCGTACTTTGGCCGCCGTGATCTCCATGGCCGAAGTCGACCCCGAAGGAACCTTCCGTGAGCTCGTTGTTCACCCCACTGACCCTGCGTTCGCTCACCATCCCCAACCGTGTGTGGATGGCCCCGATGTGCATGTACTCCGCCGCCGCGGAGGGACCCGACACCGGTGCGCCCACCGACTTCCACCTCACCCACCTGGCCTCCCGGGCGGCCGGGGGCGCCGGGCTGGTGACGGTCGAGGCCACCGGGGTACGCGCCGACGGCCGGATCAGCCCCTGGGACCTGGGACTGTGGAACGACCGGCAGCAGGAGGCCTTCGCCCGCGTCACCGCCGCCATCCGTTCACACGGCGCCGTCCCCGCGATCCAGCTCGCGCACGCCGGACGCAAGGCCGCCACCGATCGGGCTTGGCTGGGCGGTCGCGGTCTGACCGAGGCCGAGGGCGGTTGGGAGCCGGTGGCGCCCAGCGCCTGGGCGTTCGAGGGTCTGCCGACGCCGCACGAGCTCACCGTCGCCGAGATCGACGAGTTGGTCTCCGACTTCGCCGCTTCGGCCGAGCGCGCCCTCGCCGCCGGTTTCCAGGTCGTGGAGGTCCACGGCGCCCACGGGTACCTGCTCAACTCGTTCCTGTCCCCGGCGGGCAACCGACGCACCGACTCCTACGGCGGCGACCTCGCCGGGCGCATGCGCTTCCCATTGCGCGTGGTCGAGGCCGTGCGCGCGGTGTGGCCCGAGGACCTGCCGGTGTTCTTCCGGGTCTCGGCCACCGACTGGATCGAGGAGAACCCCGAGGACACGCGTACCGGCTGGACCGGGGCCGACACCGTGCTCCTGGCCAAGGAACTCCAGGCCCGCGGGGTGGACCTGTTGGACGTGTCCACCGGCGGCATGGTGCACGACGCGCGGATCCCGGTCGGCCCCGACTACCAGGTGCCCTACGCCACGCGGGTGCGCGAGGAGACCGGGCTGCCCACGGCCGCGGTCGGGCTCATCACCGAACCCCGCCAGGCGGAGCGGATCATCGCCTCCGGCGCCGCCGACGCCACCATGCTCGGCCGAGAGCTGCTGCGGGACCCGTACTGGACGCACCGCGCCGCCCACGAGCTGGACGCGCGCGCGAACTGGCCGGTGCAGTACGGCTACGCGGTCGGTCGCCGCTGAGCCCCCGACCCCATCGCTCCCAGACGTGCCCGACCTCGACGGAGGTGCAAGGGGTCCTGCTCCGGGAACACTCTCCACGAAGGCGAGGCACGAGAGGGAGCGATCATGCGGGAACCGGACGCGACCGTGATCGGCCTCGACGAGGTGCGGCGGGACATGGGCGCCCTGGTGGGCGGCAAGGCCGCCGGACTCGGAGAGATGATCGCCGCCGGGGAGCGGGTACCACCGGGGTTCTGCGTGACCACCACGGCCCTGTCCCGCGGTGACGTACCCGCCCGGGAGATCGCCGAGGCCTACGGGCGACTGGGCGGCGGACCCGTGGCGGTGCGATCCAGCGCCACGACCGAAGACCTGCCCGAAGCGAGCTTCGCCGGGCAGCAGGACACCTACCTCGACGTCGACGGCGCCGACGCGGTCGTGGACGCGGTCCGCCGCTGCCGGGACTCCCTGGACAACGCGCGCGCCGTCGCCTACCGGGAGGCGAACGAGGTCGAGGAGGCCGACGCGCGCATCGCGGTGGTGGTGCAGTCGATGGTGGACGCCGCGACCGCCGGGGTCATGTTCACCGCCGATCCGGTCACCGGGTCGCGGTCGCGCACCGTGGTGGACGCCGTACCCGGGCTCGGGACGGGTGTCGTGGACGGCACGGCCGAACCGGACCACTACGTCCTCGACGAGGACCGGATCGCCGAGGGTTCGGGCGGATGCCTGTCCGGGGAACAGGTGCGCGCGCTGGCATCGGCGGGGCGGCGGCTACAACGACTCTTCAGCTCGCCCCAGGACGTGGAGTGGGCGCACGACCGCGACGGCGGCCTGTGGCTGTTGCAGTCCCGCCCCGTCACCACCCTCTTCCCGTTGCCGCCACAGGACGTGCCCGACCCACCCCGGCTGTACATGGAGGTCGGGAACATGCAGGGCATGCTGCGTCCCTTCACCCCCATGGGGATCTCCCTGCTCGAAAACGTGTGGACCCACGGGTGGCGGGCGTTCGGGGCGCCCGGCGAGACTGCGGGGTCGACACCGTTCATGGTCGACATCGGTCGGCGACTCTACGTGGACATCACCTCGCCGCTGCGCAACCCATGGTCGCGCTCCGGGTTGGCGCGGAGCATGGAGGTGTACGGGCCCCGGGTACGCGCGGCGGTGGAGCACCTGTACGACGACCCCCGGTTCGCGCCACGCCCCGGGCCGTCGGTCCCCGTGGGCACCGTGCTCGCGATGACCGCCGCCCTGCTGCCCCCGATCATGATCGGGTCGGGCCGTGCCCTGATCGACCCGCCCGCCGCACGGGCCCGGGCGTACGAGGCCGTGGAGCGGTGGCGTTCCCTGCGTGGACCGGGGTCCGAGGCCGACGCCGCCGAACGGGTGGAGTGGGTCCTGGATGACGCCTTCGACGCGATGCTCGGCCCGGACCTGGTGGAGGTGATCGGTCCGGTGGGTGCGGGATTGCTGACCATCATGGCCCCGGCCGCCCTGCTACGCGGGGTCGCGTCGAGGCAGGAGACCGACACCGTCCTCGGTGGAGCACCGCACAACGTCACCATGCGAATGAACCTGGAGCTGTGGCGGATGGCCGAACGGGCCCGCGCGCACCACGACCTGTTCACCGCCACCCCACCGGGTGAACTGGCCGAACGGTACCTGCACGGGGAGCTTCCGGACGTGGGGATGGCGCGGTTCCTGGACCGTTACGGGCACCGCACGGCGGCCGAGGTGGACATCGGGGTGCCACGTTGGCGCGAGGACCCCACCCAGGTTTTCGGCGTCATCGCCGAACACCTGCGTTCACCGGGCGGGGAACAGGCCCCGGACCGGCGCCACGCCCGGGCCGCGACCGTCGCGGAGTCCATGCTGGCGGAACTGGAGCGGCGGGCCGTGCGGGCCCGCCCGGTACGCGGGCTGCTCGCGGCGTTCCTGATGCGACGCTCACGCGAGCTGTCGGGCATGCGGGAGTACGCCAAGTTCGCGTGGTTGGTGCCGTTCGCCGAGATGCGACGTCAGCTGTCGATGGCCGGTGAGGAGCTGGCCTCGCGCGGGCTGTTGGATCGGGCCGAGGACCTCTTCTTCCTGGAGCCGGACGAACTCCGGGCGGCCGCGCGCGAGGACGTCGACCATCGGGAGACGGTGGCCGAACGACGCCGTTTCCACCGACGCGAACTGCGCAGACGGTCGGTTCCGGCGACCCTTCTGACCGACGGGACCGACGTGACGACGACCCTGCCGCGCCCACCCATGGTGGAGGGCGGGTTCCTGGGCGTGCCCGCCGCCCCGGGACGGGTCGAGGGGCGGGCCCGGGTCGTGCTGGATCCGGCGGGCGCCCGTGTGGAGCCCGGAGAGATCCTGGTCGCGCCCACCACCGACCCGGGCTGGACACCGCTGTTCATGACCGCCGCCGGTCTGGTCAGCGACACGGGTTCGGCGATCGCCCACGGTCCGACGGTGGCCCGGGAGTACGGGATCCCGGCGGTGATCTGTGTCCCGGACGCCACCACCGTCATCCGCACCGGCGACCTGCTGCGGGTCGACGGCGTGGAGGGCACCGTCACCGTCCTGGAGCACGCCCCCAAGGACGACGGATAGAGACCGGTCAGACGGCGGACCAGCCGCCGTCGACCGGCAGGACCACGCCGTTGACGTTGCTCGCCGCGTCGGAGGCCAGGAAGACGATGGCGGAGGCGAGCTGGTCGGACTCGGCGATCGCACCCATGTTGCCCATGTAGCGTCCCAGCACGGCCGGGCCCATGGCCTCGGGGTCGGCCTGGACGCTGATCCCGGTGGCGACGCCGCCCGGGGCGACCGCGTTGACCCGCACGCCCTGGTCCCGGTACATGATCGCGGTGGACTTCACCAGACCGACCACGGCGTGCTTGGACGCGGTGTAGGCGGTGCCCGAGGCTCCACCGCGCAGGGACGCCTCGGAGGCGGTGAAGACGATGGAACCCTTCTTCCGCTCGGTCATGTGCGGCAGGACCGAGCGGGTGAGCTGGAAGGGCGCGGTGACGTTGACCCGCATGACCCGCTCCCACACCTGGTCGGAAACGTCGGCGGTGGCGGACATGTCGTCCATGATGCCCGCGTTGTTGACCAGGACGTCGATCCCGCCGAGGCGTTCCAGGGCGGTGGTCACGACCTCCATCACCACCTTCGGGTCACCGAGGTCGCCGACGACGCTCTCGGCGGTTCCACCGGCGGCGCGGACCTTCTCCACGGTCTCGCGGGTTCCGTCGGCGTTGAGGTCGGCCACCAGGACCCGGGCACCGGCATCGGCCAGTTGCAGCGCGGTGGCGCGGCCGATACCGGATCCGCCTCCGGTGACGATGGCGTTCTTTCCGTCCAGACCCGTCATGGGGGTGCACCTCTTTCGTGTGAATGGCCTGCGATATTGTCACACTACGACTTTTTGTCGCTTAGCGACAAATATTCTTCGAGTGCTATCCGTCTCGATAGAGTGGGCAGCCCGCGAGAACACACCGAGGAGGGACCCTTGCCGCGCGCCGAGTCACCCTCCCCGGAAACGTCGAACCGGGGTCGCCCGCCCATGAGCGACCGGCGCAAACACATCATGCGCACCCAGATCGCCCGCGCGGCCGTGGATCTGTTCACCGCCAAGGGCGTCTCCGCGACCACCGGCGACGACATCGCGCACGAGCTCGGTATCTCCACCCGCACCCTGTGGCGCTACTTCCCGAGCAAGGAAAGCTGCGTGCGCCCGCTGCTCACCGGCGGCCTCGACCTCATGACGGAGCGACTGCGGACCTGGCCCCCGGAGCTGTCCCTGACCGAACACCTGGAACGGTCTGGCGCCCTGGCCGAGGACGCCGGAGTGCCATCGATGGCGTCGATGATCGACCTCATCCGCATGACCCGCACCGAACCCGGTCTCCGGGCGGTGTGGCTGGACGTGCACCACTGCGCGGAGGAGGTCTTCGCCGAGGCCATCGCCGACCGCGCGGGCCTGACACCCGACACGCTCTCCGTCCGGGTCGGCGCCGCCATGATCAACGTGGCCCTGCGGGTGGCCGCGGAACGGTTCGCCGACCATGCCGACCATGAGGCCGGCGACGAGGACGACAAGGACATGGCGGACCTGATCCGCGCGGCCCTGGAGGTGGTCGAAGACGGGCTGGGACCGTTCACCCGCTGACCACCGACACGGTGCCAGTCCCGCCCGACCGGCCCGACATCCAAGGAACCCGATGTCCCCCTTCCACCCCGACCTGACCCACGCACGCTTCCTTCCGCCCTTCCCCATCGGTACGCGTACGGCGCGCATGGCCCAGCGGGCCAGCGAACGCATGCGTCCGCCCCGCGCACCCGAGGACGTCCGGATCGAGGAGCACACCGTCCCCGGACCGCAGGGGGCGCCCCCGGTCTCCGTGCGCCTCTACCGTCCCCGCCTCCTGACCGGCCCGGCCCCCGCGCTGCTGTGGTCCCACGGCGGCGGGTACCTGTTCGGCAGCCCCGTCCAGGACGAGAACCGCAGCATCGGGTTCGCGCTCGACCTCGGGATCACCGTGGTCGCTCCGCGCTACCGCAAGGCGCCTCAGAGCACACATCCCGCCCCGGTCGAGGACGTCTACGCCGCCCTGTCCTGGTTGGTGTCGGGCGCCGACCGGATGGGCGTGGACCCCGGCCGGATCGCGATCGGCGGGGCCAGCGCGGGCGGCGGCATCACCGCGGCCCTGGCACTGATGTGTCGCGATCGGGGTGGCCCGACCGAACCCCTGTTCCAGCTGCTCGTCTACCCGATGCTGGACGACCGCACCACTTTGCGCTCCGACCTGGACGCGCTCCAGACCCGTATGTGGTCGGTGGCCGACAACCGGTTCGCCTGGCGGGCCTACCTGAACCGGTTCCCGGGCGGCGCGGGTGTCTCCCCCTACGCCGCTCCGGCCCGGAGCGAGGACCTGTCCGGGCTGCCCCCGGCCTGGATCGGGGTGGGCACGCTGGACCTCTTCCACGACGAGGACGTGACCTACGCCGAGCGGCTGCGCGAGGCCGGGGTGCCCTGCGCGCTCACGATCGTTCCGGGCGCCTTCCACGGGTTCGACGCGCTCTTCTCCCGGGCGGAGGTGGTGCGCGAGTTCCGTCGCACCCAGACCGAGGCCCTGCGCGCGGCCTTCACGGAGCGGTTCCCCTAGATGAGTAATTCCAAGGGGTGGGTGTGGGTGTGGGGACGGCCGGGGGCTGGGGCTGGTGGGTGGTGGGGCGACTGAGGCCGGGAGCCTTGGGGTTGTTGGGCGACTGGGGGGTGTGCGGGTGGGGCGCCTCGGGTGGGGGCTCTTCCG
>NZ_BCSH01000046.1 GCF_001570765.1 Nocardiopsis listeri NBRC 13360 | reverse complement strand
CCGTGAGGTACCTCAACCGCTCTTCCCCCACACCGCCCAACGACCAGCAGGTTCTCTAGCCAAGGCGCCCCACCCACACACCCAAGGGATCAGTTCAGAGCCGGTCTGTGTCAGTCAGTGCGTCGATCCCCCGCCTGCCCTGTCCGTGCCCTACACGCCCTCCGTGTCCCCGCCCTCCGCTTCCAGCTCCTCCCGAACGATCCGGTACGACAGACCGGCCGGGTAGCCCTTGCGGGCCAAGGCGCCCAGGGCGCGGCGGGTACGGGTCTCGGGGTCGCGGCCTCGGCTACCGGCCAGACGTTTGCGGGCCAAGATGCGGGCGGCCTCGGTCTCGTCTTCCTCGCTGACCTCGGCGACCGCCTCACGAACGGTCTCCTCTTCGACTCCGCGGGTGCGCAGCTCTTGGGAGAGCGCGCGGCGGGACAGGTACCGGCTGTGGTGGCGGGAGGAGACCCACCCCTTGGCGAAGGCGGCGTCGTCGATCAGCCCCGCTTCCTCGATCTGGTCGAGGACCCGCGTGATGACCTCCTCCTCGTACTCCCGACGGTGCAGGGTCCGTTCGAGTTGGGCGCGGGTGCGCGGGGAATGCGTGAGCATGCGCAGGACCAGGTTCCTGACCTTGGCCTCGGTGTCTTCCCCGGACGGGCGCTCGGTCCCGTCCGGGGCGTGGTCGGCGTTCATCGGTTCGGATGACTCGTCCGCAGCGGCGCGGTCGGATGACCGGCGCCGCTCACGCATCCGTGTCGGTCACCTTCGCGGCCTTGGCCGGGGCCTTCTTCCCGGCGGGGGCCTTGGCCCCGGCATCCTTGCCGACCGCGTCCTTGACCGGGTCGGCCTTGGCCTCGGTGTCGGATCCGGAGGCGCTATCGTCACCGGCGGTCACGCCCACACCCAGCTTCTCCTTGATCTTCTTCTCGACCTCGTTGGCCATGTCGGCGTTCTCGTGCAGGAACTTGCGGGCGTTCTCCTTGCCCTGGCCCAGCTGCGTGCCGTCGTAGGTGTACCAGGCACCGGACTTGCGCACGATGCCGTGTTCCACCCCCAGGTCGATCAGGCTGCCCTCTCGGGAGACGCCGACTCCGTAGAGGATGTCGAACTCCGCCTGCTTGAAGGGTGGCGCGACCTTGTTCTTGACGACCTTGACCCGCGTACGGTTACCGACCGCGTCGGTGCCGTCCTTGAGGGTCTCGATGCGTCGGACGTCCAGTCGGACCGAGGCGTAGAACTTCAGCGCCCGACCACCCGAGGTGGTCTCGGGCGAGCCGAACATGACGCCGACCTTCTCACGGAGCTGGTTGATGAAGATCGCGGTGGTGCCGGTGGAGTTCAGCGCACCGGCGATCTTGCGCAGGGCCTGGGACATCAGGCGGGCCTGCAGACCGACGTGGCTGTCACCCATCTCGCCCTCGATCTCGGCGCGGGGCACCAGTGCCGCCACGGAGTCGATGACGATGATGGAGATCGCGCCGGAGCGGATCAGCATGTCGACGATCTCCAGCGCCTGCTCACCGGTGTCCGGCTGGGACAGGAGGAGGTCGTCGGTGTTGACGCCGATCTTCTTGGCGTACTCGGGGTCCAGGGCGTGCTCGGCGTCGACGAAGGCGGCGATGCCACCCTGTTTCTGCGCGCTGGCCACCGCGTGCAGGGCGACGGTGGTCTTACCGCTGGATTCGGGTCCGTAGATCTCCACGACCCGGCCCTTGGGAAGGCCACCGATGCCCAGGGCCACGTCCAGCGAGATGGCGCCGGTGGGGATCGCCTCGATCGGCGGACGCTCGTCGTCGCCCAGGCGCATGACGGAGCCCTTGCCGAACTGCCGCTCGATCTGCGCGAGCGCTGTTTCGAGAGCCTTGTCTCGGTCTCCAGAAGCCACGGGGTTCCCCTGTAGGGTCGATGCCTTTTTCTTCATGATGCGCCTGACGCTACGCCTTCGGTACGACAATCGCGACGTTCGCCGGCGATGCGGTCACTCTACCCGAACCTATGTTCGATTCTTGGTTCATCCACAGAGCGAACACGGATCGAACGTGTCGGTCAGCGGGCGGTGGCCGGAAGGTCGAACGCCTCGCACACCGCGCGCCAGACCTCCTTGGCCCCGACCCCATCGGCCAGCGCCTGCTCGATGGTGCGGGAGCCCAGTCCCTCGATCACGTAGTCCTTGGCGAGGCTTTCGGCGTAGACCTCGCCGAACTGCTCGCGCATGTTGTTCCAGAAGTTGGTGAGTCTCATCGGCCCCAGTATGGGTGATGGACGGGACCTCGATGGTGTTGTCCACAGGCCCTTTTTCGAGGTGCCGGGTGTGTCCTCCGCCTCCTTCTGTCGGAGCCGTTCGGCAGACTGGCCGGATGAGCGGCCCCTTGGAACCCTTCGGCACGGCGACGCGGACCTGGTTCGAACAGGCCTTCCCCGACGGGCCCACCCGGGCCCAGGCCGAGGCGTGGGCCTCGGTCTCGGGCGGTGACGACACACTCGTGGTGGCGCCCACGGGTTCGGGCAAGACCCTGTCCGCCTTCCTGTGGTCGTTGGACCGGTTGCTCCACTCCCCCGCGCCCGAGGACCGTTCCCGACGTTGCCGGGTCCTGTACGTGTCCCCGTTGAAGGCGCTCGCGGTGGACGTGGAGCGCAACCTGCGCCGCCCCCTGACCGGCATCACCGACGCCGCGGCCGCCGCCGGACAGGAGCTCTCCCCCGTCACCGTGGGGGTACGCACCGGGGACACCCCGGCCCAGGAGCGTCGCCGTCTGGCCACGCACCCGCCGGACGTGCTCATCACCACCCCCGAGTCCCTGTTCCTGGTGCTCACCTCCAAGGCCCGCGAGGGGCTGGCCGGGGTGGAGACGATCATCGTGGACGAGGTGCACGCTCTTGCGGGGACCAAACGCGGCGCCCACCTGGCCCTCAGTCTGGAACGGCTCGCCGAACTCCTGGAACGTCCGGCTCAGCGGATCGGGCTGTCGGCCACCGTGCGCCCGCGCGAGGTGGTCGCCGACTATCTGGGCGGCGCGCGGATCGTCGCCCCTCCGGACGCCCCGCACATGGATCTGCGGGTGCAGGTCCCGGTGCCGGACCTGGACGAGCCGGGTGGATCGGTGTGGCCGCACGTGGAACGCCGGGTCCTGGACCTGGTGGAGGCGCACCACTCCACCATCGTGTTCACCAACGGCCGTCGCACCGCTGAAAGGCTTTGCTCCCGGCTCAACGACCTGTACGCCGAACGCACCGGCGTCACGTTGCCCGAGGAGGAGGTGGCCGCTCAGGTCGCCGGCCAATCCGGACAGAGCCGGGGCGCGGACGCCGTGATCGCCCGCGCCCACCACGGGTCGATGTCCAAGTCGGAGCGGGCACTCATCGAGGACGACCTGAAGACGGGCCGGCTGCGCTGCGTGGTGGCCACCTCCAGCCTGGAGCTGGGTGTGGACATGGGTGCCGTGGATCTGGTCGTGCAGGTGGCCTCTCCTCCGTCGGTGGCCAGTGGTCTGCAACGCGTCGGGCGGGCCGGACACCAGGTGGGCGAGGTCTCGCGCGGGGTGTTCCTGCCCCGGTTCCGGGGCGACCTGCTGGCGACCACCGTCGTGACCGGGCGGATGCGCGAGGGCGGGATCGAGCGGTTGGAGATGCCGCGCGACCCCCTGGACGTGCTGTCCCAGCAGGTCGTGGCGATGGTGGCGATGGACGAGTGGTCGGTGCCGGAGCTGGCCACGGTGGTGCGGCGCGCGGCCCCCTTCTCCGACCTGGCCGACTCCGTGCTGGAGTCGGTGTTGGCCATGCTGTCGGGGCGCTATCCCTCGGACGAGTTCGCGGAGCTGCGGCCACGACTGGTCTGGGACCGGCAGGAGGACGTGTTGCGCGCCCGTCCCGGCGCCCAGCGACTGGCCGTGATCAGTGGTGGGACCATCCCCGACCGAGGCCTGTTCAAGGTGCATCTTGCCTCGGCCCCGGACGGTCGGGCGCCCACCCGGGTCGGTGAGCTGGACGAGGAGATGGTGTACGAGTCGCGGGTGGGCGACGTGTTCGTACTCGGCTCGACGTCGTGGCGGATCGAGGCGATCACCGCGGACCGGGTGATGGTGTCGCCCGCGCCGGGGCGGCCCGGGCGGATGCCCTTCTGGAAGGCGGACGCGCAGGGGCGTCCGGCGGAGCTGGGTCGGGCCGTGGGCGCGGCCACCAGGGAGTTGGCCGGTGCGAACGCCGAGGAGGGGCGTGTCTGGGCGATCACCGCCGGGTTGGACGAGTGGGCGGCGGACAACCTGGTGGAGTACGTGGCGGAGCAACGTGAGGCCACCGGACAGGTGCCGGACGATCGCACGGTGGTGATCGAACGTTTCCGTGACCAGGTGGGCGATTGGCGCGCGGTGGTGCATTCGCCGTTGGGCGCACGGGTGCACGCGCCGTGGGCGTTGGCGATCGGTGGACGGTTGCGCGACCGGTTCGGGACGGACGCCCAGGTGGTGCACGGCGACGACGGGATCGTGCTGCGACTGCCGGACGTGGAGAACGGCGGCGTGGGCCGTCCCGGCGAGTTGACGGATCTGGTGTCGGTGGACCCCGACGGTGTGGAGGCGCTGGTCACCGAAGAGCTGGCCGGATCGGCGTTGTTCTCGTCGCGGTTCCGTGAGTGCGCGGCGCGGGCGTTGCTGTTGCCGCGTCAACGTCCGGACCGTCGGATGCCGTTGTGGCAGCAGCGTCTGCGTGCGCAGCACCTGTTGTCGGTGGCGGGTCGGTACGGGTCGTTCCCGATCGTGTTGGAGACGGTGCGCGAGTGTCTGCGGGACGTGTTCGACGTTGCGGAGTTGACACGGGTGCTGTGGGACGTACGGGCGCGACGGATCCGGGTGGTGGAGGTGGAGACCACGCACCCGTCGCCGTTCGCGCGGTCGTTGCTGATGGAGTACACGGCCGCGTTCCTGTACGAGGGGGACGCACCGGCGGCGGAGTCGCGGGCTCAGGCGTTGACCCTGGACACGTCGTTGTTGGCGGACCTGTTGGGCGGCGCGGACCTGCGGGAGTTGTTGGATCCGGATGTGGTGCAGCGTACCGGCGCCCTGTTGCAGAGGTCGGCGGCTCCGGTGCGGGACATGGAGGGAACCGCGGACCTGCTGCGGGAGGTGGGCCCGTTGTCGACCGATGAGGCGGTGGAGCGCGGGGCGGACCCCGACTGGTTGTTCGCCCTGGAGGACACCGGGCGGGTGGTGCGCATGTCGGTGGCCGGGGTGGAGCGCTGGTGCGCGGTGGAGGACGTGTCGCGGCTTCGGGACGCGCTGGGTTCCGAGCCACCGCCCGGGGTCCCGTCGGTGTTCCTTGAACCGGTGGAGGATCCCCTCTCGGACCTGGTGTCCCGGTACGCGCGCACGCACGGACCGTTCACGTCCACGGAGGCGTCGGCCCGCTGGGGTGTGGGCGTCGACGCGGTCGAGGGCGCGCTGCGGGACCTGGCCCGACGGGGCAGGGTGGCTCGCGGGGGGTTCCGACCTGGTGGCGCGGGCACCGAGTGGTGTGACGCGGACGTGCTGCGCCGGTTGCGGCGGGGATCGATCGCCCGTCTGCGCCGTGAGGTGGAACCGGTGGAACCGGCGACGTTGGCGGTCTTCGCCCCGTTGTGGCAACGGGCGGTCCCGGGTGAGCGGTGGCGTGGTCCGGACGCGGTGTTCGAAGCGGTGGAGTCGCTGCGGGGCGTGCCGTTGGTGGCCTCGTCCCTGGAATCGTTGGTGCTGCCGGCCAGGGTGGAGGGCTTCCTCCCCACGTCGTTGGACGCGCTCACCCAGGCCGGCGAGGTGGTGTGGGCGGGCGCGGGTTCACTGCCGGGTGGGGACGGTTGGTTGGTGTTGGCCCCCGCCGAGGACGCCTCCTCGTCGTTGCCGGGTCCGTTCCCGCCGGAGGAGGGGTCGACGGCGGCGGCCGTCCTGGGGGTACTGCGTTCGGGCGGGGCCCTGTTCTTCCGCGACCTCGCCGACGGAGTGGCCCGGGCGGTGGGCGGTGCGGTGTTCTCCGACGCCGAGCTGGTGTCGGCGTTGTGGGAACTGGTGTGGTCCGGGTGTGTCACCAACGACTCCCTGGCACCGTTGCGGGCTCTGGCGGGTTCGGGCCCGACGCCGCGTCGGCCCTCGTCACGTTCGCGGCGACGTCCGGTGTTGCCGACCCGTGCGGGGCCGCCGACGGCTGCGGGCCGGTGGTGGGCGCTGCCCGAGCCGGACCCGGATCCGACCCGGCGAACCCTGTCCCGGGTGGAGGCACGGCTGGAACGCGGCGGGGTCCTGGTGCGCGGGCATCAGGGGCGTGGCCTGTCGACGGACGAATACCGGGTGCTGCGGTCCATGGAGGAGACCGGGCGGGTGCGTCGGGGCTACTTCGTGGAGGGCCTCGGTGGCGCGCAGTTCGCACTGCCGGGTGCGGTGGACCGGCTGCGGGCCCTGTCGGGAGGGACACCCGGTGGGGCCTGGGATCCGGTGGTGTTGGCGGCCACCGATCCGGCCAATCCGTACGGTGTCGAACTGGCGTGGCCTGCGGGCGTGGCGGGCGCGCATCGGCCGGGTCGCACGGCGGGGGCCCTGGTCGTCCTGGACGGGGGTCTGCCCACGTTGTACCTGTCTCCGGGCCGGTCCGCGCTGACCTTCGGGTCCGCCGCGACGTTGTTGGAGCGGGCGGCCCGGGCCGTGGCCGATCTGGTGCGTACGGGCCGGGTCGAGTCCTTGCTGGTGGAGCGTGCCGACGGGGTCGAGGTGTTCGGTACGTCGCTGGACCCGGCTTTGGTGGCGGCGGGTTTCCACGTCACCCCCAAGGGTCTGCGTCTGCGACGCTGAGCATCATGGTCGAACCGGTGATCCGCCGCATGCGGCGACATGACATGGACTCGGTGGTGGCGGTCTCCCTGGCCGCCGACACGTTGTTCGCGCGAGCGGGGTTGGAGCTGCCCCCGGACGATCCGAGGGAGATGGTGGAGCACGTCGAACAGGTGTGGGTGGCCGAGGTCGACGGCTCCGTGGTCGGTCTGGCCGCGACCATCACGCTGGACGACGCCACCCATCTGGAACAGCTCGCGGTGGATCCGGAACACGGCCGACGCGGGATCGGTGGTGCTCTGCTGGAACGGGTGTGCGCCGAGTCCGCCGCCCAGGGACGAAACCGGGTCACCCTCACCACCTTCCGTGACCTGCCCTGGAACGGCCCTTGGTACGAACGGCGGGGCTTCACCACACTCGCTCGGACCGAATGGGGCCCGGATCTGGTCCGTCAGTGGGAGATCGAAGAGGAGGCGGGCATCCTGGTCCGCCCCCGCGTGGCGATGTGGCGGGATCCGTCCCGAGCTCGGGACGCTCCGGCGCTCCCGATTTGAGATGATGTGCCCATGGTCCCCACTGATCCCCCGGAGCCCCGCGCCTCCGTCGGCCGTTACGAACTTCGAGGCGAGCTCGGCCGTGGCGGCATGGGCACCGTGTGGCGTGCCCACGACACCCGTTTGAACCGGGAGGTGGCGATCAAGGAGGTCCACCTCCCGCACGACATGCCGCCTCGTGAGCGCGAGCGCGCCCGGACTCGCATGGTCCGCGAGGCGCAGGCCGCGGCACGGGTGTCCCACCCGTCGGTGGTGACCGTGCACGACGTCCTGGAGGTGGACGGGATCCCCTTCATCGTCATGGAGCTGTTGGAGGGCGAGTCCCTGCGCGACCGTCTGCGCCGCGCCGGCCCCATGCCGGAGGCGGAGGTGGAGCGGATCGCGCGCCCGCTGTTGGACGCGTTGTGGGCGGCGCACCGGGCCGGGGTGGTCCATCGTGACGTCAAGCCCGCCAACATCATGCTGACCTCGGGTGGCACCCGGCCGGTGCTGACCGACTTCGGTATCGCCAACCTGCCCGATCACGGGGGGACGGCGCTGACGGGGACCGGCGCGATCCTGGGTACCGCGGCGTACGCGGCGCCCGAGCGCCTGGAACACGACGACAACGGCGCGGTGTCGGACCTGTGGAGCCTGGGCGCCACCCTGTTCGCGGCCCTGGCCGGGGAGTCGCCGTTCAAGCGCGACACCATCACCTCGACGCTCACCGCGGTGCTGACCCAGCCGGTCCCGCCGGTACCGGCCCGGGGGCGGTCGGCCTCGGTGATCAACGGGTTGTTGGAGCGGGATCCGCGCCGCCGACTGCTGCCGGAGCGGGCGTTGGCCCTGTTGGACGGTCCCGTCCCGGCTCCTGCTCCGATCCCGGAGCGGTCGGCCGGGGCCGGGCCCGGCCGCTCGCGTACGCCGCTGTTCGTCGGAGCGGCCGCGGTCCTGGCCCTACTGGTGCTGAGCGCGTTCACGGTGTGGTTCGCCTTCTCCTCCGAGGGTCGGGAGGTCGCCGCCGACCCGGGAACACCTTCCACCCGGCCCGGCACGGAACCGTCGTCGGCCCCCTCCACTCCGGCCCAGGAGGGTTCGACCGAGGGGGCTCCGGAGGGGTTCACCCGCTACGACGACGGAGTGGTCACGCTGGTCGCCCCCGAGGACTGGGAGATGGTCGAGAACGAGGATGACGAACCGGGAGGCGGCGTCATCCGGTTGGCCTCCTACGAGTTCGAGACCGGCGTGGAGACCGGCGGCATGGATCTGCTCGTGACCAGGTACGACGTCATGGTCTACGACGCCGAGGGCGCCATGAGCCGGATGGACGAGCTGCTCAACGAGGACGAGGACTTCAGCGACGCGGAACAGCTGATGCTGGAGCCGCGGTTGGAGGGCCCGGGCGTGCAGAGCGCGGTCTATGAGGCCACCTACATCCACGAGGAGCGCGAGGTCCCCGAACGGTGGATGTTCACTCGTGAGATCACCGACGAGAACACCGCGCTCTCCTACCGACTGAGCATCAACTTCCCGCAGGAACTGCGGGAGGAGCGGCGGGAGGACTTCGAGACGGTGCTCGATTCCTTTGCTCCGTCCCCGGGCGGTGAGGAGGACTGACTCCCCGCGCCCCGGGGTGTCCGGGGCGCGGTCGGGGGTCAGACGGTGGCCGAGAACACCTCGTCGCGAGCGCGTTCCAGGCCGTGCAGAAGGGCTCCGCGCACGACCGGGCTGCCCTCGACCGTTCCCAGGGCGACCTCGGTGGCGTTGGGCGCGATCCGGGCGGTCGCGGCCTCCACCCGTTCGGCCAGCTTGGGGCCTCCGGCGCGGGCGACGTCCCCGCCCAGGACCACCAGTCCGGGATCGATCATCACGCTGACGGCGGCGATTCCTCGGGAGAGCCGTTCGGCGAAGGCGTCGAGGAAGGCGTCGCCCTCGGGGGCTCCGGATCCGGCGGCGCGGGCGACCACCTCGGTGACGTCGTCTCCGGTGAAGCCGTGTTCGGCTGCCAGACGCAGCACCTGCTTGGCGTGGACCAGCGTCTGGAAGCCGTGCGGTAGTTCCCGGTCGCCGTCGGACTTCAAGGACTCGTAGCCACCGGAGAGACCCACGTCGATGGACAGGGGTGCTCCGGGCACCGGCAGGTAGCCGATCTCGCCCGCGCCACCGGAGCGACCCCGGTGGACGCGCCCGCCGATCATGGTGGCCATGCCGACACCGCCGGCCGCGCTGAGCCAGATGAGCGCGAACTCCTCGACCCCCTTGGCCGCCCCTTCCGCGTGTTCGGCCAGGGCCGCCAGGTTCACGTCGTTCTCCAACATGACCGAGCGTTCGAGGTCGGCGCGCAACGCTTCGAGCACTCCTTCGTGCCAGGACATGAGGTCGAAGGAGAAGCGGATGTCCCCGGTACGCGGGTCGACGACCCCGGGGGTGCCGATGACGCAGGCACGGACCTTTTCGAGGGGGACCTCGGCGGTCTCCACCAGCCGCATCACGGCGGTGTGGACCAGGGCGACCGGATCGTCGGAGGCGCTGGGATCGACGCTGACGTCACTGATGATCCGACCCGTGATGTCGGCGATGGTCGCGGTGACGCGGTGGGCACTGACGTCGAGGACGGCGACGTAGGCGCTCTCCGGGACGACCGCGTAGAGGGCGGCGTTGGGGCCTCGCCCCCCGGCCCTGCTTCCCACCACCCGGACCAGGTCACGCTCCTCCAGTCGAGCCAGGAGTTGGGACGCGGTCACCTTGGACAGGCCGGTCCTCGTGCCGAGTTGCGTCCTGGTCAACGGGCCGCCGGAGAGTAGGAGTTCGAGTGCCGCGCGATCGTTCAATTGGCGCAGCAGCCGGGGAGTCCCCGGACGTTGAGACATAACCGTGACACCTCACCCTGTTTTTATTAGGAAAGTTTCCTGTTAATTTAGCTCACAACCTCACAGGAGGTCACGTCCCGGCTGGTCCGAAGTGGTTTCGGACCCCGGTACCCGCGCCGGAGGGGCGACCAGGAAAGTGCTGCCCCAGCACCCCCCGATCAGACGTCGAGGCACACGGATCCGTTCATGATCCCAGGTTGCTTCGAGCACAGGCGCCGCGCCCCGGCGCGACGTGCGAAGGGAGATAGGTTCACATGAGGTTCCCCAAGATCGCACTGGCCTCGACCGTGGTCATGTTGGCCGCCGCTTGCGGTGGCGGATCCGATGACGGCGGCTCGTCCGGTGACGCCCCCGACACTCTCACCGTTTGGCGAATGGGCGACGCCAACGAGGAGCAGAACGCCTTCATGGACTCGGTCACCGACCAGTACCAGGAGCTCTACCCCGACACCGACGTGGACGTCCAGTGGATCCCGTGGGGCGAGTTCAGCCAGCGCTTCCAGACCGCCCTGGTCTCCGGCGGCCCCGACGTCGTCGAGATCGGCAACGACCAGGTCGCCACCTGGGCCGAGGCCGAGGCCCTCTACGACGTGTCCGAGTACGTCGAGGACTGGGACGACAGCGCCGACCTCCTCGAAGGGGCCTACGCCAACGGCACCTTCGGCGACGCACAGTACAGCATCCCCTGGTACAGCGGTGTTCGCGCCCTTTGGTACAACACCGACCAGCTGGAGGAATTGGGTCACGAGCCGCCCACCACCTGGGACGAACTGGTCGAGGTCGCCGAGGACATCGAGGACGAGTACGACGTCCCCGGTTTCGCCGCGCCCACCGACTTCCTGAACGGCATCGCCAGTTTCGTCTGGGCCAACGACGGTGAGTTCGCGGTCGAGGAGGACGGCGAGTGGGTCGGACAGCTCGATTCCGCCGAGACCGCCGAGGCCCTGGAGTTCTACGCCGGGCTGACCGTCGACGGCATCTCCCCCAGCGCCTGTGTGGGCCTCAACGAGGTCGACTGCGCCCACGCCGACTTCGTCAACCGCGAGGTCGGCATGTTCATCGACGGTCCCTGGGCCCAAGCCCAGTTGGAGGACCTCAACGACGAGCACGCCGGTCACTGGGCCACCGCGCCCATCCCGGGAGTGGACGGTATGGCGCCCGCCTTCGGTGGCGGCTCCGATCTGGCCGTGTGGGGCACCTCCGAGCACCCCGACGCCGCCTTCGACTACATCACCACGTTGAACAGCAAGGACAACGCGCTGCCCTACAACGAGGTGTCGTCGATGTTCCCCACCTACACCGACGTGTTGGAGAGCGACACCTTCCAGGACGACCCGATCCTGTCCGGCGCCGCCACCCAGGCCACCGGTGACCTGCGGCTGTTCCCCGACACCGCCAACTGGGGCCACGTCCAGTGGGAGCTGACCACGATCCAGACCGCCGTCCAGCGCCTGGCCGAGGGCGAGTCCCCCGACGACGTCCTGCCCGAGCTCGACGAAGAGCTCACCGAGGCCCTCAACCGTGAGGTCTCCGAGTAGGTCGCCCCAAGCACAGGGGCGGCCGCGCGCCAGGCGGCCGCCCCTCGACCAGCCAGGAACGGTCCATGACTCAAACGTTGGAACGCGCCACGGAACCCGAGGCGCCCCCGCACGGACGGCCACGGGCCGCCTCCCGTCGCACCCGCCTCAGACTCGTCCCCTACCTCCTGATCCTGCCCGCCCTGACCGTGCTCGCGGTGGTCCTGCTCTGGCCCATCTGCCAGATGCTGTGGATCTCGCTGCACGACTACGGACTACAGCAGCTGCGAGGACAAGAGGCGCAGTGGAACAATTTCGGCCACTACCTCTACGTGCTCACCGACGACCGCTTCTGGTCGGTCTTCCGGAACACGATCATCGTCTGCCTGACCATGGTGGCCCTGACGATGGTCCTCGGAACGCTCGTCGGTCTCCTCATGCACAAGCTGCCCAAGTGGGCGTCGACCACCCTGGGGCTCGGCCTGATGCTGGCGTGGGCCACACCCGTCATCAGCGCCGCCATCGTCTACCGCTGGCTGTTCGACACCAGGTACGGGCTGATCAACACCCTCCTGACCGCGCTGCCGGACTGGTTGGTGGGCTCGGGATGGAACGAGTTCAACTGGTTCAACTCACCGAGCACCCTCTTCCCCATCCTCATCGTCACCGTGGTGTGGCAGTCGTTCCCGTTCGTGGCGATCAGCGTCCTGGCCGGGCTCAAGAGCATCCCGAACGAGCTCTACGAGGCCGCCCGCATCGACGGCGCCGGCGCGTGGAAGAGCTTCTGGAGCGTCACCTTCCCGATGTTGCGCTCGCTCTTCGCGCTGCTGCTGGTGCTACAGGTGATCTGGGACTTCCGGATCTTCACCCAGCTGTTCATCCTCGGCAACGGCGTCAGCAACCGGGACATCTCGCTGATCCCGACCTACATCTTCCAGCTGGGCTTCGCCTCGACCCCGCCCAACTACGGCATGGGGTCGGCGATCGCCGTGATCATGACCGTCCTGGTGCTCGTGATCAGCGCGTACTACCTGCGCACCATGATCCGCCAGGAGGAGGCCCGATGAACAACGTCCACCGACTGCGCAGGTCCGTCGGAAGACTCGGCCTGTACCTGGCCGCCCTCGCGGTCTTCGTCTTCGCGGTCTTCCCCGTCTACTGGGTCCTGGCCACCGCGCTGCGGCCCACCGGCGAGATCTTCACCCGTCAGCCCACCCTGTTCCCACGCGAGATCACCCTGGAGCACTTCGAACGGGTCCTGTCGGGCGTCCTCATCCCCGGCACCTCGTTCTGGTCCTTCCTCGGCAACAGCCTGGTGGTGACCGTCGGATCGGTGGCCTTCGCGGCGATGCTGGCCCTGCTCGCCGCCATCGCCGTGGCCCGGTTCCGGTTCAAACTGCGCTCGGCCTTCATCATCATGCTGCTGGTGATCCAGATGGTCCCGGTCGAAGCACTGATCATCTCCCTGTTCATCAACTTCTTCCACCTGGGCAACGCCCTGGACCTCGAACTGGTCGGCAACCTGTCCGGCGTGTTCGTGATCTACGTGGCGGTCGCGCTGCCGATCACCATCCTGATGATCCGCAACTTCGTGTCCGCGGTGCCCCGGGAGTTGGAGGAGGCCGCGGCCATCGACGGCGCCGGCGGGTGGACGATCTTCTGGCGGATCCTCATGCCGCTGGTGGCACCCGGCCTGGCCGCGGCGAGCATCTTCGCGTTCATCACCGCGTGGAACGAGTTCCTCGTCGCCTTCACGTTCCTGCAGAACAACACCGGCGCCTACACCCTGCCGATCTCCCTGCAGTACTACTTCGGCGCCGTGTCCATCGAGTGGGGGTCGATCATGGCCGCCTCGACGCTGCTGACCGTCCCCGTGATGATCTTCTTCCTCTTCGTCCAACGCCGTATGGTCTCCGGCCTGACCATGGGAGCGGTCAAGGGCTGACCTGGCAAAACACACCGACACTCCCCTTCACCCGCCACACGTATGCCCGCGATCGGGCACCCATGTTCACGAACGGAGTCCGCCATGCCGCACGACCCGACCCTGGAGCGTCTGGCCAACGCCACCCTGCTGGTGCCCTTCGAGTCCTACCAGGCCCCCCGCTGGATCCTGGACGGTCTGGCGGACGGGATATCGGGCGTCTGCCTGTTCCACAACAACCTGCGCAGCCCCGAGCAGGTGACCGCGCTCAACGCGAGCCTGCGCGAGGTCACCGACCTTCCGCCGCTGATCTCCCTGGACGAGGAGGGCGGCGACGTCACCCGCATCGGCCAGGCGCACGGCAGCGACTACCCCGGCAACGCCGCGCTGGGCGCGGTCGACGACCCCGACCTGACCCGCGAGACCTTCCGGGCCCTGGGGCTGGAACTGGCCGCCCTGGGCTTCAACCTGGACCTGGCACCATCGGTGGACGTCAACGTCGCTGACGACAACCCGGTGATCGGAACGCGCTCCTTCGGTTCGGACGCCGAACTGGTGGCCCGACACGCGGCCGCCTCGGTGCGGGGTCTGCAAGAGGCCGGAGTGGCCGCCTGCGCCAAGCACTTCCCCGGCCACGGGGCGACCTCGCAGGACTCCCACCACACGCTGCCCTTGGTGGAGGCCGACGCCGACCTGCTGCGCCGCCGTGAGCTGATGCCCTTCCGTGCCGCCGTCGACGCGGGTGTGCGATCGATCCTGACCGCCCACATCGAACTACCCGCGCTGGGTACCGAGGGGCCCGCCACCCTCAACCACGCGCTGCTCAACGACCTGCTGCGCGAAGAGATGGGCTTCACCGGGGTCGTGGTGAGCGACGCCATGGACATGCGCGGGGTGAGCGAGCGCATCGGCATCCCCGAGGCGAGTGTGCTGGCCGTCGCGGCCGGTTGCGACCTGTTGTGCCTGGGCCGCTTCGTGTACGCCGACCAGGTCGCCGAGGTCCGGGCCGCCCTGGTGCGGGCGGTCCGCGAGGGTCGGCTCCACGGGGAACGGCTGGAGGAGGCCGCCGAACGCAACGCGGACCTGCGCGCGTGGGTGGGTCGTTCGGCCGTCGAACGCGCCCATCACGACGCCTCTTCGGCCATCGGGCTGACCGGCGCCCGTCGGGCCGTGCGGGTGGACGGTGAGCTGCCGTCGTTGGCGGACCCGTACGTGGTCGAGGTGGACGCTCCGGCCGGGATGGCGGTGGGCGACGTTCCCTGGGGCCTGGGCCCGTGGTTCCGCGACACCGTGCGGGTCTCCCCCGAGGTCGACGATCCCTCGACGGTCCTGTCCGCGGTGGGCGATCGCGACCTGGTCGTGGTCGTACGGGACGCGCACCGCTACCCGAGCGCTCAGGCGTTCGTCAGAGGTCTTTTGGCGACCCACCCGAAGGCCGTGGTGGTGGAGATGGGTCTGCCCATCTGGCGGCCCGACTGCGGCGCCTACGTGAGCACGTACGGCGCCGCCCATGTCAACGGGCTGAGCGCGGCCGAACTCCTCGGCGCGGCCGGG
This sequence comes from Nocardiopsis listeri NBRC 13360, assembly GCF_001570765.1. Taxonomy (GTDB): domain Bacteria; phylum Actinomycetota; class Actinomycetes; order Streptosporangiales; family Streptosporangiaceae; genus Nocardiopsis; species Nocardiopsis listeri. The sequence goes on along the minus strand of NZ_BCSH01000046.1, from coordinate 55,131 downwards.
GCCCTGGAGGTGACCGGCTGACCGGTTCCGGCCGCATCGGTCACCCCGATGTCCTTCGCCGTACCCGTCTCCGAATCGTCACCCATGTCCCCCGTACCCGGTAGGAGAAGTATCCTTGAGCCGTAGCATCCCGGCCTTCGACGACACCCGTCGGGGCCGGTGCCCCATTCGCCCTTCTAACCACGGCATAATCACAGCATGCGCCTTTCAGCCCGGGTCGACTACGCGCTTCGCGCGGCCGCAGAGCTCGCTGTCGCCGGCGACGGTCCGGTGACGGCCGAGCAGCTCGCACGCGCGCAGGCCATCCCCGGAAAATTCCTAGAGAACATCCTCACCCAGCTACGCCGAGCAGGTCTGGTCCGTAGTCAACGGGGTCCCGTTGGCGGCTACTGGCTCGCCCGGCCCGCGGAGGAGATATCCCTCGCCGACATCATCCGGGCGGTCGACGGACCGCTCGCCAACGTACGTGGGGAACGCCCCGAACACGTCGACTACGACGGGGCGGCCCGCAGCCTGCAACAGGTGTGGATCGCCCTGCGCGCCAGTGAACGCGCCATCCTGGAGGGGGTCAACCTCCAGCACTTGGTCGCCAACGAACTCCCCGACCAGGTGCGGGTCCTGGCCGAGGACCCCGATTCCTGGGTCAACCACAGCCACCGCTGAGCCCTGAAGACACGAGAAACCGGTCCTCCCCTCAAGGGAAGGACCGGTTTCCTTTGTCCATGCGTGGGAGGGCCGGGTCAGACACCGGCCATGTCGGCCACCTGGGGCACCCGGTCGGGTACGGGCGCGATGCCGAGGTCCCGGGCGGGGACGGGATCGCCGGAGACCGCGTCCTCCAACAGGGCGGCTTCCTGGAGTTCGGCCAGCGCCAACTGGTCGGAGACCTCCCTGAGCACCTGCGACAACGGAACCCCGAGGGCCCCGCAGATCGATGACAGCAACTCGGAAGAGGCTTCCTTCTGCCCGCGCTCGACCTCGGACAGATAACCGAGGGAAACACGTGCGTCGGCCGACACCTCACGGAGGGTGCGGCCCTGGCGCTGCCTCAGCCGCCTGAGCACGTCACCAAGTAGGTGACGAAGCAGGACCATCATTCGCGCTCCCTCCCACCGGTAGCGACCTTCATATACAACACCGTACCCGCCTCACGCCCGATTCGGGCACCTCTCATCGTCCTGTTCGCTGGAGGGTGAACCCCGTACAGGGGTGTTTTTGTTCCCACGCCATGGGAGAGAGCACCGGGCGAAAGGGTCAATACCGGGTGCTGCTGCCCGCCTCGTTCCCGCGAACGGCGGTCATCAGGAGCCTCAGCGCGCCCTCGACCGTGTGGTAGCGGATACCCGCACGATCCCCGGTGAAACGGAACCGTTCGACCCATGTGCGCGAGTCGGGTCCCGCCACCGCGGCGAAGACGGTGCCGACGGGCTGCCCGTCCTGGGGGCCCGGACCGGCGACCCCGGTGACGGCGACCGCGAAGTCCGATCCGAGCGCGCGGCGGGCGCCCCGGGCCATGTGGGAGGCCACGTCGGGGTGGACGGCGCCGTGCTCGACCAGCAGGTCGGCGGGCACTCCCACCAAGGAGGTCTTGGTGTCGGTGGCGTATGTCACCAGACCGCCCCGGTAGGTGGCGGAGGTGCCGGGGACCGCGGTCAGGTGAGCGCCGATCAGACCACCCGTGAGGGACTCGGCGGTGGCGCAGGTGGCCCCGGCCTCGAACAGGGCGCGGTGGACGTCGGTGGCGGCCTCCAGGGCCGCCGTACCGATGGATCCGCCCACGGGCCGGGGCGCCTCTTGGCTCACGTCCCGTCGTCGCCCTTGGCCCGCACAAGACGAACCGCGTCCAGGACGTAGGTCAGTCCGGTCCACAGAGTGATCGCCAGGGCGGACGCCATGACGATGTGGGCGATCCAGGTGAACACGTCGGTGAACGGCAGCAGGTGCAACGGGAACAGGTAGATGCTGATCGCGACGATCTGCAGGACGGTCTTGAGCTTGCCGCCGCTGCTCGCGGGCATCACCCCGTAGCGCAGCACGGCCAGACGCAGGAAGGTGACGCCCCACTCGCGCACCAGGATGGCGATGGTCACCCACCACCACAGGTCGCCCTGGACGGACAGCACGATGAGCGCCGCCCCGGTGAGCGCCTTGTCGGCGATCGGGTCGGCGATCTTGCCGAAGTCGGTGACCAGGTTGCGACGACGGGCCAGTTCACCGTCGACGCGGTCGGTGATGGCGGCCACGACGAATACGCCGAACGCCGCCAGGCGCCACCACGTGCCGTCCAAGAACATGAACCAGACGAAGACCGGCACCATGACCAGGCGGCTCATCGTGAGGATGTTCGCGATGTTCCACAGGGGAACCTGGGGGGCGGGCGACGCCGCGGGGTCGTGGGTGCTCATCTCTCTCCGGCTTCCCCATCCTGTTCGGCGACGAGGTCGGCCCCGGCCGCCTGGATGACGGTGGCGCGCACCAGGTCACCGACGGCGAGACCCTCGCCGTACAGAATGGTACTGCCGTCCACCTCGGGCGCCTGGTGGTCGGACCGACCCTCGTAGACACCGTCTTCGAGGACGGCCTCCACCAGGACGGTCACCTCGCTACCGATGCGCTCCTCGGCCCGCTGGGACATGAGTTCCTCGGCCAGCCGGTTGAGTCGGTCCACACGCTCGGCGACGACGTCCTCCGCCACCTTGTTCGCGTGGTTCAGGGCCTCGGTACCGTCCTCGTCGGAGTAGCCGAAGACACCGATGGCGTCCAGGCGGGCCTCGCCGAGGAAGGCCACGAGCTCCTCGAACTCCTCCTCCGTCTCGCCGGGAAAACCGACGATGAAGTTGGAGCGCGCGCCGGCCTCCGGTGCGCCCTTGCGGGCCGTGGCGAGTAGTTCCAGGAAGCGCTCACGGTCACCGAAGCGTCGCATGCGGCGCAGCAGGGGGCCGCTGGCGTGCTGGAAGGACAGGTCGAAGTAGGGCACCACGCCGGGGGTGGTGGTGAGCACTTCCACCAGACCGGGGCGAACCTCGGCGGGCTGCAGGTAGCTGACCCGCACCCGTTCCAGACCCTCGACGGCGGCCAGGCGCGGCAGCAGCTTCTCCAGGGCGCGCACGTCGCCCAGGTCCTTGCCGTAGGACGTGGAGTTCTCACTGACCAGGAAGACCTCGCGCACGCCCTCGCTCGCCAGCCACTCGGCCTCGCGGACGATCTCGTCGGCCTGCCGGGAGATGTAGGCGCCGCGGAAGGCCGGAATGGCGCAGAAGGTGCAGCGCCTGTCACAGCCCGAGGCGATCTTGAGGTTGGCCACGGGTCCGCCGGTGAGACGACGGCGCGGAACGGCGCTGCGGTAGGGCAGTTCGGTGCCCTCCGCGCCCTCCGCGTCGGCGAAGGTGGCGTGACCGGGCACGTGGACCTGGGAGGCGTCGCGGTCGGCCGGGCTGATCGGCAGCAGGGTGCGACGGTCTCGCGGATCGTGCGGGACCAGTGAACGTCCGGCCACGACGTCGTCGAGTCGGTCGGTGATGTTCGCGTAGTCGTCGAAGCCGATCACCTGGGCTTCGGGCAGAGAGTCGGCCAGTTCGGAGCCGTACCGTTCGGCCATGCATCCGGCCGCGACGACCTTGCCACCGTTCTCGGCCGCCTCCAGCAGGGTCTCGATGGAGTCCTGCTTGGCGGCGTCGATGAAACCGCAGGTGTTGACGACGGTCACGTCGGCCTTGGTGTCGTCGTCGACGAGGTCCCAGCCGCCGGCCGCCAGGCGTCCGGCGAGCTCTTCGGAGTCGACCTCGTTACGCGCACACCCCAGGGTGACGAGTGAGACAGTACGGCGCGATGACATGGCTTCCAAGCGTGTGGGAGAGCTGTGGGTGGTGCGGGAACGCGGCACGGCGAAGGCCGGAAGTACGGTCGGATCGCTCGCGCGGCGCGACGTCGCTCGGAGTCGCCCGCAGCCTCCCACCCTACAGTGGTCGGCTCACCCGCCCGTACCCCGGCCTTCGCCTGTTCCCGCTCCGGTGAGGTGGACCCTCTCCTACGTCAGTCGACGAATCCGTCGGCCCCGACCGTGAAGTCCCCGACTCCCCCGGAGTCCGCCCTCTCCCCCAGGTCCTCACCGTCGACGGAGACGCCGACCAGCGAGGGTTTCCCGAGACGGAGGCTCAAGGGGTCCTCGGTGACGTAGTCGAGGCTCTCACCCTCGACGATGAAACCGGTGAAAACGTCCCCGCCCGCGTGGTCGGTGACCTCGACCCAGCTCCGTCCCACGCCCGTGAGTCGAACGGTGAACTCGGTGGGCCGGGCGACCTTCTCGGGCCCCCGTGCCAGTGCCTTCCCCACCGTCTCCGCCTCGGGCACGACCACGGAACCCGCGTTCTTCTCGGCGCCCGATTCGTCGTCGGTCACGTTCTCGAAGGCGGTCCGGGCCGGATCACCCTCCTCCCAGCCGTTCCAGGTCCGCACACCGACGATGAGGGCGACGACGAGGATGAGGCCGACCACCGCCCAGGGCCAGTGTCGACGCACGCCCCCGATCGGGAGTGTCCGGGCGGCGTTGCCCCGGGCCCGCGGTTCCTCGGCCGTCGCCCCGGTGGCGGCGTCCTCGGTGACGGCCACTTCGGTGTGGCCCTCCTTCGTGCGGCCCTCCTCCGTGCGGCCCTCCTCGGAACCACGAGGCGGCGGCACCGTGGCGGCACGCCTACGGGACCGGCCCTCCGGGCGAGGCGGGCGCGCCAGTTTCTTGTTGCGTTCGAAGTGGCCCCAGCTCTCGGCCCGTTGCGTGGGGTCGAGGTCCTCGTCGCCGACGCGACGGGGGACGTCCTGGGACTCCTCTCCCCCTTCTCGCCCGTTCTCCGCGTGGCCCTGATCTCCTCGGGCCGCGGCGGCCCGCGCCGCCCTCTTCTTCGTCTTCGTGGCCGGCTGCCACTGTGGGGGAACGAAGAGGGGCTTCTCGTCCGAGGCGTGTTCGCGGTCGTACTCCTCCAACAGGGGTCCCGCGTCGAGTTCGAAGAACTTACAGATCCTGCGGATGTGACCGCGTGCGTAGAAGTCCCCTCCACAGGGGACGAAGTCCTCGTTCTCGATGGCCCTGAGGACCTGCATGCGGATGCGTGTACGTGTGCTCAGGTGCTCCAAGGAGCAACCCGCCGCGATCCGTGCGGCGGACAGGGTCTGGCCGATCGTCGCCATGCGCACTCCCCCCGCGACTGTCCGTGCCTACGTCGACCCACTCTGCTACTTCAGGGCACTCATCGCAGGTCACCACGCCCCATGCCGTCTCCAAGATCGCACCAAATCGGGCGACCCGGACGGCGTGAGCGTGTCGGGGGAGGGTCAGCCGCCGCGGATGTCGGCCAGCACGGCGGCCAGATCGTCGGCCTGTACGAGGACGTCACGAGCCTTGGAGCCCTCACTGGGACCGACCACGTCGCGGCTCTCCATGAGGTCCATGAGCCGGCCCGCCTTGGCGAAGCCGACCCGGAGCTTGCGTTGCAGCATCGACGTGGAACCGAACTGGGTGGTGACCACCAGCTCGACGGCCTGCAACAACACGTCCATGTCGTCGCCGATGTCCTCGTCGATCTCCTTCTTCTTGACGGCCTCGGTGGCGACGTCCTCGCGGTAGCTCGGCTCGGCCTGCTTCTTGCAGTGGTCGACGATCCCGCGGATCTCCTTCTCGGCGACCCACGCGTTCTGTAGTCGGATGGGTTTGCCCGCGCCCATCGGAAGGAACAGGGCGTCGCCCTTGCCGACGAGCTTCTCCGCGCCGGGCTGGTCGAGGATGACCCGGCTGTCGGCGAGGCTGGAGGTGGCGAACGCCAGCCGGGAGGGGACGTTGGCCTTGATCAGACCGGTGACGACGTCGACGCTGGGCCGCTGGGTGGCCAGGACCAGGTGGATGCCGGCGGCTCGGGCCAATTGGGTGATACGCACGACCGAGTCCTCGACGTCGCGCGGGGCGACCATCATCAGGTCGGCGAGCTCGTCGACGATGACCAGCAGGTAGGGGTAGACCTCGTACCGGCGTTCGCTACCGAGCGGGGCCGTGAGCTCGCCGGTGCGCACGGCGGCGTTGAAGTCGTCGATGTGCCGGTACCCGGACGCGGCCAGGTCGTCGTAGCGGCGGTCCATCTCCCCCACCACCCATTGGAGGGCCTCGGCGGCCTTCTTCGGGCTGGTGATGATGGGGGTGATCAGGTGTGGGATGCCCTCGTACATGGTGAGCTCGACCCGTTTGGGGTCGACCAGGATCATGCGCACCTCGTCGGGGGTGGCGCGCATCATCAGCGAGGTGATGAGCCCGTTGATGCAGGTGGACTTACCGGCGCCGGTGGCGCCCGCGACCAGCACGTGCGGCATCTTGGCCAGGTTGGCCACGACGTTGGAGCCCTCCACGTCCTTGCCCAGCCCGACCAGCATCGGGTGGTCGTCGGAGGTGGCCGCCGTGGAGCGGAGCACGTCGCCCAGACTCACTATGTCCTTGTCGGTGTTGGGGATCTCCACACCGATCGCGGACTTTCCGGGGATGGGCGACTGGATGCGCACGTCGGCGCTCTTGACCGCGAGGGAGATGTTCTTGGACAGGGCGGTGACCTTCTCGACCTTCACCGCCGGGCCGAGCTCGATCTCGTAACGGGTGACCGTCGGCCCACGGGTGAACCCGGTGACCTCGGCGTCGATCTTGAACTGCTCCATGACCCCGGACAGGGCGGCCACGACGTCGTCGTTGGCCTTGGTCCGCTCCTTGGGCGCGGATCCGGGCTTGAGCAGGGTGGTGAGCGGCAGTTCGTAGTCGCCCTCGACCACACGGGAGGGGATGGAGAGCTGTTCGGTGGTGGCGGGCGCCGGAGTGGGATCGGGGGCCGTGGTCTTGGCCTTGGCCTTGGCCTTCTTCTTGGGGAGCGCCTTCTCCGCCTGAGCGGCCGCCTCCTCCTCGTCGGTGAGGGCCGGGGCGATCGTCCCGGCGGCCTCGGAGACCACGGGTGTGTCGTAGGGACGCTCGTGGTCTCCGGCGACCGTCTCGCCATCGGCGGGCGCGGTCTTGCGCTTGCGCGGCCTGGCGGGCTTCTTCCCCGCCTCGGCCCCCAGGATCCCGATGCCCGAGTCCGGACCGGGGTCGCGTTCCATCAGGGCGCTGAACAGCGTCTGGAGCCGGTCGGGGATACGCCGTATGGGGGTCGCGGTGACCACGAGGACACCGAAGATCAGGATCAGGACCAACAGCAGGCCGGTGAGCCAGGGGGTGACCACCGCGCTGATCGGGCCCGAGGCCACGAACCCGATGATGCCGCCGGCGTTCTGGACGCCCTCCATGCCGTCGGCGGGCTGTGGGATGCCATGGGCGATGTGGATGAGCCCGAGCAGGCCGAGCATGATCGAGGTGACCCCGATGAAGAGCCGGCCCGCGTCACCCTCCCTGGCGGTGCTGGGCGTGCGCATCAGCTTGATGGCCAGGGGCAGGAACAGCAGGGGCAGGATCGGTGAGAAGGCGCCGACGCCGCCGACGACCACCATGCGGGTGGCCTCCAGCAGGGGGCCGTCGCTCCGCCACCACACGGCGGCGGCCACCAGGATGCCCAGGGCCAGCAGGATCAGTCCGACGCCGTCCCGGCGCAGGTCGGGGTCCAGATCACGGGCGCTACGGCCGACCGCGCGGGCCGCCCCGCCCACGGTGTGGGCGATGAGTTTCCACAGGACCAGCAGGAACTGACCGAAGAGGGTCACCACGTAGGCGATGGGCCCATCCGGCATGCGTTTCCTGGCCGCGGGCTTGCGCGCGGCGGGCTTCTTGCGCCCGGCACCACCAGAGGAGGCACGCGTGGCCATCGGGGGTCACCTCCACGGGGACGGGGTCGAACTCGGGGTCCCGGACACAGCGTCCCGGCACGGCGGGAAGCCTACTAAGCCGTCCAACCCGAGGCACGAACACTCCCCCGGCGTGTCGCCCCCACAACGGCCGAACGGCCCGGGACGCTGGTCGCGCTCCGGGCCGTTCGGTGGATCGTCTCCTGCCGGTCAGACCTCGACCAGGACCGGGATGATCATGGGACGACGACGGTACGTCTCGTTCACCCAGCGACCGGTGCTGCGACGGATGAGCTGCCGCAGCTGGTGCGGGTCGTTGACCCCGTCGGCGGCCGCCTTGTCCAGGGCGTCCTGGATCTTGTCGATGACGTCGTCATAGGCCGCCGCGCCCATGCCCGCGCCCCTGGTGTGGATCTCGGGCTCCCCGAGGATCTTGCCCGAGCTCGAGTCCACCGCGACGACGACGGAGATGAAGCCCTCCTCGCCGAGGATGCGACGGTCCTTGAGCGCGGCGTCGGTGACGTCGCCGACCGAGGAGCCGTCCACGTACACGTAGCCGGCCTGCACCGCGCCCACGATCTTGGCGCGGTTCTTGTACACGTCGACCACCACGCCGTCCTCGGCGATGACGATTCGGTCGTTCGGCACACCCGTGAGCTTGGCCAGGTCGGCGTGGGCGCGCATGTGCCGCCACTCGCCGTGCACCGGCATGAAGTTGCGCGGGCGCACCATGTTGAGCACGTACAGCAGCTCGCCGGCGGAGGCGTGTCCGGACACGTGCACGAGGGCGTTGCCCTTGTGCACGACCTTGGCGCCCCAGCGGGTCAGGCCGTTGATGACCCGGTTGACCGAGTTCTCGTTGCCCGGGATGAGCGACGAGGCGAGCAGGATGGTGTCGCCTTCCTCGATGCGGATCTGGTGGTCCCGGCTGGCCATGCGGCTCAGCGCCGCCATGGGCTCGCCCTGGGAGCCGGTGCAGACCAGCACGACCTCGTCGGCGGGCATCTTGTCGAGCTGCTTGACGTCGACGATGGTGTCGCCGGGGATGCTCAGGTAACCCAGGTCGCGCGCGATGTTCATGTTGCGGACCATGGAGCGGCCCACGAACGCGATCTTGCGGCCGTGCTGGGTCGCCGAGTCGATGATCTGCTGGACACGGTGCACGTGCGAGGCGAAGCAGGCCACGACGATGCGCTTCTTGGCCTGCCGGAACACCTTGTCGATGGCCTCGGTCAGGTCGCGCTCGTTGACGACGAACCCGGGCTGCTCGGCGTTGGTGGAGTCCGACAGCAGGATGTCGACGCCCTCGTCACCGAACCGGGCGAATCCGGCCAGGTCGGTGAGGCGGTTGTCCAGCGGCAGCTGGTCCATCTTGAAGTCACCGGTGTGCAGCACCGACCCGCCGGGGGTGCGGATGCCGATGGCCAGCGCGTCCGGGATGGAGTGGTTGACCGCGAAGAACTCCAGGTCGAAGGGGCCGAAGTCGTGCCGCTCCCCTTCCTCGACCAGGACCGTCTCCGGCTTGATGCGGTGCTCGCCCAGCTTGGCGCTGATCAGCGCCAGGGTGAGCTTGGAGCCGACGATGGGGATGTCCGCGCGCTCGCGCAGCAGGAACGGCACACCACCGATGTGGTCCTCGTGCCCGTGGGTGAGCACGATGGCTTCGATGTCGTCCAGGCGATCCCGGATGTAGTCGAAGTCCGGCAGGATCAGGTCGACGCCGGGCTGCTCCTCCTCGGGGAAGAGCACGCCGCAGTCGACGATGAGGAGCCGGCCCGCGTACTCGAAGACGGTCATGTTGCGACCGATCTCGCCGAGACCGCCCAACGGGACGATTCTCAGAACGCCTTCGCCCTGGGGCGGGGGCGGGCCGAGCTCGGGGTGCGGGTGACTCATACGGAACCCTCCGTGAGACGTTCGACGCGGACGGCGCTGGCCGGAACCGCCTGGTGCGGGGCGAGCCCGATCGGGCCCTTGACCCCGGCGGCCGCCAGGTCCTCGCGAAGGAGGGCCTGGAGTTCGGCGGAGGCGTCGGCGAGCGGGGTGCGCACCGGACCGGAGGGAAGACCGAAGAGGTTGAGGACGGCCTTGGTGGTGATGACGCCCTGGGTGCGGAACATGCCGGTGTAGACCGGAGTGAGGCGGCGGTGGATGGCCAGGGCCTGACCGACCTCGCCCTTCTCGAACGCGTCGATCATGTCCTTGAGGTCGGCGCCCACGATGTGGCCGACGACGCTGACGAAACCGGCGGCTCCCACCGACAGCAGCGGCAGGTTCAGGATGTCGGTTCCGCAGTAGTAGGCCAGGTCGGTGCGCTCCATGACCCAGGAGCTGGCGCCGACGTTGTCCTTGGCGTCCTTGTTGGCGACGATGCGCGGGTGCTCGGCCAGCCGGACCAGGGTCTCGGAGGCGATCGGCGTCCCGGTGCGGTGCGGGATGTCGTAGAGCATCACCGGCAGTTCGGTGGTGTCGGCGATCTCGGTGAAGTGCCGGATCAGCCCTTCCTGCGGAGGCTTGTTGTAGTAGGGCGTGACGGCCAGGAGGCCGTGCGCGCCCGCCTTCTCGGCGGCCTTGGCCAGTCTGACGCTGTGGCGGGTGTCGTTGGTGCCCACCCCCGCGACGATCTGGGCGCGGTCTCCGACCGCCTCGACGACGGTGCGGAGCAGGCGGTCCTTCTCCTCGTCGCTGGTCGTGGGCGACTCACCGGTGGTGCCGCTGATGATCAGGCCGTCGTTGTGCTGCTCGTCCACCAGGTAGGTGGCGAGTCTGGCGGCGCCGTCGTAGTCGAGCTCGCCGTCTTCCAGCATCGGGGTGACCATGGCGGTCAGCATCTTGCCGAACGGCCGGTACTTGTTGTCCATCATCGTGTGTGAAAGGCCCTCGGGTCCGTGGCCGTGAGGCGGTCGGACCCTTGTGTGCCCCTCCTCCTCTCCATGTGTTGCGCGATCAGCTGATGCGTCCCGTGTCGGGTGCTTTCCTCCGTGCACGGGTGAGGCGGCGCTGTGCGTCCGCCACCGCGATCGGCCGTAGGGGGCCGGACGCGGGAAAGTCTGTGTCGCTCCTATGAGTGTCGGGAGCGTGATTCGGTTCGGTCCCCGTCCTCGTCGGTCGAGGTGAGGGACCGTCGCCGGTGTGTGAAGCCCGGAAGTGTGAACCTACCCGGCCCGGGCCCTCGCCACTCGGGCGGGACCCGGAGACCACCGTATTGGAAGAGTGGTGACCGTACCGGGGTCAGTCGTCCTTGCCGTCGGGGAGGAACATGCTGAGCAGCCAGCTCACGATGGTGACGACGATGGCGCCCCAGAAGGCGGGCCAGAAGCCGTCGATGTGGAAGGGGAGCTCGAAGAGTCCGGCGATCCACCCGGTGAGCATGAACAGTAGCGCGTTCACGACCAACCCGATCAGACCCAGGGTCAGGGCGTAGAACAGGCAGCCGACCGTTTTGACGATCGGTTTGATGACGGCGTTGAGCACACCGAAGATCGCACCGACGATCAGGTAGACGACGATCTGACCGACGGTGTCGTCGGTCTGGATCTCGATGCCGTCGATCAGGAATACAGCCGCCCAAAGGGCGAGCGCGTTCACGATAACTCTGATAATGAGGCTCACACCATAGATGTTCCCATGCTCGGGCAAGCTCCGGAAACTCCGGCATCCACTTGTTTCGGGTATGGGCCCCCAGAGGAGGCCCTTCGTGTCCAGTGCGCAGTTCGTCCGTCCCGCCCGTGCCGCCGACGTGGACACGGTGGTGGACCTTCAGGTGGCGTCGTGGCGTGCGCTGTACGGGGCGTTGCTGCCCGCCGAAGTGGCCGAGGAGATGGCCGGTGAGCAGGCCCGAGAGAGTTTCCGGGAGCAGTGGACGACGGCGTTGGAGTCGCCCCCCACCTCCAAGCACCGGTTGGTGGTGGCCACCGACGAGGTGGGCGGGGAACGCACGGTTGTGGGATTCGCCGCGTTCGGCCCGGCGGGCGATCCCGACCTGTGGCCGGCCAAGGACGCCGAACTGTTCGCCCTGCACGTGGACCCCGAACGGACGCGTCAGGGGCACGGCAGTCGACTGCTGAACGCGTGCGTGGACCACCTGGTGGAGGGTGGGTTCGGCACGGTGCAGGTGTGGGCCCCGGAGGAGGACAACGCGCTGAGGTCGTTCGTGGAGGCTTCGGGGTGGCGTGCCGACGGCGCCCGCCGGGAGATCGACATGGGCCGGCTGGTGCCCATGGTGCGGCTGCACGCGGCCATCTCCGAGTAGCGTTCGGGCCCGCTTCGAGCAGGGACTACCGTGGGGTGGTCGTTGCGGCGCGCCTAGGAGCGCCCTGTGTGGAAACTGGAGGACCGGCGCGTGGCCACGGTCAGTGAATGGGTCTCGGGGCTGCGCCCCCGCACGCTACCGAACTCGATCGTGCCGGTGGCGGTGGGCACCGCGTTGGCCTTCGCCCTGGACGGGTTCGTCTGGTGGAAGGCGCTGCTGGCGTTGGTGGTGTCGATGTCCCTGCAGGTGGGGGTGAACTTCGCCAACGACTACAGCGACGGGGTGAAGGGCACCGACACCGAGGAGCGGACCGGGCCCACCCGGTTGACCGCCTCCGGGCTGGCCACGCCCCGGCATGTCCTGGCGGCGGCTCTGGGGAGCTTCGCGTTCGCCGCTCTGGTGGGGCTGGTCCTGGTGGCGACCACCTCGTGGTGGCTGCTGTTGATCGGTGCGGCCGCGATCGCCGCCGCCTGGTACTACACCGGTGGCGGCAGCCCCTATGGATACAGGGGTCTGGGCGAGGTCTCGGTGTTCGTGTTCTTCGGCGTGGTGGCCGTGGTGGGCACCGTGTTCGTGCAATTGGAGGCGGCCCCCTGGCAGGCGTGGGTGGCCTCGGTGCCGGTCGGGTTGCTGTCCTGCTCGGTGCTGGTGATCAACAACCTGCGCGACATCCCCACCGACCGGGAGACCGGGAAGATCACCCTGGCGGTGCGTCTGGGCGAGACCGGCACCCGCCGTTTGTACGCGGGGATGATCGTCGGTTCGTTCGTGTTCGCGTTGGCCCTGCTGCCGCTGTCCTGGTGGGTGCCCCTGGTGCTGCCGGCGGGTCTCCTGGCCGTGTCACCGCTGCGCCGGGTGCTGGGCGGCCAGGTCGGCCGCGACCTGGTGCTGGGGCTGGGCGAGACCGGGAAGCTGCAAATGGTGTTCGGGGCGTTGTTCTCCATCGCCCTGCTCCTGGGATAGCGGGCCTATAGTCGCTCGGGTGAGAGAACTGAGCGAAGAGGACTTCTTCGCGTCCCTGCCGGCCACTCGTGGCTCGGCGGGGGCGCTCATCCGTTCGGTCGAGGGCGACGTACTGCTCGTACGGCGGGTGTACGCGCCCGATCGACCATGGGGTATCCCCGGCGGGATCATGGAAGCGGGCGAGTCGCCGCTGACGGCCTGTCTGCGTGAGGTCGCCGAGGAACTCGGGGTGCCCGCCTCACCCCGGGCCCTGTTGGTGACCGACTGGGCGCCGCCCGCACCACCGCGCACCCCGGCCCTGCACTGGTTGTTCCGGGTGGAGGTCTCCTCGGAGGAGTTCGTCCTGCCCGAGGAGGAGCTGTCCGGATGGGCCTGGGTACCACCGGAGAGGCTGGAGGAGTACCTGGTCGGTCGTTCGGCGCGCCGAATGATCGCCGGTGTCCACGTGGACGACCACTCCGGCGGACCGGTCTATCTGGAGGACGGACACCCCGTCCTGCCAGGGCGGACCTGAGCGTTCACCACATCGGACACGTGTCCGGCTAGGATTCGCCTCCCAACCCGCATCACCAGGGAGAGACCACCGCCGTGCCGAGTGACCACACAGACCAACGTGACCTCGCCCCGGACCCCGTAGCGTGGGCCGAACGACGCGCTGAGCAGGCCGAGGCCTTCGACGCCATCGGGGAACGCTACGAGGAGGCGTTCCCGAACAAGGAGGGCCAGGAGGACTGCGTCCGTCGACTACTGGACTCCCTCCCCCAAGGGGCGCACGTCCTGGACCTGGGTTCGGGCACCGGATTGCCGACCGCTCTGCAGCTGGTCAACGCCGGCGCCCGGGTGACCGGCTTCGAGATCTCCGAACGCATGCTGGAGCTGGCCCGCGAGAACGTTCCGGGGGCCGAGTTCCGCCAGGCCGACATCATGGACCTGGACCCGGTCGAGACCTCCTACGACGCCATCGTGGCGTTCTTCTCGCTGCTGTGCCTGCCCAAGGACCGCATTCCCCTGGCCCTGGGCCGCGTGCGCGCCTCCCTGGCCCCGGGCGGTCTGCTGTGCCTGTCCATGGTGGAGTCCGACCTCGACGACGAACCGATCCCGTTCCTTGGTTCGGCGATCCGCGTGTCGGGATATCCCCGCGACGAGCTGCGCGAGGTGGTCACCAACGCCGGTCTGATCATCGAGGACGAGCGCGTGGTCACCTTCGAGCCGAAGGACCCCGACGCCCGACCCGAGGTCCAGCTCTTCTACACCTGCCGCCGCGGCGCCTGAACACGTGATGGGGGCCGTCCACCGGGCGGCCCCGCACTCCTTCGGGGTCAGGTGGCGGAAACGGAGTCCGCGGTACCGGGACAGGCGGCCAGGCGCAACGCGGCCAGACGGTTCAGCGAGACGTTCTGTTCGGCCGCCTCGATCACCAACCGTCGATGCAGCTCCGGTGGAACACGCACCTGGAACTTGCCCGAGTAGTCACGCTCCGCGATGGGCCGGGGAGGTTCCTCACCCGATTCCACCATGTCTTCGATGGTGTCGGCGGCGAGCCTCCTGATGCCGTCGAATGCCTCACCTCCGGTGGGTTCGACCCAGGAGAGCGAGGGGAACTCGGCCACCGTCCCCACGAAGGCCTCGTCCTCAGCGGACCAACGGACCCGATAGGCGTAGTGCTCTGCTCCGTTCACCGGTATCCCTCCAACCTCTCGATGGCCACGAGTACCTGGCGCACCTGGTAGGCCTTGGCCTTTCCCCGGTCGTCCTGGATGTTCACCCTGGGGTCACCCGGCCAGGGCATCTTGTACACCTGATGCGAGGTGCCTCGTCTCCGAGGGGCACCGAAGAAGTGTTCGCATACCCTCGCCAGGTCCGAGACCCTGACCGATGTGGGCTGATTTCTCATCCCCGCAAGAATCTTGTCGATGCCGGCCACGCACCGAAAGTATCAATATTGATACTACCCGAGGGGCTCTTCGGGAAACCGGGACTGCGGGACTCGGCGCGGCGCCTGAACACGTGATGGGGGCCGCCCACCGGGCGGCCCCCATCGGAACGGCTGTGACTACTCCAGGCCCAGGAGGGGCTCCAAGCCCAGCGTCAGGGGGTCGGGCAGGTCCGCCGCTCGGCGTACGCCGAGCAGGACACCCGGCATGAACGAGGTGCGGTTCATCGAGTCGTGGCGGATCTTCAAGGTCTCGCCGTCGGTGCCGAAGACCACTTCCTGGTGGGCGATCAGACCCTGGACGCGCAGCGCGTGGACGCGGACACCCTCCACGTCGGCGCCGCGGGCACCCGGGATCTCGGAGGTGGTGGCGTCCGGCATCGGCGCGGTGCCGGCCTCGCGGCGGGCCTCGGCGACCAGCTCGGCGGTCCGGTAGGCCGTACCGCTGGGCGCGTCGGCCTTGTTCGGGTGGTGCAGCTCGATGATCTCGGTGGAGTCGAAGTAGGGCGCGGCCTTCTTCGCGAAGTGCATCATCAGCACCGCGGCGATGCCGAAGTTGGGGGCGATGAGCACCTTCGCACCCGGTTTCGCGGCCTGCATCTCGCGGACGCTCGCCAGCTTCGTCTCGTCGAAGCCGCTGGTGCCGACGACGGCGTGGACGCCGTTGTCGATCAACCACCGAAGGTTGTCCATCACCACGTCGGGGTGGGTGAAATCGACGACGTAGTCGGCCCCCAGCACCGCGTCACGATCGTCGCCGGCGTCCACGCCCGCGACGAGTTCCATGTCGTCGGCGGCCTGAACCGCTTTGACGACCTCTGACCCCATGCGCCCATCGGCGCCGAAAACTCCTACCTTGAACACGGGACGAGCGTACCGGAGTCCAGGTGCCGGGGCCGTAGCGCGGTGTCGGCGCGGTGCGCGGTCGCCGGGTGGTTCAGCGGGCGGTGGACAGGTTGAGGGAGAAGTCCCCGGCCGGGTCGGTCCACCAGTGGGTGAGGGTGAAACCGGCGGAGTCCAGTTCCTCGGTGAGCCCTTCGCGACGGAACTTGGCGGAGATCTCGGTGCGCATCTCCTCTCCGGGCGCGAAGTCGACCTCCAGGTCGAGGTCGACCACCCGGACTCGCTGGTGGGAACGGGCGCGCAGACGCATCTCGATCCACTCGTGTTCGGCGTTCCACACGGCCAGGTGGTCGAAGGCCGTCGGGTCGAAGTCCCCGCCCAGTCGCCGATTGATCACCGACAGGACGTTGCGATCGAAGGCCGCGGTGACGCCCTGGGCGTCGTCGTAGGCGGCGACCAGGCGCGCCGGGTCCTTGACCAGGTCGGCGCCGAGCAGGAGCGTGTCGCCCGGGTCGAGGGCGCCGCGCACGTCGCGCAGGAACCCGGCGCGTTCGGCGGGCGCCTGGTTGCCGATGGTGGAGCCCAGGACGGCCAGCAGACGACGCCCGTCGTGGTCGTTGACCGGCAGCAGACCGAGGTGGTGTTCGAAGTCACCGACCACGGCGTGTACGTCCAGGTCGGGGTGGTCGTCGGCGACGCGCCGGGCGGAGTCGGCGAGGAAGTCACCGCTGACGTCGACGGGTACGAAGCGTTTCAGGGAGCCGTGGCGGCGCAGGGCGTCGAGCAGCAGCCTGGTCTTGACCCCCGAGCCGGATCCGAGCTCGATGAGGGTGACGGCGTCGGCGCTTTGGGCGATCTCGTCGGAGCGCCGTTCGAGGATGCCGCGTTCGGCGCGGGTCGGGTAGTACTCGGGCAGCCGGGTGATGTCCTCGAACAGGGAACTGCCGTGTTCGTCGTAGAACCACTTGGGCGGGAGCCGTTTGGGGTGGGTGGTGAGACCTTCGGCGACGTCGGCGCGCAACGCCTTGTCGAGGTCGTCCGCGGTGAGGTTTCTGTCGATCCGGAACATGCTGCCTCCTATTTCCCGTACCCGTCAGCCGAGTGGCCGGATGTCGGTGTGTTCCCGGGTGGCGACCACCACGGACTCATCGGGGACTTCCCGCCAGCCGCGTCCGTCGTCGAAGGGCTCGGAGGCCAGGAAGACCTCGTCGCCTTCCCCCTCCGCACGCCCTGGCCGACGCAGGGTGAACAGGGTGTCCCCGGCGGCCGTGCCGACGATCGCCGAGCCGTCCCCGACCAGCAGGTTGTAACGGCCCTCGGAGTGTTCGCGGGCCTGGCGCACCACGGCGGCCAGGGTCCCCGGCAGGTCGCCGGAGGCCCGCCACAGCCGCAGCGTGTGCGCGAACAGCGGGGCCGAGTCCACCGGGGATCGGGCGTCCAGCGCCCCGCGGGGCAGCGGGGCACCGAGTGCGGCGGCCACCGCCTCATCGTCCTTGACGGCCCCGTTGTGGCTGAACAGCAGGTGCTCCGCCCGGAAGGGCTGGGCACCGGATTCCTCGGATCCGAAACCGATGGTGGCGTCGCGTACGGCCGCGACCACGCACCCGGAGGTGACGGCGCGGGCCACGTCGGCGAAGGAGGAGTCACCCCAGATCGGCATGGCCCTCCGGTAGCGCAAGGGCGGCGCGGGTTCTTCGGTCTCCTCCGTCCCGAACCCCGGCGGATACCAACCGACACCGAACCCGTCGGCGTTGACGGTGCCGTGCCGTTGGTGGCGGGGCGCCCAGGACTGGACGAACAACGAGTGGGGCGGTGCGTACAACAGCTCGTGCAGCGTGCGCGGTGGTCCCAGGTAGGCGAGATGACGGCACATCAGGCGCGGTCCACGTCACGTGCGCAACGGAAGCCGCTGAAGATCTGCCGTCGGATCGGATGGTCCCAGTTGCGGAAGGTGGAGCGCACGGCGGTGGGGTGGGTGGCCCAGGAGCCCCCTCGCAGCACCTTGTAGCCGTCGTCGAAGAAGACCTCCGAGTACTCCGCGTAGGGGAAGGCGTGGAAACCCGGGTAGCCGTAGAAGGTGGTGGAGGTCCACTCCCACACGTCCCCGATGAGCTGACGCACCCCCAGCGCGGAGGCACCGTCGGGGCCGGACCCCACAGGCGTGGGACCGAGCCTGCGTCGACCGAGGTTGGCGTGGCGCGGTTCGGGATCGGCGTCGCCCCAGGGGAAGCGGTGGGAGCGCCCGGTGGCGGGGTCGTACCGGGCCGCCTTCTCCCACTCCGCCTCGGTGGGCAGCCTCTTGCCGGCCCAGCGCGCATAGGCCTCGGCCTCGTGGAAGCTCACGTGCTGGACGGGCTCGTTCGGCGGTACGTGCTCATGGCGGCCGAAGCGGCGTCGGGTCCAGAGACCGTTCTCCAAGGCCCAAAAGGCCGGGGCCACAACCTCCCGCCGCGTTCGCCACTCCCAGCCCTCCCGGCTCCACCAGCGGGGATCGAGGTAGCCGCCATCGGCGATGAACTCCTGGTAGGCGGCGTTGCTCACGGGGGTGGTGTCGATCCAGAACGCGG
Source organism: Nocardiopsis listeri NBRC 13360 (assembly GCF_001570765.1). Taxonomy (GTDB): domain Bacteria; phylum Actinomycetota; class Actinomycetes; order Streptosporangiales; family Streptosporangiaceae; genus Nocardiopsis; species Nocardiopsis listeri. Next base: position 36,776 of record NZ_BCSH01000046.1, on the reverse strand, counting down.
GCAGGTCGACCGTACGCGCGGGGCGTTCGTTGTCGAAGGACCACGGGTCGTCGTCGGTACCCAGGGTGAAGGGGCCGCCCGGGACCAGGACCTCCCGGGACGCCGGCGCAACCACCGACGCGAGTGCGGGTGCTTCCTCGAGCAGGACGGGAGCACCACGACGCAACTGGTGGGTGGCGAGCATGGTCTCTCCGTGCATGAACTCGTGCTGGATGACCATGTGGAAGATGAAACCCGCCTCCAGCAGGGAGTGCTCCGAGGGAGCGGCCGGCCCGGACGTCGGCGGGGCCCCGGACAAGTCGGCGCCGTCCAGGGTATCGAGGACCTCCCTCCGCACCCGCGAGTTGTACTCGCTCGCCTCGTCCGGACGCAGCAGCGGCAAGGTGACCCGCTCCGCGCGCGGGTTCTCGAAGGCGTCGTAGAGGCCGTCGATGTCCGGGCGCAGTGCCTCGCGGCGACCGGCGGCCCGGAGCAGCCACTGCTCCTCGTAGTTACCGACATGCGCCAGGTCCCAGACCAGGGGCGACATCAACGGAGAGTGCTGTGCGAGCAGTTCGGCCTCGTCGAGCGCTTCGATGGTCAGTTCGTTGCTGTACCTCCTGCTGCGGTCGAGTTCGGCGGCGATGCGTTCCTTGGCGCGTTCCTGTTCCAGGCTCATGACGAACCTCCACGGTGGGCGAGGCTCCGGCGCGCGGTGGCCGCCGAGTCGGCGGGTCGCGCTGCGGGCACCTGCAGAGCGGTGTCGGCGGGGCACAGTCCTCGCCGGACGTAGTGGTCGGCGTATTCGTCGACGAGTGCGGCCAGCGCGACCGCGCCCATGCGGGGCAGGGCCTCCGTGGCGGCGTCGAAGCAGGTCCGCGCGCACGCGGCGACCTCGGCGTCCTCAGGGCCCAGCCGGGCGGAGCGCAACCACAGCGCGGGTGTGGGAGCGGTTCCCTGGCACAGGCGCTCGGCGGCCTCCTCGGCGGTGGCCCTGGCCCGTGGGTCGTCGGTCAGGGCGGCGGCGAGCGCCACCGGCACCGGCCACCAGCGCAGGGGCACGGTGTCGATCATGCGCAGTTCCCACCAGCCTCGAGGGCGTATGGGTGGGAACAGGGTGCTCAGGTGGAATTCCAGGTCGGTGGGGGTCACCGGGCGCGGCCCCCGCCCGTCGATCCAGTCGGCCAGGGTGATCCCGGGATCGGCGGTCCAGGTGCCTCCTCCGCCCGGGAACTCGGAGATGGACATCACCCTCGCGTTCAGGGCGTACTCGGCCCAGGCCGTGGCCGGGTCGGCGTCGGTGCCTGCGCCGGGTTCCAGCACGGGCCGGGTTCGGGTGGCGTCGGCGGCCGCCCAGATGGCCCACCGGGAGGACTTCCAGCCGGTGGGACGGCCTCGCCAGACGGCCGAGTTGGCGAAGGCGGCGACCAGGACGGGGCCGAGACGGTGCAGGAACCGCCAGCGCCCGCGGACGTCGGCGGCGTCGGCTCCGTTGTCCAGGCACACCTGGATGGAAGCGGAGCTGCACATCATGGTGCGGCCACTGGCATGGCGGTGCCGGTCGAAGAAATGCTCCATCGCCGTGTAACGAGGAGATCGGAGCTGTCGTTCGGGCGGTCGTACGGGATCGAGCGCGGTCTCGGCCAGGTGCAGTCCGGCGCCCGCGAGGGCCTTCTCGATGTGCCGCAGGTCGACCGAGAGAGCCTCGTGGGTCTGGGCCGGCCCCGGCGACACCGGTGAGCTGAGCTCGATCTGGCCGCCCGGTTCGAAGGTGATCCGGCTTCCCGCGGGCGGGGGGCCGCAGGCCTCCACGAGCTCCGCGAGGTGTTCGATGGTGACGGGTGCGGTGGGTCGTTCGGGGTCGGTGACCAGCCATTCGGTCTCGGCCCCGACCTTGCCGGGAGGGCCGGTCTTGAAACAGATCCCGTTGACGTACTCGTGAACGTCTTCCGTGGTCATGTGCGGCATGGGTTGACTCCCTCGGAGTGGCACCTCAAGGGTCCTGCCCGCAGCGCCGCGACGGTGAACATGTGCGATCACCCCAACCGGTTCGGGGAAGGCCGACGAGTGGACCGACACCTCGTCGGCACACCCGCCTGCCACACACTTCTCGCGTAGGAGGCCTCGGCTTCCGCCCCCGCACACATGAAATGTGATGTGAGTCACACACCAAGGAAGCCGCGCACCCGTTCCTCGACCGCACCGCGTTCTCCCTGGTCAAGACGGATGTCGAAGACCTCGCGCAACACCTCTCCCAGCTCCTCCACCCGCAACTCGCGCACCTCCTGTTCCGGCCCGACGCCCGAGTCCTTCCGGTCCCTACCGACCCGCTCCACCGTCAGGGTCGTGTCGGTCAGGGAGTACCGGGTACCGCCGATGGTCCGTGCGGCCATCATCCGACTCCGGAACGGCGAACGCGGGTGGGTGGTGAGGTAGTGGCTGAAGATCGCGTAGTCCTGCGGCAGGTTCCCGGCCGTGGTGAAGGAGTACAGGTTCCGCCACTCCTTCCCGTCGAAGGAACGCAGCAGCCACTCTTCCTCCCCCACCTCCGAGATCCGGTCCAGACGCAGGTCCCAACCGTCCTGGGAGGTCTGGTGTCCGTCCACGAAGGGGAAGGGCTCCAGCAGCCCTCCGCCGCCGAAACCGACGTCCACCAGCCACGGCGAGCCGTCCTGTTCCACCTTCAGCAGGGCGTGGGTGGAGGGGCGGGGCCGCCCGTCGCCGCCCGCCAGGACCCGTGCGCTGAACGCGGTGAGCGTGAACCCGAGCCGGTCCAGGGCCGCGGCCAGCAGCAGGTTCTGTTCGTAGCAGTAACCGCCCCGGTGGTGGTGGACCATCTTGTCCGTCAGCGACGGCACGTCCAGCGGGATCGGGCGGTCGAGCAGTAACCGGAGGTTCTCGAAGGGGATCGCGGCCAGGTGGGCGCGGTGCACCGCGGTCAGGGTGTGCAGGGTGGGCGGCAGGTCACCGGACAGACCGAGCCGGTCCAGGTAGGCGCCCACATCCAGCTCCGACCCGTGCCAGAAGTCGCGATCGGTGAACACGGGCGGGGGCGGTGGGGCGGTTCCGGGTCCCGAGGTCGAAGGCTCGTTCGTGGTGTTCTTCGTGGTCGCCATGCCCATGCCAACGGCCCCCACCACAACGCTGTTCCGTCTCGGCGCGCTCTCCCCCGGCCGCAACCGGTCAGGGGACAAGGTGTGGAACCCCGAATCCCGGAGACGTCCACGGTCAGCGGTCCAGTGGGTCAGGTGGACCGCTCGGGCAGGCGACCGGACTCGTCGGCGGCCGCCCAGTGGCAGGCCACGCGACGCTCGGCCCCGCCGCTCAGGATCGCCGGGTCCACGCTCACGCACCGGTCGGCCACCCCCGCCCGCTCGGCCTCCCCGGAGGCCAGGACCGGACAGCGCGGGTGGAAACGGCACCCCGAGGGCACATGCTCGGGGTCCGGTGGCTCACCGCTGAGCACCACCGGCCCCTCCGCCACACCGGAGTCGGGCAGCACCGACAGCAGGGCGCGCGTGTACGGGTGCGCGGGCGAGGACAGCACCTCCTCCACCGTGCCCAGTTCCACCACCCGGCCCAGGTACATCACGGCCACCCGGTCGGCGATGTTCCAGGCCAGACCGAGGTCGTGTGTGGCCACCAGGGCGGACAACCCCAGTTCGTCGCGCAGCTCCAACAGCAGTCGCAGGATCTCGCCGCGCACCGAGGCGTCCAGGGACGCCACCGGTTCGTCGGCCACCAGCACCTCGGGCTCCAGGATCAGGGCGCCGGCGATCACCACGCGCTGGCGCTGGCCTCCCGACAACTCGTGCGGATAGCGCGAGAGGAAGCGTTCGGGCGGGCGCAGACCGGCGTGGGACAGCGCGCGTTCCACTCGTTCCAGCTCGTCGACCGTGGTCCCCTCGTGAACACGAAGCCCCTCGACCACCGACTCGTACACGGTGCGCCTCGGGTTCAGCGAACCCATCGGGTCCTGCTGCACGAGCTGCACCCGACGCCGGTAGGACCGCAGGTCACGGGAGCGGTAGCGCAGCGGATCCCCCTCGAACAACACCCGGCCGGCGGTGGGCCGTTCCAACCCGAGGAGCGTGCGGGCCAGGGTGGTCTTGCCACAGCCGGACTCCCCGACCAGGGCCACGATCTCCCCCGGCGCCACGTCCAGGTGAACGCCGTCCACCGCACGGGCGGTGCCCCGTCCACCGCCGGGGGCGAACCCGGCGGTGAAGGCCACCTCCACGGAGTCGGCCCGCAGGATGGGCGGTGTCCGCGCCTCGGCGTCGGCGGAGGGCGGGCGGGGGGCGGTGTCGGCGCTCAACGGCTCGTCTCCTCTGTGCTGGTCTCCCCGGTCGGGTCGACGCTCTCGCTCTCCTTCGAGGGCGATCCCGGTCCCACGTGCACGCACGCCGCGTGCCGGTCGGCGTGCCCGTCGGCGCCGGAATGGACCGGCCACAGTGGTGGGTCCACGGTGGCGCACACCGACTCGGCCACCGCGCAGCGCGGTCGGAAGACGCAGCCCGACGGCGGGTCGGCCGGGTCGGGCGGGTCACCCGGCAGGCCGCGTGGGGCCAGTCGGGAGGCGGGGTCTCCGATCTTGGGAAAGGCTGCGCTGAGCGCGCTCGCGTACGGGTGGGCGGGCCGATGCACCACGTCTCGCGCCGGGCCCTCCTCCACGATCCGACCGGCGTACATGACCGCGACCCGGTCACAGGTGGCGGCCAGCACGGACAGGTCGTGGCTGATCATCAGCATGCCGATGCCGGTCTCCTCGACCAGCCCGCGCAGCAACGCGAGGATCTGCGCCTGGATCATGACGTCCAGCGCGGTGGTGGCCTCGTCGGCGATGATCAGACGCGGCTCACAGGCCAGCGCCATCGCGATCATCACCCGCTGGCGTTGTCCCCCGGACAGTCGGTGGGGGTGGTCCTGGGCGCGGGAGGCGGGCAGGCCCACCTGTTCGAGGAGTTCGGTGACCCGGGCACCGACCCGGTCCGGTTTCACGGTCCGATGCAGCAGGAGGGGTTCGGCGACCTGATCGCCGATCCGCTTGACCGGGTTGAGGGAGTGCATGGCCCCCTGGAAGACCACCGAGGCGCCGACCCAGCGCACGGCGCGCAGGCGTCCCCACTTCATCTCCAGGACGTTCTCGCCCTCCAACAGGACGTCCCCGGTGACACGCGCGGTGGACGGAAGCAGGCGCAGCAACGCCAGGGCCACGGTGGACTTGCCGCTGCCGGACTCCCCCGCCACACCGAGGGTGTCACCGCGGTCCAGGGACAGGTTCACGCCGCGCACCGCGGGGATCCCGCCCCCGCCGGTAGCGTAGGTGACGCGCAGGTCCCGGACGTCGAGAAGGCCGCTCACCCGGCTCCGCCCCTCAGACGTGGGTTGATGACGGACTCGACCGCGCGCCCGCACAGGGTGAAGGACAGCGCGACCACGGCGATGGCCAGCCCGGGCGGGACGATGTACCACCAGATCCCGGCGCTGATCGCCCCTGAGGTGCGTGCGGCCTGGAGGATGCCACCCCAGGAGATGGTGGTGGGGTCGCCCATCCCCAGGAAGGCGAGGGTGGACTCGGCGATGATCGAGGTCGCCACCAACAGCGTGGTCTGGGCGAGCACCACAGGCATCACGTTCGGCAGCACGTGCCAGCCCATGACGTGGGCGTGACCGCCGCCCAGGGCACGGGCGCGTTCCACGTAGGGTCGGGCCTCCACCGCCAGTGTCTGGGCACGCACCAGTCGTGCGGTGGGCGGCCAGACGGTGAGCCCGATCGCGAGGACGATAGTGCCGGTGCCGCGCGGCAGCACCGCGGCCAGGGCCACCGCCAGGACCAGGGTGGGCAGTACCAGGAACCAGTCGGTGACGCGCATGATCACCGACGAGACCACCCGGCCGCCCACTCCGCCGGAGGAGCCGAAGTGACCGGCGGTGATCCCGGCCAGGGTGCCTAGGGTGACGGAGACGAACGTGGCCAGCAGACCGACCGTCAAAGACACGCGTGCGCCCCAGATGATCAGGTCCAGGATCGAACGGCCGAAGTTGTCGGTGCCCAGCGGGAACTCCGCGCTGGGCGGCTGGTGGCCGTCACCGGGCGCGCCGGTGATGGTCAAGTGCGCCTGGTCCACGAACAGGGGCGCGGTCAGGGCGAGCACGCCGATCGTGAGCAGCGAGGCCAGGCCGAACAGTCCGGCGCGGTTGCGCGCGTAGTCGCGGGCGAACCGGCCCAGGGCCTCAGCACGTCGTTTCCGGGCCAGGGCTCGGGGCGAGACCGCCGTGCCGGGCGTGGGTTCGGTGGGGGCGCTCATGGGCGCACCCGGGGGTCGAGCAGCGGATACACCAGGTCGGCCAAGAGGTTCATGAGGATCACCGAGGCCGCGAAGACCACGAACAGCCCTTGGACTAGGCCGAGGTCGGGGACTTCCAGGCCGGAGTAGAAGAGTTGGCCGAGGCCGGGCCAGGAGAAGACCGTCTCCACCAGGATCACCCCGGACACGACCTGTCCGAGGTTGAGGAAGATGAGGGTGACGGTGGGCAGCAGCGCGTTGGGCACCGCGTGCCTGCGCCTGACCAGGACGTCGCGCAGCCCCTTGGCGCGGGCGGTGGTCAGGTAGTCCGCCCCCTTCTCGTCCATGAGGGAGGAGCGCATGATCATCAGGTACTGGGCGTAGACCACCGCCACCATCGTGGTGACCGGAAGGACCATGTGCTGGGCGGTGCTCAGCGCCCGTTCCAGTGGGCCGGTCAGTCCCGGGTCGACCATGCCGCCGGTCGGGAACAGGCCGGGCATGAAGCCGCGGCCGGAGGCCAGCAGGACGATGAGGAGCAGGCCGAGCCAGAAGGTGGGCACCGACCAGAAGAACAGCGCGACGGCGGTGTTGACCCGGTCGCCGCGCCCGCCCGGGTTCCAGCCGGCGCGCGACCCCAGGAACAGACCGAGCAGCGCGGCGATGACCGTGCCGGTGCCGGCGAGCAGGATGGTCGGCCCCAGTCGTTCCAGGATGAGGTCGACGACCGGTTCGCGGTACTGGAATGACACGCCCAGGTCGAGGTGGAGCAGCCCTTCGGCGTAGTCGAGGAACTGCCGCCACAGGGGCTGGTCGAGGCCGAACTGGCGGCGCAGCTCCGCCCGTTGTTCGGCGGTGACCTCGCGTCCCTCCGTCATGGCGCGGACGGGATCGCCGGGCAGGATCCGGAAGAGGAAGAACCCGGCGACGATCACGGCGAACAGGGACACGACCGCGGTCATCAGGCGGCCGAACACGTAGGTGATCACCCGCCGTGCCCGGTGCCCTCCACCCGGGGGCGCCGGGGCGGGGAGTTCGCCGGCCCCCGCCCCGTCCGGTCCGTCCGCCTCGATGGGCGTGGTCGTCACTCGCGGTCCTCCACGGTGGAACGGTTGCGGAAGAACAGGAACGCGCCACCGGCGAGCAGGACGAGGACCACGACGCCGATACCGATGCCCACGCCGGTGGAGATCCCGCCGCCGTTCGCGTCGGATCCGCCTTCCGCGGGTTGGGCGGACCACCAGGCCCAGTAGCCGTCCTGGCCCCAGATGTTGCCGCCCTCGGTCGGCTCCAGCCGGATGCTCTCGATGTGGTCGGTCCGGTAGGCCTCCATGATGTTCGGGTAGGCCAGGACGTTGACCACGGCCTCCTCGTAGAGGATCTCCTGCATCTGGTGGACGATCTCGGCGCGGGCCTCGTGGTCGTACTCGCTCAGCTGCGCCTCGTAGAGCTCGTCGTAGTCCTCATCGCAGAAGTAGGCGTCGCCCTGCATGGTGCCCGGTTCGGTCGGCAGAGCGTCGCAGGTGTGGATGCTGAACACGTAGTCGGGATCGGGGTTGACCGTCCACCCCGTGAAGATGAGGTCGTACTCGGCGTCGTAGAGGGCGTCGCTCAGGATGCCCGGGTCGACGGTCCGGTTGTCGATCTCGATACCGATGTCGGCGAGGCGCTCGGCGATGACCTGTCCGGCCTGGACGTTGTCCGGGCGGTCGGAGTGCACGTGCATGCGCAGTTCGAGGCGGTCTCCGTCGGGTGAGACACGCACCCCGTCCTCGCCCCTGTCGTAGCCGGCCTCGTCGAGCATCTCGTTGGCGGCGTCCGGGTCGAAGTCGAGGATGGCCTCCTCGCCCTCGGGCGACCAGTGGAAGTCGGTGTAGCGCGGCGGGACGTAGCCGCCGGCCGCGACGGCCTGGCCATTGGCGCCCTGCTGGACGATCTCCTCGTTGTCGATGCCCATGACGATGGCCTGGCGCAGGGTCCGGTCCTGGAGCGCGGGATGTCCATCGCCGAACGCCTCACCGTCCTGGGTCTTCGCGCCCGGGTTGATAGTGAAGGCCTGGAACCGCTTGCCGTCGGCGATGTTGACCGCGATGTCGTCGGTCGCCTCCAGGGAGGTGACCTGAGCGTCGGTCAGTTCGTAGACGAAGGAGACCTCGCCGCTGCGCAGCGCCTCGACGGCGGCGTCCTTCTCGGAGTAGTAACGGAAGTACAGCTCATCGAAGCCGGCCGGGCCGCGCCAGTGGTCGGGGTTGGCCTCCAGACGGATGTGCTCCCCCCGGGAGTGCTCGGTGAGGGCGAAGGGTCCGCTGCCGACCGTGGGAAAGTCGTCGCCGGCGTAGTCGGAGAAGGCATCGCCCTCCTCCTCCACGATCGGTTCCCACACGTGCCGGGGCACGATCGGGACGTTGAGCGCGGTCATGGTGGCCTGGGGCTCGTCGAGTTCGATGACCACGGTCTGGTCGTCCTCGGCGGTGACCTCCTCGAACCCGGCGACGTAGTTGCCCGAGGCGATGGCCGCGGCGTCGTTCTCCATGATGGTGGTGAAGGTCCACGCGACGTCGTCGGCGGTGAGCTGCTCGCCGTCGGTGAAGAAGACGTCGTCACGGAGGTTGAAGGTCCAGGTCAGGCCATCACCGGAGGTGTCCCAGCTCTCCGCGAGGGAGGGCGCGGGCTCGTTGGTCTCCGGGTCGACCGTCACGATGCTGTCGTAGACGTGTCTGAGGATGTTGGTGGTGACGGCCAGCTGCGCCGTGAAGGGGTTGAACGAGTCCACCTGCTGGGAGATGGCCACGGTGAGGGTGTTCGCGTCGGTCTCTTCGGCCGCCGCGGGTACCGCGGCCAGCCCCCCGAGCAGGATCAGCGCGCCGGTGGAGGCCAGCGTCCGGCGAAGAAGGGCGCCGGTGGGAGGTGGGTGCTGTGTCATGACGGCCCCTGTCGGTTCATCGTGGGGTGGTGGCCTGGCCACCTGGGGGTGGTTGGTTGTCTACCAACAGGTTGTGATCAGCGTCAATCATCTCCGAGGTGAGGCGGGATATCGCAACACATTCGACTCCTACGGCGAGAATCAGGGTCGTTTCGCGGGACCGGAGTGACGAAAGGGCCCTCATCGGTCGACCGAAACCAGAACGTCGATTCGCGGCGAATAGAGGACTTCCGCTACGGTTCCCGCCATGATGGGGCACTCTCACGCACTGAGCGGCGTGGTCGGTTGGATGGCGGTCGTTCCGCTCGTCCAAGGCAAGGAATTCCTCGGTCTCAGTTTCGAACTGGGCCCGGGTGAGATCGTCGCCGGATCCTTGGTGTGCGCGGGGGCGGCCCTACTGCCCGACGTGGACCACAAGAGCGCGACGGTGACCAAGACCTACGGGAAGGTCACCGAAGTCCTCAGTGACATTCTGAACTGGGCCTTCGGCGGACACCGGATGGGAACGCATTCCTTCTTCTTCGCCGCGTTGATGGGTGTCCTGGTCACCTGCCTGGCCCTGTGGTCGGAACTGGCCGTCCAGGTGTTCGTGTTCCTGCTCATCGGTATCGCGCTCCAGGGGCTGGGTTTCGGCCTGGACAAGAACCGGGCGGCGTCGGGAATCATCAACGCCTTGGGCACCGCGGCGATCACCCTGGGCCTGTACGCGGCCGGCCTGAACTACACCTGGCTCGGCCTGGCGGTCGCCTTCGGCGTGATCCTGCACTTCTTCGGCGACATGATCACCAAGATGGGCGTCCCGATCTTCTGGCCGTTCTGGAAGAAGCGCATCGGACAGGGACGCGGTTTCGTCACCGACGGTCCCGTGGAGAAGAAGGTCGTCACCCCGCTGCTCACCATCGGCGTCGTCGTCGGGTCGATCTACCTCTTCGACTGGCCCACCCTGCTCCCCCAGCACTAGACCGTGCTTGTTCTGGGCCTCCGCCGGCGCTTCGGCCCGTGTTCGGGGCCTTCGCAGATGCTTCGGGCTTCGAACAACACGGCATCGTCGTCTACGCCCGCCCGTCACCCACCACCGACCCAACGGAGCGCTGACCCGTGTCAGCGCTCCCTCCCGTGGTCCTGGCCCGGGCGGGGACGGGGTTCTAGGGTTGCGAACGTGACTCGAACCTCAGAAGGCCTCACCCCGGAACTGCACTCCTACATCGTCGCCCACAGCGACCCGATCGACCCGGTCCTCGCGGACCTCTCCGAGGAGACCGCCCGGCTCTTCCCCGACCGCAAGGGCATGCAGATCGGACCCGAGCAGGGTGTGTTCACCACCCTGCTCACCCGGTTGTCCGGGGCCCGGAACGTGGTGGAGATCGGCACCTTCACCGGTTACTCCTCCATCTGTTTCGCCCGCGGGTTGCCCGACGACGGCACTCTCCTGGCGCTGGACATCAGCGAGGAGTGGACGTCGGTGGCCCGCCGCTACTGGGAGCGTGCCGGGGTCTCCGACAAGATCGAGCTGCGGATCGGACCGGCCTTGGAGTCCCTGCGCGCCCTGCCCGAGGACACCCGGTTCGACCTGGCGTTCCTGGACGCGGACAAGACCGGATACATCGATTACTGGGAGGAACTGGTCCCGCGAGTCCGCCCCGGCGGACTGCTCCTGGCCGACAACACCCTCTCCCACGGACGGGTGATCGACCCCGAGCAGACCGCGCCCCACGTGCAGGGCATCCGCGACTTCAACGACCGGTTGGTGTCCGACGACCGGGTCTCCCAGGTCCTGCTCCCCCTCGGTGACGGGCTCACCCTGGCTCGAAAGCTGTGACCCCGACCGGTGACCCGGTGTGGGTCGTCCACAGGGTCACCGGTTCCCCGGGCGGGGACACCCACTACTTGGGTAATGTCCAGTTCCATGCGCCTGCTGCACACATCGGACTGGCACCTGGGTCGCTCCTTCCACCGGGAGAACCTCATCGACGCCCAGGCCGCGTTCCTTGACCACCTCGTCGACACCATCCACGCCGAACGGATCGACGTGGTCGTGGTCGCCGGGGACCTCTACGACCGCGCCCTGCCACCGGTGGACGCCGTGCGCCTGTTCGACCGGGCGTTGGGACGGATCCGCGCGACCGGGGCGCGCGCCGTGCTGATCAGCGGCAACCACGACTCCCTCACCCGCATGGCCTTCGCCACCGACCTCATCGACGCCGCCGGGATCCACCTGCGCAGTTCCTTGGAGGGCGTGGGCGAACCGGTGGTCATCGACGACGAGCACGGACCGGTCGCCTTCTACGGCATCCCCTACCTGGAACCGGAGATCGCCCGGCACCACTGGGACCTGACCGAGCGTGGGCACCCCGCGGTGATCGGACACGCCATGGGGCTGATCCGGGCCGACCTGGACGAGCGCCCCGGCACCCGTTCGGTGGTGCTCTCGCACGCCTTCGTCACCGGCGGCGAGGGCTCCGACAGCGAACGCGACATCTCCGTGGGCGGTGCCTCGCACGTGCCCGCCTCGATCTACGACGGGGTCGACTACGTCGCTCTGGGCCACCTGCACGGCCGACAGACCATCACCCCCACCGTGCGTTACCCCGGCAGCCCGTTGGCCTACTCCTTCTCCGAGGAACACCACCGCAAGGGCTGCTGGGTGGTGGAGTTGGACACCGACGGGTTCGCCGGGGCCGAGTTCGTGGACGCCCCGGTGCCGCGCCCTCTCGCCCGGATCCGTGGGCGCCTCGACGACCTGCTCACCGGCACCGACTGGGAGCGTTACACCGGCCACTGGCTACAGGTCACCCTCACCGACCCGCGTCGACCGGCCCGGCCCATGGAACGGCTGCGCGAGCGGTTCCCCCACGCCCTGTTGTTGGAGTTCGCCCCCGAGGGCGGTGCCCCCGATCGGCGACCCGTCACCGGCGCGATCGCCGAACGCCCCGAACGCGACGTGGTCGCGGACTTCGTCGAATGGGCCCGCGGCACACCCGCCACCCCGGACGAGCGCGCGCTCGTGGACCGGGCCGTCGAAGAGGTCCGGCTCCAGGAAGGGATCAACTGATGCGCCTGCACGATCTCACCATGACCGCGTTCGGCCCCTTCGCCGGTACCGAACGTGTGGACTTCGACCGTCTCGGTCAAGGCGGGCTCTTCCTCATCCATGGTCCCACCGGGGCCGGCAAGACCTCCGTGCTGGACGCTGTCTGTTTCGCGCTGTACGGAAGCGTGCCCGGGGCCCGCAGCAAGGATCGCTCTCCCAAGAGCGACCACGCGCCACCGGACCTGGAGCCGGAGGTGACCTTGGAGTTCACCATCCGGGGGCGCCGGATCCGGATCGACCGCAAGCCCCGTTGGGAGCGTCCCAAGAAGCGCGGCACCGGCACCGTCACCCAGAACCAGAAGGTGGTGGTCCAGGAGTTGTTGGCGGGAACGTGGCAGCCGGTCACCACCCGCCCGGACGAGGCCGGGCAGTTCATCGGCGACCAGGTGGGGCTCACCCTCACCCAGTTCTGCCAGATCGTCATGCTGCCCCAGGGCGACTTCGCCCAGTTCCTACGGGCCAAGTCGGACGACCGCCGCAAGTCCCTGGAGCGGATCTTCAACACCCGGGTCTTCCGGGACGTGGAGGAATGGCTGGGCGGACACACTCGCAGGCTCGAACGCGAGGTGCGTTCGGCCGAGGAACGGGTACGCGAGGTCGCCGGTCGGATCGCCGAGGTGGGCCGCTCCACCATGCCACAGGAATCGGACCCGGCCGAGTTGAGGGCCTGGGCCACCGAGCTGGCCGTGGTCACCGCCGCGACCGTTCGGGACGCCGAGCCGCTCACCGGTGAGTTCACGCTCGCCCGGGACCGGGCCCGACAGGCGCTGGCCGACGGGCGCTCGCTGCGGGACCGGCGTACCCGGCTCGACCAGGCCCGGGAGCGAAGCGCGCTGCTGGAGGGACACCGGCCCTGGCGCACCCGTTCCGAGGAACGCCTGATCGCCGCGGAGCGCACCGACGCCGTGCTGCCGTTCCTGCGCGCACGTGACCATCGCCGCACCGAGTTGGACAAGGCGGAACTGGCCCTCACCGACCGGTTGTCACTGGTGGCGGGCCTGCCCGACCTGGACGTGACCACCTCGACCGGCGCGGAGGCCTTGCGCACCGCCGAGCGGGGGCGACGCGACGAGCTGGCCCGGTTGGAGCTGCTGCGTGGTGACGCCGAACGCCGCCGGGCACTGCGCGGGGAACTGGCCGACCTGGAGCGGCGTCTGACCGGGGTCCGCTCCGAGACCGAGCGGGCCGAGGAACGCGCCCGGGTACTGCCGGACCGGGTGGCCACGGTCGAGCGGGAGCTGGAGCAGGTTCGCGAACGCGCCGGGCTGGTGGAGGTCGCCCAGGACGCGCTGACGCTGGCGGAGAAACGTCGTCTGGCCGCGGTGGAGCACGAACGGCTCACCGTGGAACTGGAGCGGGCGCAGGAGAGCCGGCACGTGGCCGTGGACACCGCTCAGCGGGCCCGGGACCACGCACAGGACCTGCGGGAGCGACGGATCCGACAGATGGCGGCCGAGCTCGCCACCGACCTGGCGCGGGGGTCGGCGTGCTCGGTGTGCGGGTCGACCGAACATCCCTCCCCCGCGGTTCCGAGTGAGGAGGGTCTGGTCTCCGCCGACGAGGAGAAGGAGGCCCAGGTCACCGCGGAGCGTGCCGCGACGGAGCGGTCGACGGCCGAGAGCACGGTGGTGCGGCTGCGGGGCCGGCTGGAGACCGAGGCCCGGGTCGCCGAGGGCCGCACCGTCGCGCGCGCGGACGAGGAGGTCGTGGCCGAGCGGACCCGGCTGACCGAGGCGCGCGCCGCCGCCGGTGAGCGCAAGCGTCTGGAACAGGAACTGGCCCAGCTGCGCGAGGAACTGCGGCACACCGAGGAACGTGTGGGCGTGTTGGGCCGGCAGGAGGGCGAGTTCCGCACTCGTCGGGAAGGCGCTGAGGCAGAACACGAACGACTCACCATCCTGCTGGACGAGGCCCGCGGAGACGACGTCGGCCTGCCCGAACGCATCGCGCGACTGACCGGTGAGGCCGACCTGTTGCGCGGGACCGCCGAGGCGATGGACCAGCGCGCGCGGGCCGCCGAGGAGCTGCTCGCCGCCGAGGCCGAGGCCGAGGAGGCCAGGTCCGATGCCGGGTTCACCGACGAGGCCGAGGTCCTGGAGGCCGCGTTGGAGGATCGGGACCGCCGGGATCTACGCCGTCGCGCTCGTGACTTCGACGACCAATGGGCGGCGGTCCAGGAACGCCTGGCCGATCCCGAACTCGTGGCCGCCGCGCAGCAGGAGCCACCGGACCTGCTCGCGTTGGAGACCGTGGCCGCCACCACCGAGCACGCCGCCGAACGTGTCCTGACCTGGCAGGGCATGTTCGCCGACCGGGCACGCCGGTTGGCCGCTCTGCGCACCGAGCTGGCCGACCGGATGGCGGGTTCGGAGCCGGTGCTGCGCCGCTACGCGATCGCGCAGGGGCTGAGCACCCTGGCCGCGGGCACGTCCCCGGACAACACCGACAGCGTGCGGTTGTCCGCCTACGTCTTGGCGGCCCGACTGGAGCAGGTGGTGGCGGCCGCCAACGACCGACTACTGACCATGTCGGACGGCCGTTACGAACTGCGCTACACCGTCGACAAGGCCGCCGGAGACGGTCGGGCCCGTTCCGCGGGTGGTCTGGGCATGCGTGTGGTGGACTCCTGGACCGGGGTGGAACGCGATCCGGCGACGTTGTCGGGCGGAGAGACCTTCTTCAGCTCGTTGGCGCTGGCCCTGGGGTTGGGCGACGTGGCCACCGCGGAGGCCGGCGGCACCGAGATCGACACCCTGTTCGTCGATGAGGGGTTCGGGACCCTGGACGAGGACACCTTGGAAGAGGTCTTGGACGTGCTGGACCGGCTGCGCGACGGCGGCCGGGCCGTGGGTGTGGTGAGCCACGTCGCGGACCTGCGCCGACGGGTGACCACGCGGTTGACCGTGCGCAAGAGCGCCGCCGGTTCGAGCGTGGAACACCACGGCTGACCCGACCACCGCCGCTCGGGCACCCCGGGTCGGGGTGCCCGAGCGGCGGTGGGACAATGACCAACGTGAATTCGCTGGTCAACATCGTCGTGTTCGGAATCGGGGGCGCCATCCTGGTGGCGGCCCTGCTCGGCCTGCTGCTCGTGGTGTCGGGGAGTTCCCGAGGGTCCACTCCCCGGTCGCTCACCGCCTTCGGAGTCGCCTCGATCGTGCTGTGGGTGGTGCTGCCCGCGTTGACCGCCCTGAACGAGATGTCGGCGGGCGCCGGTTTCTGGGTGGGCTTCGCCGGAGCGAGCGTCGTGGCGATCGTGATGTACGCGGTCAACGCGGCCATGCTGCCGATGGTGGCGCGTCGTCAGGCCCTGGTGAGTGGCCGAACCGGGTTGACGGGGATCAAACCCACCCCTTCGGTGCTGGTGGGCGGCCTGGTGGTCTGTCTGGCCATGGCGCTCCTGGTGACCGGTGTGACCGCCTTCATCTCCTGAACCCGGCGTCCATCCCCGTGACCGTTTCCGGCCACAAGGACGCCGGAGGCGGCGACGCTCTGTAGCTTCGTGCCGGGGTTCCCCGATCGGGGAGCCCCGGCTTCGTTGGGCGGAAGGCGGCGGGATGCGCGGATGGAGATGGGCGGCCGTGGCCGTGACGGCCATGCTGGTCGGCGGTTGCGGCGGCGAGGTCGACCTGGCCGACCGGGACTCCATCGACCAGTTCGACGTGCCTCCTCTGGATCCGAGCGTCCGGCACCCCTGTGACCTGTTGACCGACGAGACCGCGATCGAACTGGGTCTGCTCGCCGAGGGCGGTAGCGGCAGCCCGCAGTCGGACGACAACTGCTTCTTCACCGACGCGGTCGACTCCAGCGTGGACGTGCGGGTGGAGACCCACGACCCCGACGCCGAGGAGGACGAGCCGCCGGTCCCCCGCGCCCTCTCGGCGGCGTTCGAGGGCGGTGAGGCGTACGAGTACGTGGCGGTGGAGGGCTATCCCGGCTACACCGAGGCCTTCCCCGACTCCTGCAACCTGGGGTTGGCCACCTCCGACGAACACAGCCTGTTCGTCCAGGTCAGCGCGGACGACGCCTGTGAGACCGCGATCCAGACCGCCCGGAGCCTCATCACCGCCTCCCCTGAGCTGTGACCGACGCGAACAAGGGTCGGGCCCCCTTTCCCGCACTGCGGGAAGGGGGCCCGTGAAGGATCGACCGCGGGTCGGGGTCAGTTCGGCTGTTGCCGGGACCGACGGTCGAGCTCGGCCAGGTACTCGTTGTAGGCGTCCATGTCGGAGTCGTCGGAATCGCCGCGGCTGCTGTGCCGCTGCCGACGACGTTCTTGCCGTTCGTCGTCACGCGACCACTGCACCACCAGCGCCAGCATCACCAGGAGTGTGGGGATCTCGCCCAGCGCCCAGGCGATGCCGCCTCCCTTGTACTGGTCGGCCATCGGGTCCTGCATCCACGGGATCTCGAGCCGGTCGTAGTACTCCGCCGCGATGGGCGTGGCCTGTTCCATGATGGCGATGCCGAAGAAGGCGTGGAAACCCATCACCACCAGCAGCAACAGCAGCCTCAGCAGGAACGGGACCTTCCGCGGGGCCGGGTCGACACCGATGATCACCCAGTAGAAGAGGAAGCCCGAGACGAGGAAGTGCACGCCCATGAACATGTGACCGAGGTGGTCGCTCATGAGCATGCCGAACAGCGGCGTGAAGTAGAGGGCGTACAGACTGAGCACGAAGATCGGCGCGGCCACCGCGGGGTGGGTGACGAACTTCGAGTAGCGGCTGTTGAGGAAGGAGTTGAGCCATTCGCGCGGCCCCCGGTCGCCCCGTTGCTCGGCCGGCTTCAGGGCACGCAGGGCCAGGGTGGCCGGTGCGCCCAGCACCAACAGGATCGGGGTGACCATGGCCAGCACCATGTGCTGGATCATGTGCGCCGAGAACATGATCATCGCGTAGGTGGCGAAGCCGGTGAGCTGGACCAGGACGATGGTCGACAGCCCCAGGAGGAAGGCGACGAGGCGTCCGATCGGCCACTTGTCGCCCCGCTTGACCAGCCGGTGCACACCCCCCAGGTACAGGCCTCCGGCGACGACCACGAACATGATGAAGAACAGGTCGGGGCGCCACAGGGTGAGCAGGTTCTGCATGCTCATGGCGGACGGGATGGTGAAGCCCAGGATGGCGGCGGCCGGGTCGACGGTGCTCTCCAGCGGCGGGGGCGGAGCGGTGCGACCCAGCCCCACGGAGATCCCCATGACCGCGGCCATGATGATGACCTCGACCCCGGAGAGCCGGATGAAGTTCCAACGGCGGAAGGCGTGGCCCTCCTTGCCCTCCGGCGCACCGGCGATCCGGTTCACCGTCCATTTGCGGTGCGCGTAGCCGAACCCGCCGAGGACGACGAACAGCACGACCTTGGCCACGATGAAGAGCCCGTACTCGGTGAAGAACAGGTGTTCCAGGGAGTAGAGGCGGGCCAGGGCGCTGGCGGCACCACTGATGGCGACCCCGACGTAGGCCCACAGCGCCATGCGGCTGAACCTGTGCGCGGCGGTGGCCGGCGCCTCGCCATCGGTCCGTACCGCGTGGTAGGTGACCGCGGCCAGACCGCCCACCCACACACAGATGGAGACCAGGTGCAGGGCCAGGCCGGTGACCGCGAGTTCGTGGGAGCCCGAGGAGGCCGAGTGCCCCGTCAGGGCCGGCGGGGTGACCGCGACCAGGGAGGCCACGAGCAGCCACAGACCGGG
Source organism: Nocardiopsis listeri NBRC 13360 (assembly GCF_001570765.1). Taxonomy (GTDB): domain Bacteria; phylum Actinomycetota; class Actinomycetes; order Streptosporangiales; family Streptosporangiaceae; genus Nocardiopsis; species Nocardiopsis listeri. Next base: position 18,798 of record NZ_BCSH01000046.1, on the reverse strand, counting down.
GGTGGCGCCGGTGCAGGTACGACCGAACAGTGCGATTCCGGTCGTGATCAAGATGACGAACATCAGGGCGATGCCGCTGGAGACCGAACCCGCGAAGGCGGTCACCTCGTCGATCGAGACCTGGCCCATGGGCTTGGCGAGGAACTCGGAGGCCTGGAAATACAGGGTCGCCACGGCGGCCACGGTCCAGCCCAGGGAGGCCCAGGTGGCGGCGCGTACGTAGCCGATGGCCTGGTCGGACAGGCGCCCCTTGTAGGAGGGCAGCAGCAGGGTCGCCATCACCAACAGGCCGATCGTCAGGACGGCCCCGACGTTCATGAGGGTCTTCGCGATCGGCATGCCCCAGCGCACGGCCTCGCCGGCGTCGGGCAGGCCCGGGATGACCCTGGCGAAGACCGAACCGCCGATGACCAGGGTGGAGCCCAGGAAAATAGCGCAGACCAGGGCGATGATCACGGCGAAGATCGGTACGACACCGGTGCCCGGGGGCAGGTCGGCTTCGTTCTGGTGGGTCTTGATCGGGGAATTGTCGTTCTGTGCGGGAGGAGCCACGTGCCACTCCGTCTTCGAGTGCGGTCAACAGCAGGTCAGGGCTCTCGGCCGTGATGGCCACCGCTTGCTGTGCAGATCGGGGTCCGGCAGGGGCCGCACGGAGGAACACCGCGATCAAGGTTAGTCCGTTTACTACGCAGTGTCGGACTTGGCACCCGATCGACCGCTCCAGGGGCCCGACCAGTACGTGAAAGCGACCCTGTTGGTGATGTTTCCCCCATACGAAGGGGCTCCACGCGATACGCTCGACGCCCCGACGAGTCCCTGCTCCGTCCCCTCCTCGACACCTCTCACCCTGACCCGAGCCCTGCGCCCGAAGGGGGAGCGATGCCCGATTTCGATACCGTCATCCGTTCGACACGAGTGGTGGTCCCCGAGGGGACCGAGGCGGCGGACGTGGCCGTCCGCGAAGGCCGCATCGAGGCGGTGCTGCCGTACCGCTCGATCATCGGCCCGCCCGTGTCCTCGGATCGACCAGGTCGAGTCGAAGTCGAACGATCCGGATCCCAACGGCCCGAAGGGCCCGGTCCACGGATCGTCGACCTCGGGGATCGGCCCCTATTGCCCGGGGCGGTCGACCTGGGTACCGGGGTGCACGCACCCGGTGAGGAACTGGCCCGCTCCTACCACCGGGCGGGTGCCGCCGCCCTGCGCGGCGGTGTCACCTGCATGGTGGTCGCCCCCGCGCCCGCGCGCCCCGCCCTCACCTGCGCGGACTCCCTCCAGATCCACCAACGCGCCGCCGCCGGTTCCCCTGTGGCCGTCGCGTTCCTGGGCGGGGTCAACGAGGGCACCGGCCCGCTGGACCTGGCCGATCTCCAGGCCGGTGGCGTGGTGGCCTTCCAAGCGTCCCTGTCGGACGGGGGCGCCCCCGACATGGCGGCGCTGAGCGACTCCGGGCTGCGCAAGGCCATGGTGGAGATCGCCACCCTGGACTCGCTGCTGATCGTGCACGCCGAGGACGCCACCGAACTCGGGGCCCCGCCGATCAGTGCCGAACAGCGTCCGCCCCGGGCCGAACGTCGCGGGCTGGAACGGGTGATCTCCGCCGCCCGCGTCGTGGGTGCGCGCACCCACATCGCCCCGTTCACCGCAGCCGAGTGCGCGGCGCTGTTGTCGGCCGCGGAGGCGGCCGGGGTGGAACTGGGCGCACAGACCTGTCCGCACTACCTGTGCCTGCCCTCGGAGTTCCCCGGGCCGGACTCCCCGGTGCGCGGCTGCCGTCCGCCTCTGCGCTCGGACGCCAACCGCAAGGCGCTGTGGAGCGCCCTCCTCGAACCAGGGTCGGCCCTGGGGACCATCGGTTCGGGCCATCTTCCGGCGATCGGGTTGTACACGTTGCCGTGGAGTCTGTCCGCGTTGTGGACCGCCGCGCGTCGACGCAACCTCACCCTGAGCCACCTGGCCCGCTGGACCGCCCAAGGCCCCGCCGACCTGCTGGGGCTGGCCCGTGGCCGGATCCAGCCCGGGTTCGAGGCGGACCTGCTCGCCTTCGACGACGATGCGACCACGCTGGTGCCCGAGGACGACCCGGGACCCTACGCTGGGATGCGGCTGACCGGAAGGGTCACGAGGGTGTGGACAGGGGGCCGAGAAGCACACCCGTAGACCCGTGTCACACGCCACACCGAGTCCTTACACCCTGTCAACATGGCCCTACAGGGCTATGCACATTGGCGATAGCGCCGGGGCGCCTTCGCCGTTCACAGTGGTAGGTGTCCATGGCGATACCAGTTGGAGGAACCGTGCTCATCGGTGTGCCCCGCGAGATCAAGAACCACGAGTACCGAGTCGCCATCACCCCGGCAGGGGTCCACGAACTGACCGGCCGAGGGCACGAGGTCCTCGTCGAACACGACGCGGGTCTGGGTTCCTCCATCACCGACGAGGAGTACCGGAAGGCCGGTGCCACCATCCTGGACACCGCCGACGAGCTGTGGGCCACCGCCGACCTCGTCCTCAAGGTGAAGGAGCCCGTCCCCGCCGAGTACCACCGCATGCGCGAGGGCCAGACCCTCTTCACCTTCCTGCACCTGGCGGCCTCGCGCGAGTGCACCGACGCGCTGGTCGAGCGCGGGGTCACCGGCATCGCCTACGAGACCGTCCAGTCGCCCGACGGTTCGCTGCCACTGCTGGCGCCCATGTCGGAGGTGGCGGGCCGGCTGGCCACGCAGGTCGGCTCGGTGACCTTGCAGCGTTCCGCCGGTGGTCGTGGGATCCTCATGGGCGGGGTTCCGGGGGTGCGACCGGCCCGCGTCACGGTGATCGGCGCCGGTGTGTCCGGGTTGAACGCCGCACAGGTCGCCGTGGGGATGGGCGCCGAGGTGACGGTCCTGGACCTGAACGTCGACAAGCTGCGGCACCTGGACTCCCTGTACCGGGGGCGGATCAAGACGGTGGCGTCCAACCGCTTCGAGGTGGAGTCGTCGGCCCTGGAGTCCGACATGGTGATCGGCGCGGTGCTGGTCCCCGGCGCCAGGGCACCGAAGCTGCTCTCCAACGAACTGGTCGCCCGGATGCGCCCGGGCGCGGTCCTGGTGGACATCGCGATCGATCAGGGCGGCTGCTTCGAGGACTCGCGTCCCACCACCCACGACGATCCCACGTTCACCGTGCACGACACGGTGTTCTACTGCGTCGCGAACATGCCGGGCGCGGTCCCCAACACCTCCACGCACGCGCTCACCAAGGACACCCTGCGCTACGTCGTGGCACTCGCGGACAAGGGATGGAAGCGGGCCCTGCGCGAGGACCCGGCCCTGGCGGCCGGTCTGAACACCTTCGGCGGAGAGGTGGTCTACGCCCCGGTGGCGGAGGCCCACGGCCTCGAGCACCGTCCCCTGGACGAGGTCCTCTCCCCTTGAACCCTGTTCCCGTGTCCGGGGTGAGACACCCGACGTGGACCCGGCCCGAGAGGGACGAACCCGCTCCGACCCGTACAAAGCCCGTACCACCAGGGAAACCTTCGTCCACAGGGTGAGCCGTACGGGGTGGTCGGGCGGGTCCGGCGGAGGTACCGTCGAAAGTGGGTCCTTCCCCGTGGCGGGCCCCTTTCCCGAGGCCCGAGCAGAGGTGGACCGTAGTGACGCACGCCGGAGCGGTGACCGTGACCCGCATCGTCGAACTCGAACTGGTGCGGCTGCGTCCGTCTCTGGCGGGACGAGGCACGGGCACCGCCACCCCCGTCCTGGTCCGGGTCTCCGACGGCGAGGTGAACGGTTGGGGGGAGGTACCGAGCGCCACCCCCGGGCAGTGGGACGCGCTGGCACAGGTCTTCGCACCCGCCCTGCTCGACCACCCCTGGCGCCGGCCGACCGAGGTGGCGGACGCCTTCGCCGACCTGCCCTGGGATCCCACGTTGGTGGGCGCGTTGGACACCGCCTGTTGGGACCTGTGGAGTCGACAGCGCTCGACCCCGTTGGCGCACGCCCTGGCCGGGTCGCGCACCGCGCTCACCGCGGGGGTGACCCTGGCCCGGCAGGTGACGTCGGAGTCGGTGACCACCGAGGTGAACCGCCAGGTGGGGGCGGGTTTCCGACGGATCAGGTTGGAGATCCAACCGGGCTGGGACACCGACGTGGTCCGCGCGGTGCAGACCAGTTTCCCGTTCATGGTGCTCCAGGTCGACGCCGGCGGCCGCTACACCGAGTCCCCCGGAGACCTGGACGCGCTACGGTCCCTGGACTCCCTGGGGCTGGTGGCCATCGAGGACCCCTTCCCGGCCGACGACCTCGCCGCGCACGGTCGACTGTCCGCCGAACTGCGAACGCCGGTGGCCCTGAACCGTTCGTTGTCCTCGTTGGATGACCTGGGCGAGGCGATCCGGACCGAGGCCGGCGGCGCGGTCAACGTGGACCCGGCCCGGCTGGGCGGATTGACCGCGGCCCGTCGGGCGGTGGACATGGCGATGGACGCCGGCTGGCCGGTGTGGTGCGGTTCCTCGGCGCGGACCGGGGTGGGCCGCGCGGCGACGGTCGCGTTGGCCTCACTGGCCGGGGCGACCCTGCCGGTGGAGATGCCCGGCGCGGGCTCTCGCGGTCGCGATCTGGTCGTTCCACCGGTACGCGCGCACGACGGCGTGGTCCCGGTGCCCTTGACCACGAGCGGACTGGGACACGAAATCGACCCGGCGACCCTTCGCTCCTTCACCGCCAAGACGCTGCTGTTGGACGCCCCACGGTCCTCGAATTCGGGCACGACCTGACGCCCGGTCGGCCCCGAGCACAATTAACCAAACACCGTTAGGTAGAGTGGCGCGCACCACACGGGTCTCGGTAGACAGACCCGGCCCTCAACCCGAACCTGGAGGCGTCGTGCGCGTATTCGCCGACATCAACGAGGTCGTCTCCGCCCAAGGCGAGTCCTTGGGCGTCACCGACTGGGTCACCATCGACCAGAGCCGTATCGATGGATTCGCCGACGCGACCGAGGACCACCAGTGGATCCACCTCGACGCCGACCGCGCCGCCCAGGGCCCCTTCGGCGCCACCATCGCGCACGGCTTCCTGTCGCTGTCACTCGTGGCGCACTTCTCCCAGCAGATCTTCCGCATCACGAAGAAGCCCAGGATGTCCATCAACTACGGGCTCGACAAGGTGCGCTTCCTACAGCCCGTCGTCGTGGGCTCACGCGTACGCGACGCCGTGGAACTCATCGAGGTCAAGGAGACCCCCAAGGGCTACCTCGTCTCCAGCCGGCACACGGTGGAGATCGAGGGTCGGGAACGCCCGGCACTGGTCGCCGAGACCCTGGGGCTGTGGGTGCCCTGACCCCCGATCCCCTACTTCAGCGGGCGATACGGCGTAGGGTCCGGCGGACCAGGTTCGGGGTGAACCAGCGCAGCTTGCGCTCGGCGCGTTCGGCCCGTCGACGCATCCGGTCACCCCGGTCCGTGGCCTGCTGCAACTTGGCCCGCAGACGCTCCACCGACTCTCCCTCGCGACCGGTGGCGGCCTTCTCCTCCAGTTCGGCCTCCTCCGGCCCCAGGGACGCGATGACGCCGGTCGCCGGGGTCCAATGGATACCGAACACCTCCTCCACGAGGCGGTCCAGGTCCTTGCCCTCGGCCTCCGGATCCAGGTGACGGGCACGCTCGAAGGCGGCCACCCGCTCCAGGCGCAGTACGCCCTCACCGACGCTCAGTGCCCCCGGCATCGGGGAGCACAGGAGTCCGGCACCGGACCGATCGCAGGCCACGACGAGTTCCGCCAGGGCGTCCGGGGTCGGCGGCGGCCCCGCCTCCAGGTACAGCCGGAACGGCACCCGAGGGTCGGTCTCCGGTGGCGACTCCACGAAGCGCACCCGGGGGTCCCCCCGGAAGGTCTCGTGTGCCAGGCGCAGGTCGAGGAACTCCTCCTCCAACGGCGGGCGGCGGTCGTTGTGCAAGCGCGACCACGGTCCCACCATCCACAGACGCAGGTCCGGGGTGGAACCGGACAGCAACGCCCCGGCGGTCTCGTCGACCTCCTCCAGGGTGCGTTCCGCCACGCCGAGGACCACGTCCACCAGCGGCACCTCCCACTGGCGTTCCGGACGCTTGCGGCGCAGGTGGAAGTCGGGCACCCGGTTGGCGACGAAGGGCATCCGGTAGCGGGTGCCCGCGTCACGCTTCTCCTGCATCTGGGAACGCCCCAGGTGCCAACTGCTGCTGTCCAGGTCGGGCACGAACACCGCGCCGCGCTGGGCCAGCCGGTGCCCGAACTCGCTGTCGCCGCCCAGGACCATCTCCGGGTCCATGCCCCCGGACCTCAGGTACAGGTCGCGGTGCAGCGATCCGGTGGCGCCGACGTAGACCTTGAACCCCTCGTGGCCCGCCGAACGCAGTCGGTCGGTCCGTTCGATGAACCGTTCCACCCAGTGCGGGTCGGCGCTCTCCCGGTCGAAGAGCGTGTCGCCGCGACCCGCCGCGACCTCCTCGTACACGTATTCCGGGACCATCGCGGCGGGGTCGAAGTCGACGAACAGCTTGTGGCCCAGCACCACCGTGTAGTCGGCCAGGTGATGCCAGCGCAGCTGTGACTCCACGTGCTCGCGGTGGACCAGCATGTCCGCGTCCAGCCGCAGGATCACCTGTCCCGTCGCGGCGGCGACACCGGTGTTGACGGCGTGCGCCGACCCCCATCCACCTTCGGCGGAGGGGATGACGCGGGTGTTCTCGGGGCGTACCCGCGGCGGGGTGAGCGGCTCGGGACTGCCGTCGTCCACCACGATCACCTCCATGAGGTGCGCCGGGTAGCTCTGCGCGGCCAACGACGCCAGGACCAGGGCGAGCTTGTCCGCCCCCTCATGCGCCGGGATCACCACGCTCACCGACAACGTCGGCGTCCACTCCCCCAGTTCGGGGACGTCCAGCACGGTGTAGTCGTTGCGGTGGATCCGGGGCCGTTCGGGCCTCCCACCGTCCGGTGGAACGGCTCCGAGCAGCGGTGCCGGTCCGGTCTCGTCGTACGCGGAGGTGTTGTCTGCGGTGGTCAACGGTGGCCTCCCAAGGTGGTCGGTGTCGTCGTGCCCGGCGTCCCGTTCACGTCCGGTCCCTCGATGCGGGCCTGGACCGGTGCCCGGGAGCCGAGCAGGGGATCCTGTCCGCCGCCCATGGGCTCGGGCGTGTCCTCCAACAGGACACTGGGCCGCCAGCCGGACCACTGCCTGGTGTTACGACGCAGGAAGTAGCCCATGTCGGCGCCCCAGGTGTGCCCCTCCCCCGCGCGGCGCAGCAGGTAGCCCAGACCGTGGGTGCGGAAGATGCGGCCGCCGTCGCGGCGCACGGCCAGCAGCAGCTGGCTGTCGATCGCTCGGGGCAGCGGCCGGAATCCGCCGACGGCGTCGAGCACGGAGCGGTCGATGACGATCGTGCTGCCCACCACGTCCGGTGAGGGCTTCTCCGTCTGGTAACTGCGCCACACCGTGACGTCCAGTTCCTGTAGGTAGACCAGGTCCTGGGTGATGCCGACGAGGTCGGCGCTGGAATAACGACGGGCCATGAGCATGTCGGTGAGGTGTTCGGGGCCGTACCAGTCGTCGTCGTCCCACTTGGCGATGACCGTGCCCGAGGCACGGTCGGCGGCGTCGTTGAGGACGGCGCCGAACACCTGATCGGCGGGTGCCTCGTGGACGGTGAGCGGGATTCCGGTGGCCTCGAACTCCCGCAGCGCCGACCGCACCACGGGCACGTCGGCGGTGAACCCGTGCATGGCCAGGACCAGCTCGAAGCGAACGCCCCGTTGGCGGGCGATCTGGGCCAGCGCGAAACCCACCAGTTCCGGTCTACGGGTGCAGAGCAGCACCGTGACCAGGGGTTCGGGTGGTAGCGGGACACCGGCCCGGGAGGCCAGCGCACGCCAGCGGACCGATTGCGAGTGGGTTCCCAGGGCCGCGCGGCGCAACCGGACGCTGTGCTCCTCGCGGGTGAGGGGATCGGCGAGTTCCCTCTCCTGCACCGCGGTGAGCAGTTCGATGAGCGGGCCTCCGAGGTCGGCCGCCCAGACCGGGACGGGCCGAGCGATCAGGGGTACACCGGCGGCGGCCAGGGAGGCCACCGTGCGTGCCGCGGCGAGCGGACCGGAGTGTCCGCTCCAATCGATCCGAATCCCGCGCAGGTACCGGAGTCTGCCGATGTCGAGGTCGGTGACGGTACCGTCCTCCGGCAGGACGCACAGCACCTTCCTGCCTTCGATGATGACGGCACGGTCGCCGTGGGCGGTGAGGTCGCCCATGGGGCCGCCGGCCTTCTTGGTGAAGCCGATGGGGTTGACGATGTACTCGTCGACGGGTGGGACCCGATGCGGATCGGCCTCTCCGGCCCTCGGTGGAACGGCCCTCTCGATGGCGGACCAGGTACGGCCCGTGGTCGCCGGGATGTCCAGGTGGGGGACGACGGGGTCCCCCCACTCGGGCAACCCCACCTCGTCGGTACGCAGGACCAGGTCGGACGTGGGCGAGACCCGACGCAGCGGAACCGGGCCGGTGGCGCTGACCCCGGTGGCGGCGATGTCGCCGGGCCGCCACATGGCCCCCTCGTTTCCGTGGAGGCCGGCCAGGGGCACGGTGCGCCGGCCACGTCGGCCCCCTCGGACACCGTGCACGACGCAGTCCAGGGCCAAGGCCGTCTCGACGGAGTTGGGGAAGAACAGTTCGCAGACCCACCCGCGCTTGCCCATCCGGCGCACTCGGGCTTCGAGGAGGTCGTTCCACTCGTCGATGCCGGGCGGCGAGGGCAGGAGCGGACCCTGATGACCGGGGGTGTCGATCACGGCGACGATCAGGTGCACGGTGCGCGGCAACGCGGTGGCCGCGGTCAGGACACGGCGCAGGTCGGTCAGGCTGGCGGCCACCACCGCGACCAGTCCGGCGGTCCCGGTGCCCTCCTCCGGTCCGCCCCCATCGTTCTCGACGTCGGAGACGGGTACCAGGTCGCCCATGCGGTGGGCGTCCAGGTCGATCAGGCGATCGCCCGGGCGCAGTCGGAGCGTGGCCAGTTCACGCCTGGTCGTCGTCGGGTCACCGGTGTGGCAGAGAACGGCGGGTTCTTCACCGCGGATGCGTAGGGCCTGACGGACGACTGATGTGATCATCGGGCAACCTCGGGCGTAGCTGACAGGTGAGGCCCGCAAAGACGGGACGCACCCAGAGTGCCACAATGGTTACCATATGTGACTATCGCGGGCGGTGTGTCGCCAGGGCGAACACGGCGCCCGATCGGGGCGGACACGACCGACGTGTCCGCCCCGTTCCGGCCTCAGCGCGCGATACGGCGCAGCAACCGTTGCCCCAGCCCCGGAGTGAACCAGCGCAGCTTGCGTTCGGCCCGCTGGGCGCGCGCCCGCTGCCGGTCGGCGTCGACCAACGCCTTCTCCAGACGCTGCTCGAGGACCTCCCTGCTGGGCTGCGAGGCCTCCTCGCTCTCCTCGTCCACCACAGCGACGAAGCGCTCCCCCGGCATCCAGTGGGTGCCGTGGGTCTGCTCGATCGTTCGGTCCAGTTCCTTGCCGGCGGCCTCGGGCTCCAAGTGGAGTGCCCGGGCGAACGAGGAGGCGCGCTCCAGGCGCAACATCCCGTCACCGGCCTTGGTGGCACCGGGCAGGGGCGCGCAAAGCAGCCCGCAGCCCAACTTGTCGATCTCCTTGATCAGGTCGGCCACGGCCGTCTCGGTCAGGGTGGGCCCGGCCGACAGGTACAGGCGGTGCGGCACACGAGGGTCGGTCCGCGGCGGCGTCCCCACGAACTTCACCCGGGGATCGCCGCGGAAGGTCTCGTGGATCAGACGAGCGTCGAGGAGCTCTTCGTCCAAGGGGGCGCGGCGGTCGTCGTGCAGCCGCGTCCACGGGCCCATCAGCCACAGCCGCAGGTCGGGGGTGGTACCGGACAGCAGCGAGGAAACGGTCGTGTCGACCTCCTCCAGGGTGCTGTCTCCGGTGTCCACGACCACGTCCACCAACGGCACGTCCCACTGGCGATCCGGACGCTTGCGGCGCAGGTGGAAGTCGGGCACCCGGTTGGACACGTACGGCATCCGGTAGCGGGTGCCGGCGTCGCGACGGGTCTGCATCTGGGTTCGTCCCAAGTGCCAGCTGCTGGTGTCCAGGTCGGGCACGAACACCGCGCCGCGCTGGGCGACCCGGTAGGCGAACTCGGTGTCACCGCCCAGGACGAGCTCGGCATCGAGTCCGCCCGCGGCGTCGAACAGCTCCCGGTGCAACGACCCTGAGGCGCCGATGAACACCTTGTAGGCCAACCGTCCGGCGGTACGCAGTCGGTCGTGTCTGTCGATCTGCCGCTCGATCCAGTGCGGGTCGGCGGTCTCCTTGTCGAAGAGCCGGTCCGCGCGGCCGGCCGCGACCTCCTCGCGCACGTGTTCGGCGGTCAGGGCGGCGGGGTCGAAGTCGACGAACAACTTGTGTCCGAGGACGGCACCGTAGTCGATCCGGTGGTGCCAGCGCATCTGGGACTCCACGTGCTCGCGGTAGACGAGCATGTCCGAGTCCAGTCTCAGGATCACCTGGCCCGAGGACGCGGCGACACCGGTGTTGACTCCGTGCGCCGACCCCCATCCACCTTCGGCGGAGGGGATGACGCGGGTGTTCTCCGGGTGGACCAGCGGCAGGGTGAGCGGTTCGGGGCTGCCGTCGTCCACCACGATCACCTCCATGAGGTGCGCCGGGTAGCTCTGCGCGGCCAACGACGCCAGGACCAAGGCGAGCTTGTCCGCACCGCCGTACGCCGGGATCACCACGCTCACCGACAACTTCGGTGTCCACTCCCCCAGTTCGGGGACGTCCACCACCGAGTAGTCGTTGCGGTGGACGCGAGGCTGAGCGGACAGGTCCACGGCCCCTCGCGGCAGCACGGACACGATGTCCGTCGTCGTCACCGTCGGCTCGGTGATCGAGGCGGTCGTGTGCTCTTCGATACTGGTCAAGGTCGTACCCCCGGGTTCGTCGTGGTCATGGCCGGCTCCTCGTGGACCTCGGTCGATCCACCCAGCGGGCGAGGTTCACCTTCGAGCAGGACGCTCGGGCGCCAGCCGGCCCACTGTCGTGCGTAGTTGTGCAGGAAGTAGGCCATGTCCTCGGACCAGGTGTGTCCGCCGCCGGTACGGCGCAGCACGTACCCGAGCCCATGGGTGCGGTGGATACGCCCCCCGCCCCGGGACACGGCGATGAGCAGTTGGGTGTCGATGGCGCGCGGCAGTGGCCGGAAACCACCGGTCTCCTCCAGCACCACGCGGTCGGTGAGGATGGTGCCGCCGGCGATGAACCGGGTGGCGGTCTCGGACTCGCGGCTGCGCCACACCATGAGGTCCACCTCTTGGAGGTAGACGAAGTCCTGCCCGGTGCCGACCAGCTCGGCCCCGGAGTAGGTCCGGGCGAGCACGAGGTCGGCCAGGTGTTCGGGCCCGTACCAGTCGTCGTCGTCCCACTTGGCGATGAGGTCACCGCAGGCGCGGGCGACGGAGTCGTTGAGCACCGACCCGAAGACCTGGTCGGCCGAGGCCTCGTGCACGGTGATCGCCAGACCGGTGTCACGGTAGGCCTGGATCGCCGAGGCGACCTCTGGCCGGTCGGCACCGAACCCGTGCAGCGTCAGCACCGTCTCCAGTTCGACCCCGCGCTGCCGGGCGATCTGGGCGAGCGCGAAGCCGACCATCTCGGGGCGTCGGGTGCACAGGATGACCGAGATGCGGGGCGCCGGTGGCAACGGGATTTCGGCCTGTGCGCCGAGGGCCCGCCAGCGTGAGCGCAGACCGTGTGTGTACAGGGCGGCGCGACGCAGCCGGATGCTGTGCTCCTCGCGGGCCAATCGGTCGGTGAGGTCGGCGTCGGTGGCCCCGGCCAGGAGTTCGGTCAGCGGAGCGCCCAGACCAACGGCCCAGGAGGGTACCGGGCCGGCCACCAGGGGAACGCCCCCAGCGGCCAGGGAGGCCACCGCGCGGACCGCCGCCGTGGGGCCGGTGTGTCCGGACCAGTCGACGCTCACCCCGCGCAGGTGACGTAGGCGGGTCAAGTCGACGTCGGTGACGGTGCCGTCGGCCGCCACGGCGACCAGGTCCTTGTTCCCCTCACGGATGACGGCGTGGTCCCCCTGCACGGTGAGGTGCCCCAGGGGTCCCTTCTCGGCCTTGGAGAACCCCGTCGGGTTGACGGTGGTCTCGTCGATCGGCGCCACCAGGTCGGCGGGCGAGACGGTGACCCGAGCGGCCGGGCTCTGCGCGGCGACGACCAGCTCGGCACGAGCGCGGCCGTCGGTTCCGGTGAGACCCTCCCAGGCGTCGGCCGTGGTGGCCGCGCGGTCCAGCGCCGGGACGGCTTCCTCGTTCCACGCCGGGGCCGCGTCCTCGTGCACGCGCAGGGCCAGGTCGGCGACGGGGGTGACCCGGCGCAGCGGGACGGGGCCGGTCACGTCGATGCCGTGCGTGCCGGTGTCGCCGGGCCGCCACAGCGAGGACTCGGGGCCACTGAGGGCGGTCAGAGGTGCCACCACCGGTCCACGTCGACGGCCTCGGGTACCGTGCAGGACGGAGTCGAGGACCTGGGCGGTGTCGATCGCGTTGGGGAAGAACAGCTCGCACACCCAACCGCGCTTGCCCATCCGCCGTACCCGCAGTTCCTGTAGGTCACGCCATTGGCCCATGCCCGGTCCCGCGGGCACCGGCGGATCCTGGTGGCCCGGAGTGTCCAAGAGCGCGACCACCACCTGCACGGTCCGGGGCAGGTGCACGGCGGCGGTCAGGGCCCGGTTCAGGTCGGTGGGGGTGGCGGCGACCAACGCCACCAGCCCGGCGACGGGTTCCACCTCCGCACCCTCGACGGAGTCGATCCGGAGCGGTTCGCCCAGAGGATGAGCGCCCAGGTCCACGAGCAGGTCCCCGGGCCGCCGAGGCGGTCCGGACACCTCCCGGAGTGTGTCGGCCCCGCTGTGGCAGAGCACGGCGGGCTCTTCGCCACGTGCGCGCAGGGCCTGCCGGAGGACGGTGGTGATCATCGATGACCTTCTCGGTTCTGCTGCGGATCGGGAGAGTGGGGAGCGCTGGGGGACGCTCGGGGAGGATCAGGGTGTACGGGTGAAGACGTGCGCCCCCTTCTCCGTGGCCTCCTCGACGCGGGTGAGCTCGGGGTGCGCGGCCAGCCAACGGTCGCCCAGGGCGCGTTCCTCGTCCCGGTCGGCGTCATCGAGGACGAACACCGCCGAGTCGGCGCAGGCGGGCAGGAGCGCGGGGACGGCCGGGTGGCGCGCCTCCGGGCCAGTGGCCGCGGGCGGACCATCGACGAAGACCAGACCGACGCCCTTGAGGTCGCCCAGTGCCTCGGTGTCGTACCAGGGCACCTCGGCGGACACCCCGTCGGCCAATTCCGCGGGCACCGGGGCGAGCGGCGCGTGCCGGACCTCGACGATGTCCTCCAGGGCGTGGGCGGCGACCAGGGCGCGGCTGAGCTCGGCGTAGCGCGCGTCGTGCTCGACCGCGACCAGACGACCGGTCCCCGCCTTGCGCAGCGCGTAGCCGATCCACACGCTGGAGGATCCGCTGCCGCACTCCACCACGAGTTCCGGACGATCCCGGTCGATGATGCGGACCAACACCCGCAGCACGTCGGGGGAGGCGGCCCAACCGCGCAACGGCGGCATGAACGGGGCCACGTCCAGGTACTCGCGCAGCTCGGTCCAGGCGACCTGCTGCTCGTAGTCGTCGCGTCCGCTCCGCACGCCCGCGCGGGTGATCTTGTGGATCGCCCGGGGCAGGGCGCTGTCGCGCAGTTCCTTGATCTCGGCGCGCACCCCGTCGAGGGAACGGGCCAGCTCCAGCCGGTCCTGCCCGAAGAGCTCGGTGACCTGGCCGGTCTGGGTGCGGACCGACGTGGACAGTTCCAGCACCGATCGGCGCAGTCGCGACAACCCCACGGTGAGGCCGATCATCGCCACGCCCAGGAACAGGACCGTGACGGCCAGAACGGCCTCGCCCCAGGACACCAGCCCCAGGACACCCAGGGAGACCGGGGTGGCGACGGCCGCCAGACCGAAGAGCCCGACCACGGGCAGCAATCGGCGGATTTTCTTCTTGAGGGAGCTCATCGGGGTTACCTCCGCGAAAGGGGTGCGGCGACCGACGCACGGATCAGGACGCGGAACCGTTCTGAACCGCATCGGCGGGGAAGGGCACCTTGCGTCTTCGACATTAACGCCTTGAAAGAGCTCGAGGGCGCCGAGTATGCGCATCCGAAACCCAAGAGATCGTCAATTACCGTACCGTTCACCGGCAGATCACCCCGATATCACCAAAGCGTGTCCGGAATTTCTGGAAAGGGATTCCGAAGTGCCACGGAAAAACGTCGGACCGGCATGAACCCCGCCCGGGACACCCTCGGAGGACATCCGGGCGGGTCGTCGCGATGGGGCCCGAGTCACCAACCCGTGGCCTCCAGCAGCGCGCTCTCCACCGCGGGGGTGAGGGTGGCGGCGTAGGTGGCGGTGATGTGCGAGTGGTCCCAGTACACGAGTACGTTGCCCACCACCGCGTCACAGGCTCCGTCCGGGCACACGTGTTCGGTCAGGTCCACCAGGGTGACGTTGGGCGGCAGCTCCAGCAGTGAGGCCGGATCGACCTCGTCCAGGCTGACCGCGGCGGGGCTGGTGCACTCCACCGCGTCCGTGGACTCCAGGCACTCCGCGCCACGGTAGGGCAGTCGGGGCAGGTCGCGAAGGCCGATCACGTCGATGTCCAGGTCGTTCAGGTGCCACCACATCTCCGTGTAGCCCTCTTGGACCACCTCACGAGCGGTGAACGCCCTCGTCGACGACAGCAGCGCCGCGTCGGGTTTCAGCTCCTCCAACTCGGCCAACGCCTTGGCCTTCCAGGTCTCGCACTCCTGGAAGACCTCCCCGTCCTTGGTGGCGGTGGCCAGACCGAACGGACAGCCGCTCTTGGTGAACGACACCAGTCGCCACCCGTGCTCGGCCGCGACCTTCTCCACCGCCGGGTACCAGTGGGCGGTACGCGACGCTCCCACCAGTGCCAACGTGTGCTCCGCGTCTGCGGGACCCCGTTCGCAGACCACCAGCTCCTCGTCGACGAGGTTGACGTGGCAGCCCTCCTGATGGTGGGAGGACAGGTCCCCCTGGGCGTCCGCCGGGGCCGGGCGTACCGGCACGTCGGGCAACATCGTCGACAGGTCGGGCTCGGCGACCACCCGCGCGCCCGGGTACGTCTCGGGTTCGACGACCTCCTGTACCCGTTCCACGCGTTCCTCCGCCAACCGCTGCGACCACGACTGCGCGACGGTCAGGACCGGCACCAGGAAGAGCACGGCGATCATGACCGACCAGCCGGGCCCGCGGCGGTGTTCCGCTCGGGTGAGGCGATCGACGCCGCCCTCCACCACCCGATGGGTGATCCAGGCCAGCACGAACGAGGCGCCCAGGATCGCGATTCCTCCCATCAGCGTGGCCGTCTGCCGCCCGGTCACCTCCAGATGGCAGACCAGGATCGGCCAGTGCCACAGGTACAGCCCATAGGAGAAGCGGCCCACCGACATCAGCGGCTTCCAGGTGAGCAGCCGATCGGCC
The DNA here is from genome assembly GCF_001570765.1 of Nocardiopsis listeri NBRC 13360. GTDB lineage: Bacteria > Actinomycetota > Actinomycetes > Streptosporangiales > Streptosporangiaceae > Nocardiopsis > Nocardiopsis listeri. Next base: position 3,192 of record NZ_BCSH01000046.1, on the reverse strand, counting down.
CCGAACCGGCTGCCGGTGCCACCGGCCACGATGACCAGCAGGGCCGCGCCGGTCGGCCACAATGCGACGTACCCGGGGAAGAGCGTGGAGACCTGGAGGAGCAAACCGCAGGAGACCAGCCCCGCCAGACCGAACCAACCGAGGAACACCCTGACCCGGGTGGGCAGGCGCAGTTCCGTGATGACCAGGGCCAGGATCGCGCCCAGGGACAGCTCCCACAGCCGGGCGCCGGTGTCGAAGTAGGCCCAGGCCTGGTCGTGGGCGGTGATGTACACCGAGTAGCTCAAGGAAAGGGCGAACAACGCCGTGACCAGCACGAGCAGGCTCCGGCGCAACGGCAACCCCACCCGGGTGGCCATGAACGCCGCGACGGTGACCAACACCGGCCACAACAGGTAGAACTGCCCCTGGATGGACAGCGACCAGAAGTGCTGGAGGGGGCTCGCCGCCGCCTCCCGGGCCAGGTAGTCGACCGCGTTACCGGCCAGGGTCCAGTTCTCGTGGTAGAACGCGGCGGCACGCACCTCCTCCAGGAGACCCTCCCAGCGTGAACCGGGCAGCCACACGTACATGGCGGCCATGACGGCGAGCAGGACCACCGCGACCGGGGGCACCAGGCGCTTGGCCAACCGGGCCCAGAAGGCGACGAACCGGACCCGGCCGTCGCGTTCGACCGCGCGCACCAGGGAACCCGTGATGAGGAATCCGGTGAGGAGCAGGAACACGTCCACGCCACCGGAGACCCGACCGAACCAGATGTGGTAGACCGCGACCAGGACCACGGCGATGGCGCGCAGCCCCTCGATCTCGGGACGAAAACCGCCTCCGGTCCGGACGGTCCGCCGAGTGTCGGTGGCCGAGGGGATGCGGGGGTCACCGGGGGCGGGAATCCCGGTTGTGGTTTCACTCATATGCGCAGACGGCCTCGGAAGTTTAGGAAGCGTGTTTCACCGAACGAGGCTTCACGGGTATGACCATTCGAATTCGACGATGAATTGTCCCCCGGCCCGATGCCACCACGGTGAATGTCGGGCGAACACGCGGTCAACGTTCATTCGCGGTTCGGGGGCACGCGGGTCAGGGTAGCGAGACCGGACCGAATCACCCGAGATCGAGAATGCGGAGGGTCCCTGACTTAAGGGGCGCCCCCAACGGATCCGACGAGAGGATTCGTCGGGCTCCCGGGGTTCACGGGACCCCTGTGGCGGGCAGAGGGATGAGGAGCATGAGGACGTCTCCGGCACCGACGCGGCGACGACGGCCCGGCCCGGTTTTATTCCCGGCCGGCCGTGTCCACGAGCTGACATCGGAGACTCGCTTCCGCTGCTGATAGCTTGCTGGTTAGCGATCTCATCGCTGGTAAGAACACGACGAATATCGTCCTGGAAAGGTGCGTCAGAGTATGTCTGCGCCGTACACGCTTCCCGAGCTGCCCTACGACTACGCGGCCCTTGAGCCGTGGATCTCCGGTCAGATCATGGAGCTGCACCACGACAAGCACCACGCCACCTACGTCGCGGGCGCCAACACGACCCTGGAGAAGATGGCCGAGGCACGCGAGGCCGGCGACTTCGGGACCGTGAACCAGCTCCAGAAGAACCTCGCGTTCAACCTGGGCGGCCACGTCAACCACTCCGTGTTCTGGAAGAACCTGTCCCCGGACGGTGGCGACAAGCCCGAGGGTGAGCTGGGCGCGGCCATCGACGACCAGTTCGGGTCCTTCGACGCCTTCCGCGGGCACTTCAACGCCGCGGCTCTGGGCATCCAGGGTTCGGGTTGGGCCATCCTGGCCTGGGACGCCCTGGGCCAGCGCCTGATCATCGAGCAGCTGTTCGATCAGCAGGGCAACATCGCCATCGGCACGCAGCCGCTGCTCATGCTGGACATGTGGGAGCACGCCTTCTACCTCCAGTACAAGAACGTGAAGGCGGACTACGTCAAGGCGTTCTGGAACGTCGTCAACTGGGCCGACGTCCAGCAGCGTTTCACCGAGGCCCGCAAGACCCAGCTGGGCTAGCACCTCGAACGAACGCTCTCGTGCGTTCGAACGGGGGAGGGCGGCACCGAACGGTGCCGCCCTCCCCTCGTCCAGGGGCGTCCTCGGGTCCTGGCCCTCAGACGACCAGGGTGTCCGGGTGGCCGACCATCGGACCGTGCCGGTCCACTTCGCGCCAGGCACGGGTCAGCCGCCACACCATCTCCTCCCGGGTGGCGCGGTCGTAGGACACCGGAAGCCGGAAGTACTCCTCGTGGCACCCGCCGCCCGACGCCGACATCACCGGACCGGGCACCAGGTCGACCTCGTGCGAGAGCGCCACCTGCGAGAAGGCCCGGGCGGCGCGCCTTCACCCTGGCCTCCCCGGTCCCGGCCTGACCCCGGCGGCGTCCTCCAGGTAGCGGATCCATCCGTCCACGAAGGCCTCGTGCGTCGACGTCTCCGCCTTGCGCCGCTCCCGCTCACCCTCGTGCGAGCAGCCCTCGGCCCTCACCCGATCGAGTGTGAGGGCCGGAAGCCTCACCGCCAGACCCCACTCCCGTTCGGCCACCCACCTCAGGTCGTGGCCCTGTTCCAGGAGCACTTCGGACACACGTTGGATCCGCCCCAGCCGGGCCCGATCCACGTCGTCGAGCATCGTGTCCACCACGAACGAACCCTCGAAGAACGCGATCGTCACCCGAGGGTCGATCGATGCCTCCGCCTCGTCCGCCTTACGACGATGTCGATGCCGCAGGTGGAGGAGGACGAGGCCGAAACCGACCGCCGCGCCGATGGTCTGGGCCGTATCCCAGAACAGCCATTCCAGGACCCCCACCCCGCACAACCCGAGCAGCGCCAAGGCGTGTCCGAACCGCCTGCTCTCCGGCCGATCCTCGGCCCTGGGCCGGCCCACCGCCTCAGGTGCCTGATTCAGTGCACGCCAGATACCGCGCGCGTGGTGTTCCGGCAACCCGGGATCGATACTGACCCGCAATGGTTCGGGGGAATTCGGCAAGAGCGGCCGCCTTGCTGCGTGGGGGATGGGGGAACCCACAGATTAGCGTTCGGAGGTCTCGCCCTCCCCGAACCCCGCCACCTCCACCATCCGGACCCTGGATGAGTGATCCCAAGGGGTGGGTGTGGGAGTGGGGATGGGTGTGGGTGTGGGAGTGGGTGTGGGAGTGGGGATGGGTGTGGGTGTGGGAGTGGGTGTG
>NZ_BCSH01000045.1 GCF_001570765.1 Nocardiopsis listeri NBRC 13360 | reverse complement strand
GCGGACACCCTCGACGGCGCGACCTACGTGGGTCTGGTCGCCTTCCGTGTACCCGACACCCTCGTCCTCGGCGGGCTGCCCGTCGGTGCCTTCAACGAGGCCAACGTGCGCCTGTACTCCGTGGACGAACATGGGCGACGCGGGGTGGTCTTCCTGACCATGGACGCCGACTCAGCCCTCGTGGTCGCGGCCGCCCGTAGCCTGTCCGGCCTGCCCTACACCTGGTCGGACGTGTCCCTGCGCAGCGGACCCGAAGGCCGGCGCGCCGGCGCGGTCCGCCGTCGCTTCCCCGGCACGGCCGCCGGTTCCTGGAGCCTGCGAGTCGGAGAGCCCCTAATCGATCCGAGCCGACTGGAGCACTTCCTCACCGCCCGTTGGGGCCTGCACACCCGCCATGTGGGCCGCACCTGGTGGGTGCGCGTGAGTCACCGCCCCTGGCCCCTGCACCGGGCGGAATTGCTCCACCTGGACGGAGACCTCCTGCCCGCCGCCGGGGTCGCCCCGCCACCGGAGCCCCCGGTCTCCGTCCTGTGGTCGCCCGGAGTCTCCTGCCTGTTCACCCCAACCCTTCTCTGACGGGGCGATGCCGGTCGTCCTGATCCGCGCCGTGTAAGTCAATGCCAGAGGGGCTTGTCATTGTGCAATCCCGTGAGGAATCATGAGCCCGGTCGGTAGTTTGCCCCCAAACTTCCGATGTTCATTTCATTATCCCCGACCATTCAATCGAGATCGCACTGGCCAACTCCCCGTTCTTCGCCAGCGCTGATATCGCACGACACCCGCACCCTCGGCCCCCGATCCCCCTCATCGAGCGGAGACCCCCTTGTCCGTCAGTCGTGCCTTGGCGGCCGTATCCGGCCTTGCCTTCATCCCCCTGATCTTCGCAACACCCGTGTCGGCGGAAACCGCCGAAATCAACTACGTCGCGCTCGGTGACTCCTACTCCTCCGGTCTGGGAACCCGCGACTACGACGACTCCGGTGACTGCAAGCGAGGGCCTTCGGCCTTTCCCGAGCTCTGGGCCGCCTCCCACGCGCCCGGTTCCTTCGATTTCGTCGCCTGTGCCGGAGCCACCACCACCGACGTGCTCAACGACCAGATATCCGCCCTGACCCCGGAAACGAACCTGGTCTCCATCACCATCGGCGGCAACGACGTCGGATTCGCCGACGTCATCACCACCTGCCGCACCGGCAGCGACGCCGCCTGTGATGAGCGAGGCGAGGAGGCCGAGAACGACGTCCGCGACCTACTGCCCGCCCTCCTGGACCAGACCTACGCCGCGATCACCGAGGCAGCGCCCCAGGCACAGGTCGTGGTCCTGGGTTACCCGAGCCTGTTCGAGATGGGACCCTGCGGCGTCGGCAGCATCGGCGAGGTCAAGCGCGAGAGGCTGAACCAGATGGCCGACGTCCTCGCGGGCGGCATCGAAGACCGTGTGGCGGCGGCCGGGTTGACCTACGTCGACGTGCGTGGCGGCTTCGAGGGCAACCGGGTCTGCGCCGACGAGCCGTGGATCAACGGCACCACCGTTCCCATCAACGAGTCCTACCACCCCAACAAGGCCGGTCACTCCGAGGGTTACCTGCCCGCCATGACGGGCGCCATCGGCTGACCCGCAAGCAGCCGAGGGCGTCTCGACCAGCGCGATGCCCAGGGCCGGCCCCACCCGAGCCTTCCTTCAGGACGTTTCCTGTTGGAAGGGGACGGTGGGGCCGGCCCGCCCGATTTCCTGCCGGGTGGAACCGGCCACCGATGTTCACACGCAGGCCCGACCTTGCGGAGACGAAGCCCGCATCAGAGTCCTCTGGAACACCGGTCCGGAAGTCGCCCGCCTCCCTGGCCTTGAAGGCCGCCCTCCACGGGCATCAACGGGACCACATCGCGGACCGGGTACCCGACATCGGGAACGCCGCTGCGGAGACCTCACCCGGGAATCGGCTGGGACTGCCGCTCGGACACGGCCACGGCACCTCCCTTCGGTGTCGGCTCATGCGAATCCGAAGGCGGGTCGGCCTCGGGCTGGGGAGGGAGGTTCCTCGTAGGTGGTTCCGCTTCCCTGTCGAACCACGGCTTGCCCTCGGCGGCGATGCCTTCCAGGATGCGGAGTGTGTGGGAGAACCCGGCCGCGTCGAGGTTGATCTCCGAACTCTCGCTCGGCGGCGCCTCGTCCACCGTGTCGCGGGTGGGGATCTCGGACACGGGGATCCCCTTGGCCGGTCCGTTGGTCAGGGTGATGTTCAGCGTGTAGCGGCGTGCACTCTCGATCTCCACCTGAACGGAGGAAATCGCGTCGAAGCGGTAGTTGTCCCGTTCGCTGCGGTCCCAGTGCCCGCGCTCGAAGTCGAGATCGGCGGTGGCTTCGCGCACACCCTCTTCGGTCACCAGGAAGATCCTGATCTCATACCTCGAATAGCGCCAAGGGCCACGAGGGACGTGGGCCGACTTGCAGGGCCGATTCGGAGTCGGCAGAAAGGCGTGGGCGATGACCTCGTACCAGACCAGACCGTGGTGCCTTAACACTTGGTCGAGGATCAGTGTCTTGTCGGCGTCCAGCCAGCCCTCCATCTCTTGCTCCGAGGGGCGTAGCTCGTCGAGCTTGGCCTTCCATCGCTCGCGCTCGGCTTTGCGGGCCTCGACGATCTCCTCCCGCTCCTGAGTCTGCTCACGGAAGCGTCGACGCTCGCTTTGGATGTTCAGCCACTTGGGGACCGTGAACCTGGCGGTGACCGCTGCCAAGAGCACGCAGCCCACCGTGGTCACCGGGGCCTGTTGGAACGCCGCCGACAGGGCCGTCACGGTCGCCGCTCCCAAGAGCAGGAACAGGGACACGCACCGTAACCTGCTCACCATAGTCACGTTGTGGACCTCTCGCGGTTCCAGCGGCATTCCTCCGGTCCAGCGACGCCGCACGTCACGGGCCATGAATCGGATCAACCAGCGCACCTTGCCGGCTTCGACCTCGGTTTCCCGGTAGGTGCGAGCGACCTCGTCACGGAGGGACCGACGCACGCCCGCGGTTTCCTTCAGCCACGCCTCCCTGTTCTCCGGTTCGGGCGCGTACTTGAAGAAGTAGTGGTCGAAAGCGCTCTCCACCTGGTCGGTGAACCCGCCCTTGGGCGGCGCGGACGAGGGGGCACGCCGATAGCCGTACTCGTGTTCCAGAGCGACCATGCGCCGGTGCTCGTGGTACCACTCACCAAGGGTCCACGCCGCAGCCGGCCCCAGGACCAGCATCGCCAGACAGGAGAGCAAAGCCGGAAAGTCGCCGTGTGCCAGCGCGGTCCTCATCATGAACGCGATGGGAGAGAGGGTCGCCACCGCCAGGAGAAGCCCACCGAAGAGGCTCCATCCGTTGTAGGACTTCGGAGCGGGGTGTTTGGCCCTGGCCTCCGCCGGCTCGGGCTCGAAGTAGGACCAGACACGGTCACGTCGGTCACCGGCCGTGTGCCCCCGGTGGGCCTTGTCCCGGATCTGGTTCCACAGACGTTGCTTCATACCACCGGTGAGGACCAGGCCGAGATGACGCAGGATCGGGTCGCGGTGCCCAGACGGGAGGCCGCGTAAGAGGGCCATCGCGGTCTCGGAGTCCCCATCGGAACCGTCCACGCAGGAGAGCAGCGCGAAGACCACGTCCAAGGCCTGCCCGGACGTGTCGTGACTCAGCGACTCCGTTCGCAGCTCCAGCTCTTTCAGCAGGGCGCGGTCCGCCTTGTTCAGGTCCCGGTAGGAGCGTTTGCTGAGGATGGCCAGGGCCCGGTTGAGGTGCAGCTCGGGGTGGTCCAGCCCTCGCGCGTGGGCGCGTTCGATATGTTCGCGCGCCTTACCCGGGATTCCGGATTCGAGATAGCGAACGCCCACATCGTAGATCATCTCTGGTGGGTCGTCGGGCCCCACCACATAGATCTCGGAGTCGTGCATCTGGCCGACCTGCACGCCGACGAAGGAGTGCGGGCCGGCGGTGTTGTGGGTCTCGGGCCCGCTCATGTGAGCCCCTTGACCGAGGTGATCAGCGGCGCGACCTTGGTGGCCAGCGAGGCCAGGTCCCCCAGGAGACCCAGGAGGCGCTTCAGAGCCAGCAATGACGTCTTCCTGCCCTGGGGTGTGGCCTCCTCGATCCCCTTGCTCGCGATGTCGAGTTCGGTCGAGGCCGCCTCGTGGGTCTCCTCGTCGATGCGCCCACTGGAGCGCTCCTGGGCCAGTTCCTCCCGTAGGGCCGAAATCCGTTCCGAGATCTCGACCGGCTCGGGTTCGGAGGAGGTGAGAGAGACGTGGAACGTGCCGCCGCTGACGTGACCGGCCTGGACGCCGACGCTGCCGTGTGCCGTGTTGTTGACGCTGCCGGGGGTGCCGGAAGCACTGTCTTCGCGCATGGTGAGGGGCTCCGCTTCCGTGAGTTCCGTGGCGAGTTCGAGGGCGAAGGCGGCGGCGTTCGCGGCGGCGATCGGCTGCCATTTCCGATCCGCCTCGGTGGCCTTGGTGCCGTCGGCGCGATCACTGATACCGCGCACGATCGCCACCGGTGACCCGCTCAGATGCCCGGCCTGGGCGACGCCGGCGCCTTCCATTTCGATGGCCACCGCGTCGTTGTAGGTCTGCCGGATCCAATCGGCCTCGCGGGAGATACGGGAGTTCTGCACGATCTCTCCGGCGGCGATGGCCCCCAGGTGAGCTTGGGGTCGGGGTCGGCCAGGCGCGGACCCGGGCGGCGCCCAGGTACCGACCCTGGCCAGGTGTGCGGCGATCTGGCTGATCTCGTGCGCCGCTTCCCAGACCCGGGGCCGGGCCTTGAGGCCATCGTCCTCGCTGGTTCCGCCGTGGTAGGCGTACACGTGGGTGGCCACGATCACGTCACCGAACGGGGGTGTGTCCCACAGGGCGCCGGCCACGCCCACGAAGAGCAACGCGGCGGGGGAGAACTCCTGGATGGCCCGCTCGGCCAGCACCGCGGACGACTGGTTGCCCTTGCCGGTGAGCCCCAGCACCACGCGCCCATGGCCGCCGGGCAGGGCCCCGATCTCGAACCGGGTACCTCGCGGGTGTCGATAGGGCTCTGGTGAACGGAGCCGCTCGCGCACGGCCTGGTATTCCAGGTTCAGGGCGGTCAGGACCACCACGAGATCGTTGCTCATCGCGCTTCCTCGTTCCGGTTCGGGAGCAGGGGCCGCAGGATCGGTGGGCGTAGTTCTTGTTCAGGGCCGGCCTGGAAGAGGCGGGCAGGGCGGCCCTTGGTGGTACGACGGTCCGGACCGACCGGGGTAAGGAAGCCCGACACCGACTGGACCTTGCGGTAGAAGTTGCGCGGGTCGAGGTCGAAGCCCCAGACCGCCTCGTAGACGCGTTGGAGTTCGGCGATGGTGAAGGCCGGGGCGCAAAAGGCGGTGGCCAGGGCGGTGTGCTCGATCTTCGCGCGGGCGCGTTCCAAAGCGTCATCGAGGATCTGCCGGTGGTCGAAGGCGAGCGTTCGACGGCCGGAGGTGACCTCTTCGACGGGGAGCCAAGAGGCGGCGGACGCGTCGGTACCGGCTTCGGGTTCGGGCAGACCGGGGGCGATGGCGAGGTGAGCGACGGAGACGATGCGCCCTCTCGGGTCGCGGCCGGGTCGGCCGTAGGCGCCCAGTTGCTCCAGGTGCAGCGATGTCGCGTCGAGGTCGGTCTCTTCCCGGAGTTCTCTGTGGGCCGCGTCGAAGATGTCCTCGCCGGCGTCCGCGATGAACCCGCCGGGCAGGGCCGATTCGCCCTTGTAGGGCTCGATGCCCCTCTCGATGAGAAGGACGTGCAGGGCCGAGGCTCGCAGGGTGAGGATCACCAGGTCGACGGTGAGCAGTACGGGGGGTGGTCGCCAGATTTCATTCGGCATGGGCCCGAGAGTAGCTTCTTGTCAGTTCGACAGGAAGTGGTTTTCGGAAATTGGTGCAGGTGAACGCCGGTGTTTATGGAGGGGCGGAAGTGGCCTTACGGGTTGGTGGGGTAGGTGGTGTCAAGGTGTGCTGATAAGCAGGACCCGGCCGTGGTCCTAGTACCGGATACGGCCGGGTACCGGCGGACTGTGGGTATCAGCGGGTGAGTGCGGCGGTGAGGAAACCGGTCCACTCGGTGGAGGGGAAGGGGAGGTGTCCGGCGGTGGGGTGCTTCGAGTCGCGGATGGCCGCGCCGCAGGGGGGTTCGGCGACCTCGACGCACTCTGCACGGTCACCGCTGTAGCTGCTCTTGCGGAAGTTGGTGGGGATGTGCGCTACCTCCACGCAGTTGACGCGGTCGCTGCTGTAGCTGGACTTGAAGAAGTCCAAGGACTCAGTGGTGCTCATGATGGTTGTTCGACTCCAGGATGCTTTGGATGAACCCCATGGTCCGTGAGGTTCTCAACGCAGCAGCGTTAAGGTGCGAAAAAATAGTCACAAACCGCTGCACTGAATCTGATTCTTGGACAAAGAGGCTATCGGTTGCTGTCTCGGTGTATACGAGACTGGGGTCGAGTTCGCCGGGGAAGTCTAGTAGGACGAAGGAACCTGACATTCCAGCGTGCATACCTGCGCTGAACGGGAGTACCTGGATGTCAATGTTGTGGCGTGTGGCCATGTTGAGTAGGTGGTCAAGTTGTTCGCGCATGATGTCTGAATCATCCAGTTCGCGGCGTAGTGCTGCTTCGTCGATGACTGCCCAAAGGTGAGGTGGCTTATGACGCCCCAGGATGTGCTGGCGCTGCATTCGAGCAGCCACATGCCGTGTCACTTCGGCTTCCGAGTAGGCACATCCCCCACGGAACACAGCTTCGCTGTAGTCCGGAGTTTGCAGGAGGCCGGGGATGACCATGCACTCATAGGAGCGGATCATGGATGCTTCGACCTCGAAGTCGGGTAGTGCGTTACCGCCGAAAACGTCCTTGTAGTTGGACCACCAGCCTTGTTCCTTGGACTCTCGGGAGAGTTCATGTAGAGCTGTCCGGACTTCATCTGGCGCTTCGTACAGGGCTGCGAGTGCATCGATGTCGCGAGCTTTGATGCGCTTGGCTTCAGCGTTTTCGATGTTGCTGAGTGTGGAGAGGGGAACTTTGGCCTGCTTTGCGGCCTCGGAGAGCTTGAGGTGGTGGGATTCCCGTAGGCGTCGTAGTTCGCGGGCCAACCTCCGGCGGCGCACGGTGGGGCTGATGGGGCTCTGCATAGGGGAATCCTACTCTGTAGTAGTGCGAATTTCGAAAAGAACTGCTTGACCGCTCGAAATTCGTAGAGCATGATGATGGGTGTGGCTAGTAACCGATGGATCACTCAGGGTCCATCTGGTCAGGCTATGCCTTGCCCGTTCCGCGCATCACGGCCTCCGTGAGACTCCTCCAACGGGCGCTTCGCACGATCCCCCGACTCATGTGTCAGCCATGCCAAGGAGTGTGTTCGTCATGCCCGAAACCGCCTTCGCACCCACCACCGTGCCGGTTCCGGGGGAGGCTCTGGTGCCGTTGGCCAGCTTCATCCGGCCCTTCCAACGCCACTACTTCTCCGGTCTCCCGGAACGTCCTAACTACCGGGCGCGCAGCTACGACTTCGCCGGAGTCCCGGCCCTGATGCCGCTGGTACGGGCGTTCCTGGACACCTGCGCCGCCACCGAAACGAACGACTACCGGTACCTGTTCACCCTGCTGGGCAGCGAGCTGGCCAACAACGCGATCCGGCACAGCCTCTCCGGACAACCCGGCGGCACCTACACCCTGCGCGTACACCGCGACAAGGAAGGACTCCGCCTGGCCTGCCGCGACCGAGGGGGCATGCGCACCCGCAACACCCACCTCATCCCGGCCCCGGACGGGCTGAACCTGGGAGCCGAATCCGGGCGGGGCCTGGCCATGATCGACGCCTTGTCCACCACCTGGGGCGACAACGGCAACGCCGAGTACCGCACCGTGTGGCTGTACCTGGCCTACGACCTGACCGGCAGCGGCTGGCACAGCCACAACTAAACGACATGTCCCGGACATGAGACGGGCCCAGGAGAGCGCGCCAACGCTCTTCCGGGCCCTGAACCCCCGAAACCCAACACGGTCATATGCAAGGAAAGAGGATCTGATGAACCACCCTATCCCCGCGCCGCGACGCCCCGTGGACACTCGCCCCACCTCCGACGGCACGACCTTCACCCCCGCCCCTCGACGCCCGGTCCCCGTCACCGGCCCGGCCTGCGCGTCCTGCGTTCACCGCACCTGCCGCACCCAGCGCGCCGGCACCTTGCCCCGCCTGGGTGGGCACCGCGCCGAGTTCGCCTTGGAGCACCACCAGGCCGCCGCTCTCCAAGCTCGTCACCGGGGCCTGATCACATGGTTCGGCGAGGCGACTCAATCGTTCTGGGTGGCCTCCGCGACCGGCATGTACGAGGCCACGACCTACGACGATCTGCTCGCCCACCTGTGGGCCCAATCCCAGAGCCGGCTACTGCCCCGGGACCTTCAGTTCCAACACTGATCCCGAAACCCCCACGCCCCGGCGTCACCTCCTCAGAGGCAGGAGACGGGGCGGGACCCCACACCCAGTCAGCACGAAACCGGCGCGAGGTCGAGCCAGGAACCCGAGGGCCCGGATCGCCTCATGGGCCGACCGGAAACGTTCTCCCGGTCCGTCGTTCACGTCGAAGAAGCTCAAACACGCCTCGTGCCGGGAATCGGTCGGACCGGGCTCGCTGACGATGGTCGTCGAGTAGGGCCACCAAGGAAACGTCAGGGCCCGGATCCGATGCGAGAACGATGGCCGCCGACCGGTCGATGTCGATACGCGGTCTCCCGCGGCCTTACCGAAGTGATCGAAGTGGTGGCCGCGTATCCGATGAACAACGCCGTGAGGGTGCTCGTCGGCCATCTCGGCCTTGTCCTCGCGAGTGGACGCCGATCGAACGGCACCCCTCGCCGGGCGACCGACGAACCGCTCACCGGTACGCCGGCCGCTTCGGCTACTCCGGCCAACGGCCAGAGCTGTGGTTCATCAGCGGAAGCCCATCGGTGTGTACTCCGAGCACCACCGACCTCCCCGAGGAAAGGGACACCTCCAGCTCCTGGTAGAGCTGCTCGGTCCCCGTTCCCCGACTACCCAGCCAACCATTGGAGAACAGTGAGATGAAGTCGGAGCCGTTGAGGTAACGAGGGATCTCCCTCCGCCGGATGCGCCTGCCCTTCGCATAACCCTCTTCCTCGGCGTTCTCGTGCAGGATCTCGAAGTGCTCCCGGCTGAAGTACATCCCGGAGGCGATCTCGACACCGGCGGACATGCGCGTCTGAGGAGCACAGAGCTTGATGAAACAGGGGGTGTCCACCAGACGGATGTCGTGATGGCGCGGGTTGGGGTCCCGGAACCGTTCATCGGTTTCCCGCATGCGATCGATCTGTTCGAGGAAGCGTGGGTCGACGCTGCTGTGCAGGCCGCCTCGCACGGTCTCCTCCAGCACCTTGTATTGGAGCATGACGAAGTTGCCACCGTGCGGGTTGTAGTAGACCAGGTCCACCCCCGTGGCATGTTCGACCGGGGTGCGATCGATGTTGGCCACCAGAAGCGACCTGGACTTGTACTTGTTGGTGAACACGCCCCAGGCCACGTAGTCGGACCGGTGAAAGGACCAGCCAGGCAGGTGGGTGGCGTCGAAGTCCACCAGCCACTTCTCCTGAGGGTTGTAGCGCCCTCCCTTCAGCGCACCGTTGACGCCGCTGAGGAACGGGTCCCCGTCACCGGTCGGACGCCAACTCAGCAGGTGCTCCCGGTCGATGTCGAAGGCCTCGAACAGCACACCGACGGCGTCCTTCTCCAGAGCGCGGACAGGCCGGTCCTTGATGTCGGGTTCTTCCAGGGCCAACCGTGTTTCGAGGGAGCGGATCCGCTCCGCCGCCTCGTCCGAGGTCGCGGCCAACTTGTTCAGGATCTTCTTGCCGGTGGCTGAGGGAATTCCTCGGTTGCGGTCGAAGGCGTCCCGCACGAGCTTGCCCAGGTGCGAGAAATGTTCCACCGGAATCGGTAGTGACAGGGCGGTGAAGTGGGAGACCTCGACCTTACGTTCGAAGGTTCCGGACTTTCCGATCGGTGCCACCAAACCCAGAGCCGCGATCGTACGGTGTTCAGGCCCGGGCCGCTCGTTGAGGAAAAGCCCCAGGTAGGTTCCGCGTTTCCACGATTCTGAGCCGCTGCGAACGGCGTACTGACCACTGTCGGTCCGGCCAGGGAGGAGAAATTCGTGCATCACGTCGGTGAGCGCCAATGCAGCGAGGCTCGTCTCCGTGTCGTGCTGCTTCTGCTTCGGGAACTGCCCCTTTGCCTGGAGTTCACCGAAACGCTTCGAGTGGATATCGAAGGCCGCGAGCTCCTGGTCGATCTTCTCCGTGGTCTCGGTGCGGAGCACGCTTTCCGTGTGCAAGTCGACCAAGGTGAAGAGGGTGTCGTCGCTCGCGCCCCGAACCTCATCGATGACCGAGTACACCCAGTCGGCGACGGCGGAGACACCGACGACGGATCCTCGGTTCATCCAATACCGTACCTCTGGCTCTTCAGTGGGAGAGAGCAAGAGAGACCACCCCGCGGCTTCGTGCCACTCGATCGATCCACCACTGATGCCTCTGGGATAGGGGGAGCGTAGGAGCGCTCGCGCTGACCGCTCTGTGCTCGTACCTGAGGTTTTCAAAGGGCGCAGGCTCAGCGACGTGCTCAGGGCCGCGTAGACCCGTCCGACATAGGGTCTGTGATCGCTCATGTGGGGGTTTCTAGTGAGAGGATTATTCAACTGAATACGGGCTTTGGCGAGCCGGTCGGCCCCGTAGCCGTTTCGGGATCGTCGGTATTCGTTGGGCCCCACAGCTGTATCGTGTGACGGTCGTGTCCTGAAACACCGGGCGTGCGGCCGGAGGAGCGCTTCGGTGATCTGTGAGAGTTTCCCATCGCCGCATACGACACGGATGCCTCTTTCGGTGCGCGTCGATCGTTGGTGACGGTAGGGGCCCAGGGGACGACCGGGAATGTCGGTGGCCGTCGTTAGCTTCGAGGTATGAGTTTCGCGCTGATGCCCTACGTGGTCGACCTCGACGTTCTGCATGGCTCCATCGGATCGAAGGACGTCAAGCTGCGTCGGATGATCGGCGGCCGGTTCAGGCAGCACCTGACCCACTTCGACTCCCAGTTCGACCACCTCATCGAGGATGGTGGCCCTCCTATCTACGAGGCGATCCGCGCGGTCATCGACGGTGGACCCTTCGATGAGCGGTACAGCGTCATGTACAACTATGCCTTCAAATGGATCTGTGAGTTCCACGGTCGCTTCCTGGACAACTCGGACTTCTCTCCGATGCGGTCCGGATGGACCGCGAGGGTCGACGAGGGTTTGACGGACCTGGGCGTGACCGCCGTCAGCGTCGAAGGCCTTGGTGCGGGGAGTGCCCCCTCGCCGATTCCGTACTCGTCCGAGGGGTTTCCCTCCTACGGCGAATGGACCCTTGCGGAATGCGGGAAGGCCCTTGAACAGTGGAAGCAGGTCACCGAGGATCGTAAGGCGGCTATCGACCCCTACGTGCTGACGGCCGCCGAGTCCTCCATGGGTTGGTGCGAGACCGCTGTCACGGCAGGGCGGGGCGTAGCGGCCTTCTTCTACTGACCCGGGCTCCGATCGCCTCATCCGACGCGACGCGAACCGTCCGCAGGAGAAGAGCGGCACACCGTCCGCCACGCGCCTTGCCTCCACCGGTCACGGGAGCGGCGTCAATAGGCTTGGCGCCTATGTATTGGTGCTGGTCGTAGCGGGAAGGCTGGGGCGGCGTAGTCGATGGACAACGACGACGAGTTCTACGGCGGTTCCGCTCGGCCGTCGGATGTCGAGGTCTCGCCCGTGACGGAACGTCTCGGGCTGGGAGCCGAGCCGGACGAGAGCATGGACTGCTTCGCGAGCCTGGCCGCGTACCTGCTCGAAGCCCCGGTGGTGATCACGCTGGCGGAACAGGACCGGCATGTCCTTGCCGGTCTGGTGGGGTTGGGGGAACCGTGGTCCACATCCAGACAGGTGCCCCTGCCTCCCACGAAGGACCCGGGTGCCCCATCCACCGACGAAGCCGACCAGGACCCCTTCGCCTCCGTGGCGCGTGTGGCCCGAACTCTCGGTGCGGTCAGTTGGATCGGGGTGCCGCTCGTCGACATGGAGGGGACCCTCCTGGGTTTCATCCTCGCGATCGACACCGTCACACGCACCTGGGGCGATAGGGAAATCGACGCACTGCGCGATCTGGCGCACGTGTGCGAGGCGGAGTTGATCCTGCGACTGCTGGTGGAGGAGAACGGACGCACCCGGCTACAGGACCAGCGCGCCTACGAACGCTCTCGACTGCTGATGCGTACCGCCGAGGAACTGGCGGGAGCCACGGACGTGGCCCTGGTACGGCGCAGTGCCAAGGCACTGATCAGCCTCGATCTGAGTACCGTCCAGGTGGAGCTGATGCTGGTCGAGGGGGACCTGCTGCGCCGCGTCGTCGACTCCGAGGACCCCTTGGAAGTGGAAGCGGCCTATGCGGAGTGCGCGCTGGACAGCGACTGGCCCGAGGCCCACGCGGCGCGTACGGAACCATCGTGGAAGTGCCCGACGAGGAAGCCATCGCGAAGCTGTCCCGCGAGGTGCGAGCCAGGTTCACCCGGATGGGGCTGGCCGGCGCGGTGTTCCTTCCCGTGCCCGTGGGCCGTGATCCCGTGGGCGTGCTCGTGCTGGGGTGGGACGTGCCCCATCGAATGGAGGTCGTGGAACGCGCGTTGCTCGCCTCCTTGGCCGAATACACCGCTCGTGCCGTGGAGCGGGTGTCCTACGTGAACCGTCGTGTCCAGGCCGCGCACCTGATGCAGAAGGCCATGCTGACCGAGATTCCTCGCATCGAGGGTTTGGAGATCGAGGCCCTCTACCGCCCCGCCGACGGGGGCGCCACGGTGGGTGGTGACTGGTACGACGTCTACCCCTTGATCGACGACGAGAGCGGAACCCTGGCGATCACGATCGGTGACATCACCGGCCACAACCTCCAAGCGGCCATCTTCATGGGGCAGGTGCGCACCATGTTGCGGCAGGCCGATCTGGACCACCCCGACTATGGGCCCGCACGGATCCTCTCGGCCTTCGAGCACGCCAACCGAGTACTGGATCTCGGGGCCAGCGGCACGATGGTGCACGCCCACCTGAGGCCGTGTTCCGAAGGGTGGCTGCTGACGTGGACCAACGCGGGCCATATCCGGCCCCTGGTCGCCTCTCCGGACGGGGACGTCGAGGAGTTGACCGAGCACGGTCTGCTCTTCCATCCCGACTTTCCGGCCCTGTCGCGCCTCGACCACCGAAGACTCCTGGAGCCGGGCAGCACGTTGTTGATGTTCACCGACGGGCTGGTCGAGCATCGTGGCCTGGAGATGGACGTTTTCATCGCCCGCACCAAACGCGTACTCGCGGCCGGGGGCGACAGCCCGCTGCCGGAACTGTTGCGACGGATCGTGGAGGAGAACGTCGTCGGGACCGGTGAGGACGACATCGCGTTGCTGGCGGTACGGCTGGCGGGGCCGGGTGCCCCTGAGGGCTGACTCCTGCCATGGAACGACCCGGGAACACGGGGCCGCTCTCGGGTGGGACGCCGAGGCCCTGAGGTTGATCGATGCTCTTCCCGGCACGGCCGCGCCGGTACGACGGGTGGAGGTCGAAGCGCGGGTCGGGCCTTGAGCCCCTTCCCGGGGTGGGGAGATGGCGCCCCTTCTCCCGACCTGCCCGGAGACCCCGGACAAGCCTCAAGGCGGTCCCGGACACGTCCGGGACCGCCTTGAGGCTTGTCCGGGCTGAGCGAGAGGACGGAGCCTCAGCCGTTCTCCTTCTGGATCCGAGCCATGAGCATCTGCTTGCCCTGGTCACCGGCCTTCTGGTTGTTCTCCTGGATTCGACGGAACCAGCGGACGAGCTCCTCGTCACCTTGGCTCTCCGCGTCCTTGATGTATCCCTCCAGACGCCAGACGTTCTCCAGCGACTGGTGAAGGGCCCAGATGAGGTTGTAGTTCTTGTCCTTGAGCGGGCTCGACGGCTCGGCCACCATGACCTCCTCGTTGGGGCGTTCTCCCTTGCAGGCACCCGACTGCCCGAACTCGTCGGTCGGTATACATCATCTGGTCGACGAATCTCGACCCTTGTCCGCGCTTGGTGTGATCACTGGTCACGGTTGACGTGGTGTGTCGACAAGGGACGCGCAGGTGAAGTGCTTCGGCGGAAACCGGACTCGCTCGTTCGGGTTTTCATGCTGTTCCGAAACGATCGTGGCCGGGTGTCGGGCCGGCGTGGTGTGGGCTGCGACCTGCGGGTGGTCGGCTTTCGGTTCGAAGAGAATCAGTGTTCAGTGGTCGCCGAATAAGGCCTATCAGAGTCTGTTCGGTTTTCTGGTGGTGGTAATTATGGTTTAGGTCGGTATTTATATATCCGGGGTTTGTGGGTGGCTGTGCGGATTTGGTAACTTCCTTGTTGTTGGAACGGGGTGAAAAACCCCGCTCTGATTCTTTTTCGGACATAAATGGAATGTGTAGGCACCGCCCGTAATGCGTCGTTCCCTGGCCCGTGCGACGGCGGCTTGTGCGGCCCATGCCCTGGCCTTGGTGTTGGGGACGTCGGTCGCTCCGGCCACAGTCGACGAGAAGCCCCCCGCCGAAGCCGGTGACACGGCGTCGGTCGGCGCGGGATCCGGTCGGGTCGAACCCGATGACGTGTTCGCCGCCGCGCATTCCGGCACCGGTCGGGTCGAGGTCGAGAGCGCCTCGTGGACCTACGTGGATCGTGCCTTCCCCGACCGGGCCTACGACGGTGCCCGGACCCGAAGCGTGGGCATCGGGCACCTCGAATGGGACCGTGCCTACACCCGCAGGGTCCTGTTCCGATTCCCGGTCGAGTCCGCGCCCGGCAGCGTCGTGGAGTCCGCCGTGCTGCGCGCCGAAGTGGTGTGGTCCTACGACTGCGTCGGAGATTCCCTCCTACAGGCGCATAGCGTCGACCCCTTCCACACCGGGTCCACCTGGAACGACCAGCCGACGGCCCGCGCCCTTCTCGACACCCGAAGTGTCACGGGCGGGCAGGCCTCCTGCCCGGTGAACGGCGGCGTGGAGTTCGACGTGACCGAGGCCTACCGGTGGGCCGTGCGGCGGGGCGAATCCCACGTCCACCTGCTGCTTCGTGAGCGCGACGAGTCCCAGAGCGCGGCCTGGCGTCGTCTCGACGTCCAGGACGCTCCGCCGGTACTGATGGTCGACCACGGCGAGCCGCGGGCTCGGGCCAAGGCCGTCGCCCATGACGGGCGTGCCTTGGAGCCGGTGCCCTCCCGAACCACGGAAGGCCTCGCGCCTTCCGACGACCTCTCCCCACGGGCGGGGGAGAGCGATGAAGTCCGTGTCCACGAACCGCCCCTGGGCGGTCCACGCTGGAGCGGCGGTGAGCCGGCCCGTTTCCGTCGGGGGGAACGCGCCGGGCGGCCGGCCGCTTCGGGGGATCGCGGCGGGCAGGTCGAGGACACGATCCCCACGGCCCGGGGACCGCCGAGGAGCACCCCGAAAGAAGACGACGGCTTCTCTCCCGACGTGGCGCCCATTGGGGCGGAAGGGACACGTCGGTGGCGGTCCGAGGGAGCAGGACGGACCGTTCCCGGAGCCCCGCGGTGGGGCGGGATCCGGTGGTGGTCAAGGAAGTCGTGCCATCGTCGCGCAGGTCACGGAGCAGGGTGGCCGATCGTGGCGGGGGCGCGCTCCACGCCGATGAGAGGAGCGTTCGTCCCGAGATCGGACGTGTCCGAGGCAGAGTCTGGCGGGGCTCTGCGTCGGGAGGTCGAGGCGGCTCGGAACCGCCTGTGCGCGTGGGCACCGCACGGGAGGGTTCCGGGCCGCCGTCGGTGTGCCGGGAGCCTCGGCCCCGAGGGCCCGCCCGTCCCCCGCCCCACATCGTGCGCTGACCGGCCGGTCAGCCCGCCCAGGTTTCAGTGGGCGTTGCCGGCGACGGCCGGGGTCGGAGCCACCACCCGGCCGTCCACCCGACTCAGCAGGTTCCGATCTCCTGCCAGGGACCCCACTCGGAACTCTCCGACGGTGAGACGTGGCCGGTCCACCAGATCGCCTCGTACTCGCGTCCCTCGTGGATGACCCGAGACCCCTCGGAGTAGTCGCCGCCCTCCGACCAGGGCTCGGAGGTGCACGTCGTGGGCTCGGGCGGGTCCGTCTCGGTCGGCTCTTCCCCCGGTTCCCGGTGGTCCCGGTCCGGGCCGTCGTCGCCACGGTCGTGTCGCTCGTTCTCCCGTTCCGAGGAGTCGTCCTGTGGTTGCTCGTCCAGGGTCTGGGCCTCGTCGTCCTCCGGGCCGGGCGAGACCGTCAGGACCACGGTGGAGGCGGGCTCGACGATCGCTCCGGCGGTCGGGGACTGGGAGACGACCTCTCCTTCGGGGCTCTCCGACTCCTCGGACACCACCACCTCCGCGGTCAGGCCCAGGGATCCGAGGGCCGCGAGGGCCTCCTCTTCGCTGCTTTCGACCAGGTCGGGCAGGGTGACGCCCTCGCTGACGGTGAGGGTCACGGGTGTGTCGTAGGCCACCGTCTCCTCCGCCTCGGGGTCGGTCTCCAGCACGGTTCCCGAGGGCACGGAGTCGGAGGCCTCTTGAGTGACCGTCACGTCCGTGAACCCGAGGTCGGCCAAGGTCTGACGGGCTTCCGCTTCGTGCTCGTCCACCAGATCGGGCATGGGCAGGCGCTCGGGGCCGATCGCCACCACGATGGTCACCGGGTCGTTGTCGGCGAGGGAGGCGCCTGGTTCGGGGATGGTGGCGGCGACCAGACCCGCGTTCACCTCGTCGTCGTGGATCTGGTCGTAGGAGACTTCGGGGGAGACGGCGAGTCCGTCGATGTGTTCGGTGGCGTCCTCGGGGCTGATACCGACCAGGTCGGGCATGGTGGCCACGACCGGGGCGGCTTCGGTTCCCCCGCCCGAGGAGGTGAGGTTCCAGGTCAACAGCGCGGCCACGAGGAGGAACAGGGCGACGCATGCGGCCGCGACGAAGAGGGATCGGCGGTGCTTCGCCTTCCGGGGGGTCGGGCCGTGCGCGGAACCGTTCGGCTCGTCGAAGG
The DNA here is from genome assembly GCF_001570765.1 of Nocardiopsis listeri NBRC 13360. Lineage (GTDB taxonomy): Bacteria > Actinomycetota > Actinomycetes > Streptosporangiales > Streptosporangiaceae > Nocardiopsis > Nocardiopsis listeri. Next base: position 53,807 of record NZ_BCSH01000045.1, on the reverse strand, counting down.
AGTCCGTGGGGTTGTCTGTGGCGGGGGCCGACGACGCGCCGGACGCGCCGGACACGACCGACGCGGCGTGTCGGCCGGGGGCGGCAGGGAGGCGTTCCCGCACTCGGCGAACCAGGGCCCGGTAGCGGCCCGCGTCGCGTGGCCGGTGGTCGGGATCGGCCGCGGTGGCCTTGTCCACCAGGAGGGCGAACTCGTCACCGGCCTCGGAGATCGCTCCGTCGACCTCCAGGGTGCCCAGACCGGCGATCATGACGCGCAGCAGCTCTCCCACGGCTCGGACGTCCTCGCCGGGGTCCGTCACCGTCCGGGCGGGAGTGGTCACCAACGGCAGGAGGCGCACCGAACCGTCGTCGGCCAGGAACACGGTGTGGGGACCGACCGCGCCGTGCACCAGCCCCTGGTCGTGGAACTCCTCCAACAGCGACAGGAGGGTGTCGATCACGTCCAGAGCCTCGCGCCTGGAGACGCGTTCGCCGAACCGGCCGCCGACGATGTCCTTGAGCGGCTCGCCCGCGGGTACGTCGCAGACCACCCACGCCCGGCCCGCTTCGACTCCGTGGTCGCGGATCCTCGGCAGGACGGGATGGTCGATCCCGCGCAATCGTCCCCAACGCGCGGCGGGCTCGTCCGAGTGCTCGGTCTCGGTCTCGTCGAGCAGGACGAGGACCGGCGTGTTCGCCACGATGTCCCGAGCCTCGAACAGCAGCGTGTGGTCGTCCACGCGGATGCCGACGGCGCACCGGTAGCGGCCGGCCAGGGGCGTCGGGGGGACCGAGGGAGGGTACGCCGAGGAAGCGTGGGCGGAGGTCTCCATGAGGGGAATTCTATGGAGTCTGAAAGGTCTGATCTCCCACCTTTAGGGTGGAAACAGGTGATTCGGCGGACGGGCCCGCATGGTGGCAGGTGGCGGCCGTGCCGTGGCCGAAAATCCTTCGACAACGCGGGTCGCTCTTGCCAGGCTTGCCGGCATGGGAGATTTCGGTAGGGCCGAACTACGGCTGATGCAGGATCTGTCCCAGCGGGTGTCGGCGCGGAGACCGGAACTGGTCAACGGCGACGCGACCGTGGGTGAACTGGCCTGGGTCTGGGGCATGGCCCAGGACACCTTCGGGTCGTACTGGCGTCGTCGACTGTGGTTCGACGATGACCGGCCGGTCGCCTGGGGGTGGGCGCGCCTGCCGTACCGGATCCAGCGCGACGACGGGACGTTTCGCCAGACGAAGTCGGCCGAGCTGGTCTGGCAGACGGATCCGGACCGGCCGGAGCTGATCGACGAGGTCCTGGACTGGTACGACGAGGTGGCCGGCGACGTCGACCGGACGGTGACCGTGCAGATCGCCGATGCCCGGGCACGTGGGCGGGTCGAGGCGCACGGGTTCGTGTTCGACGTCGAGGACGGGGGCGATGACGGGCACTGGATCCAGACCAACGAACGCGACCTGGTCGATGTGCCGGAACCGGTGCTGCCCGAGGGGTTCCGGTTCGTGACGGCCGAGGAGGTGTCGCCGGCCGGGGCGGTGAAGGCGCATCGGGACGCCTGGCCGAACTCCCGGTTCACCGAGGCGGGGCTGGAGCGGGTCCGGGGCACCTGGCCCTACCGGGGCGACCTGCACGTGCTGGTGGAGGCGCCGGGCGGGACGCTCGCCGCGTCCGCGATCATCTGGCTGGACGAGGTCACGCGTTCCGCGGAGTTCGAGCCGGTCGGCACCCACGTCGACTTCCGACGCCGGGGACTGGGTTCGGCGTTGCAGTTGCACGGTATGCACCGGGCCAGGGCGGCGGGGGCGGAGCGCATGGTGGTCGCCTGCCTGGGCGCACCGGCGCACCCGTCCGCGCGGGGGTTGTACTACGGCGTGGGCTTTCGGGAGTTCACCCGTGACGTGCCCTACGTCAAGACCGTGGGGTGAGACGGGGTGCCGGGCCGTGGAAGTGTGCTCCGGGCCGGTGCGCCGTCGTTTCCCCTGGATGGGCTCGGGGTAGGGGCGCGAACACATAGTTCGCAAAAGGTGCAAATCAGACTTTCGGTTTGATTTCCGGTGCCTGGCGTCGGTCATGTCGACGCGCACCCACCCCACCGCTCGGAAGGGGGCGGAGGAAATGCAGCAGGATGATCACGGAACCGGTGGTTCCACGCGTCGTCGTACCCGCCACGGGGGCCGCAAGAGGCACAAGGGGCCCGGGCTGCGGCCCGAACGAGAGCTTGAAGCGCAGGTCGCGGAAGCGGAGGCCGAAGGAACGAGGACCCGCCCCGTGGAGCGACCCGGCACGGAAGGTGCGGGGAGGAAGGTGCCGCGGTCACGTGAGGAACGATCCGCCCGCGCCTCCACCACGAACGATCCCGACGTGTACCTCGACATCCCGGTCGTGAAGGTCGACGAGATCGAACTCGACGTCGAGGACCTCGCGGCGTCCGTCTCCTTGGAGGCCGACGTGCTGGACCTGCTCAGACTGAAGGTGGGAGTGGACGTCGAACTCGGCCATGTCGGACTCACCATCAAGGGGGTCGAGGCACAGGCGCTGCTCAAGGTCCAGCTCGACAACGTGCGAGAGATCATCGCCCGGGTCCTCAAGACCATCGACTCCAATCCACAGATCATCGAACACGTGGTCCGGGGGGTGGGCAGGTCGCTCGAAGAGGTGTCGGAGGGCACCGGCGAGGCCGTCGCGGGCGCCGGTCGGGGAGCCGGTGAAGCCGTCGCCGAGGCAGGGCAGGGCGCCGGAAGGGCACTGGAGGAGACGGCGGGCGCCGTCGGCGACGTGGTGGGGGACTTCGACGAGGAGGACGACGGATGAGGCGTCGCCGCGAGGACGACGTGGGCGAAGTGGACGACGTGGACGACGTCTACGACGTGGAGATCCGTGCGTCGGCGTCGGCGGAGGAATTGCTCTTCCACGAGGAACCGGACGTCCGGACCCGGGCACGAGGAACCCCCGAACGCGAGAGCCTCTCGGTCCGTGAACGCGACGGACTGCCTTGGCGGGTGCGTGCGGGAGGGGTGTATCGCAACGTCCACGTCGACTACCGGCTCGCCGCTGCCGTGAGGGAGCCCGACCCCGAACCCGAACCCGGGCAGGGGGATGACGGCCGGGGGAGCGGACCACCGGCGAGCGGGTGAAACGACCGACACCGTCCGCGCGCCCCGAGACCGGTCGGGAGTGCGCGCCCCGCGCCCTCCCGACCGGCCGTCCCCTCGGTTCACACCGTCGACGGGGTCTTGGGTTCCTCCGTCTCGGCCGGACTCCGGGACGAACGCACCCGCGCCACCACGACGATGCCCACGGCCGACAGGATGACGGCGTAGATGCCCAGGGTGATGGGACCGGTGAACATGACGCCCACGTCCCCCTGACCGATCGCCAGCCCGCGCCGCAGCTCACTCTCCGCCAAGGGGCCGAGGATGACGGCGATGAGCACCGGCGCCACGGGGATCGCGTAGCGGCGCATCATGAAGCCCAACAGTCCGAGCAGGATGAGCAGCCAGAGGTCGGTGATCGCGTAGGAGGAGGCGTAGACACCGAGCGCCGCGAAACCGGTGATCCCCGCGTACAGGTACCTCTTGGGGATGAGCAGCAGTTTGGCCCACAGCGGTGCGAACGGCAGGTTCAGGATCAGCAGCATCACACTGCCGATGAACAGGCTCGCCAGGAGCGCCCACACGAGGTCGGCGTTCCGTTCGAACAACAACGGTCCGGGCTGCATGCCGTACTGCTGGAAGGCGGCGAGCATGATGGCCGCGGTGGCCGACGTCGGTAGGCCGAGTCCGAGGAGGGCGCCCATGGCCGTGCCCGCGGTCGCGCTGGCGGCCGCTTCCGGTGCCGCCACCCCCTCGATGGCGCCCTTGCCGAATTCGTCGGGGCGCTTGCCCCGGCGGGCCCTGAGCTGGGACAACTTCCTTTCGGTTCCGTAGGCGAGGAACGTCGGGATCTCCGAGCCCCCGGCCGGGATGGTGCCGAAGGGAAGCCCGAAGCCCAGACCACGCAGCCAGGCCGGGATGGCGCGGCGCAGGTCGCCGCGTCCGAGCCAGAGCGTCCCTCCCGTCTTGACCGGTCGGGCGTCGGGCCCCTGCCGGTGGATGCGGGAGGCGACGTGGAGCACCTCTCCCAGGGCGAGCAGGCCGACGGTCACGGTGACGATGCCGATGCCCTCGAAGAGGGAGGGCACGCCCAAAGTGAACCGGGCGGCGCCGCTCTGCGCGTCGATGCCGACCATGGCGATGCCCAATCCCAGGGTCAGCGCGATGAGACCGCGCACCATGGACTGGGCGACGACCGCGGACGTGGCCACGAAGGCGAACACCGCCAGCGCGAAGTACTCGGCCGGACCGAATCGCAGGGCGATGTCGATGATGACGCCGGAGAAGAACGCGACCACCGCAGTGGAGACCACCGCACCGATGAACGCGCCGATCGCCGAGGTGGCCAGGGCCTGGGAGGCCTTGCCGCGCCTGGCCATCTTGTGGCCTTCGATCGCGGTGGCGATGGCCGAGCTGTTGCCCGGGGTGTTCATCAGGATCGACGTGGTGGAGTCACCGAACAGACCGCCGTAGTAGACGGCGGTGAACATGATGAACGCGCCGGTGGGATCGAGTTTGAAGGTGACCGGGAGCAGCAGGGCCACGGCCATGGCCGATCCCAGTCCGGGAAGCACGCCCACCGCGGTGCCGAGCACCACGCCGACGAACGCCCAGAGCAGGTTCTCGGGGGTCAGGGCGGAGGCGAAACCGCCGCCCAGGAGCATGAGGGTGTCCATGTCAGAGAAGCCCTCCCAGGATCCCCGAGGGCAGGTTCAGACCCAGCCCCGCGACGAAGGCGAGTTGGACGACGGCGGAGTAGACCAGGGCGACGGCCGCCTCGAACAGGGGCCGTTTCCCACCGAAGGCCCAACTCACACCGAAGAACAGCAGGGCCCCGGACAGCAACCAGCCCAGGGGTTGCAGCAGCAGCGTGAAGGCGACGACCGCCGCCAGGACCATGCCGACCGTACGCCAGTCGCTGTGGGAACCGGTGTGTTCGGATCCCCCGCGCACCTCGGCGGGGGCGGTCGCGGAGGTGTCTTCGGAGCCTTCGACGGACCCATCGACCACGTCGGCGCTCTCGGATCCTTCCTCCTGCGGCGCCGTCGTCGGTCGACGGACGACCTGGAGCACCAGGAGCGCGCCGAGCACCACCATCAGCCCGGACACCAGCCCGGGGAAGAGCCGGGGGCCGGGGCCGGTGGAGGTGTCGGGAACGTGCATGGTCAGGGTCTGGGAGGCGAGGAAGGCGCCGATGCCGATGACGAGCACACCGACGAAGAGCTCGCTGCGACCCCTCCACCAGGAATCTGGTGTGTGGCCGGTCGCGTCGCCCGACGAAACGGGCGGCGCGGATTCTCTGAGTGGGTTCAAGACAATCCCAGGTCCTCGGTGACGGCGGTGATACGGGTGATCTCTTCGCGCAGGAACGCCTCGAACTCGGGGCCGGACTGGAAGGTGTCGTCCCACTTGTTGCGTTGGAGGGTGTCCCGCCACTCGGGGGTGGCGACCATCTCCTCCACGATGGCCGTGAGCTCCGCGCGTTCGGCGTCGGTGATCCCCGGTGGCGCCATGAAGCCGCGCCAGTTGGGGAGCACGGCCTCCACGCCCTGTTCGGGGAGCGTGGGGTGCTCCTCCAATCCGGTGACCCGCTCGTGCGCGGAGACACCCAGGACACGGAGGGCGCCCGTCTCCACCTGGTCGCTGAACTCGTTGTAGCCGGAGACGCCCACGTCGATGCTGCCCGAGAGCAGTGAGGTGAGGGCCTGGGCTCCACCCGCGAAGGGGATGTAGTTGACGTCCGAGGGGGCGATGTCCTGGGAGCGGGCCGCGAGTCCGGCCAGGAGGTGGTCCGTGCCGCCGAGCGATCCGCCACCGACGGCCACCGCGCCCGGGTCGTCCTTCCAGGCCTCGATCAGGTCGCCCATGTCCTGGAGGGGGGAGTCGTCGCGCACCACGAAGACCTCGTAGTCGTCCGCCACCCGGGCGATGGGGACCACGTCCTCCAGCGTCTGGGCGGAGTCGTTGACGATGATGCCGCCGATCATGACGGTCCCCGTGGTCATCAGTGTCGTGGCGCCGCCCTCCCGCCGCACGGTCTGGGCGAGACCGATCGTGCCCCCTGCTCCGGGCAGGTTGAGGACCTGGGTGTTGGCCACGATGTCGTTCAGCCGCATCGAGTGCTGCGCCTCTCGCGCGACCAGGTCCCAACCGCCGCCCGGGTCGGCGGGCACCACGATGTCCACTCTCGCCCGGGCCTGGGACTCGTGCGTCTGCGAGAGCGCGGCGTTCACCCCGGCGGCACCCACGACGAGCGCCGCGCACACGGCCCCCACCGCACGCAGGGTCCGCTGCTTGTCCATCTTCACTCCCTCTCGACCTCCTGGTCCACTAGGTGGACCGAATAGGCCGCTGATTGGTTCAGAGAATGATGCAAATCACTCGGTGTGGTGTCAATGCGTCCCGAGGATCTTTCCCTAACGAAGTCGTCACGCCGTTCGGCCCACCTCCTCTTCTGGGTGGGGCGTGGGGGGAGGGCCAGGTGGCCCACGGCCACTGGTGGATGGCGCTCCCTTGGGTTAACCTGTCTCGTATCGAACCATCTAGCAGTCCAATGGGTCCGTCAGGTGGACCAGGGTGGGAGGGTGATGGCCGGGGAAGCCGAAGGGGGAGTGCGCAGTGTGGTGCGCGCCCTCGACCTGCTGGACCTCTACGACGAGAGGAACCAGCGCTACACCACGCGAGAACTGGTGGGACTGACCGGACTGGCCAAGACCACCGTCCTGCGTCTGGTCGGGACCCTCGAACAGCGCGGCCTGTTGTGGACGGGACCGGACGGTCGCGTCGGAGCCGGCCCGGGGCTACTGCGCTGGGCGCGTCTGGCCCACGCGATCTGGCAGGTACCGGAGACCATTCGCGCGATCATGCGAGAACTCACGGTCGAGACGTCCGAGACGGTCAACCTGTACGTACGAGCGGACACCGTTCGCGTCTGCGTCGCCCAGGAAGAGGGGCCCCAACGCCTCCGCCACGTCGTCAACACCGGTGAGGAGATGCCGCTCTGGGGCGGCGCCGCCAGCAAGGTCCTCCTGGTCGGGGCCCCCACGTCGGTGGTACGGCGGGTCGCCGCCGCGTCTCCCCAGGGGCCGAGGTACGCCGACCGGCTGCTCACCGAGATCGCCGATGCCCGGACCCGGGGCTTCGCGGTCAGCCATGGTGAGCGCGAACACGGTGCCTCCGGTGTGGCCGCACCCGTGTACGGAGCCCAAGGAGGGCCCACCCCCGTTGCCGCGCTCGCCGTCGGCGGGCCCACCGCCCGTTTCACCGAGGCCGCGGTCCGCGTCTTCGGCGGCGCCGTGAGCGAGGCCGCAGAGCGCATCGGTCGGATCGGATTCGACCCGGCCTCGGGGAACACGGACTCCCACGAGAAGGAGAAGAGATGAGCGCCTCGACGGCGGCCAAGGACGACCTCCCCCTGGCGGGGATCCGGGTCCTGGACCTGACCAACGTCCTGGCCGGACCCTTCGCGGGATACCAACTCGCGCTGATGGGGGCGGACGTGGTCAAGGTGGAGGTCCCTGGGGCGGGTGACCTCGCACGACAACTCGGGGCCTCGCCGGAACTGAACCGGGAACGCCTGGGCGCCTCCTTCCTCGCCCAGAACGCGGGCAAGAGGTCACTGACCCTGAACCTGAAGTCCGCCGAGGGACGGCAGGTGATGAAACGCCTGATCGGCGACGCGGACGTGCTGGTGGAGAACTTCCGTCCAGGGGTCATGGACCGCCTGGGGTTCGGCTGGGACGAACTACGCGACACCAATCCGGGGCTGGTGTACTGCGCCGTCTCCGGTTTCGGGGCCGACGGTCCGCTGAGCGACCGACCCGCCTACGACCAGATCATCCAAGGGCTATCCGGCATGATGGACGCCACCGGAACCCAGGAGAGCGGCCCCCTGCGCGCGGGCTTCCCCATCGCCGACGTCATGGGCGGAGTCGCCGCGGCGTTCGCCATCGGCAGCGCCCTCGTCCGACGCGAGCGCACCGGTCGGGGCTCCCACCTCGACGTCTCCATGCTGGAGACCGCCATCACCGCTCTGGGTTGGGGTGCCTCCAACCACCTCTCGGCCGGCGTGGAACCCACCAGGATCGGAAACGAGAACGCCACCGCGGCGCCCTCCGGCACCTTCTCCACCGCCCAGGGCATGCTCAACATCGCGGCCAACAAACAGGAACAGTACGAGATCCTGTGCCACCGGATCGGCTCCCCCGAACTCCTCGACGACCCCCGCTTCGCCACACGTGAGAGCCGCAAGGCCAACCGCGTCGAGTTGCGCGAGGTGATCGAGGAACACCTGGCGAAGCGGACCGCGGCCGACTGGGAGGAGACCCTCTCCGCGGCCGGGGTCCCCGCGGCCCGGGTCCTCAGCGTTCGCGACGCCCTCGAACTCGAACAGATCGACCACCGTGGCCTCGTGCGCACGCTCCCCTTCCCCGGGGACGAGGCCCGCGAACTGCGCGTTCTCGGGACCGGTGTACACGTGGACGGAGCGTCCCTGGGCCCGGACCGGTCACCGCCCCTGCTGGGCGAACACACCGACCAGATCCTCCAAGAGGCCGGATTCGAACAGGCCGACATCGACGCGCTCAGAGAGGCCGGTGCGCTGTGACCGCTCCGAACGAGCAGGTGATGACCCACCAGGAGATCGGAGACTGGTGGTCGAACTCCCTGACGCGGATCGCGCCGGGTGAGATCGAACTGCGCGGCTACCCGGTACAGGACGTCATCGGCCGCTACGGGTTCGTCCAGGTGGTCTGGCTCATGCTCCGGGGGGAACTTCCCGAGCCGGCCCAGGCCCGCATGCTGGAGTCGGCGATGGTGGCCGGCGTCGACCACGGCCCACAGGCGCCCTCCATCGCCGCCGCCCGCATGGCCGCCACGTGCGGACTGGGGCTCAACAACGCGGTCGCCACGGGCGTCAACCTCCTGGGCGACGTGCACGGAGGTGCCGGCCAGCAGTGCGTCGCGCTCCTGAACCGGATGGTGGACCAGCGCTCCGACGGCACCGACGCGGACGAGGTCGCCGAGGCGATCGTCGACGAGTACCGGGAGAAGGGTGCCTACATGCCCGGCTTCGGGCACCGCTTCCACCCACGGGACCCCCGTCGGGATCCGCTCCTGGCCATGGTGGAGGAGGCGGTCGAGGACGGGACCGTCGACGCCGGGCCCCTCGAATCCGCGCTGGCCCTGGAACGGGCCTTGGCGCAGCGCAGGGGGCGACCCGTCCCCATGAACATCGACGGAGCCACGGCCACCGTCTACGCCTCCCTGGGCTTGGACGCGGAACTGGCCAGGGGGCTCTTCGTGCTCTCCCGTTCGGTCGGCATCCTCGCGCACGCCTGGGAGGAGAGCAACAGCGGGGCCCGGATCAAGGGACCCCTCCCGCGCTCGGTGCTCGCCGGTTACACGGGACCCGAGACCCGTGTGCCGGGCGAGCGGAGCGATGACTGATCCTCGCTGAGGGCCATGGGTCCTCCACCGAGTCCGTGATCCGTTTCCGGGCCGGTCGGATCCATCGAACAGGACACTGTCCGTCGTCACCGAGATCGGTGGCGGCGGGCACGTCGACGCATCCGGTGCGGCCACCGCGACCGAGAGGGCGGGTGTCCTTCCGATCAGCCCGTCCGGTCAGCCCAGGGCGACGAACATGACGACGTTCGCCGCCACGTAGAGCACGGTCGCGACCACCAGGCCGAGGAGCATCACCCGGACCGCGGGCCTTTTCTTGACCAGGCGCACGATCGCCCAGACGGTGACGACCAGCCAGATCACCCACGGCGAGAAGATCATCAGTGGCAGGGCCACCTCGACTGCGGCGCCGCAGTCGCTCCCGCAGCTCGCGGTCGCCATGACCGAGAAGAAGCCCCAAAGACTCGCCAGGAGACAGACCGGCGGCGCCAGACAGATGAGGACGAGCGTGATCACCCTGTCCGCGGTCGACCCCTGCCCGTGTCGAGACACGGTGCTCGGTGGATGACCGGGCCGGTGGGTGTTCGGGGGGACCCCGAAAGGGGACGTCGGATGCATGAGCGCCATCCTGACACGCGCACGGGTCGCCGGCCAGAGTGATCCCCTTCCGGTTTCACCGCCGTTCAACTCCGTCGGGGGAGCGGTGAGGAGGAGGCCGATATCCCGGCCGCGCGGCGACACCCTTTGGAGGCGGCCCCGCCGGCACCAGAACCTCCCCCGGGAAAGGTACGTGTTTCGAGCAGGCGCTGGAACCGGTGATCGAACTCGATGATCCGGTCCAGGCGGGGGCCCTTGCAGCGGGCCGAAGCACCGGTCCTCCTGGCGGCGGCCCACCGACGGACCGGTGAACCGCCCGATGCCGGATGGCCGAGCCCGCCGAAGGAACGTCCGGCTACTGCTGGTGGGGATTCTGGTCCCAGGGACCATGCCGCGGAGGCTGGGGATGCCGGCCGTGGTCCTGGGGCGGGTGCTGCTGAGGGTACTGCCGGGTCGGGTAGGGGCCCGGGTACCGCTGCCGGGGGTGGTGGCTCGCCTCGTGCTGCCGCAGATACTCCAGGTTGGCGGCCCGGTTGTGGACCGCGAAGAACCACTTGGACATGGGGTGGTGCAGTTGGACCAGCGCGGTGATGGCCGCCGGGAGCAGGAAGAGCGCCCAGAGGAAACCGGTTCCACTGATCAACATCAGCGACTGTAGAACGATCTGAATGATCAGGACCACCTTGGCCATGGTGCGTGCCCAAGAACGGCCACGGACCAGGGGGATCGCGGTCAAGGCCAGAAGGGTTGCCATGAAGGTCCACGGCAGGGAGTAGCCGAACGCGTAGCCGGGCTCCACTCCGGCAAAGGGCACGGTGGCCATGTTGAGGGCGAAGATGACCAACGCGAGGGCCACGGTGAGCCAGATCATCACGGCCACGGTCTTCACCTGGCCGGGAACGGGCACCTGCTCCGGGGAGGGGAGCGGGCCGGGGTATGGATGCCGGGGGTACATGGGGGGCCTTCGTCATGAGGAGGATGGTGGGGCGCCGCAGGTGGCTTCTACCGTGACCGGTAGGCGGAACCCCGAGGGGAGAGAACCGTCGAAGCGGAACCAGTGCATAGTTTAGTGGTCGTTTCGACACGTTTCGTGGCGGGGCGTTCGGACGGATCCAGACCTCACGTTTTCGCTGTACCGAGCGACTTCCCCCTGTAGGAAGGGAGCCGGCACGACCACCGCACACCGGCTCCCCGGATACACGGACTCTCACCTCCGCAGCCCGTGTGATGCCCTCGACGGCCGAAGTGAGTGGAGCGGGTCACTGTGTGATGGCGCCGGTGGACGCGGAGTGGACGAGTTTCGCGTACTTGCCGAGGACGCCTTCCGGGAACCTGTTGGGCAGAGGCCGCCAGTGTTCTCGGCGCGCCCGGAGTTCTTCCGGGTCGACGTGGAGAGCGATGGTGCGCTCGGCGATGTCGACGGTGACGCGGTCCCCCTCGTGGATGAGCGCGATGGGTCCGCCCTCGACCGCCTCCGGGGCGATGTGACCCACGCACAGGCCCGTGGTGCCGCCGGAGAAACGTCCGTCGGTCAGTAGCAGGACGTCGCGGCCCAGCCCCGCGCCCTTGATGGCGGCGGTGATGGCCAGCATCTCCCGCATCCCGGGACCGCCCTTGGGGCCCTCGTAGCGGATCACCACGACGTCCCCCTCGCGGAGCTCACCGGCGCTCAACGCCTCCAACGCCGCCTGCTCGCGTTCGAACACCCGCGCGGGGCCGGTGAAGACCGCGGTGTCGAAACCCGCGGTCTTCACGACCGCCCCCTGCGGTGCGAGCGATCCGCGCAGGACCGTGATGCCACCGGTGGGGTGGAGGGGATCGTCGAGGTGGCGAAGGACGGTTCCGTCGATCGGGTCCGGTGCGAGTTCCTGGAGGTTCTCCGCGACGGTCCCGCCCGTGACGGTGAGTGCGTCACCGTGCAGCAGCCCCGCGTCCAGGAGCGACTTCATCAGAACGGGGATGCCGCCGACACGGTCGACGTCGTTCATGACGTACCTGCCGAACGGCTTGAGATCGCCGATGTGGGGGACGCGGTCGCAGATCCGGTTGAAGTCGTCGAGTTCGAGATCGACCTTCGCCTCGTGGGCGATGGCGAGCAGGTGCAGGACGGCGTTGGTGGATCCGCCGAGCGCCATGACCACGGTGATGGCGTTCTCGAACGCCTGCTTCGTCATGATGTCGCGCGCGGTGATCCCCTGTTCGAGCATGGCGACCACCGCCTCACCGGACCGGTGCGCGTGATGGTCGCGGCGTCGGTCGGCGGACGGGGGAGCGGTGGAACCGGGCAGGCTCATACCCATCGCCTCGGCGATCGCCGCCATGGTGTTGGCCGTGAACATGCCACCGCAGGCGCCCTCGCCGGGGCAGATGGCGCGTTCGATCCGGTCGAGGTCATCGACGCCCATCCGCCCGGCCTTGCAGGCTCCGACGCCTTCGAAGGCGTCGATGAGCGTCACGTCCTTCTCGGTGCCGTCGGCCAGCTTCACCCATCCGGGCGCGATGGTGCCCGCGTACATGAAGACGGAGGCCAGGTCCAGGCGCGCGGCCGCCATGAGCATGCCGGGCAGTGACTTGTCGCAGCCCGCCAGCAGGACCGATCCGTCCAGGCGCTCCGCCTGCATGACCGTCTCGACCGAGTCGGCGATCACCTCACGTGAGACGAGGGAGAAGTGCATGCCCTCGTGGCCCATGGAGATGCCGTCGGAGACGGAGATCGTGCCGAATTCCAGGGGGTAGCCGCCACCGGCGTGTACGCCACCCTTCGCGGCGCGCGCGAGACGGTCCAGGGAGAGGTTGCAGGGGGTGATCTCGTTCCACGAGCCGGCGACGCCGATGAGCGGTTTGTCCCAGTCGCCGTCGCCCATACCGAGTGCCCGGAGCATGCCACGGCTGGGGGCGGCCTCGATGCCGTCGGTGACGGTGCGGCTGCGCGGTTTCGGATCGATGCCCATATCGGTTCCTCGCACGGAGTCGTCAGTGGACCGGTCCACGGATTCCCTCCCCGTGGACCCGGTGTGCTCCGTGCCTTTCCTGTTCGGGGGCCTGTCAACCCTGTCGGGGCGGTACCGGAGAACGGAATTCGCCAGGGCGGGGCCGGGTGGTGTTCGCCCTCGACCAGGGCGAGCCGGCGGGGTACGGGTTCCATGAGGTGGCCGCGGTCGGGACGGTAACGATCCCCCGGCTCGCTCGAAGGATCGCTCAAGGGGACCGTGCACGTCGTGAGGGGGCCACGCTCTACCTGGAGAACGGCGAGGTCGTCGCGTAACGGGTTATCGGTGGCTGTGCAGGGTGGTCTCGACGAAGGCGTTCCACTCCGCGCGGGTGGAGGTCAGGTGGCCCGGCCCTCTGTTCTGGGTGTCTCGCACGTCGGCCCCGGCCTGGTGCTCGTACAGGGCGTCGGCCCCGTGGGTGCGCTCGGCGATCTCGTGCAGCCAGGCGCGGCGGCCGGATCCGGTGAGTTCCTCCCAGAGACGTTCCAGTCGTCCGCCGCCTTGCAGGATCTCGTCGAAGGCCCGGCGCAGCCACGGCCGTGGCCCGGCCTTGCCCTTCTCGACGTCGGACACATGAGAGTTGCTGATCGCGGTGCCGCGCCGGCTGATCCGGCGCGCGACGGCCTCCTACGTCAGTTCGGCTTCGGTTCGTAGCCGGAGTTCGATGACCTGGCCGCCGCGGTACGCACCTGGTCGGGTCCGGCGACCTGAACCGGCCCTGGGAACGACGAAGGGCCCCGATCTTTCCAGATCGGGGCCCTTCGCCTCTGGGGTGAGTGACGGGACTTGAACCCGCGACTTCTTGGACCACAACCAAGTGCTCTACCGACTGAGCTACACCCACCATGTCCGCCGGGCCTCTCGGCCCTGCGTACGTATGTAATCCTAGCGGACTCCGGGGAGTGCTTCGATCACTTTTCGGGGGAGGGTTGGGCGAGAGCCGCGTCACGCGCCTTGAAGCCCGTGCCGCCCTCGACGGTCTCGGTGGCGATGGCGCGGGCCGTCGCGGAGTCCGGGCCGGGGTCGGCGACGAAGGCGGCGGCGCGGAAGTAGCGCAGCTCCCTGATGCTCTCGGTGATGTCGGCCAGCGCCCGGTGGCCGCCGTTCTTCTCCGGGCTCGCGTAGTACACGCGCGGGTACCAGCGGCGCAGCAGCTCCTTGATGGAGGACACGTCGACCATCCGGTAGTGCAGGAACTCGTCGATGCGCTTCATGTCGCGGGCCAGGAAGGTGCGGTCGGTGGCGATGGAGTTGCCGCACAGGGGCGCCTTTCCCGGCTCGGACACGTACCGGCGGATGTGCTCCAGGACGCGGTCCTCGGCCTCCTTCAGCGTCACGCCCTTGTCGAGCTCCTCCAGCAGGCCCGAGGTGGTGTGCATGTTCCGGACGAAGTCGCCCATCCGGTCCAGCGTCGACTGCGGGGGTTTGATGACGATGTCGACACCCTCGTCGAGGATGTTGAGTTCGCTGTCGGTGATGAGACAGGCCACCTCGATCAACGCGTCGTTCTCGAAGTCGAGGCCGGTCATCTCGCAGTCGATCCACACCAAGCTGTCGTTCATACCGGTCAGCTTAGGGGTTTCGGGCCGTGAATCGGACGACGGGCGGGGTGCCGGGTCCCGTGACCCGACACCCCGCGCACGTTTCATCCAAAGCCGTTCGCTCCGGTCAGTCCCAGACGAACGGGTCGGACATCCCCGGAGGGTTGCCGAGGTCGAAGATGGCGTACATCCAGTCCCACACGTCCCAGAACTGCAGGTAGCCCAGAACCACGACGACCAGGATGATCAGTGCCAGGAAGAAGCAGCCGCACCCGCAGCAGCTCTTCTTCTTTTTCTGCTGCGGCGGTCGGCCGTACGGGTTGCCGTGCGGACCGGGCGGAGGGTTGTGACCCCACTGCGGACCACTCGGGGGAGGCCCACCGTGGCCGGGAGGCCGCCCCGGGCCACCTGGGGCGCCGCCCATCGGGGGCTGACCGGGAGGCGGACCGTAACCTTGTGGGGGACGACCGTGCTGTGGCATCGGGGGCTGTCCGGGAGGCGGACCGAAATGCTGGGGCGGCCGGCCGTACTGCTGGTGAGGGGGCGGTCCCTGGGGCGGATATCCCGGAGGCGGGAAACCTGGAGGGGGGTTGTTGGGTCCCGACGGGGGGCGGTGGGGGATCTGCTGAGCACCCGAGGGGGCCTGCTGGGCGCCGGACGGCGGCTGCTGACCGGGGAAGACGCCGGGTGGCGGGGCGGCGGGGGCGTGTCCCGGCTGGGGTCCCGAAGGCGGCTGTTGGGCGCCGGGCCGGGGCTGACCCGGGTTCTGTGGGGTCCACTCCGCGGGCGGAGTCCCCGCGGGCGCGCCCGGGGTTCCGGGAGTTCCGGGGTGGCCGGGGGTTTCGGCCTCACCAGGGGCGCCGGGGGTGCCGGGCGGTGTGCCCGGGGGAACGGGGGGAGCGTTCTTGGCGGCCTCTTCGGCGCGCTCACGCTCCTCCTCGGCCCGCTGTCGAGCCTCCTCGGCCTGCTTCTGGGCCTCGGCCTCCTTGCGGACCCGCTCCTCCTCGCGCTTCTTGGCGGCCTCTTCCTCGGCCTGGCGGCGCTGTTCCTTGCGCTCCTCGGAAAGGTCGGCCCAGCCTTCCTTGAGGTTGCCGAGGAACTTGTTGAACTTGCCGCCCTTGTCGTCCTCGGATTCGCCGGAACCCTGTTCGACGCCGCCGGAGAACATCGGGTCGTTGGGGTCGAAGACGGCGGTACCGCCGGGGGCAGGCGCTCCGGCCCCGGGGTCGAACACCGCGGTGCGCGGTGCCTCGCCGGCCTCGTCCGGGTTGAAGACGGCCGTGCGGGGAGCGTCGCCGGCCCCGCCGGTGCCGATCTCGTCGGGGTCGAACACGGCGGTGCGCGGTGCCTCGCCGACGCCACCACCGCTCCCGAGGTCGGCCGTGGGCGTCTCGTCGCCGGTCAGGTCCGCGGTGGGAAGCCCGTCCTCACCGGTTCGGGGCAGGTCGGAAGGGTCGACCCGGATGGTCGCGCCGGTGTCACCACCCGGGGCGTCGACCGGTGCGCCGTCTCTGAGGTCTCGGGCGGCGCCACCGAGGTCCGCGGTGGCCTCGTCGTCCTCGTCCCGACTCCAGGACGGGTCGATCCGCATGGTGCTCGGTTCGTCACCGACGGTCGGGGGCGGCGTGGGGGTGGCGGCCGACTCCTGCCAGGAGGGGTCGATCCGGACGGTGCCCTGGTCGTCGTCGGACCCGGCGGGGGGCCCGGGTGTGGGGGAGGCCTGCCGAGCCCATGAGGGATCGATCCGCATGGTGCTCGGTTCGTCTTCGATCGGAGCGGGCGACGGCGCCGGCGAACCCAGCCGGACCGTGCCCGCCTCTTCGTCATCCGTGGGAGCGGTGCCCCCGTCCTGTCCGCCCAGGTAGGTGGTGGCGGGTTCCCCGTCGGAGCCATCGGCGCCGCCCTGGAGCTCACTCAGTGAACGGGTATGCCGCGTCCACCCCTCGCCGTTCCACCATCTGAGTGTCTGTGCGTCACCCTGCGGGTCCGCGTACCAACCCGGCTCGATAGATCCACCCATGGGCGACAGACTAAGGGGTTTCGGAGCCGTACTTGACCAGTGGTATCCGTTTCTCCGAGAAGGTGGGGAATCGGGGGTTCGCGGCCTCGCTGAAAGTATCTATATAGTCACCGAGGGTTGTGGCTCCTGGTGCGAGCGAGGCCTCACCGAACCCTTCGGGAACGGGGGCGCCCCCTGCCCGCCGGACGCCCCGGAACCACCACCGGAGAGCAGCCGACCGACGGAGACGGGCCCGGGAGCGTGAGCGACCGAACCCGGTACCTGGTCGTGGCCGAAGTGGCCGCCCCGGGACCAACACCGCACCGCCGCCTCGACCGTGGCCCCGCCCCCGACGCCCGTGCGTCCGGGAGGTCCGGCCGGCCAGGTCCGGGACACGCCCCAGGAGTCCAGCCACTCCAGGAGCGTGGACAGGCCCGTCATGGGACCGTCGGTGAAGGGCCGCTCCCTCGTGCCCACCACCGCCACCACGAGGCACACGCGCCCCTCGTCTCCGTGGTCCAGGTGGCGGCCGAAGATCGCGGTGCCGCCCAGCGCCATCCCCGCCCGGCGGGTGGCGGCGAGCAGCTGGACGACCCGCCCGCTCACCGGGTTCCACACCAGGTGCGTGGTCCGGCCCTCCTGGATCAGTCGCCGTGCCTCCTCGGCCGCCGACCACACGCCCGGATCGCTGCCGGTCACCGTCCAGACCGCTCGCGGGGCCCCGGCCCCCTTCACCGTGTGGGCGGGCCCGCCGTCGATCCTCTCGGCACCGGGCATCCACGCCTTCGCCATGGCACTCCCATTCGGTCGTACTGCTCGTCGTGCCTGGGGATCCGGGGCGAGAGGGCCTGCGGCGGCCCGGATCCAGGTCTATCCGTGGTACGCCACCGAGGGTGAGAAGTCCATAGCCCTTCGGTGTCCGGTTAGGTTCATGTCACCTTCCGTTCCGAGCACCGAACCCGGGGGACACAGACGTCCGTGCAGAACCCGGAAGTGCTACTGAACACTGGAAAGCCAGGTAAGGGACGGCCTGGAACGGTTGTGGTCGGACCACGACGACCGAGCCCACGTCGGCTCCGCGTCGGGGCCACCACCGGACAAGGCGAAGGGGCCGGGCCGCGGTCTCCACCACGGCCCGGCCCGGACCCCGTTCGCGCCCCGAGGCGCCCGGGTCACTCCGTCCCTTGCTCGCTCTCCTCGGCGATCCGCAGCGAGAACGCCTGTAGGAAGATGTCACCGATCTCCGTCGGGTCCTCGGTCATGTACGCGGCGCCGCCGGTGGCCGCGGCGATCTGTTGCAGCGGCTCCAGGTGCTGGACGTCCGGGCCGAAGGCGATCGTGATGATCGGGATCGGCCGGGAGGGGCTGGACAGCTCGTTGATCTGCTCCAGCAGTTCCTCCAGCTCCATGCCGCCGGGGTTGTCGTTGTCCCCGTCGGTGAGCATCAGGATGACGTTGGTGCTGTTCGGCTGGTAGTTGGTGGACATCTCCTGGTAGGCGGCCAGGTAGGTCTCGTACAGCGCCGTGTCGCCGTCCGGCAGTGGTCGCAGGTTCTGTAGGGAGGAGCCGATCACGTCGCGGTGCGTGTTGCCGCTGTCGTCGGTGGCCTGTAGTTCCCGGACGGGGGCGAGCTCCTGGTAGTGGAGGCCGTCGTTGACGTTGGTGGAGAACTCCCACAGACCCAGCTCGGAGGTCTCGGTGAACATCTGTAGACCCTCGGAGGAGGCCGCGGCGGTCACCTGCATACGGGTCAGTCCGGTCCCGGGCACCTCGGCCAGCATCGAACCGGAGACGTCCACGATGGTGAGGACCCGCGAGTCCATCTTCATCTGGGTCCAGGAGCGGGTCAGGTCGGTGATGGAACCGTCCGAGGGGGCGGCCAGCTCGGCCGGCTCCTCCTCGGCGAACCCGGCGTCGGTGGACAGCACCGAGGGTTCGGCCTGGCCCTCGGCGCCGCGGAACCCCTCGTCGAGCAGGCGCTGCTGGGCCTCGTCGGAGCGCACCGCGGTGCGGAACACCTCGGCGGCGCGGGTGATGTCGGTCTCCTCGCTGCGCACGATGTACGGGAAGTCGAGGAAGTAGGTGCCGTCGTCCAGGTAGCCGGGCTGGGCCGGGTTGTCGCCGTGGGCGGCGTTGTAGCGCCACACCGCCTGCTCCGACATCACCATGACGGGCGGGGAGCTTTCCGTACCGCCGCTCAGCGCGAGGAACGCGGCGTCCTCGTCGGCGGACGCGCCCTGGTGCAGGGACTGTAGGGCCGCGGTCATGTGAGCGTTGAAGGTGTCCGCGTCAGGGCTGGATTCCTCCAGCGCCCCCTGCAACAGGTAGAGGGTGCCCAGGCCGCTGGAGCTGCGGACCGGGTCGACCACGCGGACGGTGCGACCGCTCTCCTCACCGGGTGCGGCGGTGGGGACCACGTCGGACCAGGTGGTGGGCTCTTCGTCGGACTCCGCGAACCGGGCGAGCTCGGCCAGGACCAACGGGGTGCGGGCGACGGAAGTGCCGGTCTCGGTGATGACGGCGTCGCCGGCCTGGCTCTGCACCAGACGGCTCCACAGCGAGGAGTCGGGGATCCACACGTCGGAGTCGGTGTCGCCCATGGTCGCGCCGGAGCCGGTGATGCCGTAGGCGACGTTGGCCGAGTCGACCTGGCGCACCTCGGCGCGCACACAATGGCCGTCGACGTCGTGTTCCTCGGCGTTGAAGTCGCTCGCGACGTCGGTCAGGGCGGGGCCCAGTTCGGGGCTGACCGCGATGTCCAGTTCGATGTCGGAACCGCCGCAGCCGCCCTGCTTGCCGAACATGTACACGCCCGCCACGGCGAGACCGACGACGATCACCATCGCGGCGGCCAGAGCGACGAACGCCCCGCCACGGCCACGACGGCGCCTGCTCCGGCCGGAGGGTTCTTCTGCGTATCTTCCGCGGTGACGTCCCACAGCTTTCCTCACGGGGTGGTGTACGGACGGATCTCGTACAGGGGGATGATCGGGTACGGGGATGGGTGGTACGGGTGAATCCGTAAGTACCGGTTCGACTCGGGGCGAGACGAACGTATGAGTGTTACTGGTGGGAACCGTACTCAAAGCCCCAGACCGAGTGAATGGGGGCCGGCTCCCCGGTAGGGGGACGGGGCATGGCCCCGTGGTGGGAAACCGGGGCGTAGCGGCGGTCACCTTGGGGAATCCGATCGGGTCGGCCCCCGAGGTCACTCGGGAACCGGCCCGACCGAAATGCGATTCCGATATTCAATCGAGACCATCGGTGTCGGCGTGGCCGTTCGACGCGCCGGATGCCCGATCGCCGACCACCAGACCGACCGATCAGTTGTCGCAGTCGGGCACGCACAGGCGGCGCGAGATCGAGCTGAGGAAGAAGTCGCCGATCTCCGCCGGGTCCTCGGTGACGAACGACGAACCGCTCGTGGCCCGCGCGATCTGCGCCAGTTCCTGCTCCTCGGCCTGGTCACCGAAGCCGATGATGAACATCGTGACCGGGCGTTCCGGGTCGAAACGGTCCTGTAGGGCGGCCACCAGCTCGTCGTGGGAGACCTCGCTGGAACCCTCGTCCTGACCGGCGGTCAGCAGGATGACGCTGTTGATCTTGTCCTCGTGGTAGTCGTCCTGCACCTCGTCGTAGGCGGCCAGGATGTTGTCGTACAGGCGCGAGTCACCGCCCTGTGTCTCCAGGTCCTCGGCGACCGCGGTCATCTCCTGGCGGCGCGTCACGTCCCCATCGTCGGCCTGACCCAACGGGTGCAGCTTCGCGGCCTCCTCACGACCGCTCTCGCCGTATCGGTCGGACATCAGCCACAGGCCCATGTCGGTCTCGTCCGGGAACAGCGACAGGCCCAGGAGCGCGGCCTGCTTGGCGACCTCGATCCGCGCGGGGCCGCCGTTGAGGTCCTCGGACATGTTCTGGGAGGCGTCGGCCAGCACCAGCGTGCGGCTGGGCATCGACAGCCGGTTCCAGTCGGTGACCGAGGCCAGTAGGGCGTCGCCGGTCAGCTTCTCGTGCGTGGGCGGGACCGCCGCCTCGATGCCGGGCTGGGCGGCCAGCACCGAGGACGCCTCACCGTTCGGATCACGAAAACCCAGCTCGCGCAGGCGACCGCGATAGGCGTCGGCGCCGACCACCTGGTAGAGGTCGGCGGCGGCAGACTGGAGCGCGGATTCCTCGGTGACGGTCACATAGGGGTAGTCCATGCCGACGGTGCCGTCCTGGACGTAGTGGGCCCGCAACTCGGGCGCGGAGTCGGCGCGGCGCAGGTTGTAGGAGACCACTGCCTGTTCGGGCACCGCGATGATCGGGTCCTGCCGGTCCTGTGCGGCGGCCGAACCGGTGAACACCGTGGTCAGGTCCAGTTCACCGAAGGCCGAGTCCATCTGGACCTCGCGGACGAAGTCGGTCATGGCGGTGTCGGCGTCGTCGCCGGTGCCCAGGTGTTCACGGATCGCGTGCATCACCGTCATGCCGTCGGCGCCGCGGT
The DNA here is from genome assembly GCF_001570765.1 of Nocardiopsis listeri NBRC 13360. Classification (GTDB taxonomy): domain Bacteria; phylum Actinomycetota; class Actinomycetes; order Streptosporangiales; family Streptosporangiaceae; genus Nocardiopsis; species Nocardiopsis listeri. The sequence goes on along the minus strand of NZ_BCSH01000045.1, from coordinate 32,712 downwards.
TGGGGTCGACCATCACCACGGGCCGGTCGGGGTCGCGTTCCCCGGGCAACAGCATGGTCCAGTCGGCCTCGTCCTGGTCGGGCATGCCCTCGGTGTCCGGTGGGGCGGCCAGAACCACGGGGGAATTGGCCAGTGAGGGCGGGTCGGTCTCGATGCCGTGCGCGCCGCCCGCCGACACGCGGGCCAGTTCCACCCAGGCCGAGGACTCGGGGATCCACACATGCGGGGTGATGCTCGATTCGCCCAGTTGGTTGCCGGAAAGGGCGTCCATGATCCGGTGCGGGGCGATCTCGTCGACCTGCGCGTACACGCACACGTCTCCGTAGCGTGGTTCGTCGGAGTTGAACTCCGTGGCGGCCTCGCGCAGCACGGGAGCGACGCTCTGGGTCGTGGACACCCGTAGGTAACGGGTGTCGCCGCAACCGAGGACGTTCATGCCGACCGGGACGGCGATGGCCGCGACGGCGATGGAGGCGACGGTGATCGCGGTGATCCCCATCGGCGACCGCACCGCCTTGCGTGAGGTGGTGACGGCCGGGGAGGGAAGTCGATGGCGTCCAGTGGACACGGGCACTCCGGGGGTGGGACTGGTCGTCCGGCGCCCGGTCGCCCGGGGCCGGCTCGTGTGGCGGTCGCCGGGTGCGGTTCCCGGCACCCGCGGAAGGTTCGTGGGGTGAACCGTTCTCGCGCGGGCTGCGTCCTAATGTGTGCAAGGACGACCGTAGGCCGCGAAACGAACGATCCCTTCCCCGGACCTTACTGGCAGGTAATGCGCGAGTGGAAGGGCGGGGGTGGTGCCGCTCACATCGATACCGGAACATCGTGCTCCTTGACCGCTTCGTTACGGCGCTCCTCCAGATGTACTCCCGACTCCCCGCTACCATTGGCCCCCGGTATTCGCTTGACCGATACTTGACGTCCGATCGGCGCAAGCCCCACCAGGACGGGGCCCGGCCCGCGTGGACGCCCCCGCGACCATTCGACCCCCGAGGGTTTTGGCATGTCCCATTCGCACAGTGACCGACGGAACCGAGGCAACCTCGGCTCCATGATCCTCGCCGGTGCCTGCTGCGCCGGTGCGGTGACCTACGCCGTGTTCGTGGGCCCATCGATGCTGCCGCCCCAGGACGTGGAGGCCACCAACGCGACCAGCCCCGAGGTACTGAGCAGCGTCATCGAGCCGGACACCGAGGAGCCCGTGCTCTCCGGCCCGACCGGAACGTTGCGGATACAGGTCACCGACCGCCACCACGCCTGGGTACAGACGCTGGAGTGCACCGGGGACCTGGCCGAGGACCCGGCGGCCTGCACCGCGATGGCCGAGGTCGCCGCCGGAATGGCCGAGGACCCCACCATCACCGAGTCCCCCGCCGAGGAAGAGGACGCCGAGTCCGAGGGTTCCGAGAAGCCCGTGGGCCATCCGCTCTTCGCCGAGATCAGCGACGGCACCGTGTGCACCGACAAGGTCTACGGCCCCCAGCAGGCCGGTATCGAGGGCGTTTGGGAGGGGCGCGAGATCGACACCTCCCTGACACGCCGCGGCTCCTGCGAGGAGGCCCGCTGGCAGCGCCTGATCCCCCTCACCGAACGGTTCGAGACCGAGCGATAGGCGCGATAATCGGTGACCATGGACGTCATCAGGGTCAGTGACCCCACCGACCCGCGCCTGGCCGACTACACCCGTCTGCGCGACGTCAACCTGCGCCGTCACCTGGAGGCCGAACACGGCCTGTTCATGGCCGAGGGCGACAAGGTGATCCGCCGCGCCGCCACCGCCGGGTACACGCCGCGCAGCTTCCTGCTGACCGAACGACGGGCCGAGGCCCTCGACGACGTCGTGGCCGCGACCGAGGCGCCGCTGTACGTCGTCAGCGAGGAGACCGCCGAACGCCTCGTCGGGTTCGACCTGCACCGCGGCGCCCTGGCCGCCTACCACCGCAAACCCCTGCCGGAGCCGAGCGAGGTGCTCGCCCAGGCGCGCTCCATCGTGGTGTTGGAGGACCTGGTCGACCACACCAACGTCGGCGCGATCTTCCGCAGCGCCGCCGGGCTGGGGGTGGACGCTGTCGTCCTCGCGCCCCGCTGCGCGGACCCGCTGTACCGACGTTCGGTGAAGGTATCCATGGGCGCGGTCTTCACCCTGCCCTACACCCGCATGGACGACTGGCATGGCGGGCTGGACACCCTGCGCGAGTCCGGCTTCGACCTCATGGCGCTCACTCCGGGGGAGGGGTCCCTGCCGATGAGCGAGGCGATGGACCGCCTCGCGCCCGACGCCAAGGTGGGGCTGCTCTTGGGGACCGAGGGCGACGGGTTGTCCTCGCGCTGGTTGGAACGGGCCACCTCACGCGTGCACATCCCGATGACCGACCGTGACGTCGACTCCCTCAACGTCACCGCGGCCGCCGCCATCGCCTGTTACGAGCTCGGACGCACCCGCTGAACCCCTGAGCGTCTAGGGTGGCGCCTGACACGGACGGCCACGGCAGGGAGGACGCACGACATGGGCGGCCGAGCACTGGTGCAGTGGGGGCAGAACCGGGACAACGCGCCCGACGGACTCCACGTCGATCTCTACGCGGGAGGACCGGCACCGGCGGAACTGAACGAGGTCACCTTCTACCAGGTGCCCTACGCCCCTTCCACCCAGGGAGTGGACGAACGGCTGGAGATCATCGGCCGGATGCCGCGGCTGCGCGTCCTACAATTGGTCTCCGCCGGCTACGACCAGGTGCTGGGACTGATTCCCGACCACGTCACCCTGTGCAACGGTCGGGGGCTGCACGACGCCAGCACCGCCGAACACGCGCTCGCGCTCGTCCTCGCCGCCCAGCGCGAACTGCCTCGATGGGCCATCGACCAGCGCGAACACCGGTGGGCTCCCGCGCCCCAACGGTCACTGGCCGACTCCCGGGTGATGATCCTCGGCTACGGCAGCATCGGTAGGGCGATCGAACGACGGCTGCTGCCGTTCGAGACCGAGGTGGTGCGGGTGGCGAGCCGCCCGCGCCCGGAGGAGGACGTCCACGGCGTCGACGAACTGCCCGCGCTCCTGCCGGGGGTCGACATCGTCGTGCTGGTCACCCCGCTCAACGAGGCCACCCGGGGTCTGTTCGGCGCCAGTGAGTTCGCCCTGCTGCGTGACGACGCGCTCGTGGTCAACGTGGGTCGTGGCGCCGTACTCGACACCGATGCCCTGCTCGCCCAGAACGGCCGGGTGCGCGCCGCCCTGGACGTCACCGACCCCGAACCGCCGCCCGTCGACCACCCGCTCTGGGAGGCGCCCGGCGTGTACTTCACCCCGCACGTGGCGGGTGGTTCGACCGCGTTCTACCCGCGGGCACGCGCGTTCATGGACGCCCAACTGGGCCGTTGGGCCGCGGGGGAGCCCCTGGCCAACGTCGTCCGTCCCGGCCGTTAGCGGAGACGGCACCGGACCACGCCCTCCCCGGAAACGGCCACGAACGAACACGCGTGGATCCGTCCGATCGTCATACCCGCGGGGGAGAATGTGGGTATGCGGATCGCGGTGGTCGCAGACGGGGAGGGCGGCGGCCGGTTGAGAGAACTCGACGGCTCCTCACCGGCCGGGCCCGTCCGACGCGTGGCCGACCTCGTCGCCGAGATCCGTGAGATCGAGACGGGTTCCCCGCAACCCCCGCGCTGGGTCTGGGCCCGCACCGAGGACATCTACCCCGAACTGGTCCGGGCCGGGGTACGGGTGCGTCGCTGCCACGACGTCGAACACACCGAGGCACTGCTGCTGGGCCACGCCGCCCGCCACTACGAACCCCACTCGCTGGGGGCCGCCTGGGCGCGATTGCGCGACCTTCCGGTGCCCGACGACCCCGTTCGCCCCCTGGGGGAGGGCGCCGCGGCCCAGCCCGCCCTGTTCGAGGCGGACCGGTCCACCCTGCCGCCGGGCACCGACCGGCTCGACGCCCTCGTGGAGGTCCACCGCGACCAGGGTGAACGCATCGATGCGCTGTTCGCCCCCGATCGCTTCTCCCTTCTGGTGGCGGTGGAGTCGGCCGGGGCCCTGGCCGCGGTGGAGATGAGCCACGACGGACTGCCCTGGCGCCCCGACGAACACGACCGGATCCTCACCGAGGTCCTCGGCCCCCGACCGACCGGCGGAGGGCGTCCGCGTGTCCTGGCCGAGTTGGCCGCACGGATCGGCGAAGTGGTCGGACACGACGTCAACCCCGACTCTCCGGCCCAGGTCACACGGGCCATGGCGTGGATCGGACACCCGGTCGAGTCCACCCGCTCCTGGGTGCTGGAACGCGTCGACCACCCCGTCGTGCCCCTGCTGCTGCGGTACAAGGAACTCGCCCGGCTGTACTCGGCCAACGGGTGGACCTGGCTGGAGACCTGGGTCAGGGAACTCAAGACGGAGGGAGAGGGCCCGCGACCAGGGCGCTTCCAACCCGACTACGTGGTCGGCGGAGTCGTCTCCGGCCGGTGGGCCACCAGGGGCGGCGGCGCCCTTCAGATCCCCAAGGCGGTCCGTGGCGCGGTGCGTTCCGACCCCGGTTGGGTGCTGGTGCGCGCCGACGCGGGCCAACTGGAACCACGTGTCCTGGCCGCGCTCTCCCACGACGACGCCCTCGCGGAGGCCGCGGCCGAGGAGGACCTGTACGCGGGCCTGGCCGACCAGGTGGGCGGCGACCGAGAACGAGCCAAGATCGGCCTGCTCGCCGCCATGTACGGGCAGACCTCCGGCGACGCCGCGCCCCTGCTCGCCACGATGCGCCGCCTCTACCCCCGGGCCTTGGACCACGTCGACGCCGCGGCGCGCACCGGCGAGGGCGGCGGCATCGTCCGTTCCTGGTTGGGGCGCACCTCCCCGCCACCGCGCGGTTGGGCGGCCACGGTCGCCGCGCCGGACGGCGACCGTCGAAGGCGCGCCCACGGCCGCTTCACCCGCAACTTCGTCGTGCAGGCCACCGCCGCAGAATGGGCGTTGGTCCTGTTGGCGGCGCTGCGCCAAGAGCTACGAGACCATCTTCCGGACATGCCGGAGGGCGGCGGGATCGTCTTCTTCGTGCATGACGAAGTGGTCCTGCACGTGCCCGATGACCTGGCCGAAGAGACCGTCCGGGCCGTCCGTAGGGCCGAGACCCGCACCCGAGAAGTCCTCTTCGGTGATTCCCCGGTCCGTTTCCCGCTCGACCTGTCCGTGACGGATCGATACGACCGACCCTGACCAGAAGCGAAGGCGACACTCGTTCAGGAAACGGTCATTCGGCGGAAAGGTAGCCGTCCGATATCGGACGGCGTGGACTTCTTGCAAACAAACCCCTGTGCGCCCATTCTTGGATCGGTACACGCAACCAAAGGCCGTGCGCCGCAGCGGTCACCCCCCGCCGCGGTCACAGAAAGGGTGATGACCCCCCGTGCGGAAACGGCTCAGAACATGTGCGGGAACAACGGCCGCTTTCGCGGTCGCCTTCACCGCCTTCGGGGCGACCCCCGCGATGGCCGAACCCGTGGTCGAGGAACGTCCCTCCCTCGCCGACCAGTCGGCCCACGACGTGGCACCCCCCACCGACGCGGAGCCCAGTGGGTCCCGCCCCCGAGCCCAACAGGACGGTTCGCGCGGCGACGACACCACGTCGGCGGCCTCCCCCGACATCGCGGACGTCGACGAACTCCGCCGCGACACCTACGTCGCTCCCTTCCGTGAAGCGCGTTCGGTCGAGTACCTCGCCGTCGCCCCTGAGACGCTGTCCTCCGAGGTCGTCGACGAGGTCCGTGGCATCGACGGTGTCGACCACGTCCTGACCGTCGACGCCGCGCGCGTGGAGGTCGACGGCGAGGCCACGTCGATGATGGGCGTGCAGCCCTCCACCTTCCGCAACCACGCCCCCGAACCCTCCGCCGAGTCCGACGAGATCTGGCAGGGCATCGCGGAGGGCCACATCGCTCTGTCCAACGACGTGGGCAAGGAACGCGAACTCGAGGTCGGTGGCGAGGTCACCGTCGCCGGAGGCAACGGTGAGGTCCCCATGGAGGTGTGGACGCACGCCACCTCCGGTATCGCCGGGATCGACGCCCTCGTCTCCCGTGACCAGGCCCGGGAACTCGGCATGCCCGAGGGCAACGCCCTGGTGATCTCGGCGGCCGACGCCGACCTGTGGGAGTTGCACGAGGCCCTGGAAGAGGCCCTCGGCGAGGACGCCCAGCTCCAGCTGATCGCCGACGTCCCCGAACCCCTCGACGACGGCGAGGCCGTGCCGACCACGGTCGTCGAACAGGTCATCGCCAACGCCGAGACGCAGTTGGGCGTTCCCTACGTCTGGGGCGGCACCACCCCCGACGTCGGCTTCGACTGCTCCGGTCTGCTCCAGTGGGCCTTCCAGGAGGCGGGGGTGTCGATCCCCCGGGTCACCCACGACCAGTGGAACGCCGGCAGCAAGGTGGAGTGGGACGACCTCGAACGCGGCGACCTGCTGTTCTGGCGTTCGGACCCGACCGCTCCCGACTACATTTCGCACGTGGCCATCTACCTGGGCGACGGACAGATGTTGGAGGCTCCGCGCACAGGCCTGAACGTGCGCGTCACGTCGGTCCGGACCAACGACTACGCGGGCGCGGTGCGAGTCCACGCCTGAGTCCGCGCCCTTTGGCGGTGGGAGGAGTGAACGCCGACCCGGTCGGGCCCGAGCCCGGCCGGGTCTTCGCTGCCTGAAACCGATTCGACCGCACCGATGGCGAGAATGACGGTGGGCCGTGGTGCCACCGAACCGGTGACAGCACGGCCCATCGCTCTCCGAGTCCGAAGAACCGCCGGGAGGGGAAGGCAGATCTCGGTCTGGAGGGGGAACAGGGCCGTCGCTGAGGGAGGGGGAGACAGCGAAACCGACCCTGTCGGGTGGTATGGAGTTGTCGTGGCGCACTCGACCGATCGTCCGGGAGCGCGCCCCGCACATGGTCTAGATAAGCAGTGACCGGTCGATTTGGCAAGAGGCCGGATCAAGGCGCGCATGGTGGTGCAACGGTGCCCTAAGTCCCATCCCGTCCAATCATGTACGAATTCCGTGCGCTTTCGTCTGCCTTCGATGCCAGGGGTGACCTCCGGGTCCGGGCGAAGCCGCCCCGACCACCTCCGATCAGGCGATCAACGTCCTGCGGCGTATCCCTGGCCCCCTCGGGCGTCGGCGGCGGCGCGCAGTTCACCGGTCTCCGGGTCGCGGGCCACGGCCGCGAGTCGACCCAGCGACCACGGCTCCACGACCCGCACCGTGTGACCGCGTCGACGCAGCTCCGCGATGGTCTCCTCGCCCACACCCGGCTCGACCACCAGGTCGCCGGGCAGCGTCTCCCTCGGGTGGAAGGAGCTGGGGAAGGCGTTGGTGTGGAACATCGGAGTGTCCAGGGCCTCCTGAAGGTCGGTGGCCCCGTTGAGGATCCGCATCAGCGCGGTGGTCGTCCACTGGTCCTGCTGGTCGCCGCCGGGAGTGCCGATGGCCAGGACCGCTTGCCCATCGTCCCTGGTGACCAGGGTGGGCGACAGGGTGGTGCGGGGGCGCCTGCGCGGGGCCGCCGCGTTGGGCGAGGCCGGGTCGAGCCAGAACATCTGCGCGCGGGTACCCAAGGGGAAGCCGAGGTCGGGGATGACGGGAGAGCTGCTCAGCCATCCGCCGCTCGGCGTCGCCGAGACCATGTTCCCCTCGGCGTCCACCACGTCGAGGTGGCAGGTGTCCCCGCGCTGGTCGGAGGGGGCGATACCGGGGGTGTCGCGCACGGTCGGCTCACCGGTGGTGCGGTCCCCGGGGGTGTCGTCGATCAGGAACAGAGGCGGGACGAAGGGGGAACGACCACCGGGCGCGCCGGGGCGCAGATCCATGGCGACACGGGCGTCGTCGACGATCCGGGCGCGTTCGGCGGCGTAGGCCGGGCTCAGGAGTTCCTTGAGGGGCACGTCGATGTGGTCGGGATCGCCGTACCAGGCCTCACGGTCGGCGAAGGTGAGCTTGGCGCTCTCGGTGACCCGGTGCACGAAGTCGGCGTCGACACCGGCGTCCGCGCCGAAGACCCCGTCCCGGCGCAGGTCGGCGTCCACGCCGAGCGCCTCGGCCAGTCGGAGTTGCTGCAACATGGCGGGCCCCTGACCCCAGGGGCCGGTCTTGTGCACCGTGTGGGTGCCGTGGGTGACGGTGGCGGTGTCCTCGTAGTGGGCGCTCCAGTCGGCCATGTCGGCGGCGGTCAGCAGCCCCTGCTCGGGCTCTCCGCGGCCATTGGGGACGGGCGAGGCGAGGAAGGCGCCCACGGCCTCGGCGACGAAACCCTGGGCCCAGGAGCGGCGGGCCGTCTCGATCTGCGCCTCGCGGTCACCGCCTCCCCGCTCGGCGTCCTCGACGATCCGCCGGTAGGTGGCGGCCAGGGCCGGGTTGCGCAGCCGGGAACCGGCGGCGGGGGCGACGCCGTACGGCAGGTACACGCCGGCCGAACCCGCCCAGTGCTCGGCGAAGACCGGACTCAGGTTCTCGATCACGGACGCGATGCGGGGCAGGACGGGGTAGCCGCGCTCGGCCAGGCCGACGGCGTGTTCGAGGACCTGGCGGACCGACATGGTGCCGTGGTCGCGCAGCAGCAGCATCCAGGCGTCGAAGGCCCCGGGGACGGTGGCGGCCAGGACTCCGCTGCCGGGGATGCGATCCATTCCGGCGAACGCCTCGATGCTCGCGGCGGCGGGGGACACGCCTTGACCGCACAGCACCCGCGGCGCGCTGCCCACGGCCTGGAAGATCACCGGAACCTCGCCGCCCGGACCGTTCAGGTGGGGCTCGACGACCTGCAGGGTGAAGCCGGTGGCCACCGCCGCGTCGAAGGCGTTGCCACCGCGTTCGAGGACGGACATGCCGGCGGCGCTGGCCAGCCAGTGCGTGGAGGCGACCATGCCGAAGTCGCCGCGCAGCTGAGGTCGTGTGGTGAATCCGGGCATGCGTTCGTCCTCCTGCGGAAGGGAAGGCGGGGTGGGTCCGGGCCGGGAGGGGCACGGCGGGGGTGCACACCGCGACGGGGGTCGTGCCATCGAGTGGAGACGTCGGTCGAACGTGGGTGACGGTACAGCATGGCAGGCCACGAATGTCGGGAGTTCGGGTGATTCGGGGCCAAGGGCCTCGATTTCGGGTTTCTTTTCCTTCGTTGCCGAGAGTCGGCGAGGAAGGTGGCCCCAGGGTGATCGGTGCGCCACACACGGTGCCGGCGTGGGTTCGGGGTGCTCACACGCGGGATCTGCGGGGTGTGAACCGGCGGGTCGGGTCACGAGGGGTGGCGGGAAAGGGGCTACCCGGATTTCGTTCCAAGGTCATCCGGGATGTGTGCGGGCCGAAAAAACCCGGGGCCGGTGGACGCGGGCACCGACCCCGGGTCGTATCCGTGGCTGCGAGCCTCGGCTACGCGCGCCGCGCGTCGCCCCGCTCAAGGGGCGCGCTCCGTCAGGAGTCCTCGGCGGGGATGCTCCACGGCAGGGAGTCCCACAGCTCCTCCCACTCCTGGGCGTCGACGGGGTCCTCGACGTCGGCGGAGGCGGCCTTCTCGACCTCGTCGACCGCTCCGGTCATGGCCTCGTTGGCCTCCGCGACCAGCTCGCCGATCAGGCCCGAGACCTCGGAGAGACCGTCCTCGACCTCGTCGCGTCCCATGCCGAGGTTCTCGGCGCAGGCGTCGGTCGCGGCGACCTTGTCGGCCTCGTCGCCGTAGTACCAGACCGTGGCCAGCAGGCGGTCGAGTTCGGCGTCGTCGAGGTCGCCCTCGCCCACGGCCCGCTCGACGAACTCCTGGCTGCTCGGGGCCATCTGCTCCTGGTCCAGGACGGTGGAGGCGGACTCGAAGTCCACGAAGTGCTCGACCAGGCAGGTCTTGACCTCACGGGAGGTGGGGGCCGCGGGCAGGTCGGCCTCCTGGGCCTCTTCCGTGTCCTCGGCCGGGGTCTCGTCGGCGACCTCGTCGACCGGGGCCTCTTCGGTGGTTTCCTCCTCCTCGGCGCCCTCTTCGATGACGTCCTCTTCGGTGGCCCCCTCTTCGGGCGCCTCGTCCTCGGGTGTCTCCGGGGCCACGCCGTCCGTGGGGGTCTCCTCCTCGGGAGCGTCCTCCTCGGGAGCGTCCTCTTCCGGAGCCTCGTCCTCGGTGGTTTCATCCGCGGGGGCTTCGTCTTCTGGAGTCTCGTTCTCGGGAGTCTCGTCCTCGGGAACCTCCTCGGCCTCGCCCTCCGCCGGCTCTGGGTCCGTCACCGCGGAGACCGACTCGGCCATCCGGATCAGTTCGTCGCTCTCCCAGCGGTCGGGCTGGAGATGCGTGGTGACCGCGACACCCGGGCTCGCCAGCCAGAACAGGTCGCCGGTCTCCTCGGACAGGTAGGCGCCGTGCTCGAACCCCTCGCTCTCGGGGAGTTCCTCCAGGCTCGAATCCGCGAGGTGGCTGTACCGACTGCCCCTGAGGTCTTCGAGTTCCTGGAGATCCTCCGAACGCAGCACCGAGACCCGGCCGTAGAGCTGGTCGGGCCCCCGGACCCATGAGAGCTGCGAGCGGCTGTTGCCCTGGCGGTCGGTGGTGGAGGCGGCGTTGATCCCGTACCGGTCCAGACCCGGCGGCAGGTAGGCGATCCGGTGTCCGTCGAGGCTGTAGGAGGAGACTCCTTGACTGACCACGGGCCAGCTGAGCGCCTCGGTTTCCTTGTCGTCCGCCGCGGCCGGGCCGGCGAGGCCCACCAGACCCGACGTGGAGATGGCGGCGGCACTGAACAGCGCGACCCACCTCGTGTGGTGCTTGCGCATGGGAGTTCCTTCCCGTCGACTACTACGGGTGATGATTTCAGGACTCTCGGTAGTTATCGAGGGTGTTCGTGGTCAAAAATCGGACATGAAGTAGCCAAATGCATACATAGGGCGAGATTCGTTGGTCCGCTGGTGCAGTCCACCAGAAGATGGGCCACGGATCACCGACTGCTCCGCGTACGGTCACCGACCGGTCACCAAACGCGCTCACTCTGAGGGGGGCAGTCGGCCAATCCACGCGTACATGGGAGGCCCGGTGCACCAGCGCATCGGTTTCGTTGTCGGAGCAGTCACGTTCTCGATGTCCGTCCTCGCGAGCCCGACGCTCGCGGCCCCGTCCACGCTCGTGGGAAGCGATCACGAGCCGATCGAAGTACAGCGCGTCCAGCAGGGCACGGCCACCCCACCACAGCAGACCGCGCCGACGCGCCCGCTCATCGCCGTCGCCCACCGAGGAGCCGCCGGCACCGCGCCGGAGAACACGCTCGCCGCCATCGACGAGGGGCACCGGCTCGGCGCGGAGACCGTGGAGATCGACGTCCAGCTCACCTCCGACGAGGAGATCGTGCTCATGCACGACACCACGTTGGAGCGCACCACCGACGTCACCGAGGTGTTCCCCGACCGGGCGCCCTACGACGTCGGAGACTTCACCCTGGAGGAGATCGAGCGCCTCGACGCCGGTTCCGCCTTCGACCAGGAGTTCGCCGGTGAACCCGTCCCGACCCTGCGCGAGGCCCTCGACCGGCTCCAAGAGCACGAGATGAACCTGCTCCTAGAGGTCAAGGAACCCTCCCTGTACCCGGGGATCGAGCACCAGATCTCCGTCGAACTGGCGCGCAGCCCGTACTGGCTGGTGCCCAACGCGCCCGACGAACCCCATCGACTCGTCGTACAGAGCTTCGACTGGGAGTCCACCGAACACTCCAAGAGCCTGCTGCCGTCCGTGCCGCACGGCCTGCTCGGACAGGTCCCGAAGGATCGAATCGCCGACTACGACTGGGCGCAGATGATCAACCCCGACCACGAGTCCATCGACGCCGACTACGTCGCGGCCGTCCAGAGCGCCGGGTTGGAGATCATGCCGTACACGATCAACGAGGCCGACGGGATGTGGCACGTCCTGGAGATGGGTGTGGACGGTTTCATCACCGACTTCCCCGAGACCGGGCAGCGGGCCATCGCGGAGTTCCTGGAGGGCCGCGCCGACCTGGCCGCCGACGAGGAATCCGAAGGCTCCGAAGAGTCCGTGGAGCTCGCGTCCTGAACCTTCCTGGGAGGGTTCACCGATGGGATGATCGGTGACGAACCCGCCGGTGTCGGACGGTGAGCACCGTCCGACACCGGGCCCGGCCACGGAGCGGAGACCACGTGAGTGAACGGCTGACCATCCCCACCGAATACGTCGACTGGCGCACCAAGGGTCTGTGGTGGCCGGGGGAACCCGTCACCCTCGACGAGTTCGTCGCCCGCAAGGACCATCTCTTCGACGGCCCGTTCACCTGGCCGCTGATGGTGCTGCGCGCCTCGGCCCTGGATCGCAACGTCGCCGCGCTCGCGGACTTCACTCGCGAGCGCGGATTGCTGTTCGCCCCGCACGGCAAGACCGCCATGTCACCCCTGATCACCCGGCGCCAGCTCGACGCGGGCGCTTGGGGGATCACCGCCGCCACCGCGAACCAGGTGCTGGTCTTCCGCCGTTTCGGGGTGCGCCGGATCCTGCTCGCCAACGAACTGCTCGACCCGAAGGTGTTGCGCTGGGCGGCCGCCGAGCTCGACTCCGACCCCGACTTCGAGTTCCTCTTCTACGTCGATTCCCCGGAGGGCGTCGCCGTCGCCTCCCAGGCCATCGCTCCCCACGCCACACCGCGCGAGGGGGCACGACCGATCCGGGTGCTGATCGAGCGCGGTGTGCCGGATGGACGTACCGGATGCCGGACACGAGAGGAGGTGCTGGCCGTCGCCCGCGAGGTGGCGAGCGCCCCGGGGCTGGACGTGGCCGGGATCGCCGGTTACGAAGGGCCGCTGGGCGACGCCGCGGGCGTACGCGGTTTCCTCGACGACCTCCTCGGTGACGCCGCCGCGCTGGCCGATGCGCACGGACCGAGGCGTCCGATGCTCTCGGTGGGCGGCAGCGCCTGGTTCGACCTGGTCGCGGAAACGCTGGGCGGGCGCGAGGACGTGCTGCCGATCCTGCGTAGCGGCGCCTACGCCGCACACGACGACGGCCTGTACCTGCGCACCACGCCCTACAACCGGCTTCCCGAGGGACCCGAGAGCCTCTCGGGCGCCCTCGAACTGTGGGCGCAGGTCACCTCGACCCCGCAGGAGGGACTGGCGATCGCCGGCATGGGCCGCCGGGAGGCCAACCACGACCAGGGGTTCCCGATCCCTCGGACACTGCGCCGCACCGACGGCACCGAGGTCCCGGCCGAGGGGGTGGAGGTGTTCGACCTCAACGACCACCACGCCTACCTGAGCGTTCCGAAGGGGTTGGGGGTGCGCCCGGGTGACCTGTTCTCCTTCGGCGTCTCCCACCCCTGCACGGCCTTCGACCGATGGCAGGTGATCCCGGTGGTCGATGACGACGATCGGGTGGTCGAGGCGACCGCTACGTATTTTTAGGGGCCTCCGCCGGCGCTTCGTCCCACCCGTCGCCCGCCAGCAACCCTCAACGGACGCCTACGGCGCAGCCTTGTCGGGTGTTCGGGGCCTTTGCAGAGGGATTCGGGTTTCAAGCGACACGGCATCGTCGTCCACGCTTGACGCTCGTTCCTCGCTAGCGGCTCGACTCCTCTCGCACTGTGTTGAAACAAACCCGGGCTCTCCGGACCCGAACGGGCGACCCCCGTGGCGCAGCGGCACCGGACGGAGGATCGGTGGCTTGGGGAGCAACGTCCGGGGGCCGGGATAAGGCCCTCGCGCATCCACCGGCGCGAGGGCCCACGGAGGGCTCGTCAGCCCCAGCCCTGGACGCCCGGGCGTCCGTGCCAGGGGCGGGGTCCGTCCATCGGGCGGTACTCCACGCCCGCGGCGTCCAAGCGGCCGAGGTGGTGCAGCAGCCGCGGCTCGAACTCGGCGTAGTCGCGCTCGTTGGTCGACCACACCTTCTCCGCGAACGCCGACAGGCGGGGGAAGACCATGTAGTCCAGACGTCGGGGCGTGTCGATGTGCTCGGTCCACAGGTTCACCTGGGCGCCCAGGACGTGCTCGGCCTCCTTCTCGGTGAGGTCGGCCGGCACGGGGTCGCCCGCGTACACGTCCTCCACCCGTAGCAGGGTGCCCACCGGCACCGGCTCGTCCGGGCTCTCGGACTGCTTGTAGTCCAGGTAGGAGGTGGCGGTGGGGGCCATGATGACGTCGTGTCCGGAGCGGGCGGCTTCGACGCCGCCCTCCTCGCCCCGCCAGGAGAGCACGGTCGCGCCCGGCGCGAGTCCTCCTTCGAGGATCTCGTCCCAGCCCAGCAGACGACGGCCGCGCTCGGTGAGGTGGGCGTCGAGTCGCCGGATGAACCAGCTCTGCAGCTCGTCCTCGTCGGCCAATCCCTCCTCGCGGATGCGTTGTTGGGCGGACTCGCTGTTCTTCCACTGGGTCTTGGGGCACTCGTCCCCGCCCACGTGGATGTAGGGGCTCGGGAACAGTTCGATGAGCTCGTCGAAGACGTTCTCGTAGAACTCGATCACGTGGTCGGTGACGGCCAGGACCTCGTCGAAGATGCCCCATCGGGTCCCCACCGGGATCTCGCCGACCTCGCCCAGCTCGGGGTAGGCGTGGATGGCGGCCTGGGAGTGGCCGGGCACGTCGATCTCCGGGACCACCATGATGTGTCGCGCGGCGGCGTAGGCGACGATCTCGCGGATGTCGTCCTGGGTGAGGAAACCGCCGTGCGGGCGCCCGTCGAACACCGGCGGTCTGGTCATGCCGACCTGGCTCTCGGTGCGCCAGGAACCCTTCTCGGTCAGCTTCGGGTAGCGGCGGATCTCGACCCGCCAGCCCTGGTCGTCGGTCAGGTGCAGATGCAGCACGTTGAGTTTGTGCATCGCGAGGAGGTCGACGAACCGGAGGATCTCGCGTTTGGGCACGAAGTGCCGCGCGATGTCGAGCATGGCCCCGCGCCAGCGGAAGCGGGGGGAGTCGGTGACGCGCACGCAGGGCAGTCTCCACCTACCGGCGGCCTCGCCCACGGGTGCGTCGCGATAGGCGTCGACGGGCAGGAGTTGGCGCAGGGTCTGCGCCCCGTAGAAGACACCGGCGGGGTCGTGGCCGACGACGATGGCGCCCGCGGCGTCCACGATCAACCGGTAGCCCTCCTCGCCCAGACCGGCGGTGGGGTCCACACTCAGTCGGATCCGTGCGTCCTGCTCGTGACCGACGGCCAGGGGGAGACCGGTCGCGGTGCCGAGTTCACGCCGCAGCCAGGCCAAGGTCGGGCCGGCGGCCTGATCCGCGGAGATGTGGGTGTCGGTGTCGAGTACCAGGCCCTCCGGCCCGTCGGTGGTGACCTCGACGGGTCGGGGGATGAGGGAGACGGGGGAGTTGCGGGGGTTGTCGGGCACGAGGCACTGCTCCTATCCGGTCTAGACCACTATCGGACATCCTGTCACGAATCCTCACCGTGCCCCAAGGGTTCGGCGCCGAAAGGTCCCACAAATGATGCGGTGACGGACCACCCCATACCGACTTTTGACCCGTGCGGACTCTTAGGACACCGGTGATTGCGGCAGACGTAGGGACGAGGGGCCGATGAACGCATCGCCGGAACGACAAGGCCCGCGGTCACCGGAAGGTGGGGATCCCACCTGTGGGAAGGGAGGGCCTGCACCACCTCGAAGACGGGGGCCGTCCTTATCGCATGGCCACGCCCCCGTCCGTACCGTCGTGAACGTATCCGGACTCCCGAAGTGGGAACGGAGGGAGGACAACAGTGCCGGAGGAGATGGGCAGGTCGTCGATGACACCAGGGGCGCACGATGACGTCGCGCGCCGACCGGGCCGGAGCCGCTGATGCTCTGGTCCGTGTTGATCGCGGTGACGGGGGCCTTCAGTCTGGCGTTCGGCTCGGCGATGCAGGAGCGCGACGCCGTTCGGGCCCCCGGAGGGAGGGTCGCCCGAGCGGGCTTCCTCCTGCACCTGCTGCGCCAGCCCCGTTGGCTACTGGGCAGCGGGGCGGCCGTGTTGGGTGCGACGCTGCACCTGATCGCCCTCAGCGGGGCGCCCCTGACCATCATCCAGCCCATCGGAGTGACGGGCCTGCTGTTCGCCATCGTGCTGTCGGCGTTGTTCAACCGACAACGGGTGCGACTCTCGCAGATCCTGGCCGGGACCGCCGTCATGGTGGGTCTGGTCGGTGTCCTGTGGCTGTTCCCCCACGGTGGCCAGGCCCCCGTGATGTCGACCGTGACCGCGCTGTGGCTGTCCGGGGTCGTCATCGGGTCGGGCGCCCTGGTGTACGTCACCGCCCAGTGGATGCCCAGCAACGCACGCGCGCTCGCGCTCGCCCTGGCCGGTGGGGCGGCGCTCGGCACCACCTCCGGACTGGCCCGGGTGGTGTCCGCCAACACCATGGCCGACCCGATCCACCTCTTCAGTTGGCTGACGGTGTTGGCCGTCGTCACCGCGGTGTTCGGAGCCCTGCTGTTGCAGAACGCCTATCGCACCGGGCACTTCGCCGCCGCATACGCGACCTTGCTCATCGCCGACCCGGTGGTCGGGGTGGGGATCGGCGTCCTCCTCCTGGAGGAGGGGGTGCCCGACACCCCGCTGACGGCCACCGCGGCCGCGATCTTCGCCGTTCTGGCGGTCCTGGGCACGGTGGTCCTCGCCCGTTCCCGCCACCGGAACCCGGAGGCCGTGCCCAGCGCTCCCAGGCCCACCACCGCCCATGGCAGGTCCCGCTGATGGGTCGACGACCGTCGCGAGCACCGCCACGTCGAACGAAGGAGTTCCCACCATGTCCCACCCCGAGGGTCCACTGAACGTGCTCATCGCGTCGGACACCTACCCGCCGGACGTCAACGGCGCCGGGTACTTCACCCACCGTCTGGCGGAGGGGCTGGCCGAACGGGGCCACCGCGTGCACGTGGTGTGCCCCTCGTCGGAGGGCGAGCCGTACGTGACGGTGAACGGGAAGGTCACGGAGCACAGACTCAGGTCGGCCCCGATTCCCTTCCAACCGGACATGCGGGCGGCACTGCCACTGGGGATGGGAGGACACATCGCCCGGCTCCTGCGACGCCTGGACCCCGACGTCGTCCACGTCCAGAGTCACTTCACGCTGAGCCGTTCGACGCTGCGGCGGGCACGTTCGACGGCCGTGCCGGTGGTGCTCACCAACCACTTCATGCCGGACAACCTGTACGCGCACGCCCGGGTGCCGCGGTCGATGCAGCGGGCCGCCGGCGCCGCCGCCTGGCGGGACATGGTACGGGTGGCGATGGAGGCCGACCACGTGACCACGCCGACCCCGCGGGCGGCGGCGCTGCTGCGGGAGAAGGGTTTCGCCCGCGACATCGAGGCGATCTCCTGCGGGATCGACCTGGAACGTTTCCACCCGTGCCCGGACCGGTCCGTTCCGCGTGCCCGGTTCGGGTTGCCCGACCGCGACACGGTGGTGTTCGTGGGGCGCTTGGACGAGGAGAAGCGGATCGACGAGACGATCCGGGCCCTGGCCAGGATCACGCCGGAGCGGGACGTGCAGTTGGCGCTGGCCGGGACCGGCCAGCGCGAGGGCGAGCTGAGGAAGCTGGCGGTCCGCCTCGGCGTGGCCGACCGAGTGTTCTTCCTGGGATTCGTGCCGGACGAGGACCTGCCGTCGGTGTACGCGGCAGGTGACGCCTTCGCGATCGCCGGCGTGGCCGAGTTGCAGAGCATCGCGACGTTGGAGGCGATGTCGACGGGACTGCCGGTGGTGGCGGCCGACGCGATGGCCCTGCCGCACCTGGTGTCGGAGGGGCACAACGGGTACCTGTTCCCGCCGGGGGACGACGCGGTGCTGGCCGAACGGCTGCTCGCGGTGCTCGGACCGGACCGGCGGAAGCTGGGGGAGGCGAGCCGGGAGGTCGCCCTGGAACACGACCACCACCGGTCGCTGGAGCGCTTCGTGCAGGTGTACGGGAGGCTCCGCGAGTGGGGGACGGCCGTCCTGCCGGGGGAGCGTTCCCTGGTCGCCTGAGTGACCGGTGCCCGTCGAACGGCGGTCAGCAAAAGCGACATAAGCACTTAATGCCACTTTCCGCATTCTTTGCGTAGCCAACGGTGATGGTAGGGCGATACAGGAAACACAAGTGGTTGTGTGGTTCGAAGGCATCAGTGGACAGGCAGGCCTCGGCCGGATCGCCAAGGGCGGTAACACGACCGAGGGTCTCAGCGATCGACTGCTCAGCGCCGAGCGGGAGGCGGGGTTCCATGAGCGTGACATGTCGGCGTTCGAACGTGAACGGATCGACCTGGAGCACCGGGTGAACCGGATGGAGGCGGAGCTGGAGTCCCTGCGCAAGAGAAGGCTGGAAGCCTACGCGCGATGGTGGAACGCTCGCGACGACCGTGACCGGGCCCGACACGTCTGTCGTCGGATCCGACGCAAGATCGACAAGATGCGCCGAAGAGTGGGCGGCGAGTGAGACCACGGAATCCGATACCCGACCCATGAACGCGACACGTCCGCCACGTGTCGCGTTCGACGTGTGGGACCCCTTGGGCCCGCCTTCCCGCCACGGTCGAGCATCACATGGTGGGTTCGTCGTCGGTGGTGAGCGGGTCGATCTCGTCCTCTACACCGCGCGCCGCCTGCCGCAGGGCGTCCAGGGTCACCCGCACCGCGGGCCTGCGCAGCGACGCCGGCCGCAGCACCGCGTACACGTGCCGGACCGGGGGCGAGGGCAGCTTCCGATAGACCAGCCCCGCCGGAGCGCCCACCATCGCCAGCGCCGGGACCGCCGCGATCCCGATCCCCCTCGACACCAGGCTCAAGATCGTTCCCAGACCCTCGAACTCCCAGGTGGCGGCGGGTAGGCCGCCGGCGTCCTCGAAGAGTTCGTCCGTACCGTAACGCGAACGCTCGCCCTCGGGCGCCACGATCCACGACTCGTCGAGCAGCCGGTCCAACACCAGCGGGAACGACGGCTCCGCCAACCGGTGGTCCTCCGGGACCGCCAACACCATCGGGTCCCGCAACAGGTGGACGTGGCGCAGTCCGCTGTCCGCTCCCCGCCCCGGGTGCCTGCCGCTCCAGTCATCGACGATCGCGACGTCGACCTCGCGGGAACGCACCTTCTGTGTTCCGGTGGACAGCAACGTCTGCCGCAACACCAGCTGCATGCCCTGGTGCCGGCGCAACGGCGGCGCCAACTCGGGCGCGAACGCCACCGCGGCGGTCGGGAAGGCCGTGACGGTCACCACGCCCAAGGCCACGTCCGCCTGTTCGGCCAGGACCGACTCGGCCGCCTCGACCATCGCCAGGATCTCCTCGGCCTGGCTCACCAGCAGCCGGCCGGCATCGGTCAGTTCCGCCCCGCGGGGCGAACGATCCAGCAAGGACACGCCCGTCTCCCGTTCGAGCGTGGTCAGTTGCTGGGACACCGCCGAAGGGGTGTAACCGAGCGCGTTCGCGGTGGCGACGATCGTGCCCCGAACGCTGAACTCACGGAGCAACTGAAGGCGATGGAGATCGAGCATAAGGACATCTTAGGCTCAGCATCAAAAAGACGCGCTTGTGCTGATGACGATCGGTGGGCAGGCTGGAAGACAGAAGAGGTCAGACGAAGATCGGAACGCCGGCTCAGGCTCTGACCCCGCGCCTAACGCCATCTCGGAGATGAGTCATCCATGACCGTCACTGTGTCCGCCACTCTCGCCGTCAACGAAGCACTCAACGAGAAGCGTCGCCAAGGGGTGCGTGTGCTTCCACTCGGCTTCGGTGAGGCCGGCCTTCCAGTACACCCCGTCATGCGCGACCACCTCTCCGCGGGAAACGGCGCCAACGCCTACGGGCCGGTCGCCGGATCGGTGGCGCTGCGCGAAGCGGCCGCCGGCTACTGGAACCGTCGAGGACTGGACACCGACCCGGACCTGGTCATCGCGGGCCCCGGCAGCAAGCCCCTGCTCTACAGCCTTCTCCTGGAGATCGGCGGCGACACCGCCATCGCCGCGCCCAGCTGGGTCAGCTACGCCGCGCAGAGCCGCCTGGTCGGCCAGAGCCCGATCATGGTGCCGACCGCCACCGGTCAGGGCGGCGTACCCCAGCCCGACCTGCTGCACGCCGCCGTCACCGACGCCCGCGAGCAGGGCCGCACCGTCAACGCCGTCGTCGTCACCCTCCCGGACAACCCGACCGGGACCGTCGCCGACGTCGAGACCGTTCGACGGCTCGCCGACGTCGCCCGCGAACTCGACCTCATCATCATCTCCGACGAGATCTACCGGGACCTGGTCCACCTCGACTCCGACGGCGATGACCGCGCCGTCGTGCGCAGCCCCGCCGAGTTCGCGCCCGAACGCACCGTCATCTCCACCGGCCTGAGTAAGAACCTGGCCCTGGGCGGCTGGCGGATCGGCGTCCTGCGCCTGCCCGACTCCGAGATCGGTCACCGGCTGCGCGGCGGACTCTTGGGCGTGGCCAGCGAGATCTGGTCCAGCCCGGCCGCACCGGTCCAGCAGGCCGCCTCGCACGCCTTCGCCGAACCCACCGAGCTCGTCGACCACATCGACCGCAGCCGCCGTCTGCACGGCATCGTCGCCCGAGCCGTCACCGACGTCTTCGTCGCCTCCGGGGCGAACGTCGCCGCGCCCAGCGCCGCCTTCTACCTGTACCCGGACTTCGAGCCAGTCCGGGAGCACCTGCGGGCCCTGCACGGGGTGAGGACCGGTCCGGAGCTGACCGGGCTGCTACTGGAGAGGTACGGCATGGGCGTCCTGCCGGCCGTGGAGTTCGGAGAGAGCCCCCACACCCTGCGCATGCGGGTGGCCACCAGCCTGCTCTACGGCGACTCCGAGGAGCGTCGTTACGCGGCCCTTTCCGCCCACGACCCGCTGGCGCTGCCGTGGATCCGCGCCCACCTGGACCGACTCACCGAGGTGCTCGGCGGTCTGCTGGACAAGGGTCCGGCCCACGCCGCCACGGTCGTCCCGGTGCGACGCGAGGTCGCGCGGTCGGTGAGCTGACCCGGCCCTTACAGCTTGTGGCCGCCTCGTTTTAAGGGGGCGCGGCGGACACAACCGACGGGTCCCTCCCCACATCTCTCCCGGGGAGGGGCCCGTTCGTCTTGTTCGGGGTCACGGCCGCTGTGGGTCAGGCACCCTGCGTCCGCGCCGACCGTGCGGCCAGCTCCCGGCTGGGGGCGATCACCGACCGGTAGTGCGCGACGAGGTCGGCGTTGACCGCGGCCCAGGTGCGGTGTTCCACCGAGGGCCGGGCCGCGGCCCGCATCGGCTCGCGTACCCGGTGGTTGTGCGCCAGCCGACCCACCGCCACCTTCAGCTCACGCGAGGAGTCGGGCGCGAACAGCAACCCGTTGTGCTCGTCGGTGACCAGGTCCAGCGGACCGCCCGCGGCGGGGGCCACCACCGGCACCCCGGAGGCCAGCGACTCCTGGACGGTCTGGCAGAAGGTCTCGTCGGCGCCGGTGTGCACGAACACGTCCAGAGCTGCGTACAGCCGGGACAGGTCCTGGCCGGTGCGCTGACCGGTGAAGACCGCGTCGGGCAGCGTCCGGCGCAGCCGGGCCCGGTCGGGGCCGTCGCCGACCACCACGATTCGAATGTTGCGCAGGCGCGCCAGGTGACCCAGCAGCTCCACGCGCTTGTCCTTGGACAACCGGCCCACGTACCCGACGAGCGTCTCGCCGTTCGGGGCCAGACGGCGCCGCAACTCCTCGGAACGGTGATCGGGATGGAAGCGGTCGGTGTCCACCCCGCGCCGCCACAGGGCCAAGCGGGGGAATCCGCGACCCGACAACGCCTCCATCGTGGCGGAGGAGGGCACCAGGGTACGGTCCACGGCGGAGTGGATGCGGTGCAGCAACGACCAGAGCGCCTCGGTCCCGGGAAGTCCGTACCGATCGGCGAAACCGGCCAGGTCGGTCTGGAACACGCCCACGGTCGGCAACGCCCAACGTCGCGCCACGTCCACCGCGGCGGCACCGAAGACGGTCGGAGATGCCAGGTGGACCACGTCGGGGGCGAAGGCGCGCAGTGCGGCGGTCATCGCCCGCCGCAGGGGCAGCCCCACCGCGAAGTCCCGGTACACGGGCAGGGGGAGGGCGGGCAGTCGTACGACGGGGAACCCGGCGTACGAAGTGGGCCCGCGACCGGGCGCCAACACCACGGCCTGGTGGCCCTCGGTGGCCAGGTGCTCCAGCACCCGACACACGGAATTGGTGACTCCGTTGACCTGGGGCAGGAACGACTCGGTCACGAGGGCCACCCGAAGAGGGCGGTCCGCGAAGGTGTTCGGGAAGGTGTCGACGAGCGAGGTCATGGGGGACATGCGAACGGGCTCCCAACGCCGGAATATCGCTGCTCCCGACGCTAGGCTCGGAGTGTGAACCGGGGTCGCAGCCCGGGAGAACCCGCCCCGTCGGAAGGGGGTGGGTTCGAGGAGCGGGCGGTGACGAGGCGTGTACGGTCGTCTGGCCGTCGCGTGACCCCGGGATGGCATGATCGCCGAAAACGTTGCAGGACACACCTTTGAGGAGTCGATCGGTGACCCTGGTGGAATGGTCGAAGCTGGTGTTCGAGGAGCTCGAACTGTCCGGGAGCGAGCCGCTCCAAAAGGCCGACGTCGACAGGATCCTCGACCTGGCCCGAGACGCCGCGCACTCCGTGGCCCGCCCCGCGGCACCGCTCACCACCTATCTATTGGGTGTGGCGGTCGGTAGGGGAGCGGACCCGGAGGAGGCCGCGGCCGCGCTCAGCAGGCTCGCGCTGGCCCACGCCGAGGACGACGACAAGACGGGCTGAGGGTGTGTCCCGTTGCGCCCGAGGTGACACCGGCGCGGCGCAACGCTCATGTCGAACACATGTGATTCGTTCGTTATGCGTCAGTGTCATTCTTTGCCGATATCGAAATGCACCCATCTGTGCCGATGTGACTCCGCGAACAACGGTCCCTCTGTTCCACCCCCGGATCTCTCGGCCCCACGCACTCACCGAAAGGGAGATCCCCTGTGGACCAACTCCTTGAGATGGCCGGCATCATCAGCGACGTCATCTGGGGACCCTTCGTCCTCATCCCGTTGCTGCTGGGCGTCGGTGTCTTCCTCACCATCCGGCTGCGCCTTCTCCAGCTGCTCAGACTTCCCCACGCGCTTTGGCTCGCCCTTGTTCGCCGCAAAGAGGACGCCTCCGTCGAGGGCGACATCTCCCACTACCAGGCACTGAGCACCGCGCTCGCCGCCACCGTCGGTGTCGGCAACATCGCCGGCGCCGCGCTGGCCATCGGCGTCGGTGGCCCGGGCGCGCTGTTCTGGATGTGGTTCATCGGCATCTTCGGTATGGCCACCAAGTACAGTGAGGCCCTCCTGGGGGTGAAGTACCGCCGCACCGACGCCAAGGGTGAACAGAGCGGCGGTCCGATGTACTACCTCAAGTACGGGATCAAGGGCGGGCTCGGCACCTTCCTCGGTGTCGCCTTCGCGGTCTTCGGCGCCCTCGCCGCCTTCGGCATCGGTAACGGCACTCAGGCCAACACCGTGGCCCAGCAGGTCAGCAGCGTCACCCCGCTTCAGCCGTGGGTCATCGGCCTCGCCCTGATGATCCTCTCCGGCGGGGTCATCCTCGGTGGCATCAAGAGCATCGGTCGTGTCGCCTCCGGCCTCGTGCCGATCATGATCATCGGCTACGTCGGTATCTGCCTCGTCGTGCTCATCGCCAACTGGCGGTCGCTCCTGCCCGCGTTCCAGCTGGTGTTCACCGACGCCTTCACCGGAACCTCCGCCGTCGGCGGTTTCGCGGGCGCCGGTGTCATGCTCGCCATCCAGATGGGCTTCGCCCGAGGCATCTTCTCCAACGAGTCCGGCCTGGGCACCGGTGGCATCGCCGCCGCCGCGGCCAAGACCAAGGAACCGGTCCGTCAGGCCATGGTCTCCATGACCCAGACCTTCATCGACACCATCATCGTGGTGAGCATGACCTGCCTGGTCATCATCGTGACCGGTGTGTGGCAGGGAGACGAGGCCGAGGACGGTTCGCTGCTGACCTCGCAGGCCATGACCGAGGGCCTGAGCACCATCAGCCCCGCCTTCGGTACCGCGGGCGCCTACGTCGTCGCGGCCTCCGTGGCCGTCTTCGCCTTCAGCACCCTGCTCGGCTGGGCCTACTACGGCGAGCGGTGCGTGGAGTTCCTGGGCGGACGCAAGCTGGTCCTGCCCTACCGACTCATCTTCATCGTCATCATCTTCATCGGTTCGGTCGCCAGCCTCGACTCCGTCTGGCTGTTCAGCGACATCGCCAACGGCCTGATGGCGTTGCCGAACCTGGTGGGGCTGCTCCTGCTGTCCCCGGTCATCGTGGCCGAGAGCAAGAGGTTCTTCGGCCACCCCGACTGGCGTAACCCGGACGCGGTCATGGACGACGTTCGGCGTTAGGCGACGCACACTCCCCACGGGGAGGGCGTGAAGGGGGCCGGTCCGATCGGACCGGCCCCCTTCGTCTGGTCACCACCAGGCATGGAAATGGTGCACGGGGCCTTGGCCGCCGCCGGCGTCGATCTCGTCGGCGTGGCGCAGAGCCTGGGTCAGCCAGGTCTTGGCGTCGGCCACGGCGGTGGCCACGTCCGGGCGTTGGGGGATCAGCGCGGCGATCGCGGAGGACAGGGTGCAGCCGGTGCCGTGGGTGTTGCGGGTCGCCACGCGCGTGGCGCTCAGCTCGATGGGGGCGGACTCCCCGTCGACCAACAGGTCGACGCTGTCGGTACCCGGCAGGTGACCACCCTTGAGCAGGACCCGACGCGGCCCCAGCTTCAGAAGCCTCTCGGCCTGGGAGCGCATCGTGGCCAGGTCCGTGGCCTCCTCCTCGCCGAGCAGGTCGGCGGCCTCCGGCAGATTCGGTGTGAGCAGGTCGGCGCGCGGCAGCAGTTCTCCGCGCAGCGCCTCCATCGCCGAACGCTCCAACAACCGGTCGCCGCTCTTGGCGACCATCACCGGGTCCACCACCACGTTCGGCAGCCCGTGTCGGTCGATCGCGGCGGCCACGGCCTCGGTGACCTCGGCGGTGCCCAGCATCCCCACCTTGACCGCGTGGACCGTGGCGTCCCCGAACAGTGTCTCCATCTGGTCGACGACGAACGAAGCGGGGACACCGTGAACCCCGGTGACCCCGCGCGTGGACTGGGCGGTCAACGCCGTCACCACGCTCATCCCGAAGACCCCGTGGGCGGAGAACGACTTCAGGTCCGCCTGGACGCCGGCGCCCCCACTGGGGTCGCTTCCGGCGATGGACACGACGTTGTGCACGCTCATGGGCGTTCCTTCGCTAGTACGAACTAGGGCAGGTTCGACGGGTGTGCTCTCAGCCGGGTCGTTTCCCCGGCACCCCGCGCCGTCGGGGTCGAAGCGCCGTGAAGCGCTCGCTCGACCCCGACTCGGTATGTGGTTGTGGGTACGACTCTAAGGGTCAGACGGAGACGCTCTGGTGACCGGCCTCGTGCTCGCGCTGGGCGCGGGTGCGGTGCTCCCACACGATCGAAGCGACCACGATTACGAAGCCGAGCGCGGTGAAGGCCAGCGTCACGGGCACGTCGGTCATCGGCAGGATCTCTCGCTCCTCGGACTGCCAAGGCCACAGGGCGCGCAGCGAACCGGCCATGAGACCGGTGAGCACGACCAGGGTGACGTGGTGGTGGTTCTCCAGCAGGAACTGCAGGACCTTCACGAACAGGGCGAGACCGGTGATCATGCCGAGCACGAAGACCGCGATGTAGGGGATGTCGACCGAGCGCAGGGCGGCCATGGTGGGCTCGTACAGACCCAGGGCCAGCAGGATGAAGGATCCGGACAGACCTGGAAGGACCAGGGCGCAGATCGCGACCGCGGCGGCGATGAACACCACCACGGGATGGGTGGGCAGGTTGGCACCCGGCAACCCGGTGAGGAAGAAGGAGAGCGCGGCGAAGACCAGGGCCAGGAGGTAGTGCCAGGCCTTCCAGGTCTTGCCCGCGCCGGTGTAGGGGATCCACAGGCAGGCCAGTACCAGTCCGAAGAAGAGGGCGTAGGCGTACTGGGTGTGGCTCTCGACCAGGGGCGCCAGGAAGACCGCGGCGAGGATGAGCGCGAAGGCCATACCGATCAGGGCGGGGATCAGGACGCCCCAGTCCACCTGGCGGAACTGCTCCCGGGCACGGTCCTTGCCGCGTCCTCGGGGCACGTCGGTGACGTAGCGCTTGATCCCGCTGACCACGTGGCCCGCGCCACCGATCAGCTTGTCGTAGAGACCGACCATCAGGGCGACGGTGCCGCCGCTGATACCGGGCAGTGCTTCGGAGGTGCCCACGGCCCCGCCGCGCACCGCGTTGAAGATGTAGGAGCCTACTGAGTTGGCCATGAATGCTCGGGCGCTTCTTCCGGGGAGCCGGGAAGGGGACGCCGTCCTCCGTCCTGATGGTGTCGCCGGTCCCGTATCCACGGTGGACCGGACGATCAAAGGGGTGTTTGGGTCGGCGCGGACCTCGATGAATCCGCCGATGGTACGATCCCGGGCCCAACGCCGAGGTTCGTCACTCCGGCCACACGATGGGGGAAGGGGACCGCGGCCCCCGGGCCGGGTGTGGCCATTCTAGCGTCGTCGATGAGGGCGGAAAGCGTCCCGGAACTGTCCTGGAGACATTGAGAGGGCGCCGAAACCGCGTTTCGGCTGCTTAATGGTGTACTGACTCGGAGACCGAAATGAGGGGTACCACAGAGGGAGGTCGAGGGGACCCCTCGGAGACCTCCACGGGTCACCGTGATCGGGGACTGTGGGCACCCTCATCGGCCACCGAAGTGGCCCAACGGTAGTCCTGTTTGCCCACGGCGGTGCGCCGGACCCGGTCCACGAAGTGCACCGTCCGGGGCACCTTGAACCCGGCCAACCGAACCCGGCAGTGGGCGCGCAACGCCTTCTCGTCCGGGTCGCTTCCGGGGGCCAACGAGACCAGGGCCGTGACCCGCTGGCCGAGGTTCTCGTCCGGGGCGGGCACCACGATCACGTCGTCCACCGACGGGTGGGCCTTGAGCACGGCCTCCACCTCCTCGGGATACACCTTCTCCCCGGCGGTGTTGATGACCACGCTGCCCCGGCCCAACAGGACGATCGAACCGTCCGTGGCCCGGGTCCCGTAGTCTCCCGACAACGCCCAACGTCGCCCCTCGGCGTCGGTGGGAAAGGTACGAGCGGTGGCGATGGGGTCGTTGTAGTAGCCCAAGGGGATCCGGCCGGTCCGCGCGATCCGTCCGACCTGTGGCGACCCGGGCCGCAACGGACGCAACGCGTCATCCAGCACCGAGATGCTGCCGCCCATGGTGAAGCTGCGACGGTCGGTGGCGTCGGCGACCGTGGCCGCCTCGTCGGGGGCGGTCGCCGAACCGCACACACCCGTCTCCGAACCCCCGTAGGAGTCGGCCAGGGTCACGTCCCCGCGCCAGGCCTTCCACAGGTTGCGCACCGCCGGGGTCAACGGGGTACCACCGGAACGCACCGAGGTCAGGTCGGGGCACAGTTCGGGCTCGGTGAGCAGGTGCCGCGCCAGGGGACGCGCCATCGCGTCGCCCACCAGCTGGAGCGCGTGCACGCCCTCGCGGTGCGCCAGTTCCAGCACACGGTCCGGCCGGAAGCTGCGGTCGGTGGACAGCACCACGCGCTTGCCGCACAGCAGCATGCTCAACGCGTGCCACTGCCCGGCCGCGTGCATGACCGGACCCAGGACCAGCATGCGCTGCGGGAAACAGCGAACGGCGCGTTCGGCCACCTCATCGGGGGTGCGAGCGCGCGGCGTGCCGGGGGACCGGCGCTCCACGGCGGCGCGAAAGACGTCGGCCTGGCGCCACAGCACACCCTTGGGGTAACCCGTGGTGCCGCCGGTGTAGAGCAGGTAGTGGTCGTCGCCGCTCGTGGTGGGAAGCGCGCTCCGGGGGGTTCCGGTGTCCTCGCCCTGCGCGGCCAGAGCGGACTCGTAGTCCGTCCCCTCGGCGGTTCGCTCGGTGCCGTCGGACAACAGCAGCACGTGCCGCAGTCGTGGCAGATCCGGCAGGACGGCCGTGACCGTCGTGGCCAGGGAGTCCTCCGCGATCAACGCCGCCGCGTGCGAGTCGGAGAGCACGTGGCGCAGTTCGCCGGCCACGTACCTGTAGTTGACGTTGACCGGTACCGCTCCGGCGCGCAGCACACCGAGGAACGACTCCATCCACTCGGCCCGGTTGAACGACAGGATCGCCACGTTCTCACCAGGGCGCACACCCGCGCCGACCAGGTGCCGGGCCAGTCGAGTGGCCCGTTCGTCCAAGGCGCGGTAGGTGAGCCGACGCGGGCCCGCGATGAGGGCGATCCGCTCGGGTACGGCCTCGGCCACCGCCGCCATCAGCACGGGGAGGGAGAAAGGGGTATCCGAAGACGCGTGTGGCACGACTGATCCTCCCTGACGTTCGTGTGACGGCCGTCCCCGGCGAAGGTGCTCGCGGCGGCTGTGACTGTACGGCGACCGTACCCGTCAGGAACCGGGCTGATCGTGGTGAGGGCTGTGTACCGCGTCACCTGCGCGAGCGTGCCCGTGACCCCCTTGTGGCCGACGTTCGGAAGAGCCCCGCTCAGGCGGCGTACCGGCACGGAGCGCATGTGGGTTTCGGGCGTCGGTCGCACGCGGTGATGTCGGCCACCTCTTGTGTGCTCACCGGATGATCTGCTCAACTCTTGGGGATCCCGCCGCGAAGGCTCTACCCGGCCCCACGGTGGGTATCTACTGTCTGACATCGGTCAATGGTGATCGGAGCGGCTAGATGACCACCCAGAACCTGGGACAGCAGGACTCCGCCGGAAACCCCGCCGGACACGCACTTTCCAGCTCGG
The DNA here is from genome assembly GCF_001570765.1 of Nocardiopsis listeri NBRC 13360. Classification (GTDB taxonomy): domain Bacteria; phylum Actinomycetota; class Actinomycetes; order Streptosporangiales; family Streptosporangiaceae; genus Nocardiopsis; species Nocardiopsis listeri. Next base: position 3,898 of record NZ_BCSH01000045.1, on the reverse strand, counting down.
ACCACATCGAACTCGCGCAGGCCAGATCGGCGCACAACTACTCCCCCCTTCCCGTCGTGATCTCCGAGGGCCGTGGCGCCTGGGTGACGGACGTCGAGGGAAAGCGGTACCTCGACTGCCTGGCCGGATACTCGGCCATGAACTTCGGCCACCACAACCCCGACCTCCTGGCGGCGGCACACGCCCAGCTCGACCGGGTGACGTTGACCAGCCGGGCCTTCTACAACGACCGGTTCGGGCCGTGGGTGAGCGCCCTGGCCGACATGGTCGGCAAGCAGAAGGTCCTGCCGATGAACACCGGCGCCGAAGCGGTGGAGACCGGGATCAAGGTGGCCCGTAAATGGGGCTACGAGGTCAAGGGCGTTCCCGAGAACCAGGCGACCATCGTCGTGGCGGGCGCCAACTTCCACGGACGCACCACCACCATCATCTCCTTCTCCTCGGATCCGGAGGCGAAGACGGGTTTCGGCCCCTACACACCGGGCTTCCGCTCCGTGGCCTACGGGGACGCCAAGGCCATCGAGGACGCCATCGACGACACCACGGTCGCGGTGCTCATCGAACCGGTACAGGGCGAGGCGGGCGTGGTCGTGCCGCCCGCGGACTACCTGCCCCGGGTCCGGGAGATCTGCGACGACAATCGCGTGCTGTTCATCGCCGACGAGGTGCAGGCCGGACTGGGCCGTACCGGCACCATCCGGGCCTGTGAGCACAGCGGAGTGGTCCCGGACGCCTACCTGTTCGGCAAGGCGCTGGGCGGCGGCATCCTGCCGGTTTCGGCCATGGTCGCCGACGAGGACGTGCTGGGGGTCATCCAGCCCGGCCAGCACGGGAGCACCTTCGGTGGCAACCCGCTCGCCGGGGCCGTCGGGGAGACGGTCGTGCGCATGCTGAGCGAGGGCCCCTACCTGGAGAACGCCCGCAAGCTGGGCGAGGTCCTCAAACGCCGACTGGACGAGTTCGTCGGCAACGGCGTGGTCGCGGCGCGCAGCATCGGCCTGTGGGCCGGCGTGGACGTCGATCCCGAGCTGGCCTCCGGCAAGGAGCTGTGCAAGCGGCTCGCCGAGCACGGGGTCCTGGTCAAGGACACCCACGGTTCGACCGTGCGGATGTCGCCGCCCCTGGTGATCACCGAAGAGGACCTCAACTGGGGTCTGGACCGCTTCGCCGAGGTCATCGCCGAACTCAAGGCGGAGAAGAAGTAGCGACGGGGGTGCGGGGGCCGTTCGCGGCCCCCGCACCCTCCGGCCGTCCGAGCGTCGATCGAGAGCCGGGTCAGGAGTCGGGGTCGGAGTCCGCCTCGGCGGCCTCCTCCGCGCCTTCGTCGGTGGCGGGTTCGTCCTCGGACTCGCCGTTCACCGGGTCCAGCGGACCACCGAGTTCACGAGACAACTTCTCCGGGGACACGCTCTCCAACCGGTCGCGGGACTGGTACAGCACCCGTTCGGGACCCTCCAAGACCTGCAAGCGCACCCGCTCGGCGACCGACCGCTGCCCCTCGGCGGTCGGATGGAAGCTCGCGCGGTCCACCTTCAACCCCTCGCCCAGTTCGCCCAGCACGATGCCGTTGAGCCAGGGATCGTCCGCGCTGACCTCGTGGCCGGTCAACGAACTGAACACGTTCACGTACTCCACGCTGCCGACCTGGCGCGAACCGTAGACCTCGCCGTCCACCCGGTAGGCGGTGTCGCGGATGCGATCGTTGAACCGCTGGGCGACGGTGTTCAGCCAGAGCTGGTCACCGTTGGAGAGCGTGTAGTACATGCCGGGCGGCTCTTCCGGGAAGAGCCTCGGGTAGCCCAGGACCAGGACACGGGCGTCGGGGGCGCGATCACGGATCTCACCGAGCACCTCGGTGAGGGTCTCCTCGAACGCGTCCATCTTCTCCTCGACCTCGGTCTCCTGATCGGTGCAACCGGTCCGCTCCAGGAGGGGCACGCGCACGATGCAGGTGCGCAGAACCGAGATGAACCCGAGGTCGTTGCCGCCGATGCCCACGGTCACCAGCGAGGTGTTCTCGGTGACGCGTTCGAGCTGGGACTCGGAGGTGCCGACCTGTTCGAGCATCTGCGAGCCGCGGTGCCCACTGCACGCGTAGAACCCCAGGGCGCCCACGAAGTCGAACTCCTGCTCGATGAGCTTGGGGTAGGCGTTCTCCGAGCGCCAGCACTCGCCGGGTTCGGCGGTCTCGGGGTCGTATTCGCCGGCGCCGTCACCGGAGGAGTAGGAGTCGCCCAGGGAGACGTAGTTGCCCCACAGCGCGGCCTCCTCGGGTTCCACACGCACCCGCCAGTCGATCTCCTCGTCCTCGGTGATCGGTGGCAGTGGTTCGCCGGGGCAGACCCCGCCGGTGACGTCGCACCATAGGGCCAGGATCCCGTCGCGGCTGACGGGGACGGCCATCGCGACGACCATGACCAGGACCAGGGCGGTCGCGACGACCATAGCGACCTTGGAGCGGCGGCGACGCCTGGGAGGTTTGGCGTCCTCGAAGTCGAAGGCGTTCGCGCCGGCGCCCGGCACCTCGGGGAGGTCGTGAACCTCCGAGGGGGCGTTCTCCTCGGTGGCACCGTCATCAGCGGGCCCGGGGGTCCCTTCGGGCACGTCCGGCTCATCCTCACGTGATGACACGGCCGCTAGCCTCCCGTTTTACTCGGGCCTGTGGTCCAGCAGCCAGACTACCCGTGGTGGTTCGTGGGGGTTACGTCCGGAACCGACCGTGCGAGGGGCTCTCCGAGCTGCGGGGCCGCGACCCATGGGCGTGGAGATGACGGGGCGTCCCAGCGGCGGCCAAGCCCGCTGGGACGCCCCGAAACCGTGCCAGGGAGGCGCGCCTACGACTCTGCCCGCATCGCACCCCCGCGGTCACCAGTGGAAGACCACAAAGAATCGGTGCGGATTTCTGGCTCACTCGTACGGACCGAGGCTCCACCTGTGCGCCGAGCCTCGGTTCCCCTGCTGTGGACCGTGCGACCAAAGACGGGGCTGGAATCTTTGTCGGCTTCCACGACTGATCAATCGTGGTTCCACCGATACGTTTCCACTGCAAGTCGCCGAATCGTCAAGGGGACCTCTTGAACCTGCTCATCACCGGTATCACCACCCAGTCCTCCATCGCCTACGCGATCGCGGAGGAGGCCATGAACCAGGGTCACGACGTCATCCTGACGAACCCGCCCGGACGCGCCTTCTCCATCTGCGAGCGCATCGCCAAGCGGCTGCCCAAGGAACCGATCGCGGTGCTGCCGATGGACGTCACCGACCCCGAGCAGATCAAGACCACCGTCGAGGCGATCGGTGAGCACTGGGACCACCTGGACGGGGTGCTGCACGCCATCGCCTACGCCCCCGAGTCCGCACTGGGCGGCAACTTCCTCAACACCGACTGGGAGGACGTCTCCAAGGCGATCCATGTCTCCGGTTACTCCCTGGCCGCCCTGACAGTGGGCATGCGCGACCTGCTCGCCAAGGCCCCCGCGGGTGCCGGAGTGGTGTCGCTGACCTTCGACGCCAGCGTCGCCTGGCCGGTCTACGACTGGATGGGTTCGGCCAAGGCCGTCCTGGAGAACTCCGCCCGCTACCTGGCCCGTGACCTGGGCCCGGACCGCATCCGCGTGAACACGATCTCCGCCGGCCCGATCAAGTCCCTCGCGGGCGGGTCCATCCCCGGTTTCTCCCAGATCGCCGACTCCTGGGGGGACCACTCCCCGCTGGGTTGGGACACCAAGGACACGTCGGTGGTCGCCGGCCCGGCCCTGTTCCTGATGTCGCCCGCCGCCCGCGCCATCACGGGCACGGTCATGCACGTCGATGGCGGCTACCACGCCATGGGTGCCCCCCTCGCGCCCGCCGAGCCCAAGAACGACTAGAGGAGTAATTCCAAGAGGCGGAGGCGTGT
>NZ_BCSH01000044.1 GCF_001570765.1 Nocardiopsis listeri NBRC 13360 | reverse complement strand
CACTCATCTAGGCGGTGTGCTCGTCACCGGGTCCCGTCGCGAAGCGGGCACGGATCCCACCGTCATCGAAAATCCCGCCGGCGACCTGCGACTTCGCGGATCGTCCGAAGAAACCCGCCGTGAGGGCGTTGACGCCGCCCGGAATTATTAGTTAAGTTTCCTAAAAATTAATCCCCCCACGTCAGTACGGCCCTGGCCCCGCACTCGGCCACTGACAAGCCCCCAGGAGACCCCGACGTGAGCGCACGACGACTCAGGAACACACTCGCGGTTCCCGCCGCGGCGGTTCTCGCGGTACCGCTCGCACTGGCCTCGTCCCCCGCGGCCGCGCAGGAGACCGACGCCTCCGACCTCACCGTGACCTACGTGGAGTCGGCCCGCTGGAACAGCGGCTACACCGGCGAGATCACCGTCCACAACGCATCCGACACCGACCTCGTCGACTGGACCCTCGAATTCGATCTCCCCGAGGGCAGCGCGGTCCACGAACTGTGGAACGCCTCCGTCACGGGTTCCTCGGATGAGGGCTACACCGTCACTCCCCCGGTCTGGGGCGCGGTCGTCCCCGCCGGTGGTACCTACGCCTTCGGGTTCAACGGCGTCCACTCCGATGGCACCACCCACCTGTCGGACTGCACGATCAACGGCGCGAACTGCGCGGGCACCGTCTCCTCCGGTCCCGGGCACGACGCGATGAACGTCGCCTACTTCACCCAGTGGGGCCCGCAGGAACGCGACTACCACGTCCGTGACCTGGTGGAATCGGGCAGCGCCGGCAAGCTCACGCACATCAACTACGCGTTCGGCAACGTCGGTACCGACGGCGAGTGCTTCATGACCGACGAGCCGGAGGAGGGCGACGCCCTCGCCGACTACGGTCGGGTGGTCCCCGCCTCGGAGAGCGTCGACGGTGCCGCGGACGGCCCCGGCCAGCCCCTGCGCGGCAACTTCAACCAGCTGCGCAAGCTCAAGGAGCTGTATCCGGAGCTGGTCGTCGACATCTCCCTGGGCGGCTGGAACTGGTCCAAGAACTTCTCCGACGCGGCGCTGACCCCCGAGTCCCGTGAGCGTCTGGTGAGCTCCTGCGTGGACCTGTACCTGCGCGGGAACCTCCCCGAGATCGACGGCACCGGTGGTGAGGGCGTCGCCTACGGGATCTTCGACGGCATCGACCTGGACTGGGAGTGGCCCGGATCCGACGGCCACCCCGACAACGTGGTGCGCCCCGAGGACCGTGAGAACTTCACCGCCCTGGTCCGCGAGTTCCGCGAACAGCTCGACGAGTTGGGCGAGGAGACCGGCCGGCACTTCGAACTGAGTTCGTTCATGCCCGCGGGTGCCTGGCGACTGGACACCGGCTACGAACTGGACGAGGTCATGGCCGACTTCGACTTCGTCACCGTGCAGGGCTACGACTACCACGGCACCTGGGAGACGGTCACCAACCACCAGTCCAACCTGGTGCCCGACCCGAACGACCCCGGTGACGTGATCTCCGCCGAGACCAATCTCCAGGCGTACGTGGAGCGCGGGGTCGACCCCGCCAAGATCGTCCTGGGCGTGCCGTTCTACGGCCAGGGGTGGACGGGCGTGGAGTCCGGGCCGAACGACGACGGGCTGTTCCAGTCCGCCGAGGGGCCCGCCCCCGGCACCTACGCGGACGGCACCGAGGACTGGAAGGTCCTCAAGGACCTGAGCGGCTTCGAGGTGCACCGCGACGACGATCTCGGTACCGCCTGGCTCTACGACGGTGAGACCTTCTGGACCTACGACGACGAGGTCGCCATGACCCAGAAGACCGACTGGGCCCTGGAAAACGATCTGGGCGGCGTCATGATCTGGTCCATCGACGGCGACGACGCCGACGGAAGCCTCATCACCGCGATCGACGCGGCGTTGGGCGGCCGGTAGCCGAGCCCCCGTTCGGCCGTGCGCCGAACGGGCCGAGACGGCGTCGGTGCTCTGATCCGGGGAGCACCGCCGCCCGACCGGGGTGGACCGACGTGCGACGGTCCACCCCGGTCCCTCTTTTCTCGAGGACTTTTCTCGAGGACGCTTCACGGGGGTGCGATGAGTTCGGTGAGGAGAACCGGTCCATACGGGTGAGGTCGCCCTGGACGGCGACCCATAGCGAAGGGAACCGGACATGACCAGTACGCACACCCTGAGGACCCCGGACGGGGTCATCCACTACGAGATCCGCGGCGAGGGGCCGCTCCTGGTGCTGACCGGGGCACCGATGGGCGGTGAAGCGTTCGTACCGTTGGCGGAGGCGCTCTCGGACACTCACGCCGTGGTCACCCATGACCCGAGGGGCATCGGTCGCAGCGTGCTCGACGATCCCGACCAGGACTCCACACCCGAGGCGCGCGCCGACGACCTCGTCGCGATCCTGAACGATCTGGGCACCGACGAGGCCGACTTCCTCGGTTCCAGCGGCGGGGCCGTGACCATCTTGGCGCTGGCCGAACGCCATGCCGATCGGGCCCGCACCATCGTGGCGCACGAGCCTCCGCTGCTCGGGCTACTGCCGGAGGCGGAGGAACAGTTCGCGGTCACCGAGGAGATCATCGCGACCTACCACCGGGACGGCGCGGGGGCGGCCTGGCGCCGATTCATGATCAACGCGGGTTTCCCCGCACCGGAGGAAGGCACCGAGGAGATCGGCCCGAGCGCGGACGAGGAAGAGGACGGAGCGGACGACGGGGAGAACGACCGACGGTTCTACGTCCATGAACTCCGGGGCACCGTGCACCACCGGGTCGACCCCGCTCGGATCGCCGCCGGATCCGCCCGGGTGGTCCTCGCGCTGGGGGCGGCCTCGGACGGCCTGATCACCGACCGGACCGCCCGGGCGCTGGCGGAACTGCTCCATACCGACCCCGTGGTGTTCCCCGGGGACCACGGCGGGTTCATGGAGGACCCGGACGGGTTCGCCGGTGTCCTGCGCGAGGTCCTCGCCCCGGTCACGGAAGCGGGTCGGCTCCCAGCTCCTTGAGCAGCAGGTCTGCGGCGGTGTAGGGGTCGCGGTCGCCCACGGCCACCTCATGGGCCAGGGTGTCCAGGCCGCCGTCGGCCCCGACCCCGCCCAGGCGTGCGCGCAACAACTCCAGCACGATGGCCTCGACCTCGCCCCGCGCGCGGGCACGGCGTCGTTCGGCGAGCTCACCGGAGGCCTCCAGGTGGGCGAAGTGCTGTTCGACGCGCTCCCACAGCTCACCCACGCCCTCGTCCTGGGAGGCCACCGTCATGACGATCGGCGGCTTCCACTCGTGGTCGGTGCGGTCCTTCATCGCGATCATCTGACGCAGTTCACGCAGGGTCGACCTGGCGCCGTCCCGGTCGGCCTTGTTGATCGCGAACACGTCGCCGACCTCGAGCACACCGGCTTTGGCGGCCTGGACCGCGTCGCCCATCCCGGGGGCGCTCAACACCACGGTGGTGTCCGCCTGGCTCGCGATGTCGACCTCCGACTGGCCCACTCCCACGGTCTCCACGAGGATGACGTCGAACCCGGCCGCGTCCAGTACCCGCAGCGCGTGCGGCGTCGCCCACGACAGCCCGCCCAGATGGCCCCGGTTGGCCATGGAACGGATGTACACCTGCGGGTCGGCGGAGTGCTCCTGCATCCGCACCCGGTCGCCCAGCAGAGCACCCCCGGTGAACGGCGAGGAGGGGTCCACCGCCAGGACGGCGACCGACCTGCCCTGGGCCCTCGCGGCGCGCACCACGGCGTTGGTGGTGGTGGACTTGCCCACCCCCGGTGACCCGGTGAAGCCGACCACGTGGGCCCGGCCGGTGTGGGGCGCCAACCCCGCCATGATGGGGCGCAGTTCCTCGGCACCATTCTCCACCAGGGTGATCGCGCGGGCCAGGGCCCTGCGGTCACCACCGCGGACCCGTTCGACCAGCTGGGGGGCGTTCATGTGACTCCTCGAGAAGTACCGCGCGGGGCGGAGGCTCGTGGCCTTCCGCCCCGCGGTGGACAGGTGCGTCGTGCGACCGTTCGGGGGTGGCCCTGGTCGCACGGGTTCGTTCGGACGTCGTACGGGAGTTACTCGGCGGGCACCGAGAACAGCAGGGCGTCGCCCTGGCCGCCGCCGCCGCACAGGGCCGCGGCGCCCAGGCCACCGCCACGCCGGCGCAGCTCGTGCACCAGGTGCAGGGCGATACGGGCACCGGAGGCGCCGATCGGGTGACCGATCGCGATGGCGCCGCCGTTGACGTTGACCATGTCCTCGGAGACGCCGAGGTCCTCGGTCGACTTCAGGCCCACCGCGGCGAACGCCTCGTTGATCTCGACGAGGTCCAGGTCCTCGACCTTCTTGCCCGCCTTGCCCAGGGCGTGCTTGATGGCGTTGGAGGGCTGGGAGTGCAGGGAGTTGTCGGGGCCGGCCACGTTTCCGTGCGCCCCGATCTCGGCGAGGATCGGAGCGCCGAGCTCCTCGGCCTTGGCCCGGCTCATCACGACCACCACGGCGGCACCGTCGGAGATCTGCGAGGAGGAACCGGCGGTGATGGTGCCCTCGCGGTCGAAGGCCGGACGCAACCTGCCCAGGCTCTCTGCGGTGGTGTCGGCGCGGACGCCCTCGTCGTGCGAGAAGACGACCGGGTCGCCCTTTCGCTGCGGGATCTCGACGGGGACGATCTCCTCGTCGAACAGGCCCTTCTCGGCCGCGGCGGCGGCGCGCTGGTGCGAGCGGGCGGCGAAGGCGTCCTGCTCGGGACGCTCGATGCCGAGCTTGCCGTTGTGGCGCTCGGTGGAGGCGCCCATGGAGGCGCCCTCGAAGGAATCGGTGAGGCCGTCGTGCGCGGTGGCGTCCAGGACCTCGATGGAGCCGTACTTGTAGCCCTTACGGGACTTGGGCAGCAGGTGCGGGGCGTTGGTCATGGACTCCATGCCGCCGGCTACCACGATGTCGAACTCGCCCGCGCCGATGAGCTGGTCGGCGAGGGCGATCGCGTCCAGGCCGGACAGGCAGACCTTGTTGATGGTCACCGAGGGGACGTCCATGGGGATACCGCCCTTGACGGCGGCCTGACGGGACGGGATCTGGCCCGCGCCGGCCTGCAACACCTGTCCCATGATCACGTATCCGACCTGCTCACCGCTGATGCCGGCGCGCTCCAGCGCGGCCTTGATCGCGAAGCCGCCCAGGTCTGCGGCGGAGAACCCGGCGAGGGAGCCGAGGAGTCTGCCGGTGGGGGTCCGTGCCCCACCGACGATGACGGAACCGGGCATCTTAACTGGCCTCCAAGTGATGGGTGACGCACCTGGTCTGCAACGATACCCACACGGATCACATCGACGTTCGAGAGGTTCACCCGTGAGCGACGCACCCGTTCCCACCGGCCCGTTCTCCGGGCTGACCCGTCTGGACCACGTGGGTATCGCCTGTAAGGACCTGGACGCCGCCATCGATTTCTACCGGCGCACGTACGGCTTCGAGGTCGAGCACGAGGAGGTGAACGAGGAGCAGGGTGTACGCGAGGCGATGCTGCGGGTCAACGGCACCGACGACGGCGGCGCCACCTGTCTCCAACTGCTGGAGCCGACCCGCGACGACTCCCCCGTCGCGAGGTTCCTGGAACGCAACGGCGAGGGCGTGCACCACCTCGCGTTCGGCACCGCCGACGTGGCCGCGAGCGCGGCGGGGATCGGTGAGCGCGGGGTACGGGTCCTGGACGCCGAACCGCGCGCCGGCACCGCGGGTTCACGGATCGTTTTCCTCCACCCGAAGGACTGCGGTGGCGTTCTGACCGAATTGGTGCAAGGCTCGCACTGAGGGAACGCCCCATGATCGACCGGGCCGACGAAGTCACGGTGACGTCCCGAACGCATCACGTATTGACTTCCGCGAGAGCGGCCGACCTTGGACCCCACCGGAAGTTACACCAAACCCCCTTCCCCGGTGTTGCACGCTTGATAAAGTCGGCTAGCTGCCGGATGTACTTTTCTTCCGGCGTTGGTCCATGTCTTGCAGTCCGGTCGTGAACCGGGGCGGCCATAACCACCAACGACACCGACCGGATCGGCCCTCGTAGTCCGGCCCGAGTCGACCATCGAACCCATCCGCCCACACCCTCGGCGCACGTACCTCGGACTCACACCGTCCCGGGGGCACCGCAGTTCCCTCCTGCCGTCCCCGGCAGTACGCAAGTACAAGTAGCCGTCTCGCACCCGTTCAGGATTCCGCCACATGTCGTCAAACAACATCGACACCCAGCTCAACAACATCTTCGACGAAGACAACGCTCCGCCCGAGTTCGACGTGGTGTTGCGTGGCTTTGACCGCAACCAGGTGCAGGACTACCTCGACGGGCTCCGCAACGAGGTCAAGGAGGCCAACGGCGCGGCCGAGAAGTACAAGGCCGAGCTGAACTCCAAGCAGCGTCAGCTGCAGGAGCGCGAGCGTCCCACCTACTCCGGTCTGGGCTCGCGCATCGAGGAACTGCTCCGTCTGGCCGAGGAACAGGCCAACGAGCTCGTCCAGGGCGCCCAGATCGACGCCAACGACATTCGTTCGGCGGCCAAGATCGAGGCCGCGGAGATGCGCGCCGCCGCCGAGTCCGAGGCCACCGAGGTCCGCACGCTCGCCCAGCGCGAGGCCGACGAACAGCGCCAGTCCGCCGAGTCCGAGGCGGAGGAGATCAGCACCACGGCCCGCCGTGAGGCCGACGAGCTGGCCTCCACCACCGAGCGCGAGGTCCAGAAGAAGCGCTCCGCCGTCGACCACGAGATCGCCGAGAAGCGCGCCACCTTCGAGGGTGAGATCGCCAAGCTGCGCACCACCACCGAGCGTGAGTGCGCCCAGGCCCGCGCCGCCGCCAAGCGCGAGCGCGACGAGACGATCCAGTCCGCCAAGAGCCAGGCCGAGGAGCTGCGCAAGAACGCCGAGCGCGCCTACGCCGAGTCCGAGGCCCGTCGCACCGAGACCGAGGACCAGTTCGAGCTACAGCTGGCCGACCGTCGTGCCGAGGCCGAGCGTCAGGACGCCGAGCGTCTGGCCGCCGCCCAGGCTGCCACCCAGCAGATGGTCAGCGAGGCCGAGGAGCGCGCTCGTAGCGCCGAGGAGCGCGCCACCAAGGCCAGCCAGCAGGCCGAGCACACCCGCCGCGAGGCCGAGAACCACGCCAAGACGCTGGTCGGCAACGCCAAGAAGAACGCCGGCCAGATCGACGCCGACGCCAAGGCCAAGGCCGAGCACCAGGTCTCCGATGCCAAGGCCGAGGCCAACCGCATCATGGCGATCGCCAAGAAGGAGGTCGAGGAGCTCAACCGCCAGCGCGACAGCATCCAGTCGCACCTGCAGCAGCTGCGTCAGCTGCTCGGTGGCGGTGGCGCCGCTCCGGCGCCGGCCGCTCCGGCCGGTGCCGCGCCCGCGGCCATCCAGCAGGAGCCCGCTCCGGCGGCTCCGGTCGAGGAGGCCAAGCAGCCGGCCCACTCCGGTAAGGGCGCCGACGACGAGGACTGGTGGCAGGAGTAGTCACGGCCCTCGCGGCCGTGATCGTCTGACACGGTGAAGGGCACGGAAGCCGCCCCTGGCGGATTCCGTGCCCTTCCTCATGTGCGGCGGCGCAAGGCTACACGGTGTCCTTCTCCCAGGGACCGTCCCACTCGGTGGGCAGCGGAGACGCCTCGGGGGCGACCCGCTGGACGATCTCGTCGAGGACGCGGCGCACATAGGGTTCGCCGACCCACAGGTGTTTGGCTCCGTCCACCCCGATGATCTCCGCCTGGGTGAGCGGTGCGAAGCGTTCACGGGCCTCGTCGGGCTTGAGGTAGTCGTCGTGTTCGGGGACCAGCGCCACCACCGGCTTACCGGATTCGGTCCACACCGCCATGTCCGACTCGTCGGCCCGGTGCAGGGGCGGCGACAGCAGGATGGCGCCCTTCACCTGGGGGTCACAGCCCCACTTGAGCGCCAGTTCGGTACCGAAGGACCAGCCCAACAGCCAGGGTCGGGGGAGTTCCTCGAACTCGGTGAACTCGATGGCGGCGAGCACGTCGTGCTTCTCGGTCTCTCCCTCGCCGAACTCGCCCTGGCTGGTGCCGTGTCGGGAGGTGGTGCCCCGGGTGTTGAACCGCAGGACCGCGATGTTGGCCAACGCCGGCAGCCGGAAGGACGCCTTGCGCAGCACGTGGCTGTCCATCATGCCCTGGGCGGTGGGCAGCGGGTGCAGGCACACGATGGTGGCGTCCGGCTTCCCGCCCTCGGGCATCGCCAGTTCCCCGACCAGTTCGAGGCCGTCGGCGGTGTGCAGGGTGATGGGGCGCCGATCGGCGGGCAGCACCGTGGTGGCTCGGATCTCCATGGCTCCTTCTTCGGTGGGGTCCGGGATCAGTATCGGGGGGCCCTGGGTGAGCGCTGGGAGCGCCTTTCCCAACAGGAGGAGTGCCAGTGACGCCGATCGCCGCCATCCCCGTAGGGACGCCACGCGACCACGTGCGGCATGCCGGTGGGGATCTCCTGGGCGCAGCCGGGACAGCGGTAGACCTTGGTGGCGGCCGATCCGGATACACGGCGGGTGACGTACTCACCGTCCGGTCCGGTCTCACGGCGTTGCCCCCCGGTGATGCGCAGCATGAGGGCGTCCTCATCGGGGGGACCGGCCGCCGACTTGCGGCCGGACTTACGGCGGGGGCTGTTTCGGCGCGGGCTCACCGTTCAAGGGTAGAAGAGAAACGACAGTGGCCGCCATCACACCCCGGGGTGCGATGACGGCCAAGGTGAAGCGGCGACGCTAGGCACCCCCGTGGCAGGCACAGCCGCCGTGGCCTTCGGAGTCCTCCACGTCGGGCAGGCGGTCCATGAGCAGCGGTGCCGGCACCGCGATGGTGGTGAGGCTGTACTCGCCCATCGACACCAGGGTGGTGATGACGGACTCGGCGCCGCGGTCCTCCAGGAGTTCGGTCGGACCCTTCGGGTAACCACAGCCGAACCGCAGGGCCGTGTCGACGTCCTTGGCGGAGGCGTAACCGTCGCCGATCATGCGCATGGCGTCGTCGATCTGCGCCGCGATGAGCATCTCGCCGATGTCGAGTGTCTCCTCCTCGCGGACCATCTGGGCGAGACGACCGGTGCGCCGCGACTCGGGGGCGTCGTCCTTGCCCTTGTAGAAGCCCTGTCCGGTCTTGCGGCCGAGGCGGCCGGCGGCGACCATGCGGCGCAGTAGCGGAGAGGCGGAGTAGCGCGGGTCGTGGAACTCCTCCCACAGCACGTCCATGACGGCCAGGCACACGTCCAGGCCGACCAGGTCGGCGAGGGTGAGCGGGCCCATCGGCAGGCCGGCGGCCTTCTTGACGGACTCGTCGATCTCCTCACGGGTGGCGATCTGCCGCTCGTAGAGGCGGATGCCGTCGTTGATGTAGGGCACCAGCAGGGCGTTGGCCACGAAACCGCCGCGGTCGCCGACCGTGATCGGGGTCTTGCCGATGCGCTTGGCGACCTCGGTGACGACGTCGACGGTCTCATCGGTGGTGGAGACGGTCGTGATGACCTCGGCCAGCTTCATGACCGGGGCCGGGTTGAAGAAGTGGAGACCGACGACCTTCTCGGGGCGGTCGGTCAGCGCGGCGATCTCGGTGACGGACAACGAGGACGTGTTGGTCGCCAGGATCGTGCCGGGAGCGCAGATCCGGTCGAGGTCGCCGAACACGTCACGCTTGATGTCCATGCGCTCGGGGACGGCCTCGACGACGAAGTCCACGTCGGCCAGGTCCTCGCGGGACGCGCTGAACGTGAAGCGCGCGTCGATCTCGGAGCGTTCCTCCTCGGTGAGTTTGCCCTTTTCGACCGCACGAGAGAGGGACTTGTCCACGTGACCTCGCCCGCGGTCGAGGGCGGCCTGGTCGATCTCGACCCCGACGATATCGAAGCCCGCACGGGCGAACACCTCAGCGATGCCCGCACCCATCGTGCCCAGTCCAACGACGCCGACCTTCTTGAATTCCTGCACCATGAGCCCCACTTTAGACGCCTCGAACCACGAGACCGCGCACCGGTACCCGTTCCGTCCTACTCGTTGGTAGTCGGGCCGGGGATCGACCGGCGACCGGCCGGAACGACCGCGATCGCCGCCGCGGCGAACACCGCACCCACCGCGAAGACCCACGGCAGTCCGGCCACCGTGATGACCACGGCCATGAGCAATGGGGTGAGCGTGGTACTGATCGCCTGCAACCAGTTCTGCACGGCGAGCGCCCGACCGGCCCACGCGGTCCCGGCTATCTCCGCCACGGAGGTGAAGGTCAACCCGTTGTGCCACATGGTCAGGATCAGGCAGACGAGCACCAGGGGCACCGCGCTCCACGACCAGGCCTGTGGCAGGAACGTGAGCAGGAGCAGGACCAGCGCGCCGGACGCGGCGAGGGTGCGGACGGGTCGCATGCGTTCACCGGTGCGATCGGAGACCGCGCCCAGGACCAGACGACCGATCGCACCCGGAACCTGAGCGGCGGCGACCACCACCCCGGCGGCCGGCGCACCCCATCCCTGTTCCTGTACGAGGTAGAGGACGGCGTAGGTCATCAACGTGACCTGGGGAACGCCCAGGAGCATGCTCACTCCGTGCACGCGCCAGATCGTCCACTCCCGGTAGGGCGAACGAGGCGGGACGTCTGTGACCTCCCGCTCACGTTCCGGGGCGCTTCGCGCTCGTTCGGTCCGGGGCGGTTCCGTGGGCATCGCCAGGACCAGGGGGACCGCCGCTAGGGCGAGCAACGCCGGCAGGGTCATGGCCCCCACGAACCCCCAGGCCTCGGCGGCGCCGGGCAGCACCAGCGCGGATATCCCGACCCCCACGGGCAACCCCGACTGTCGGATGCCCATCGCCAGTCCGCGTTCCCCGGCGGTGAACCAGGTGAGGACCAAACGGCCGCTGGCGGCGTTGACGGGACCACCTACCGCGCCGAGGAGCAGGAACACCGCCGCCACCGACCACAGACCGGGCGTGATCCACAACAGTCCGAGGGCGCCCGTGGTCAGGGTCAGGCTGAGCGCCATGGTGCCGCGCTCCCCCACCCGGTCGATGACCACGCCCCAGATCAACAGGGTGAGCAGCAGCCCGAAGGAGGGCAGTCCGGCCAGGACACCGGCCTGGGCGGTGTTCACCCCGAAGTCCTCGCGCAGCCGCGGCAGCACCACCGGAATCCCGAAGATGGCCGAGACGCTCGCCACCTGCGCGACCATGCTGATGGACAGGACGACCCAACGATTACGCACGAGCATCCGGACAGCCTAGGTTCCGGTCAGGGGCGAAGCGGCTCCGAGGGGGCGCCGGAAGCGGTAACGTGACGTCCCGTGCGTCTCGTCATCGCGCGGTGCAGCGTCGACTATGCCGGCCGGCTCACCGCCCACCTGCCCATGGCTCCCCGCCTGATCCTCATCAAGGCGGACGGGAGCGTGTCCATCCACGCCGACGATCGGGCGTTCAAGCCGCTGAACTGGATGAACCCTCCGTGCAAACTGCGGGAGGAGACCGTCGAGGACGGCCCGGACGTGTGGACGGTCACGCACGAAAAGTCCGGGGAGAAGCTCGTGCTGACGATGGAGGAGATCATGCACGACTCCTCGCACGAACTCGGCAAGGATCCCGGGCTGCAGAAGGACGGGGTCGAGGCGCACCTGCAGGAACTGCTGGCCGAGCACATCACCACGCTCGGCGAGGGTTACACGCTCGTCCGCCGCGAGTACCCCACCGCGATCGGTCCGGTGGACATCCTGTGCCGTGACGGGGAGAACAAGACCGTCGCGGTGGAACTGAAACGACGCGGCGACATCGACGGCGTCGAACAGCTCACCCGCTACCTGGAGCTGCTCAACCGCGACCCGTCCCTGGCCCCGGTCACCGGTGTGTTCGCCGCCCAGGAGATCAAGCCCCAGGCCAAGGTCCTGGCCGAGGACCGCGGCATCTCGTGCGTGGTCCTGGACTACGACGAGCTCCGCGGCATCGAACCCGACACCCTCCGCCTGTTCTGAACCCTTCCGTCCCCTGAGGGGGCGGCCTTGGGACCCTGAGCCCGTGTCCTCCCACCGGAGGACACGGGCTCGTCTTCGTGGTGGATACCCCCGTGCCCCCCTCCCACGGGAGGCTCGGGACATGAACGAAACGGTCATCGAGGTCGACGACCTCCGTAAGCGGTACGGCGACACCGAAGCCGTCGCCGGCATCGACCTGGGCATCGAGCTCGGTGAGATCTTCGCGCTGCTGGGCCCCAACGGCGCCGGCAAGTCCACCACAGTCGAGATCCTGGAGGGGTTCCGTGGACGCGACGGCGGCAATGTGCGGGTCTTGGGCGTGGATCCCGGTCGGGCGGGGCCCGCTTGGCGTTCCCGGGTCGGTGTCGTCCGGCAGAAGGAGACCCTCGTCCCGAAGCTGCCGGTGCGCGACCTCGTACGGCACTTCGCCGGCTACTATCCGCTGGCCGACGACCCCGACGAGGTGATCGAACGGGTCGGGTTGGCGCACAAGTCCCGCGAACTCGCCGAGTCCCTGTCCGGCGGGCAACTGCGCCGACTGGACGTGGCCCTGGGCATCATCGGCCGCCCCGAACTCCTCTTCCTGGACGAGCCCACCACCGGCTTCGATCCCCGGGCGCGGCGGGAGTTCTGGGGGCTGATCCGGGCCCTGGCCGACGGCGGCACCACCATCGTGCTCACCACCCACTACCTGGAGGAGGCCGAGGCGCTGGCCGACCGGGTGTGCGTGCTGGCGCGCGGTCGTGTCCGGGCGATCGACGCCCCCGCCGCACTCGACGGGCGCGCCCACGCGCGGGCCACCGTGTCCTGGCGCGAGGGGGGCCAACGACGGGAGGTCCGCACCGACGAACCCACCCGGGTGGTCGCGGAACTGGCCGGCCGCTTCGTCGACGAGATCCCGGAACTGAGCGTGCACCGCCCCACCCTGGAGGAGGTCTACCTCGGCATGATCAAGGACGACCACGCGATCGAGGAGACCTCGATATGAGCACCCGGCCCATCGCCCCGCGCACCCCGCGCCCACCCGGCGCGTTGCGTCTGGGCCTGTCCCGGGGATGGGTGGAGATCCGCACGTTCTCCCGCGAATGGGAGGGGGTCCTGTTCACCTTCCTCCTGCCCACGGTCATCCTCGCCCTGTTCGCGACCGTCATGGGCGGGTTCTTCGACATGGGTGTGTCGGCCGTCGACTACTTCCTGCCCGGCCTCATCGCCATGGGCCTGATGTCGGTCAGCTTCCAGACCCTGGGCGTCTCGATCGCCACCGAACGCGAGTACGGAATGCTGCGGCGGCTGCGCGGCACCCCGATGCCGCCCAGCGCCTACTTCGTCGGCAAGACCATCCTGGTGCTGTTCCTGGCCCTGGGACAGGTGGTCCTGCTCCTGGGGGTGGCCCGCCTGTTCTTCGACGCCGCCCTGCCCACCACCGTGGCGGCCTGGGCCACCATCGCGTGGGTGTTCCTCCTGGGCACCGTCGCCTGTTCGCTGCTGGGTATCGCCGTGAGTTCACTGGCCCGTACCCCGCAGGCGGCTTCCGCCGTGGTCACCTTCCCCTTCCTCATCCTGCAGTTCGTCTCGGGCATCTTCGTGCCGGTGTCGGCCCTGCCGGAATGGTTGCTGAACCTGGCATCCCTCTTCCCGTTGCTGTGGATGGCCCAGGGCATGCGCGCCGGGTTCTTCCCCGATGCCATGGCCGGACTCGAACCATCGGGGTCGTGGGAGCTGCCCACGGTCGCGCTGGCGCTGGGGATCTGGTGTGTGGTGGGCTTGGCCGTGACACTGACGACGTTCCGTTGGAAGAACCGTAAGGACGGTTGACCGTGATGACGGATCCGGCTCCGGAGGAGGACACCGCCGCCCCCTGGCCCGGGTCCCGCCGCCGCAAGATCCGTCCCTCGGCGGAGTGGCACGCGTGGGACCTGGGTCGCTGGTGGCATCCCACCTTCACCGTCGCGATACTCGCCATGATCATGCTCGCGCTGATCAGCGGGCCCGAGCGGTGGAGGTGGGTGACGGCCACCCTGATGGCCGCGGTCCTCCTGGTCTACTTCGTGTTCGCCCGCCCCACCTTCAGCACCGGCAACGACCTGCCCGGTCACCGACAGGCACTGGGGCTGATGCTGCTGTTCCTGCTTCCGACCCTGCCCGCGATCGTCCTCAACCCGACCCTGATGGTCTCACTGGTGGTGATCGCCCCGGTGTTCTTCATGACCGTGGGCAGCACGTACGCGGTGCCCGCCCTGGCCGTGTTGTTGCTGTTCCCTGCCCTGTTGGGAGGCCTGTCGGGGCACAGGGACTGGGGGTCGGTCGGTATCACCCTGCTGGCCAACGGGGCGATCCTGGGATACGCCCTGTGGTTCAGCGGTTGGATCGAACGGATCATCTACCAGAGCGCCGAGCGTTTCATCCTCATCGAACAGCTGAGCAGCAGCCGCCGGGAGGCCGCCCGCCTGTCCGAGCAGGCGGGGGCGATGGCCGAGCGCGAACGGTTGGCCCGTGAGCTGCACGACACCCTTGCCCAAGGGTTCACCAGCATCATCACCCTCACCCAGGCGGTGGAGTCGGAGCTGGACACCGACCCCGCGACCGCACGCCGCCACCTGGCGTTGACGCGCGAGACCGCCGCCGAGAACCTGGCCGAGGCACGCGCGATGGTCGCCGCCCGACGAGCGGTAACGGTGGAGGGCGACGACCTGGACGGGGCGATCTCCCGGATCGGGGAACGCCTCGGCCGCGAACTGGGCATCGAGGTGATCGCGACGGTCACGGGTTCCCCCGAGGAACTCTCCAACGACCTGCGGGTGTGTCTGCTGCGCACCGCCCAGGAGGCGCTGGCCAACGTCCGCAAGCACGCCGGGGCCGCCAGTGCCCGGGTCACCCTCGCCTACACCGACGTCGGCGTCCTGCTGACCGTGGCCGACGACGGCGCCGGCTTCGACGTCTCCCGCCCCTCCGACGGCAACGGCCTGGCGAACATGCGCCACCGGGCCGAGGAGGTCGGTGGGACCCTGGACCTGGACAGCGCGCCCGGTCGGGGTACCACCATCCGTCTCACCATCCCCCGTGACGAAGCGGAGGAGTGACCCGCGTTGCAAAGAGAAGGCCGCACCATGATCCGTGTCCTGCTGGTGGACGACCATCCCGTGGTCCGCGAGGGCATTCGCGGCATGCTCAGCACCGAACCCGACCTGGAGATCGTGGGCGAGGCCGGTTCGGGCCCCGAGGCGGTGGTCCGGGTCGCCGCCTTGGAACCCGACGTGGTCCTGATGGACCTGCGCATGCCCGGCGGTGACGGGGCGGAGGCCACCGAACGGATCCGCGCCGACCACCCCGACGTCCACGTGCTGGTGCTCACCACCTATGACACCGACACCGACATCCTGCGCGCGGTCGAGGCCGGGGCGACCGGCTACCTGCTCAAGGACACCCCGCGCGCGGAACTGGCCGACTCGATTCGTTCGGCGGCCCGGGGCGAGACGGTGCTCAGTGGGCGTCTGGCCGGGAAGTTGCTCTCCCGCGTGCGACGCGATCCCGAACCGGAGAAACCGGCGGCGCTGTCGCCACGCGAGGTGGAGGTGCTCCGTCTGGCGGCGGAAGGACACACCAACGCGGCGATCGGTCGGGCCTTGCGGATCAGCACCACCACCGTCAAGACCCACTTGATGCGCGCGTACGAGAAACTGGGGGTGGGCGACCGGACCGCGGCGGTCTCCCAGGCGTTGCGTCGCGGGTTGCTCCCCGACACGTGAGATCTCAGGGCCTTCTCAGGGGCTTTCCCGGAGGCCGGATCCGCGGACCCTCGGAACAATAGAACTATGGTGGACACGATGAGCGAACTCACCCCCCACGAGGACCACAACGCACGGATGCGGGCGTCGGACGCCGACCGTGACGCCGTCGCACACCGTCTCCGGGACGCCCTGGCCGAGGGCCGCCTGGACCCCGACGAGCACGGGGAGCGTCTGGACGCGGTCTATCGCGCCAAGACCCTCGGCGAGCTCGTCCCCCTGACCCGAGACCTGCCGGACACCGGAGCCGCTCCCATGCCGGCCCCCACCGACTTCCGTTCACCCCGTCCCGTCTACGGTGCGGGCCGGATCGTGGACATGCCGCCCAGCAGCCGGACCTCCCTGGTACTCATGGGCGGCGCCGACCGTTCCGGGAACTGGGTCCTCCCGGGCACGTTCACCGCGGTGGCGGTGATGGGCGGTATCGAACTCGACCTGCGCGAGGCCAGGTTCACCCAGCGCGAGACGACCATCTGGATCGGCACGGCGATGGGCGGTATCGGGATCATCGTCCCCGACGACGTCCAGGTGCGCGTGCACGGCCTGCCGATCATGGGCGGCTTCGGGATCGAGGGGAACACCCCCAGCGTGGTGGACCCGGGCGCCCCGATCGTGCACATCCGCGGGATCGCGGTGATGGGCGGTGTGGGCGTCGAGTACCGGGCGCGCAAGCACCAGAACGAGAACGAGAGGTAGCCGCACGCCCCTGCTCCATCCCCGTGGTCGAGACGTTCCGGTCGATTTCGGCCGTCCATCCAACCACAGTGCCCACCCGTGTGTAAGGTCTGTGGCTGATTGTGGCAATGTGGTGCGCCCACCCTTGCCGCCGCCACCGAGCGGTGCGAGGCTTCAGCGGTACCTCGCCCACCCCACGAGTCCATCCCCCATTCCACGGTTCGATGGACCCCCGCATACGGGAGGAAGCATCGTGCGTCCGAACCATCCCGGGCAGCCGCCCGCGGCCCCCTCATCCCGACGGCGCAGAGCCATCACCACGGGTCTGGCCGCCCTGTGCCTCACCGCGGGCACCCTGGCGAGCGGCCCGGCCCACGCCGACGAGCTGCCGTTGTCGGAGGCCGTGACCGCCGAGGCGATCCAGGCCCACCTGACCAACCTCGACACCATCGCCGAGTACAACGGCGGCAACCGGGCCAGCGGCACCCCCGGCTACGACGTCGCGGCCCTGTACATCGAGGATCAACTCGAACGCGCCGGGTACGAGCCCTACCGTCACGAGTACGACTACGAGTCCTGGCGGGAGAACACCCCCGCGGTGCTCGCCCGGACCGCCCCGGACGAGCGCGCCTACGAGCTCGACGAGGACTACGTCACCATGAGCTACTCCAGCGCCGGTGACGTGACCGCCCCCGCCGTCGCGGTCAACGCCGAAAGCGAGGAGAGCGGTTGCTCCCCCGACGACTTCGCCGACTTCCCCGAGGGCGCGATCGCCATCACCCTCCGTGGCACCTGCCCGTTCGGTGACAAGGTGCAGAACTCCGCCGACGCCGGTGCCTCGGCCGCCGTGGTCGTCAACAACGAGGACGAGGTCTTCCTCGGCACCGTCGGCACGACCTCCGGCATCCCGGCCATCGGTGTCTCCGGCCTGGCCGGCGCGGACCTGCTCGACACCTCGGGCCTGGAACTCCAGGTCACCGTGGACTCGGAGGTCGCCCAGGAGAGCTCCTACAGCATCCTGGCCCAGACCCCCGGCGGCAAGGACGACAACGTGGTGGTCGTCGGCGGCCACCTGGACAGCGTCGAAGAGGGCCCCGGCATCAACGACAACGGCAGCGGCGCCGCCTTCGTCCTGGAGACCGCCCTGCGCATGGCCGAGAAGGAGGACCCGAACAACAAGGTCCGTTTCGCCTTCTGGGGCACCGAGGAGTCCGGCCTGGTCGGCTCCAACGAGTACGTGGCGGACCTGTCCGAGCAGGAGGTCGACGACATCGCCCTCTACCTGAACTTCGACATGATCGGATCGCACAACTACGGCCGGTTCGTCCTGGACGGCCGCATGGACCTGCCCGAGTCCGGTGGCGCCCCCGCCGGCTCCGGCGCGATCGCCAAGGTCTTCGAGGACTACTTCGAAGGTCAGGGCCAGGTCAGTGAGCCCGGCGTGCTGAGCGGGCGCAGCGACTACTCGGCCTTCATGCAGGCGGGGATCCCGTCCGGTGGCCTGTTCTCCGGTGCCGACGGCGTCAAGACCGAGGAGCAGGCCGAGTGGTACGGCGGTGAAGAGGGCGCGATGTTCGACCCCTACTACCACACGCCGGACGACACGATGGAGCACGTCAACTGGGACTCGGTGGCCGAACTGTCGGCCGCGGGCGCGCACGGCGTGGAGTTCCTCGCCGAGACCACCCTGCCGGTGAACGGTGTGGTGCCCTTCAACGCCCCGACCCCGGTGGACCTGCCGCGTCTGGGCGACGCCTGGGTGCGCTAGCAGTGTTCTTTCGTTCGGCTCCACCGGCCGGCTCTGACAGGTGAAAGGGCGGGTGGCGTGAACCCCCCGGTTCCACGCCACCCGCCCTCAGCGGTGTCTCCCCCCGCGCCATCCGCCCGGACGGTCCCCCTCTGGCCCATCCGGGGGCATCATGCGCGAACACCACCGGAAACTACTTTCCGTAGCTCCCTGATTCCACAAGGTATCAGCGAAACGCGCCACCATCACCCTCCGATATCGAACAGTTATCCTCCGTGACGTCCCGTGCTCACGAGGCCGCCGAAGATTCAGTGACGGGCGCTCCCCTAGGCTGAGACCCATGACCAAACGGGACACGGACAAGCCGGTCGTACTGTCGAAGATCTACACCCGGACCGGAGACGCCGGAAGCACGGCGCTCGGCGACATGAGCAGGACCTCCAAGAACGACACCCGACTCGTCGGGTACGCCGACGCCGAGGAGGCCAACGCCGCCATCGGGGTCGCGCTGGCCATGGGCGAGCTGCCCGAAGACGTACGGACGCTGCTGGTACGGGTGCAGAACGAGCTCTTCGACCTGGGCGCGGACCTGTCCACACCCATCGTCGACGACCCCGAGTACCCGCCCCTGCGCGTCCTTCCCGAGTACGTGGAGCGTCTGGAGGAGGCCTGCGACACCTACAACGCGGACCTGCCCACGCTGCGCAGCTTCATCCTGCCCGGCGGCTCCCCCACGGTGGCGTTGGTGCACACCGCGCGCATCGTGGTGCGACGGGCGGAACGTTCGGTGTGGGCCGCGATCGAGGAACACGGCGACAGCGTCAACCCGCTCACCGCCCAGTACCTCAACCGGCTCTCGGACCTGCTGTTCATCCTCGGCCGGTACGTGGCCGAGGAGGGCGACGAGGTCCTCTGGAAGCCCGGCGGAGAGCGCTAGGAGGAAGCGTCCAACTCGCGCTCGACGGCGTCGACCTTACTGCGCAGGCCGTCGGTGACACCTTCCCGGACGTCGACCTTGAGCGTCGCGCTCACCCGGGACGAACCCTCACCGGCGGCCGCCACCGCGCGTTTGACCACGTCCATGACTTCGTCCCACTCACCCTCGACGGTGGTGAACATAGCGGAGGTCTCGTTGGGCAGCCCACTCTCGCGTACGACCCTGACCGCGCGCGCCACCGCGGGCGCGACGGACTCACCGGTACCGAGCGGGGAAACCGAAAAAGCAACGATGGTACTCATGCGGCCATGGAAACACAGAGGCCCCGCCGGTGTGAACCATGCGGGGCCGCGCGTGGCGGGAGGGCTCAGGCCTCCCAGTGGGTGCCCGGGGGCATCGACTCGGTCCACGACAGGAAACCGGTGAGCTGACGCTCCCCCATGGCCACCTCGTAGACCGCCTTCTCCGGGTCGGCGCCGTCCTCGGCGATCCAGCCGATCTCCAGGACCGTCACGTCGGCCGGCAACGACGCGTCCACCCGCTCCGCGCCGGCGACCTCGCCCCCCGCCATGCGGGGACGACGCCCTACAACGACGAGACCGCGGCGCGACAGTCGAACTGTCGGCCGCGGTCGGAGCGAGAGGACGGGGTACCAGCCGAAGCCACCCGTGCCGTACCGGCCGAAACCGACACGCCAGGTGCCCCGGCGCCCCTTGCCCCCGCACACGCGCAGATAACACTCGATGGCGCCCCCACTACGAACCAGGACGAAACGTCTCAG
This sequence comes from Nocardiopsis listeri NBRC 13360, assembly GCF_001570765.1. Taxonomy (GTDB): domain Bacteria; phylum Actinomycetota; class Actinomycetes; order Streptosporangiales; family Streptosporangiaceae; genus Nocardiopsis; species Nocardiopsis listeri. The sequence goes on along the minus strand of NZ_BCSH01000044.1, from coordinate 52,818 downwards.
CGCACCGGCGAGGAACACCACCACGATGAGGGCGACGAGGACGAGGAGCACCCACCACAGGGACTCCGACCACGGTGTTCCCGGCAGCTGCTCCACCACTCGTCACGCCTCTTTCGCTTCGCTAGGCGACTTCCTCGCCGGCGGCGCGCAGACGGCTGCGGGCACGCCCGGCGGCGACGCTGTCGCCCTCCTCGGTCGCGCTCGTCAGAGCCTGACGCGCACGGTCCACATCGATGTCCTCGGCGAGCTCGGCGCTCTCGGCGAGGATGGAAACCCGACCCTCACCCGACACCGAGACGTACCCGCCGTGGGCGGCGGCCTTGACCTCACCGGTCTCTCGGGCCCCCAGCACGCGAACGACCGCGTCATGGGCGAGCAGCGACAGCACCGGCACGTGGCCGGGCATGACACCGATCTCGCCCTCGACGGTCTTCGCGATGACCATGTCGCCCTCGCCTGCCCAAACCTCACGGTCGGGAGAGACGATCTCGACGAAAAGCTTCTTCGACACTGTCACAAACTCCTCGGCTAGCGGGTGGGTTCGGCGGGGCCGAGTACGAATCGATACTCGACCCCGCCTGGCTGGCCCCGCCCGTCGCCCCCGGGCTCACGACCGGGGGCACTGACGCGCAGTCCTAGCCTTCCTGAAGCTTCTTGGCCTTCTCCACGACCATGTCGATGTTGCCGACGTCGAGGAAGGCCTGCTCGGGAAGGTGGTCGTACTCGCCGTCGCACAGACCCTTGAAGGAGGCGATGGTCTCCTCCAGGGGCACGAACACGCCCGGGGTACCGGTGAACTTCTCCGCCACGAACATGTTCTGGGAGAGGAAGCGCTCCAGGCGACGAGCCCGGTTGACGATGATCTTGTCCTCTTCGGACAGCTCGTCCATACCGAGGATGGCGATCTGGTCCTGCAGGTCGTTGTTGCGCTGCAGGATCTCCTTGACCCGCTGGGCGACGTCGTAGTGCTCCTGACCCACGTACTGCGGGTCCAGGATGCGCGAGGACGAGGCCAGCGGGTCCACCGCCGGGTAGATGCCCTTCTGCGAGATCGGCCGGGAGAGCTCGGTCGTCGCGTCCAGGTGGGCGAAGGTCGTCGCCGGAGCCGGGTCGGTGTAGTCGTCCGCGGGAACGTAGATCGCCTGCATCGAGGTGATCGAGTGACCACGCGTCGAGGTGATCCGCTCCTGGAGCTGACCCATCTCGTCCGCCAGGTTGGGCTGGTAACCCACGGCCGAGGGCATACGGCCCAGCAGCGTGGAGACCTCCATACCCGCCTGGGTGAAACGGAAGATGTTGTCGATGAAGAGCAGAACGTCCTGGCCCTGGACGTCACGGAAGTACTCCGCCATCGTCAGAGCCGAGAGCGCCACGCGCAGACGGGTGCCCGGGGGCTCGTCCATCTGACCGAAGACGAGCGCGGTGTCCGGCAGGACTCCCATCTCGTCCATCTCCAGGAAGAGGTCCGTACCCTCACGGGTGCGCTCACCGACACCGGCGAACACGGACACACCACCGAAGTTACGGGCGATACGGGTGATCATCTCCTGGATGAGCACCGTCTTGCCCACACCCGCGCCACCGAAGAGGCCGATCTTCCCACCACGAACGTACGGGGTGAGGAGGTCGATCACCTTGATGCCCGTGACCATCATCTCGGTCTTGGACTCGAGTTGGTCGAAGGAGGGGGCCTTGCGGTGGATCGGCCAGCGCTCGGTCACGCCGAGCTCGGCCGTGGGCACGTCCATGGACTCGCCCAGGGTGTTGAACACGTGACCCTTGACGATGTCGCCGACGGGCACGCTGATGGGCGCGCCGGTGTCGCGCACCTCGGCGCCACGGACCATGCCGTCCTGCGGGGCGAGGGAGATCGCCCGGACGAGGTTGTCACCGAGGTGCTGAGCGACCTCCAGGGTGATGACCTTGTCGGTGCCGCCGATGCTCACGTCGGTGTGCAGGGCGTTGTAGATGGCAGGCAGGGAGCCGACGGGGAACTCCACGTCGACGACCGGGCCGGTGACCCGGGCGATCCGACCGGTGGCGGTGCCGGCGCCGGTCGTCTCTTCAACTGTCGTTGACACTTCTCTTACTCACTTCCCGCGCTGGACCCAGAGAGTGCATCGGCACCGCCGACAATCTCACTGATCTCATTGGTGATCTCGGCCTGACGCGCCTGGTTGGCCAGGCTGGTCAGGTTCTTGACGAGTTCTTCCGCGTTGTCGGTCGCGGCCTTCATGGCCGCACGACGGGACGCCTGCTGGGAGGCGGCCGATTCGAGGAGGGAAGCGTAGATCCGGTTGACCACGTACTGCGGCAGCAGCTGGTCCAGGACCTCCTCCGCCGAGGGCTCGAACTCGTAGAGCGGCAGCGCCTCGCCACCGTGGCTCTCCTCGAGTTCCTCCGCCTCGACCTCTTCCACCTCCAGCGGAAGAGCGCGAACCGCCCCGGCCCGCTGGGTCAGCATCGACACGAACTCCGTGGAGACCACGTGGATCTCGTCGACACCACCCTCAGCGGTGTCCAGGGAGAACCTCTCCATGAGAGCGGAGCCGATCTCCTGGGCGTGCGCGTAGGTCGGACGCTCGGTGATGCCTTCCCAGGCCCGCTCGACCTCACGGTCGCGGAACTTGTAGAAGGCCGCACCCTTGCGACCCACCATGTAGGTGAGGACCTCCTTGCCCTGCTCCCGAAGGAGCTGGGTGAGGGACTCGGCCTCCTTGATGACGTTGGTCGAGAAGGCGCCGGCCAGACCCTTGTCGCTGGTGATGACCAGGACGGCGGCACGGGTGGGGTTCTCGGCCTCGGTCAGCAGCGGGTGATCGGTCACCCGGCTGGCGAGGGCGGACACCGCCCGCGTGATCTCCCGTGCGTAGGGGCCTGCAGCCTCGGCCGCGCGCTGCGCCTTGGTGATGCGCGTGGCGGCGATCAGCTCCATCGCACGGGTGATCTTCGCCGTCGCCTTCGTCGCACGGATCCTCCGGCGATAGACGCGAAGCTGTGCACCCATGGGTTACTTCCCGCCCTTGGCGACCTTGATGGTCTCCTGGCCGACCTTCTCCTCGGAGAGCGCCTCGGCGTCGGCCTCGGTGCCCAGGAGGCTGCCCGCAGAGGTCTGGAAGCCCTGCTTGAACTTCTCGATGGCGGCCTGAAGGGTCTTCTGGCTGTCGTCCTCGAACTTGCCGGTGTCCCGGATGGTGTCGAGAACGCCCTTGTGCTCGCGGTCCAGGTAGGACAGGAAGTCCTCCTCGAAACGGCGGACGTCCTCGACCGGGACCTCGTCGATCAGGCCGGTGTTGCCCATCCAGATCGAGACGACCGTCTTCTCCATGGAGAAGGGCGAGTACTGACCCTGCTTGAGGAGCTCCATCATTCGGGCACCGCGCTCCAGCTGCTGCTTGGAGACGGCGTCCAGGTCCGAACCGAAGGCGGAGAACGCCTCCAGCTCGCGGTACTGGGCCAGGCTCAGCCGCAGGGTACCGGAGACCTTCTTGGTCGCCTTGGTCTGCGCGGCGCCACCGACACGGGAGACGGAGACACCGACGTCGATCGCCGGACGCTGGCCCTGGTTGAACAGGTCCGAGTTCAGGAAGACCTGACCGTCGGTGATCGAGATGACGTTGGTGGGGATGTACGCCGAGACGTCGCCCGCCTTGGTCTCGATGATCGGCAGGGCCGTCATCGAACCGGCGCCCAGCTCGTCGGAGAGCTTCGCGCAGCGCTCCAGCAGCCGGGAGTGGAGGTAGAAGACGTCACCCGGGTAGGCCTCACGGCCCGGCGGGCGGCGCAGCAGGAGGGAGACCGCACGGTAGGCCTCGGCCTGCTTGGTCAGGTCGTCGAAGACGATGAGGACGTGCTTGCCCTCGTACATCCAGTGCTGGCCCAGGGCCGAGCCGGTGTACGGGGAGAGGTACTTGAAGCCGGCCGGGTCGGACGCCGGGGAGGCGACGATGGTGGTGTACTCCATCGCGCCGGCCTCTTCGAGGGCGCCACGCACACTGGCGATGGTCGAGCCCTTCTGGCCGACCGCGACGTAGATGCAGCGCACCTGCTTGGAGGGGTCGCCGGTCTCCCAGTTCGCCTTCTGGTTGATGATCGCGTCGATACCGATCGCGGTCTTACCGGTCTGTCGGTCACCGATGACCAGCTGGCGCTGGCCACGGCCGACCGGGGTCATGGTGTCGATCGACTTGATACCGGTCTGGAGCGGCTCGCCGACCGGCTGGCGCTCCATCACGGTCGCGGCCTGAAGCTCGAGCTCGCGAGTCTGGGTCGTCTCGATCTCGCCCTTGCCGTCGATGGGGGCGCCCAGGGGGTCCACCACGCGGCCGAGGAAGTTGTCGCCCACCGGGACCGAGAGGAGCTTGCCGGTGCGACGCACCTTCTGCCCCTCTTCGATACCGGTGAAGTCGCCCAGCACGACGACACCGATCTCACCGATCTCGAGGTTCTGGGCCATGCCCAGGGTGCCGTCCTCGAATTCCAGCAGCTCGTTCGCCATCGCCGAGGGAAGGCCACCGACGCGGGCGATGCCGTCACCGGAGTAGGTGACGGTTCCGACCTCTTCCGCGCGGGTGGTGTCAGGCTCGTACGACTGGACGAAGCGCTGTAGCGCGTCCCGGATCTCATCCGGCCGGATCGTCAGCTCCGCCATCTCTACGTTGTCCTTGCTCTCAAATGGCGCCGGGCCGGCGCCGTGCGTGCTTGCCTTGCGTTTATTCGCGTGTGTCAGCCGGCCAGACGGCGCTGAACCTCAGCGATGCGCCCGGCGATGGTGCCGTCGATGACCTCGTCGCCGACCTGGATGGAAAGCCCACCCACGATCTCGGGGGCGACCTCGGTGTTCAGATGGATCTCACGGCCGTACCTGCGCCGCAGAAGCGTCCGGAGACGGTCCTGGTGAGCCTCGCTCAGCGGAACGGCGCTGCGCACCACCGCGATGTAGCGCTGGGCGCGCTCGGCGACCAGCTGCCCGAAGTAGTCGAGCGCCTGTTCCAGGGTACGTGCCCGAGGACGGGTGACCGCTTCGTCGACCAGAGCCAGCGTCGCGGAGTTCACCTTGCCCGAGAGCAGGTTCTCGATCAGGGTGTGCAGGTGCGAGACGTCCACGCCCTCACGGGTGAGGGCCGCACGCAGCTCCGGCTCGGCGACGACGATCCGCTCGAACCGGAACAGCTCGTCCTCGAGCTCGTCCAGGCGGGTGCCCTCCACGGAGGCGACGGTCGCGTAGACCGCCAGGCGCTCCAGAGCGTCCACCATGTCGCGGGGGCCGGCCCACGGCTGGGACACGACGTCGTTGACCACGATGACCGTGGACGGCGACACCTTGCCCTCGAGGATCTGACCGATCAGGCCGGTCTTCTTCTCCACCGGGTTGGCCTGGTCCGCGAGCCAGCGGCGTAGGGAGTGCTCGTTGCCGAGCAGGGCGACGACCTCGAAGAGCTCGCCACCGAGGGAGACCGCGTGCTGGGCGGCGTCCGCCGACGCCAGGACGTTCTCGTCCAGGCGTCGGGTCGCCTCAGCCAGGGAGTTACGGCTGATACCACGCATCAGCGCACCCCGGCTTGCTTCGTGCTCTCGTCCTGCTGCTCCAGGTCCGCGAGGAACCGGTCCACCACGCGGGTCTGCGCCGCGCCATCGCTGAGCGACTCCCCGACGATGCGGGTGGCGAGCTCAGTGGACAGGGCGCCGATCTCGCCGCGGAGCTGGGCCATGGCCTGCTGCCGGTCGGCCTCGATCTGGGCCTTGGCGGCCTCGATGATCCGCTGGGCCTCGACCTGGGCCTCTTCGCGAGCCTCGGCGATGATCGCCGTGCGCTGTTCCTTGGCCTTCTCGAGTTCCTGCGCGTACTCGCGGTGCGACTCTTCGAGCTTCTCGCGGTACTGCTGGCGGATCTCCTCGGCCTCGGCCTCGGCGCGCTTGGCCCGCTCGATGCCGCCCTCGATGGCGTCGTGACGCTCGTCGAGGACCTTCATGACCTTGGGGACCGCCTTGCGGGCCACAAAGAAGTAGACCACGGCGAGCGCGATCGCACCGAAGGTGAACTTCACCCAGTCGATCCGCAGAATGTTGTACTCGGCTGCCAACTCCACCAACATGGTCAGCCCTCCTTCGCGTCAGTTGCCATCAGAAAACGGTTGGCAAAACGCCCTAGGCGCCGGTGGGGGCGGCGAAGGCGAGGACGAAGCCCAGGATGGCGAGGGCCTCGACCAGCGCGAAGCCGAGGTAGATGTTGGTCTGCAGCGGGCCGCGGGCCTCGGGCTGGCGGGCGATGGCCTGCATGCCGAGACCGAACACGATACCGACACCGATACCGGCGCCGATGACGCTGATGCCGTAACCGATGGTGTTGATGTTGCCGGTGATCGCAGCGATGTCCATTGTGTTTCCCTTTACTCGACGTCCGGCGTTGCGGTACGCAATAGGTCAGTTCGCCGGTTTGGACGGGTCTTAAGCACTCCTCGTCCCTGTTCCGATCGGGGGACCGGGGGAACTAGGAGGGGGTCTTAGTGAGCCGCTTCGAGCGACTGGTTGAGGTACAGGCTCGCGAGCAGAGTGAACACGAAGGCCTGGATCAGCATGATCGCGATCTCGAAGACGAAGAAGGCGATGTAACCGAGCAGCGCGGCGCCGGAGTAGACCACGGAGACCGCGGCGAGGACCGGCTCGGCCGAAAGGTTCAGCATGTACCAGCCGCCGTAGGCGAACACGGCCAGCAGCAGACTGCCCGCGAACATGGTCGCGAACAGACGCAGGGCGTGCGTGACCGGGCGGATGAGGAAGACCGAGAGGATCTCGATCGGGGTGACCAGGACGTAGATCCACTTCGGCATCCCGGGCGGGAAGATCTGGTTACGGAAGTAACCCCAGCCGCCCTGGTGTTTGATACCGATCACGATGGTCATCACGTAGATGACCAGAGCGAACATCGCGGTGAAGGCGAGGTTGCTGTTGACCGGCAGCATGCCGGGGATCAACCCGGTGAAGTTCATGGCCAGGATGAGGGTGAAGATGCCCGTCATGAACGGAATGAAGTTGTCGCCCTTGGCACCCATGGTGGGACGGGTGATGTTGTCCCTGATGAACAGGACCAGCATCTCCCCGACGCTCTGCCTGCGGCCGGGGACGAGGCTCAGCTTCTTGCTGAACCACGACCACAGAAGCAGGACGGCACCGACCGCGACGAGCAACAGAACCAGGTACAGGTCGATGCCCGTGCTGCCGGGGATATTGGCGAACCACGGTTCGGGGAAGAACATCCCGATGGTGGGGGCCTCGAACCCGCACCCGTTGTCACCGAAGAGGTGGCAACCCGGTTCGGCCGCGAGAATGCGCACGTCAGCACTCACGGCGAATCCTTTCGTCGTGACGCAAGAAAGCCTCGTTGATGGTTGTTACTGCTAGCGTCGTCGCGGAACGGGCGACGCGGGACTGCGGGGTGCTCAGATGTGACGCGTCTTGGCGACGATCAGATAGATCGCACCGGCCATACCGAGAACCGCCCCGATGGGCAGGAAGAGAGCCTGGAAACCCAGGAGCCTGTCCGCACCCCAGCCGATCGCGCTCCACATGAGAACACCCGAAAGCAGAGTCGAGAAGAGCGCCCAACCATCGGCCTCGCGTGGCGCGGGTAGCGCTTCGGGACCCTTCTTCTCGGCTGGCTCGCTGCTCATCTCGCTCCGGAATATAGCATGTGGGGCGCGGCTGGAAGGTGGCCTTCCGCCTGCCGTGGAACAGGTTATAACGCCCGCTCCCACGGAACGCGGCGGGGCACCCCATCACGAGCTCTCCGAACTCTCACTGGGGTCCACGTGGAGGATCTTCGCCCGGGAGGTGGCCCAGGTCTGCCCGCCAAGCCATGCCAGCACCACGACCAGCGCGCTGTAGACGAAGGCGTTGGTGCTGAGGTCGGCGATGAGGGGGCTTCCTCCGAGGGTCACCAGCAGGATGCCCAGCAGCGCCATCTTGACCACGAAGCCGATGAGGTTCGCGGCAAGGAACAGGTCCTTGTTGCGCCGGGTGACCAGGATGACCGCCCACTGCCCCAGCCCGAAACAGGCGATGACGATGACCACCGCCAGGGCCGAACCGAGAGCTCCCGCGGTGCCTGCGAGCAGGGCCGAGATCGCAATGGCCAGGGCTCCGCACGCGGCGCTCGGAAGCGCGGCGCCGCGGAGGATCCGGGCGTCGTGTCCCTGCATGACGAAGCTCCGTGGGGTTCAGTGGATACCTGCTCGTGAAAGCTATCACAAGGTTTTCGGTACGAAATCCAGGGGCGCCTTAACGCACCCTTAACGCCCCACGAAAGGCCCGTTCTAGGGAGTCTTCGGACCTTGTGTCACCTTGAACACACTCGACTCGACCTTCACGAGCACGCACATTCGGACCACCCGAGGGGACCTCCGTCCCGAACGTGATCGGCCTTTTATCCATCGGTTGACGAATGGTGATCTGTTCGCGATCGGGAGGCCTTCCCTTGGCTCCCGGGCAACAACCCGCGACGGTGCAGACGCGGAAGGGCGATGAGACCGACGGCACAGGCGGCCACCAGCACGGTGACCGACAGGACGATGACCGCGGAGTCGAAGATCGACAGCGACACCGCGGCGAACGCGACGATGCCCGCCCACAGGTACATCAACAGCACCGCGCGGGTATGGGTGTGCCCCATGTCCAGCAGGCGGTGGTGCAGATGCCCCCTGTCCGGGGCGAAGGGGGACTTGCCCGCGAGTGTGCGCCGCACGATAGCCAACACCATGTCGGCGAGGGGCAGCGCGATCACCAACAACGGCAGCAGGATGGGCAGGAAGACGACCAGACCGGAGGAGTTGAACTCCTCCCTGGCGGTGTTGGCGTCGAACTGACCCGTCACCGTGATGGTGATCGAGGTGAGCAACAGACCCAACAGCATCGAACCGGTGTCGCCCATGAACACCCTGGCCGGGTGGAAGTTGTGGCAGAGGAATCCCAGGCAGGTGCCCGCCAGGATGATCGCGATCATCGCCGGATAGGACTGGCGCTCGAACCCTTGGTCCACCGCGACCACGTAGTAGTAGGCGAAGAACGCCAGCGAGGAGATCGCGACGATGCCGGCGGCCAGGCCGTCCAGTCCGTCCGCGAAGTTGATCGCGTTGATGGTCGCCACGATGAGCAGGATCGAGACCATCGCCCCCAGCCACGGGCCCAGGGACAGCTGGGTGCCGGGTAGCGGCAGCCACAGCAACTGCACGCCCTGCCAGACCAAGATGCCCGCGGCGGCGGTCTGGCCCGCCAGCTTGCTCAGCGCGTCCATCCCCCACCGGTCGTCGATGACGCCGATGACGGTGATGAGCCCGCCGGCCAACAGCAGGCCGATCCAGGTCTTGGCCACGAAGACGTTCTGCAGATGCGGTAGCTGCGCCGAGATGAGCAGCGCCGCGGCGAACCCGCCGTAGATGGCGAGTCCGCCCAGCCGTGGAATGGGTTCGGTGTGCACGTCACGGTCGCGCACGGGGGGTGCCGCGCCGAAGGCGATCGCCAACCGACGTACCAACGGCACGAGCAGGTAGGTCACCGCGACGGCGATGACGAAGGTGAGCGCGTACTCCCGCACGGCCGGCCCCTCTAGTTCTTGTCGATACCGGACGTGTCGGACTCGGAGCCGGTGGACGGCGAATCGGCGGTGTCCTCGGTCTTGCCGGGACCGTCTGTCCCGCCGTCGTTGTCGGCGTCGTCGAGGGCCTCGGCGGCGGCGGTCTCCGCGTCGATCTCGGCGGTGTCGTCCTTCTTGGGCTTGGCTCGACCCTTGCGCAGCTCACCGATGACGGTGCCGCACACGGCCCGCAGCTCCTCGATGGAGATGGCGCCCGACCGCAGCACACGCGGTACCGCGTAGGTCAGGTCGACGATGGTGGAGGCCACCGGGTTGTCGCTCTCACCACCGTCCAGGTAGACGGCCACGTCCTCGTCGCCGAGCTGCTCGATGGCCTCACCGGCGTTGGCGGCGGCCCGCTGCCCCGACTTGTTGGCGCTGCTGACCGCCATGGGGCCGGTCTCCTTGAGCAGCTCCAGGGCCACCGGGTCCATCGGCATGCGCACGGCCACGGTCCCCTTGGTGTCGCCCAGGTCCCAGGACAGGCTGGGGGTGGCGGTGCACACGAGGGTGAGCGGACCGGGCCAGAACTCCTCCATGAGGTCCCGGCCGTGGTTGCCCAGGTCGTCGATCAGGGCACTGGCGGCCCGGATGGAACCGACCAGCACGGGCGGCGGCATGTCCCTGCCGCGCCCCTTGGTCTCCAGCAGGCGCGCGACCGCCTTCGGACTGAAGGCGTCGGTACCGATGCCGTACACGGTGTCGGTGGGCAGTACCACCAGGTCGCCTCGGCGTACCGCGGACGCGGCGTCGGCGATGCCGTCCTTGCGGGCGGTCTCGTCCGCGCAGTCATAGATGCGGCTCACCCTGGGTTCACCTCGATCTCGAACGGGTCGACCGGACAGATGTCGGTTCGACGGTGGGGTTGGGGGGTGAGGGCGAAGGGCGGCTAAGCTGCGCTCCTTTGCGCCTCCGCTTCGCTTTGGCTTGTTCGGGCGCCTGGGAGTCAGGAATGGGTTGAAGGAAACACAGCGGTACCTACGGTGTGATGGCTCGTTCCTCGCAATCCCACCTACGGCACCTCCCCGGGTTTTCGAAGAACAGGGCCTGACGGCGCCCGAACGGCAACCCTCCGTGGTTCACGGAACAGATCCTAATCGTCCTCGTCGGCTCGGCGCATGACCACGAAGCGGTCGCGCCTTGCCATGTCCTTATGGTTGAGGACGTCACGCCAGCCCTTGTCCTCTGGGAACAGCCGGGGAATGTCGATGCCCTGACCGTCATGGTGTTCGATGGCCATGGCCCCGCCCGGACGCAACAGCCTACGGCCGACCGCCTCCAGGTCGCGGATCATGTCCAGACCGTCCTCGCCCGACCACAACGCCGGGGCCGGGTCGTAGTCGCGTACCTCCGGCGGGATGACGTGCGCCTCCCGGGTCGGGACGTAGGGCGGGTTGCTGATGAGCAGGTCCACCCCGCCGTCGAGCTCGGGCAGGGCGGTACGCATGTCACCCTCGTGGGCTCTCACCCGATCGGCGTGCCCGCTGGACTCCACGTTGCGGCGGGTCCAGCGCAGCGCCTCGGGATCGATCTCGACCGTGTGCACCCGTGAACGCGGTACCTCCTGGGCGATGGAGATGGCGATGGCCCCGGAACCGGAGCCCAGGTCCACGACCAGTGGGTCGGCCACGTCCATGGACCGCAGCGTCTCGATCGCCCAGTCCACCATGATCTCGGTCTCGGGGCGGGGCACGAAGACACCGGGCCCGACCTGGAGTTCGAGGTAGCGGAAGTAGGCGCGTCCGGTGATGTGCTGGAGGGGTTCGCGGGCCTCTCTACGGGAGACGCACTCCCAGTAACGGGCGTCGAAGTCGGCGTCGGCGACCGAGTGCAGTTCCCCTCGACGGACACCATGCACGAACGCCGCGAGTTCCTCGGCGTCGGTGCGGGGTGAGGCCACGCCCGCCTCGGCCAGCCGGAGCGTGGCGCGGGCGACCTCATCGAGTAGGAAGTTCATGATGATTGGGCGGCTTCGAGCCTCTCCTTGGTGTCCGCGTCCACCAGGGCCTTGATGACCCCGCCCAGTTCCCCGTCGAGGACCTGGTCGAGGTTGTAGGCCTTGTAACCGACCCGGTGGTCGGAGATGCGGTTCTCCGGGAAATTGTAGGTGCGCACGCGCTCGGAGCGGTCGACGGTACGGACCTGGCTCTTGCGTTCGGCGCTGGCCTCGGCGTCCGCGCTGGCCTGGGCCTCGGCGTAGATGCGGGCGCGCAGGATACGCAGGGCCTGCTCCTTGTTCTGGAGCTGGCTCTTCTCGTTCTGGCAGGAGGCGACGATGCCGGTCGGCAGGTGGGTGATGCGCACCGCGGAGTCGGTGGTGTTGACGCTCTGCCCGCCGGGGCCGGAGGAACGGTAGACGTCGACGCGAAGATCCTTCTCGTGGATCTCGATCTCGATCTCCTCGGCCTCGGGCACGACCAGGACACCGGCGGCGGAGGTGTGGATACGCCCCTGGGACTCGGTGACGGGCACGCGCTGCACCCGGTGGACACCGCCCTCGAACTTGAGCATGGGCCACACGCCCGAGCCGGGCTCGGGGTTGCCCTTGTTCTTGAAGGCGATGGTGATGTCCTTGTAACCGCCCAGGTCCGAGTGGGTGGCGTCGATGACCTCGGTCTTGAATCCCTGCCGTTCGGCGTAGCGCAGGTACATACGGACCAGGTCGCCGGCGAACAGGGCGGACTCGTCGCCGCCCTCACCGGCCTTGACCTCCATGATGAGGTTCTTGTCGTCGGCGGGGTCACGCGGGATGAGGAGGAAGCTCAGGCGCTCGGTGAGCTGCTCGGCCTCCTCGGTCAGCCGGTCGGCCTCCTCGGCGAAGGAGGAGTCCTCGGCGGCCAGCTCGCGGGCGGCCTCGATGTCGTTCTCGACCGCCTTGAGCTGCCGGTAGGCCTCGATGATCGGGGTGAGCTGGGAGTAGCGCTTGCCCAGCCTGCGCGCCTCGGCCGGGTTCGCGTGCACCTCGGGGTCGGCGAGCCGCTGTTCCAGCTCGTAGTACTCCCCGAGTAGGTCGTCCAGCTTCACTATCCCATTCCCGTCTTCTCGTCCGCCCTGGCTGTTCCCCCGGATGAGGGGGCTGCGACCGGTCCGGTGGCGCGCCCCGCGAACAGGGCGGTGCCACCGGGCCGAAGGGCAGCGCTACTTGCGCTTGCCGAAGCGCTTCTCGAAGCGGGCGACCCGACCACCGGTGTCCAGGATCTTCTGCTTGCCGGTGTAGAAGGGGTGGCACTCGGAGCACACGTCGGCGCGCAGCTTGCCCTCGGGCAGGGTGCTACGGGTGACGAAGTGGGCGCCGCAGGTGCAGGTCACCTCGGTGGCCACGTACTCCGGGTGGATGTCGGCCTGCATGTGTTCTCCTTGCTAGTGCGCGACCGCCGGACGCATGACCACGGCACCCACCTCACAGGTGGGGGCCGTGTCGAAACCATGCGCGAACCGGTGCCGCGGCGATCCAGGTGGTCGGGTGGCGTGCTCTCCCGGTGACAGGAGGACGAACCTACCCTCACTACCAGTTTGCCAGATCGACAACCATGCCGGGACCAGTACCTATTCCCGGTCCCCCTTCGAGGACTCGGCGTCGCGCATCGTGCCGGACGGTGGTTTGCTCGCGTCGGCCCGTCGCAGTAGCAGGACCAGGACGGCCAGGAGCAGGGCCAGCACGATCGTGCCCGCGTTCACTCCGAGACCGTGGATGAACACATGGCTCACCGATCCGGCCAGGACCACGTAGTAGGTCAGCGGGATGATCGTCTGGCGGATGAGGTCTCCCTCACGACCGACCAGGCCGACCACCGCGGAGGCGGCCACGATGTTGTGCACCGTGATCATGTTCCCGGCCGCGCCTCCGACGGCCTGGGTGGCCACGACGGTCTCCGGCGGGACCCCGATCTGTTCGGCGGTGGAGAACTGGAAGAGGGAGAACATCAGGTTGGAGACGGTGTTGGAGCCGGCGACGAAGGCGCCGAGTGCGCCGATCCACGGGGCGTAGAGGGGCCAGGCGGTGCCGCCTGGCTCCGCGGCGCCGGCCGCCAGGGTCAACGGCATGCTTTCCAGGGTGGTGCCCCCGAAGTCCGCTCCGGTGTTGATGAAGACCCGGACCAGCGGCACGGCGAACAGCAGGGCGACGGCCGCCCCCGCGAGCTGGGAACCCGCCATCTTCCAGGAGGCGATGATCTCCGCGCCCTTCATGCGGTGCAGTCCGTAGGTGATGAGGCAGACCAGGATGAAGGTCGCCCCGGGTGAGTAGAGGGGTTCGACGGCCTGGGCGATGGAGGTGTCGAGGATGTCGTCGGAGCCGATGGTGACGCCGGACAACCATTCCTGGACGGGAGCGATCGTGCGGCTGCCCACCAGGATGGCGGCGACCATCAGGTAGGGGGCCCAGGCCTGGAGCAGACCCATGCGGCGACCGACGACCTCGTCCCCGCTGCCGGACTCGATCCGGCCGGTCCAGCGGGCGAGCCAGTCCTGCCGCGGTGGGAAGTCCCAGATCCTCTTCGGCATCAGGAAGCCCTTACGGGCGGTGAGGACGACGATGACCAGACCGGTGAGGCCACCCAGGAGACTGGTGAACTCGACCCCGAGGAAGTAGTTGTACAGGATCGACGGGATCGTCATGGCGAAGGCGCTGAACAGGGCGAACCTCCACACGCCGAAGCCGTCGGAGAAACGCCGGTTCTCCCCGTAGAAGCCGCAGAGCATGCAACAGATGAAGAGGGGGACGAGGGTTCCGGCCACGGCGTGCAGGAGCACGGTCTGAAGGCCGATCTCGCTGACGAACTCGGGCAGGGTGAGGCCGAGGACGGAGGCGCGTTCGGCCACCTGCTCCGAGCCGTCCAGGCCACCGGCGACCCCGACGAGGATCGGGGTGCCGACCGCGCCGAAGCTGACCGGCGTGCTCTGGATCACCAGCCCCACCATGACGGCGGCCATGGCGGGGAAGCCGAGGGCGAGCATGAGGGGCGCGACCACGGCGGCGGGGGTGCCGAACCCGGAGGCGCCCTCGATGAAGCTGCCGAACAGCCACCCGATGATCACCGCTTGGATACGTCGGTCGGGGCTGATGTCGGTGAAGGTGGCCCGGATGGTGGCCACGGCGCCGCTCTTGGTGAGAGTGGAGAGCAGGAGAAGCGCGCCGAAGATGATGTAGAGCAGGCCTGCGGCGAGGATCAGGCCTTGGATGGTGGAGGCCGCGACGGCCATCCAGTCGGTCCGCCAGAACAGGACCGCGATGCCGACCACGACCACGTACCCGGCGGGCATCGCGTACATGGCGGGGAGGCGGAACCCGACGAGCAGGACGCCGACCACGAGGATCGGGGTGAGCGCGAGGAGGCTGAGCAGGGCGAGGTTGTCCATTCCAGACGGCTCCCTGATACGGGGTGTGCACTCGGCTGGCGCGACACTAGATCCGCCGGTGCGCTCCCACCATCCCCCTTGTATGATCTGAGACACAGTAGTGATATTCGGGTTCCGGATTTCGAAAGAACCCGATCGACCGCCTCCGGACACACGAAAGGCCCCCTCCCCGAACCCGGGGAAGGGGCCTGCCGTTCGGTTACGAGCGCTCGGGCCCCACCGTGGTCTTTTGGATCTGCATGAGGAACTCGGCGTTGCTCTTGGACTCCTTCATCTTGTCCAGGAGCAGCTCGATCGCCTGTTGCGTGTCCAGGGCGTGCAGCACCCGGCGGAGCTTCCACACGACGTTCAGCTCCTCGGGCGACATCAGGATCTCCTCCTTACGGGTGCTGGAGGCGTCCACGTCCACGGCCGGGAAGATCCGCTTGTCCGCCAGGGACCGGTTGAGCTTGAGCTCCATGTTGCCGGTGCCCTTGAACTCCTCGAAGATCACCTCGTCGGCGCGCGAACCCGTCTCGACCAACGCGGTGGCCAGGATGGTCAGCGAACCGCCGCCCTCGATGTTGCGGGCCGCACCGAAGAACCTCTTCGGCGGGTACAGGGCGGTGGAGTCCACACCACCGGACATGATGCGTCCGCTGGCGGGAGCGGCCAGGTTGTAGGCGCGGCCCAGGCGGGTGATGGAGTCGAGCAGGACGACCACGTCCATGCCCATCTCCACGAGGCGCTTGGCGCGCTCGATCGCCAGGTCCGCGACGACCGTGTGATCCTCGGCCGGACGGTCGAAGGTCGAGTGGATGACCTCGCCCTTGACCGTGCGCTGCATGTCGGTGACCTCCTCGGGACGTTCGTCCACGAGGATCACCATCAGGTAGCACTCCGGGTTGTTCTCGGTGATGGCGTTGGCGATCGCCTGCATCACCATCGTCTTACCGGCCTTGGGCGGAGAGACGATCAGGCCGCGCTGACCCTTGCCGATCGGGGCGACCAGGTCGATGATCCGCGTGGTCAGCACGTTCGGCTCGGTCTCCAACCGCAGACGCTCCTGCGGGTAGAGCGGGACGAGCTTGGAGAACTCCTGGCGCCCCTTGGCCTGGTCCGAGGACATGTTGTTGACCGAGTCCAGCCGCACCAGGGCGTTGAACTTCTCGCGTCGCTCACCGTCTCGGGGCTGACGGACCGCACCGATGATGTGGTCGCCCTTGCGCAGGCCGTACTTGCGGACCTGGGCCAGGGACACGTACACGTCGCTCTGACCGGGCAGGTAGCCGGTGGTACGAACGAAGGCGTAGTTGTCCAGGATGTCCAGGATGCCCGCGACCGGCAGCAGGACGTCGTCCTCACCGATGACCGGTTCGGTCTCCGGACCGCTGCTGCGCCCCCGACGATCCCGCCGGTCCCGACGCCGACCGCGCCGGCGCCCGCCACCGAAGTCGTCGTCGTTGCCGCTGTTGCTATTGCTGTTGCTGTTACCGCTGCTACTGCGACCCTGGTTCTGGCCGTCGCCGCCGCCCTGCTGACGGTCGGTGTTGTTGGTGTTCTGGTCGTCACCGCCACGGTTGCGGTTGCGACGGTTGCGCTGGCGTTCGCGACCCTGCCCGGACCTGGTGTCACGGTCCTCGGAGTCGGGGCCGTTCTTCTGGGGGGTGCTGGATGTCTTGGTCACGCTGCTCGCGGAGGTTGAGGAGTCGGTGCCGTCCACCGAACGGGGCTGGTCACCGGATTCGTCACCGCGTTTGCGGGACGAGCGGCGGTTGCGGGAGGGCTTGTCACCCCTCCCACCCTGGGACTCGGTCACGGCCTGGTCCGATGACCGATCGCCCGAACCCTTGTTCCCCACCTCGTCGGAACCCGACGAGGTGGACGAGGCGGGTTCGGTCCGGTCGTCGGTCCCTTCGACCTTACCGGCCTCAGGGGCGGCGTCGGACTTCTTTACCGACTTCGTTTTGACCGGGGCCACGGGGCCGCCCTGCTTGGCTTCGATCGCAGCGATCACGTCGCTTTTGCGCATGCGCCCCGTACCGGTGATGCCCATGCTCGACGCGAGCTTTTGGAGCTCGGGGAGCTTCTGGGCGGCGAGACCGGTGCCGCGCGAGGCCGCACGCGACCTCGACGCGCCCGTTGGCGCGGCTTCGCCGGCCTCCGTGGAGGCGTCGGCGCCGTTCTTGCTGTCGACCGCCGCGTCCGTTCGGAGTTCGGTGGTGTCGCTCACTAAGGGTCCTTCCCAAGGAGCGGGCTTCGGCCGTCAGCGTTGTGCTTGATCGGCCGGCCCGATGGTGCGAACCGGCAGGGGCCGGGTAGGGCGTGCCCCACGTGGATGTCGGAAACCGGCGTTGTCGGTCCCCTACCCGATCGCGGCGGGCTCTGGGTACAGCCAGACGTCAGGGCGGGTGGCTCGGAGGTGATGCCCGTCAACCGTCGTGGCACGCTCATCCGAGGAGGAGCGGACTTCGAAGACGTGGGCACAGTCGCGGGGAGACCGCTGACTCGACACGTTGGCCGCCGCTTCCGACTGATCGTGAGATCGGACCGCCGGAGTATGGGATGCGGAAGCCGCTGTGGCGGATGAGCACACGCCCCGTGACGGGGCATCTGGTGCTTCACCAAGCCTAACATCACCTGAGGCCACGGCTATTCCTCGACACAGATGCTACGGATGGGGAGATGGGGTCCGCACCCCCGCCGGCTCAACGTGCAGGGGGCGTATGTCCCAATCATTACCCGCCCACCGGGCGATCGAATCAATCTGTCGGGCGATTTCCGGCGAATTCACCTCGGCGCGCCCCTCGGCGGCCGTGCACAGCACCAGAGCCGTGGGGCCCGCACCGGAGACGACCGCGGCGAGTTTCTCGTGTTCTCGCAGGTCTTCGATGAGGGAGAGGGTGCGCGGCATGGCGGGTGAGCGGTAGGACTCGTGCAGCCGGTCCCGGGTGGCCGAGAACAAGGATTCCGGTTGGCCACATACGGCCGCGGTCATCAACGCGGCGCGTCCTGCGTTGAAGGCGGCGTCGGCGTGGGGCACCGTCTCCGGCAACAGTCCGCGGGCGCGTTCGGTGGACAGCTTCCATCCCGGCACGCACAGCACCGGAAGGATCCGTTCGTCCGGGGTGAGCCGGGCGACGCCCCAGGTGTCGTCGTCGCGATAGGCCACCGTGTAGCCCCCGAAGACGCAGGGGGCCACGTTGTCGGGGTGACCCTCCATGTCCGCGGCGATCTGGTAGATCCAGTCGCGGTCCGGGCCGCCGTCGGGCCCGGTCCGGCCGAGCAGCGCCGCCGCCGCCGCGACCCCGCCGACGATCGCCGAGGAGGACGAACCGAGTCCGCGCGCGTGCGGAATGTCGTTCTCGCAGCGAAGGTCCAGACCGGGGAGTTTCTCCCCGACCCGGTCGAAGGCCTCGGCCATGGCCCTGAAGACGAGGTGACGCCGGTCGAGCGGCACCTCTCGACAGCCCTCCCCCGCGGCGAAGACGTGGAGCTCGTCGTCCTCCCGCAGGGAGACGTCGAAGCGGTTGTACAACCGGACGGCCAACCCGAGACTGTCGAACCCGGGCCCGAGGTTGGCGCTGGTGGCCGGGGCGTCCACGGACACCCGGCGCGGACGTGGTGAGGTCACTTATTCTCCCTGCGGGTTCTCCGAGGCCTGGCCATGGGGGTTGTGGTTCGGGCGCCGTCAGGCCCTGTTGTCGGGAAACCCGGGGGGCACCGCAGGTGCGATGGCACGCTTTTCGCTATCACACCGAAGGTGCCGCTGTGTTTCCTTGAACCCATTCCTGACTTGGTGGGCGCCCGAAAGAAGGAGGACCGTCGGCCGTCAGGCCGTCCGTTGAGGGTGGTGGCGGGCGACGGGTGGGCCGAAGTTCTGGCGGAGGCACGAATCAAACAAGATCCAGGGCCTGGGCGGCGGCCTGGGCGTCGACGGGGACGGTGATGGCGGAGGAGGCTCCGGCCAGGGCCCAGTCGGGGTCCTTGAGGCCGTTGCCGGTGACGGTGCACACCACGCGGCTGCCCTTGGGGACCTCTCCGGCCTCGACGGCCTGCATGAGACCGGCGACGCTCGCGGCCGAGGCGAGCTCGACGAAGACGCCCTCTTGGGATGCGAGGAGCTTGTAGGCGGCCATGATCTGACGGTCGGTGACCTTGTCGATGGCGCCACCGGACTCGTCGCGCGCCTGTTCGGCGAGCTTCCAAGAGGCCGGGTTGCCGATGCGGATGGCGGTGGCGATGGTGCTGGGGTTGGTCACGGGCGCACCGTCGACGATGGGTGCGGAGCCGCTGGCCTGGAAGCCGAGCATGCGGGGGGACCTGGTGGACACCCCGTCCTTGGCGTACTCGGTGTAGCCCATCCAGTAGGCGGTGATGTTGCCGGCGTTGCCGACGGGGATGCAGTGGACGTCGGGGGCATCACCGAGGGCGTCGACGATCTCGAAGGCGGCGGTCTTCTGCCCCTGGAGACGGTAGGGGTTGACCGAGTTCACCAGGGCGACCGGGTAGTCGACGCTGAGCTTGCGGGCGAGTTCCAGGCAGTCGTCGAAGTTGCCGTCGACCTGGAGCAGACGGGCACCGTGTACGAGGGCTTGAGCGAGCTTGCCCATGGCGATCTTGCCCTGGGGCACCAGGACGGCGCAGGCCATGCCGGCGCGGATGGCGTAGGCGGCGGCGCTGGCGCTGGTGTTGCCGGTGGAAGCACAGATGACGGCCTTGGCGCCGTCCTCGGCCGCCTTGGAGATCGCCATGGTCATGCCACGGTCCTTGAAGGAGCCGGTGGGGTTGAGACCCTCGACCTTGAGGAAGACCTCACAGCCCGTGAGCTCGGACACGTGCGTGGCGGGCAACAGCGGAGTGTTGCCCTCCTGGAGGGTGACGACCGGGGTGTTCTCGTTGACGGGGAGGCGGTCGCGGTATTCCTCGACGAGGCCTCGCCAGGCCCGTGCCATGCTCACGACGGTGTCCCTTTCGGGTGGTTGCTGTTCGCTTGACGCGCGTCCTCGGCGGACGCGCGGGAAAGTCGTCTCCGTAGAGAAGACGGAGGCGGAGGTGTCGCCGCGGCGGAACGTCCCCCCTGGTGACGAGTGTACGACCCGGCCTGCGAGGTCTTGCATCGCGGCACTGTGATCTCAGTATCCGGACACCGGGGGTCGCTTTCCGCCGAGCGACCCCCGGCCCTCGATCAGTCCTGGAAGTTCTCCACGCGCATCACGCTGGCCACCTCACGGACCATCGGGTGCGAGCTGAGCCGTTCGACCGTGTTGCTGAGCGCGGAGTCGGGCGCGGGGTGGCTGACCAGCACGAGCTGGGCGTCGTCCCCGCTGCCCTCCTGTCGCACGTTCCGGATGGAGACACCGTGGTCGGCGAAGACCTCGGCGACCTGGGAGAGCACGCCCGGCCGGTCGGCCACGTCCAGCGCCACGTGGTAGCTGGTGATGGTGCGGCCCATGTCGTGCACCGGCAGGCCGGTGTCGTGCCCGCCCTCGGCCACGGACGTGCGGGCCATCCGGTTGCGGGTCACGCCCACGATGTCGCCCAGGACCGCGCCGGCGGTGGGGGTTCCTCCCGCCCCGGCGCCGTAGAACATCAGCCGACCGGCCGACTCGGCCTCCACGAACACCGCGTTGTAGGCCTCCTTGACGCTCGCCAGCGGGTGCTCCAGCGGCAGCATGACCGGGTGGACGCGTACGCCCACGGACTCGCCGTCCTCGGAGCGCTGGCAGATCGCCAGGAGCTTGACCACGCACCCCATGTCCCGGGCACTGGCGATGTCGCCGGCGGAGACCCCCGTGATGCCCTCGCGGTGTACGTCGGCGGCGGTGACGCGCTGG
Organism: Nocardiopsis listeri NBRC 13360; assembly: GCF_001570765.1. Classification (GTDB taxonomy): domain Bacteria; phylum Actinomycetota; class Actinomycetes; order Streptosporangiales; family Streptosporangiaceae; genus Nocardiopsis; species Nocardiopsis listeri. Next base: position 32,016 of record NZ_BCSH01000044.1, on the reverse strand, counting down.
GTGTGGAAGGCCAGTCGGGCCAGGATGGCGGCCTTGGCGGCGGCGTCGAAGCCCTCCACGTCGGCGGTCGGGTCGGCCTCGGCGTAGCCCAGGCTCTGTGCTTCCGCCAAGGCCTCGGTGAAGGACGACCCGGCCGAGTCCATGCGATCCAGCACGTAGTTGGTCGTGCCGTTGACGATCCCCAGGACCCGGTCGACCTTGTCACCGGCCAGGGAGTCGCGCAGCGGACGCAGCAGCGGGATGGCACCGGCCACGGACGCCTCGTAGTACAGGTCGACCCCGGCCTCGCGGGCCGCGGCGTGCAGGGTCTGCCCGTCCTCGGCCAGCAGCGCCTTGTTCGCGGTCACCACGGACTTGCCGGACTTGATCGCCGAGAGGATCAGTGAACGGGCCGGCTCGATCCCGCCGATCACCTCCACCACGACGTCGATGTCCGGGCGGGTGACCAGCGCCGTGGCGTCGGTGGTCAGCAGCGCCGGATCGACCCCGCGGTCGCGGTCGAGCCTGCGTACCGCGATCCCGCCGATCTCGATCGGCGTGCCGATCCGCGCGGCCAGTTCCTCGGACTGTTCGTTGATCAGGCGGACGACTTCCGAACCCACAACGCCGCATCCGAGCAGCGCCACCTTCATCGCCATTTGGGCGTGACTCCCACTTCTCTCGTGTCCGACCCCTTCGGACGTCGGTCGACGCCCGTGTGACGAACGTTTCAGCCTACGTCGAGGCGGAGGAGGTCCTCCTCGCTCTCCCTTCGCACGATGACCCGTGCGTTCGCGTCCCGCACCGCCACCATGGCGGGGCGGGGCAGGTGGTTGTAGTTGCTCGCCATGGAGTAGCAGTAAGCGCCGGTGGCGGCGACCGCCACCAGGTCGCCCGGCCGCAGGTCGGCCGGCAGGTACAGGTCGTGCACGATGATGTCACCGCTCTCGCAGTGCTTGCCGACCAGACGGGAGAGCATGGCCTCGGCGTCGCTCTCGCGAGAGACCAACCGGCCGGTGTACTCCGACCCGTACAGGGCGGTGCGGATGTTGTCACTCATCCCACCGTCCACGCTCACGTAGGTACGGATGCCCTCCACGTCCTTGATGGTGCCGACCTCGTAGAGGGTGACGCCGGCGGGACCCGCGATGGCACGGCCGGGCTCGACAGCGATACGCGGCATGGGCAGGTCCGCCTCGGCGCACTCGCGGCGCACGATCGCGGTGAGGCTCTCGGCGATGGTCTTGGGGTCGAGGGGGTCGTCGTCGGAGGTGTAGGCGATGCCCAGTCCGCCACCGAGGTCGAGTTCGGCGAGGGTGACGTCGAGTTCCTCGTGGATCCGGGTGAGGAACCGGGTGACGCGTCGGGCCGCGACCTCGAACCCGGAGGTGTCGAAGATCTGCGAACCGATGTGCGAGTGCAGCCCGACCAGTTCCAGGTGGTCGGCGGCCAGGACCCGACGGACCGCCTCGGCGGCGGCGCCGGTGCTGAGCGCGAACCCGAACTTCTGGTCGTCGTGGGCGGTGGCCACGAACTCGTGGGTGTGCGCCTCCACGCCGGTGGTGACGCGGATCAGGACCTTGGGGTGGGCGCCGAGCTCGGCGGCGACGCCCGCCAAACGATCGATCTCGTCGAGGGAGTCGACGATGACCCGGCCGACGCCGACCTCGACGGCGCGACGCAACTCGGCCACCGACTTGTTGTTGCCGTGCATGGCGACGCGGTCGGTGGGGACGCCGGCGGCCAGGGCCACTGCCAGCTCACCGCCGGAGCACACGTCGAGCTTGAGCCCCTCCTCGATCACCCAACGGGCGACGGCCTTGGTCAACAGGGCCTTGCCGGCGTAGTACACGTCGGCGTCGGTGAAGGCGGTGGAGTAGTCGCGGGCACGGGAACGGAAGTCCTCCTCGTCCATGACGAAGAGCGGCGTCCCGTACTCGGCGGCGAGGGCGCGCACGCCGATGCCACCGATGGTCAGTTCTCCGTCCAGACGGCGCGAGGTGGCGGGCCACACGCGTTCGTCGAGGGAGTTGAGGTCCTCGGGCGGCAGCGGTGGGTTGTCCTCCGGCAGGATCTCCGCGTGACGGGATCCTGCGGGGTGGGCATAGCGGCTCATGGCGGGTCTTTCGGCTGGACCTTCGTATTGCTGTTCAGGGGGGACCCTGCCCATTGTCCATCAAGAAGATCGGAACACAGGGGTTGGGACCTCCCCCGTGACCCGCGGCGGACGAAGTGTCTACAGCCTTGTGGGCGCCGACACCCCGAGCAGGAAGAGTCCGGTGTGGAGCACACCGGCGACGGCCGCGGGCAGGGCCGGGTCCAGTGCGGCCCGCGTGGGTTCGTCCCCGCCGGCACCGACGGTGGAACCCGTCCGCCACTCATCGTAGGCACTGGTCAACGCTTCCAGGTATCTGACCAGGATATGGGGTTCCTCTCGGCGCGCGGCGGTGTCCAGGACACCGGGGCCGTCGAAGAGCAGCGCGCGCACCTTGGCGTTGGCGTCATGCAGGCATTCGGCCGCCGCGAGCCCGGTGTCGCGAGCCCACCTCAGGCTGGTCAGAGCGTGCGCGTGGGCGTAGCGCAGTCGGAAGGCCGGGTTGGCGTCGGTGAGGCGGGCCCAGGCCCCGGGGTGTTCGGCCGAGGGCAGCACCGGCAGGTCTTTGCCGGTGGACTCGTTCTCCCTGGGTCTGTCGGGCATCGAGCGACAGAACGCCACCCGGGCGCTGTCCTCGCCGATGCGTCCCAGGGTGCGGCCGGCGGGTGTGTACAGGTCGGTGCGGTCGGTGTCCAGGTAGTGGTCACGCCAGGACACCTCGCCGACCGGTGCGGGTGGTGGGTCCTCCGCCCCCACGGCCATGGCGATGCGGGAGCGGGCGTCGGCACGGGCGAAGCGTCGCGCCTGCGCCACGGGGCCGGCCTCGCGCAGTTCGGTGCGAGGCCACTCCCCCACCCCGGTCCAGGAACGTCCGGTGAGGAAGCGGGGGCCGTCGGCCGCCGCCCGCAGCAGGCTCTGGCGTTGGCGGCAGGTGAAGGTGATGTTGACGAAGCCGCGTTCGTCGCCCAGGACCTCGACGAATCCGGCCTCGGGACCTTCGTCGTCGGACAGGGATTCGACCTGCTCGGCGATGCGAGCGCAAACGGTGAGGCGGTAGGTGTCGTCACGGCCCTCGGAAAGCCGGTCGCGCACCCGACTCGCCAGGCGCGGGGCCAGGGCCACGGAGGCGTCGGCCGAACCCGCGGCCTGGTCCGCGCGCGGCCACACGAACGGGATGTCGGTTTCGTCCAGGTCGAAGGCGCGCAGCGCGGCACGGCGCACCACGGCCTCCAGGGCGCGTGGGGTCACGCGATTCCCCCCATGCCGTCGTCGCCGTCCCCGTGCAGGGCACGGATGAGGTCGACGAGCTCGTCGGGGTCGAAGGGCTTGGTGATGTAGTCGTCGACGCCGATCCGCTCGCCCCGCCTGCGATCGTCCGCCTGGGCGCGGGCGGTCACCATGACGATGCGTCGGTCGTAGCCGTCGGCCCGTAGGCGTTCGACGGTGCTCCAGCCGTCGAGACGGGGCATCATCACGTCCATGGTGATGACGGCGGGTCGGACGTGACCGACCTGGTCCAGGCAGTCCTGTCCGTCCATTGCGGTGAACACCTCGAACCCCTCCAGTTCGAGGTTGAGGCGGATGAGTTCACGGATCACTTCATCGTCCTCGACGACGAGAACCCGTACGGGAAGGGCGTTCACGATCGTGACACTACCTCCGCCGAACGCGGCCACACCACCGGATCGGAGCATTCGGACCACGCCTCGAAACGAATGGACGAACCTCCCTCAACCCCTGCTAGAGTTGTCCTCGCAACGGCGCCCCCTTAGCTCAGGGGATAGAGCACCGGCCTCCGGAGCCGGTTGCGCAGGTTCGAATCCTGCAGGGGGCACGACTCGAGAGGGAACACCACGACGGTGTTCCCTTTTTCGTTTTCGCGCTTCGGGGACGTCGCCGTTCCAAAGCACGAAGGGAATGACATGGCGGTCGGTCTTGAGCGGCCCGAGGACGTTCCGGCGGGTTTCGCCCGGGCCTGGAACCGAGGGGACGCGGAGGGCATCGCGGACCTGTTCGTGCCGGACGCGGACTTCGTCAACGTGGTCGGTCTGTGGTGGCGCGACCGCGAGAGCATCCACCGCGCCCACGACTACGGCCTGCGGGTGATCTTCCCCGGTTCGACCCTGCGCGTGTCCGGCGTACGGGTGCGCGAGCTGGGCGAGGACGCCGCGGTGGTGCACTGTCGATGGTCGATCACCGGTCAGACGGACCTGGAGGGCGAGGTCGCGGGCCGCCGGTCCGGGGTCTTCACCTTCGTCGTTCGGCGCGAGGTCGACGGCTGGCGGGCGGTGGCGGCGCACAACACCGACCGGGTCACCGGCGCCGAGACCCACGTCGCCGGTGAGAGGGGCCCGACCCCGGCCGACTACCGCGAACGGCCTTAGGTCGGCCGGGCTCGGTCAGGGAACGGGGGTGAGGGGCCAGGCGCCGTCGACGACGGCGTCGGGGTTGCGGCGACGCAGGTACTCCTGGAAGCTCGCGGCCTGCTCGGCCTTCCATTTGATCTGGGAGGAGTGCAGGTCGTCGACGGACAGCTCCGCGATCTCCGGGTACCTGGCGGCGATCTGCCAGGCCAGACGGGCCGCGGCCAAGGCGTCGGCGGCGGCCCCATGGGCCTCCTCCTGGGCGAGGGGAACCTGGTAGTGGGCGCACACGTCGACGAGCTTGCGCGAACCCCGTCGGAAGGTGTCGACCCGTTTGTCCAGCACCAGTGGGTCCACCACCAGCGGCGGCGCGGCCAGGGGTGGCCGGTGGCGGGCGATCTCGCGGTCGAGCAGGGTGAGGTCGTAGGGGGCGTTGTAGACCACCAGGGGCAGGCCCTCGGCGACGACGGCCTCCATAGCGGCGGCGATCTCGGTGACCACCTCCGCGGCCGGGCGGCCCTCGACCCGAGCCCGTTCGGTGGTGATGCCGTGGATCTCGGCGGCCTCCGCTGGGATCTCGATCCCCGGGTCGGCGAGCCAGGCGGTGACCTCCTTGGTGCCGCGCGCGGGATCGATCCGCCACAGGGCGGCGGTGACGATCCGCTCGTTCTCGACGTCCAGGCCGGTGCTCTCGATGTCGAAGGCGGCCATGGGCTGGGTATGCCAGGAGGTGTGCACGTGGTTCCTCACGGTTCCGGTCGTCCGATTCCGAACACGCTAGTGACATTACAGATCACCGGTGACAAGTGACGCCGATCCCCGCCAATGGGCCCTCTTCGGTCACCCGTCGGGCCATCGACCTGCGCGTCTGGTCGGCGGGGGCACGGTGCAATAACGTCATCGCATGAAGTTTCTGGTACGTGAACGCGTTTTCGACATCGGTGATGATTTCTGGGTGACGGACGAGGAGGGGAACAAGGTTTTCTGGGTCGACGGCAAGGCCCTGAAGATCCGCACCACCTTCGAGCTCAAGGACCCCCAGGGCAACGAGCTCATGGTGATCCGCAAGAAGCTCTTCAAGGTTCGGGACCAGATGCGGATCGAACACGACGGCAAGACCGTGGCGACCGTCCGCAAGCGCCTGTTCAACCCCATCCGCGACAAGCTCAACGTCGAGGTCGAGGGTGCCCCGGACTGGGAGGTCGTGGGGAGCTTCCTGGACAAGGAGTACTCCATCAGCGACAAGGAGGGCACCGTCGCCGTGGTCTCCCGCAAGTGGTTCCGCCTTCGGGACACCTACGCGATCGACGTCAACACCCACCGCCGTGACGTCGCGGGGGACCCGGCACTGGTGATCAGCGTCGCCGTCGCCGTGGACTCCCTGACCACCGACGACGACAACGACTGACCGGTCCCCGGCCCGGTGGCCGCCACCACCCTCCGGATCGGGTGGCGGGCTGTAGTGACCGGCCACTCGGTCTGCCGCCAGACTGTCGGTGGCAACGGCGGAGTCGAGCGGCGAGGAGCCGAAGATGAGGGACGTGTGGCGGGGGCCGCTCAGAGCGTGCGGGTACCTGTTACTGAGCGGGGCGGCCGGTCTGGCGGGTCTGGTCCTGATGCCGCTGAGCCTGGTGGTGGTGACGCTGATCGCCGTGGCCGGGCTCGGGTTGTTGCTGCTCCCTCCTTGGGCGGGCTTCCTCGTCAGGTGGGCCGACCTGCATCGCCACCGTGCCGCCCGTCTGCTCGGCGAGGAGGTCCCCGTCCTGTCGACGCCCGCCTCCGGGGGGTTGCGGGTGACACTGCGCGACCCCGTCGTCAGGCGCGTCCTGGTGTGGGTACCCGTGTTCACCCTGGTGAGTCTGGGGAGCGGGCTGGTGGGTCTGCTCCTGCCCGGTCTGGTGCTCAACACGTGCCAGGCCCTGCTGTGGTGGGCCTTTCCCGCCGGCGTGGAATCGACCATGTACTGGTACCGCGTCGACGGGTGGGCGATCGCGTCGGCCACGGTGGTCGGGCAGACGATCCTGTTCGTGGTGCTCGCCCGGTGGGTGGTCCCGCCACTGGCCCGGGCGCACGCCCGGCTGTGCCTGCGGATGCTGGCTCCCTCCGAGACCGAGGTGCTGACGGAGCGGGTGGACCGGCTGAACCGCACCCGCGCGGACGTGGTGGACACCCACGGGGCCGAACTGCGCCGCATCGAACGCGACCTGCACGACGGCACCCAGGCCCGGCTCGTGGCCATCGCCATGCAGTTGGGCGTGGCCAGGGAGGCGGTGTCCGATCCCGCCGTCGCGACCCTGCTGGAACGGGCCCACGAAGGCACCGAGGAGGCGATGGCGGAGCTGCGGGAGGTGATCCGGCACGTGTATCCGCCGATCCTCGCCGACCGTGGACTCCCGGGGGCGTTGACCGCCCTGGCGGCGCGCACCTCCGTTCCGGTGCGCCTGGACGTGACCGACCCCGGTGAGCTTCCGGTGGCCGTGGAGACCGCCGCCTACTACGTGGTCACCGAAGCGGTCGCCAACGCGGTGCGGCACGGCGCACCGACGTCGATCTCGATCCGGCTGGCCAGGGAGTCCGGCCTGCTCCGGGTGGAGGTGCGCGACGATGGCCGCGGTGGGGTCGACGAGACCGCCGGCAGCGGGGTGAGCGGGCTGCGGCGCAGGGTCGCCGCGTTGGACGGACGTGTGACCGTGGACGGCCCCCTGGGCGGTCCCACCGTGATCGGGGCGGAGCTGCCGTGCGGATCGTGATCGTCGAGGACAACGTACTGCTGTCCGAAGGACTGAAGCTGCTGCTGGGCACACGCGGCCACGAGGTGGTGGCGGTGGCCGAGGACGCGGAGGGCTTCGCCGCCGCGCTGCGGGAGCACTCTCCCGATCTCGCGATCGTGGACGTGCGGCTTCCACCGGGCTTTCGCGACGAGGGCGTCCACGCCGCCATCGCCGCGCGAGCCGAATACCCGGGTCTGCCGGTCCTGGTGCTGTCGCAGTACGTGGAACAGGACTACGCCGGTGAGCTGCTCTCCGACGGTCGCGGCGGGGTGGGCTACCTGCTCAAGGACCGGGTGGGGCGGGTGAGCGAGTTCGTCGAGGCCCTGGACCGGGTGGTCGAGGGCGGGACCGTGATGGACCCGGAGGTGGTGCGCCAGCTGCTCACCCGGCGCACCGGGGACACCCTGGAGTCGCTGACCTCGCGGGAGCTGGAGGTACTGGCCCTGATGGCGGAGGGGCGCGGCAACGGCGAGATCGCCGAGCTGTTGTTCGTGACCCCCAACGCCGTGCACAAGCACATCGGCAACATCTTCGCCAAGCTCGGGTTGGCCCCGACGGACAGCGGCCACCGGCGGGTGCGCGCGGTTCTGGCCTACCTCGAACACAGGTGAGGGACGAGTCCATGAGGGACCCCTTGGGGGATGGGACGGCGACGCGGCCGAGCCGTCGGAGCGCGGGGGCACCGGGACGCGCCGCACGCCACAAACCAACCGCAGGTAGGAGTAGTGGCATGGGTCACGTGCCCTGGCAAGGGTCGTGCGAGCTCGGCGGCGAGGCCTTCGGGGACGGCCCCTCCGCGGGTTCAGGCCGCGGGCCAGGAACTTCCCGTGAGGTCGTAGGCCAGGTGGAACCACACCTTGCGAATGCTCGGGTGGCCGTTGTCGCCCCAGGTGGTGGCGAAGCTGTCGATCAGGGCCAGCCCGCGACCGTCCTCCGCGGTGAGCCGGTCCTCCGGCGAGGCGGCGATCAGCAGCCCGCCCTGGCCCTCCACCGCGCTGGTGGGCATCCCGTTGTCGCGACAGGTCACGGTCATCCCGTTCGGACCCCGATCCACTCGGATCACGAAGGTCTCGTCCGGCTCACCGGACCGGCTGTGCCGGATCGCGTTGGTGGCCAGCTCCGCGCCCAACAGGGTGAGCACGTACCGGTAGTCGGAGTCGCGGCCGGCGGCGCAGGTCTCCAGGAAGGCCCTGACCAGGGGCACGCTCACCGGCTCGCCGGCGAACTCCCAGTGGCGTTTGGTGAACGGTACCGGTACCCGACCGTTGAAGTAGTGCCGGTACTCGTCCGGGACCCCCGCGAAGACGTCTTCCTCGGTGTCGGTGGGGGTCGGCACGGCGACGAGCGTGGGCATGAATGACTCCTAGGGCGGGACGGCTCAACGGGCGTGCGCACCATAGCGGGGGTGGTCGCGGAGGCTTCGAGGGGGGAGGGGGCTCGAACCGGTATGACCATACGCGATCACATCGTCGCGGACCAGAGGCCCCCGGTGTGGTGAGTCCCCGAATTCCTCGGCCCCATCGGGCCACCGCGACGGCTTCGGCCGGTTCGTCCCTCGCTCCCCTACCCCACCGAAAGCAGGGCCTCCTTGGCCGCGGCCTCGGCACGAGCACGGTCGTCGTCCACCAGGGCGATACGGGTGCGCCGCTCCAACAGGTCGGCCTCGTCCATGGCCCCCTCGTGGCGCACCCCGAACCGCAGTTCGGCCGGGGTGACCCCGCAGGCCACCGGAACCAGCAGTCCGGGATCGCCCTTCGCCTCGGCCACCACGGCCGGTGCCTCCGTTCCGTACCGGGAGACCAGGTGTCGCGGGGCGTCGAGGTCGTCGAGCTCCTCGTGGGAGGCCGCGCCCACCAGCGGCAGTTCCCGGGTGCGGCAGGGGCCCGCCTGGATCCGGTGTTCGGCGACGGCCGCGTCCACGGCCTCCTCCGCCATCGCCCGGTAGGTGGTGAGTTTACCTCCGGCCACGGTGACGGAACCGTTGGGCGCCACCGAAACCAGGTGCTCACGGGACAGTTCCGCGCTGGAGCCGTCCCCGTGCAGCAGCGGACGCAGCCCGGCGAACGAGCCGATGACGTCGTCCCGCGTCAGCTTGGTGGACAGGGCCCGGTTGAACTGGTCGAGGAGGAAGTCCACGTCCGAATCGGGCACCTCTGGCACCCGGGGGACGGGGCCCTCGAGGGGTTCGTCTGTGAGCCCGGCGTAGATCCGACCGTCGGGTTGGGGCAGCGCGAACACGAACCGGCTGACGCTGCCGGGCAACGGCACGGTCAACGCGGCACGGGGGCCGCCCATCACCGCGCCGTCCAGGACCAGGTGGGTGCCGCGGCTGGGGCTCAGTCGGATCCGCGGGTCGAGGTCGTCGGCGTGCACGCCGGTGGCGTTGACGACCGCACGCGGACGCACCGGGATGAGCCGCCCGTCGGTCTCGTCGCGCAGGACGACGCCGTCGGCGGTGATGCTCTCGGCGGAGCAGCGAGTGATGACACGGGCGCCCTCGCCCGCGGCGGTGCGCGCGATCGCGATCACCAACCGTGCGTCGTCGACGAGCTGGCCGTCGAAGGAGACGATCCCGCCGAGCAGACCGTCGGGGTCGACCGCGGGGAGCAGGCGACGGGTCTGGCGGGCGTTGAGCACCCGGGGGCCGGGCAGGACGGAGGAGGGAGTGCCGGAGAGCACGCGCAGCAGGTCTCCGCCGCCCATTCCGGCGCGGACGGCGAAGGTCCGGGCCAGGCCTGTGTCCCGGTGCACCGGGATCACCATCGGCAGGGAACGGACCAGGTGGGGCGCGGTGACGCGCATGAGGACGTCGCGTTCGCGGGCGCTCTCGTAGGCGATGCCGACCTGCCCCTTGGCGAGGTAGCGCAGACCGCCGTGGACGAGTTTGGAACTCCACCTGCTGGTACCGAATGCGAGGTCCTCGCGTTCGACGAGGACCGTGGACAGTCCCCGGGAAGCGGCGTCCAGGGCCACTCCTGCTCCGGTGACGCCTCCGCCGACCACCAGTAGGTCCACGTCGGGACGGGCCTCCAGGTCGGCGAGGTCGGTGGTGCGGCGGGTCGCGTTCAGGGATGTGGACCGGCTCATGGGCCTTCCTTCCGTTCTCGGGGTCGCAGGTAGCCGTCCAACAGGGCGGACAGTTCGGCGACCAGCCCGTCGATGTCGAGGACCTCGGCGAACAGGCGATGGGAGGTGACGGTGTTCTGCACGGTCACCATGACCAGGTGGGCCAGGACCGCGGGGTCGCCGTCCCGGATGGAGCCATCGTCCTGGCCGTCCGCGATGGCGGGTGCGACCAGTTCGAGGGCGGCTTTGTGGCTACTACCGAGCCGGTGGAAGGTGTAGGTGGCCAGGAGTTCGGGTTCGGTGTCGATGATCCGACCGACGAGGGGGTGGGCGAGCATCGCCCGGGCGACGCCGGTGGCGTGTCGCACCAGGCCCGAGCGGACGCTCTCCTCGGAGTCCTCGTTCCCGGCCGCCATCTCCTCTGCGATGAGGATGCGGCGGAGTTCGCGGGTGAGCAGGTCCGCGACGAGTGCGGTGACGTCGGGCCAGCGACGGTACACGGTGGGTCGACTGACCCCGGCGCGGCGGGCCACGTCGGTCAGGGTGGTGCGTCGTACACCGAACGACTCGACGCAGGCGCGGGCCGCGTCCAGGATCTCGTCCTCTACGTTACGTTTTGACGCCATGTGTAAAACTGTAGAGCATGACCCACGATGCGCAAGACTCCCCCGCCGGAACGACCGACGCCGCCGGGAGCACAGACACCGCACCTGAGATGAGCTGGTTCGCCTGGGGCGACCCCGAACGGGCCACCCGGTTGGACCCCGGAACGCGCGACCTCATCACCCAGGTCCTGCGCACCCGCCCCGAGGACATGTCCCCGGTCGCGGAGGCGGACGTCGTCCTGCCCCCGACCCGCCTGGACGAACGTCTCCGTGACGCGTTCGCCGAGGTCGTCGGTGCCGAACACGTGCGGACCGACGGCCCCACCCGACTGCGTCGCAGCGGCGGCAAGAGCACGCCCGACCTGCTCGCCCGCCGTTCCGGTCGGACCGACCTCGCGCCCGACGCGGTGCTGTCGCCCGCCGACCACGAACAGGTGGAACGACTCCTGGCGCTGTGCTCGGCCGAGCGTGTGGCGGTGGTCCCCTTCGGCGGTGGCACCAGCGTGGTCGGCGGCCTCACCCCGATCCGCGGTGACTTCCGGACGGTCGTCTCCCTGGACCTGCGACGGCTCGACCGGTTGGTGTCCCTGGACACCACCTCCCTGACCGCCGTGCTGGGTGCCGGTGTGCGCACCCCGCACGCCGAGGCGATGCTGGCCGAACACGGCCTGACCCTGGGACACATGCCACAGAGCTACGAGTACGCCACCATCGGCGGGTACGCCGCGACCCGCTCCAGCGGCCAGGCCTCCTCCGGTTACGGCCGATTCGAGGACATGGTCGTGGGCATGCGGGTGGCCACACCGCGCGGCACCCTGGAGTTGGGCGGGCCGCCCGCCTCCGCCGCCGGCCCCGACCTGCGTCGGCTCATGGTGGGTTCGGAGGGCACCCTGGGCGTGATCACGGAGGTCGCCGTGCGCGTGCGGCCCCGACCCGAGCGCGTCTTGGACGAGGCCTGGTCCTTCCCCGATTACACGACCGGTGTGGCGGCACTGCGCACGCTCGCCCAGTCGGACGTGCGCCCCACGATGGCGCGCCTGTCCGACGAGACCGAGACGTTCGTGAACGCCGCCCTGGGCGGCCGTGAGGCCACGCCCGGCTGCCAGGCGGTGTTGGGCTTCGAGGGCACCGACTCCGACGTGAGGGCGCGCGCGGCCGCCGTGCGCGAGGTCATGGTGGCGGCCGGTGGCACCCCCTTGGGGTCGGACCCGGTGGCGCACTGGCGCGAGACCCGGTTCACCGCCCCGTACCTGCGCGACTCCCTGCTGTCCGCGGGCATCCTCGCCGAGACCCTGGAGACCGCGGCGACCTGGAGCGACCTGGAGACGCTCTACCGGGCCGTGCTGGACGCCCTGACGGGCGCGCTGGACGACGACGTGAGCGGCGTGGTGGTGCTGTGCCACGTCTCGCACACCTACCCGACCGGGGCGTCCCTGTACTTCACGGTGGCCACGGGCGCCGGCGAGGACCCGTCGGCGCGCTGGGCCCAGGCCAAGCGCGCGGCCTCGGACGCGATCGTCACCAACGGCGGCACCATCACCCACCACCACGCGGTGGGCACCGACCACCGGCCCTGGATGACGGACGAGTTGGGCCCGCTCGGCGCCGACGTGCTCCGCGCGGTGAAGTCCGCGCTGGACCCGGAGGGCGTGCTCAACCCCGGCAAGCTCATCCCCGACGTCTGACCCCGCTCCCGCGGGACCGGTGAACCCGGGGCGGGTAGGGACCCGCGAGCCCCTACCCGCCCAGCCGTTCGGTGACCTCGACGGCCAGGTCCTCCAGGGCGTCCAGGTCCTCCACGGGATCCACCCGACCATCCGTACGGTGGAAAAGGCTCACCCGCGCGTTGTCGAACGAGTACTCCAGGGAGGACCACAGCTCGTCGCTCCCTTCCTCGTCCACCGGTCCGGACGCCGTGGCGTATCCCCCGTCGCCCACCGACAGCGGACGCCACTCCACCGCGCGCATCGGCGGGTCGCCGTACTCCGACTCGAAGTCGTCGTCCTCACGGGCCAGTCGTCCTTGGGCGACGGACTCCCGCATACGGCGCACGCTCTCCTCCTCGGCGGGGTCGTACAGCACCACCTGGAGGCTGAAGTGGGCGGTGTCGCCGTCGACGTCCTCGGCCGCCTCGCAATGGGCGACCTCGAGCACGTCCTCTTCCTCCACCGTGTCCCGGATCTCGCCGCGCAACTCGATCTCCTCGGCCCCGGGCAGACGTTCGGCCAGATCCACCGGGAGCAGGTCGGCGCAGTCCCGAGGCAGGGAAACGCCTTCGTCCCGGGTGTCGTCCGGCCACAGGTAGAGCCCGCCCAGGACCAGCACGGCCGCCGCGCCGACGCCGGCCAGGGCGAACGGAAGGCGTCGGCGGCTCCGCTCGGGTGAGCGGCCGGGTTCCGGAAGGGGCGTGTTCACGGGTGGGTTCCGTCCGTCTCGGTGGTCGGTCGGGATACTCGTTCGGTGGGACCGGAGCCCGAAGACCCTCGGACCCGCCGAACGAAAGGGGTCACTTCTCGGCGACCCTCGAAATACGGCTTTGCAGGTCGGATGCGCTGCTCTCGATCGTGGCGTACACGGTCTCGATGTCGACGCCACCACCGTTCTCGGCGATCATGACCGCGCCGACCGCGTTGCCCGACAGGAACACGCTCGCGCCGAAGCTGCCGCTATCGCCGAACTCACTGCTGTCCATGGTCGAGACCATGGTCGTGCCGCGTTCACCGATGCTGCTCTCGTCCCACAGGACCTGCCCCTGGGGGCCGTAGTCCAGGTCGAGGTCGCTGACCACACCCGGTTCGGTGGCGTCCGCCCCGAACTCCTCCACCGGGTCGAACTCCTCCTCCAGGATCTCCTGGAGCTGTTCCTCGGTGTCGGGGTGCTCCATGTCGAAGAGCTCGACGTGGAAGGAGACCATCAGGTCGCCGGAGTCGCCCTCACACGACATCTCCCCGTAGGAGCCGTCGGAGGAGCCACCGTCCGGGTCGAAGCCACCATCGAAGGAGGGCATCGGACCGAAGTCGGAGCCCTCCAGCGAGTTGCCCTCGAACACGAGTGCGCAGTCGTCGGGCATGGAGACGTACTCACCGCCGGAGGCCGCCCACGCCGCGATCCCGCCGATCGCCGCGATCAGTACGACCGCGCCGATGGCACCGCCGACGATCAGACCGGTCTTCTTCTTGGGCCGCTCCGGGCCGCCGGGCCCCTGCGGCCCGTACCCGGGCGGCGGACTCTGCGGCGGGTACTGCCCGTACCCGGGCGGCGGGCCTTGTGGGGGCTGCGGCCCGTACCCGGACGGCGGTCCCTGCGGCGGATACTGCCCGTACCCGGGCGGAGGACCCTGCGGCGGCTGTCCGGGCTGTCCGGGGAATGGTCCCTGCGGACCGGGCGGGGGCTGACCCATGGGGGAACCTCGTCGTCCTCGTGTCGGCTGTTGTGATCCGGAATGTTCCGGGGAACTCCAGTCTTATCCGACACGGGAGACACCCGGGCCCACACTCACGGCCATCACCGTCATTGGCCGGAACAGGCCGATGTCCCGACCGAGCAGGCGCGTTCACCCTCCAGGGCGAGCCGCCCGCCGTGGGCTCCCCGCGCGCGGATCATGGCCGTTCCCGCACCCCGCGCCCCCGAAGCCGTCGACAATGGGGGCGTGAAAGGACGACTCCGCATCCACCTGGGTTCGGCACCCGGGGTGGGCACCACCCACCACGCCCTGACCGAAGCCCGTCGCCGGGCCGAACACGGCACCGACATCGTGATCGGCGCGGTGCACACCCACCGCAGGGTCCACACGTCGGCCCTGCTGCGTGGGCTCGAAACCGTTCCCGAGCACAGCTCTGGGGCCATGGACACCGCCGCCGTCATCACCCGCTCCCCCGAACTCGTCGTCGTCGACGACCTGGCAAGGCCCAACCCACCGGGGGCGCCCAACCCGACCCGCTGGCAGGACGTGGAGGAGCTGCTCGCCGCCGGGATCGACGTTCTCTCCACCGTGGGCATCCACCACCTGGAGTCGCTGTACGACGTCGTCCACCAGATCACCGGGGTGCGTCCCGAGCACACCGTGCCCGACCGGGTGGTGCGTTCGGCGGAGGAGATCGAACTGGTCGACGTCACCCCGCAGGAACTGCGCCGACGCATGGCCCGCGGCGACCTGCACCCCGCCGAACGGGTGGACGCCGCCCTCGCCGACTTCTACCGCGAGGGCAACCTGGCGGCGCTGCGGGAACTGGCGCTGTTGTGGACCGCTGACCGGGTGGAGGAAGGACTCTCCCGGTACCGGGGCGAGCACGAGATCCGGGACACCTGGGAGGCCAGGGAACGGGTCGTCGTGGCGCTGACCGGCGGACCCGAGGGCGAGACGCTGATCCGACGGGCGGCACGGGTCGCCGACCGTTCCCGCGGTGGTCGTCCGCAACCCAGCGACCTGATCGCGGTGCACGTGATCCCGCCCAGCGGTCTGGGAGAACGACCCACCGGAGAACTCCTGCGCCAACGTCGGCTGCTCGCGGAACTGGGCGGCACCTACCACCAGGTGGTGGGGACGGACGTGCCGTCGGCGCTGCTGGAGTTCGCCCGGGGCGCGCACGCCACCCAGATCGTCCTGGGCTCCTCGCGCAGGCGCGCCTGGCAGTACGTGTTCGGTCCGGGCGTGGGCGCGATAGTGGCCCGCGACTCCGGCGACATCGACGTGCACATCGTCACACACGAGGAGGTGGGCGGCGGACGGTGGTTGCTGCCCGCCCCGGGACGAGGGCTGAACGAACACCGCCGCGTGTGGGGGTGGACGCTTTCGTTGATGGCTCCGCCGCTGGTCACCCTCGTCCTGGCGCTGCCGGTCTTCTCGGAGGTCGGCCCGGCCTCCGACCCGCTGTTCCTGCTGCTCATCACGATGGTGACCGCCGCGGTGGGCGGTCTGCGTCCTGCGATCGCCTCCGCGTTGTGGAGCGCGGTGCTGCTCACCGTGCTGTTGTCGCCGTTGCACGACAGACCCTCGGTGTCGGTCGACAACTTCCTGGCGATGACCGCGCTGCTCCTGGTCGGCTCCCTGGTGGCGGTGATGGTGGAGATGGCCGCCCGCCGCTCGGCCCAGGCGGTGCGCGCCCGCGCCGAGGCCGACGCCGTCGCGGTGCTGGCCGCGAGCGTGCTGGCCGGTAACGAGCCCCTACAGGCGCTGCTGCGGCGGATCCGGGAGACCTTCGGACAACGTTCGGCGACCCTTCTGGAACGGTTGGACGACGACCGTTGGCATCCGGTGCACAGCGTGGGCGCCCCGGCGTGCGACTCACCGGAGGACTCGGACGCGCTGGTGCCGGTGTCCGACAGCATCGTCCTGGCGTTGCGGGGCCGGGTCCTGCCCGCCGCCGACCGCGGGGTGCTCGGCGCGTTCGCCACCCACGTGGGCATCGCCCTGGAACACCAGCGTCTGGCCTGGGACGCGGCGGAGGCCCGTGCCCAGGCGGCCGGAAACCGGATGCGCACCGCACTGCTCGCGGCGGTCTCGCACGACCTGCGCACCCCGTTGACCTCGATCAAGGCGAGTGTGTCGAGCCTGCGCGCCACCGACATCGAGTTGTCCGCCGAGGATCGGGCCGAGCTGCTCGAAACCGTGGAGGAATCGGCGGACCGGCTGAACCGGCTCATCGGGAACCTGCTGGACATGAGCCGGGTGCAGACCGAGAGTGTGGTTCCGCGCCTGCGGCCGGAGAACCTGGACGACGTGTTGTCGGCGACCCTACTGGGGATTCCGGGCGATTCGGTGGTGGTCGACGTGCCGCACGATCTGCCTCGGGTGCGGGTGGACGCGGGACTGTTGGAGCGTGCGATGGCCAACGTGGTGACCAACGCGGTGCGCTACAACCCGGTCCCCGGCTCACCGGTACTGGTCTCGGCCAGCGCGCACGAGGGGTACGTGCAGCTGCGGGTGGTGGACCGGGGCCCGGGGGTGTCGGACGAGGCCAAGCAGCGGATGTTCGAGGCGTTCCAGCGGTTGGGCGACGCACCCCAGGGCACAGGCGTGGGGCTGGGGTTGGCCGTCGCCCGTGGTTTCGTTGAGGCGATGCACGGCACCCTGGCCCCCGAGGACACGCCGGGCGGCGGTTTGACGATGGTGATCACATTGTGTGCGGTGACGCCGGTTGACGAGGAAGACGAGAGGCGGGCCGATGCGGGTCCTGGTCGTTGACGACGACGTGCAGATCATCCGCGCGATGCGGATCAATCTGCGAGCCCGGGGTTATGCCGTGGACACCGCCGGAGACGGGGCGAGTGCGCTTCGTCTGGTGGAGGAGCACCTGCCCACGCTGGTGTTGCTGGACCTGGGACTACCGGACATGGAGGGTGTGGAGGTCATCCAACGGCTGCGCGGGTGGACACAGGTGCCGATCATCGTGCTGTCGGCCCGCCATTCGGCCGGTGAGAAGGTGCGCTGCCTGGACCTGGGCGCGGACGACTACGTGACCAAGCCGTTCGGGATGGACGAGCTGCTGGCCCGGATGCGTGCCGCCGAACGTCGCGCGGTCCAGGTGGAGGAGGCCCCGGTAGTGCGGACCGAGGCCTTCGAGGTGGACCTGGGCGCCAAGCGGGTGCTGCGCGACGGCGAGGAGGTGCGCTTGACCCCCACGGAGTGGCACATCCTGGAGATCCTGGCCCGCAACGTCGGTCGTCTGGTGAGCCAGCGCCGCCTGCTGCACGACGTGTGGGGTCCCGCCTACCAGAACGAGACCAACTACCTGCGGGTATACCTGGCCCAGCTGCGGCGCAAGCTCGAACCGGACCCCTCCCGCCCCCGGCACCTGATCACCGAGGCCGGCCGCGGCTACCGCTTCGAACGCGACACCTGACCGTTCCCTGGACGCATCCCTCACTCCGGCGTCGCGGGTGTGTCAGGCGGGCACCCGGCACAGGTTCAGGAGCAGGTCGAACTCGGGGGAGCCGACCTGGCCACGGTTGGCCCTGGCGACCGCCATGCACGGAGCGAACGCGCGCGCCCACTCCAGCAACCGGTCTCCGTCCACCGCCATGGCCTGGGAGAGCACGCCCACGCGACGCTCCACCTCGGTGAGGTCGGTGGCCTTCCACAGGACCCAGTCGACCGCGTCCACGGCACCGTCACCGAGGCAGGCCTGCGGGTCCAGGACCACCAGTCCCCGTGGGCCGCCGTCGATGACGTTGCCCGGGTGCAGGTCACCGTGGAGGGGGACGACGTCGACCTCCCCGTTGGCCAGGTCACGGGCCCGGGCACTGCCACGGTGCATCAGGGCGGCGGGGACGATCTCGGCCGCCGGGCCCTCCGAACGCTCTCGGCTCCACCGGTCGAAGAGGAACTGCACGCGCGCGGTGACCGGTCGCAGCTCCGCGCGCTGGGCCGGGCTCACCTCCACTCCGTGCAGCCGGGCGATGAGGCCGCCGATGGTCTCCATGGGCGGGACCACGCCGCCGGCGGCGACCGTGTCGCCCTCGACGCGTTCCATCAGGATGGCGCCATGACCGGCGTCGAGCGCCCACACGTCGGGCACCCTCCGGGAACCACCCCACATGCGCAGCAGACCCGCCTCGGCCACGGCCAGGCCACCGTCCGGGGAGAGCTTCAGGACGCCTTCGGTGTCGTCGGCGCGGCGAACGTAGAGGACGACGGAGGTACGGCCGTGCGGGGCCGGGCCCTCCACCGTGAGTCGCCACTGCGCGGCCAGCTTCTCGACGACCGAGGGCAGCCCGGCCAACCAGTCGACGACGTGGTCGCCGAAGCGTCGCACCAGCCGACGGCGTTGCCGTTCGTCGACGAACCGCGCTGTGACGTCGTTCATGGATCCACCTTAGATTCGGCCCCTCGAAACTCGTCGAGGTCCGGGCGCCGAGCCGTCGCGTCCGCCCCGCTTCGGGAAGGGAGCCGCCCGGACCGTCGCCGCACCGCGTGGGTGTCGACACGGCGGCGAAGGGCATGCCGCGGATACGGGAAGTTCCCGCCCCTGAGGCATATACCCATCTCGACGGTCCGGGTAACGGAAACCTCGACGCTTCGTATTCTTTCCGTCATCGAGGGTGTCCGTTCGTACACGTCAGGTGAGACGCCTCTTGGCGGCCCGATGCTGGGCGAGCAGGGTGTCCACGACCAGGTCGGACGGCCACAGCGGTGCGGTGAGGGCGGTGACGTCGAGCTCGCGGAGCAGGTCGAAGTCCGGACCCTCCACCAGGTGCCAGGCGGCGACGGCGACGCGCTCGCGCCCGTCGCGACGCAGCCGGTCGACGGCGTCGTGGACCGACGGCGCCCAGGTGCGCAGATAGCCGACCTGGACCGGAGAATCGAGGCGCCGGCTCAGCATCCGGGCCACGTCCATGACCACCTGGCGTTCCTCGGTGCCGGTGGTGCCGTCCGCGGCCAGGAGCACACCGTCCTCGTCGCGCCACCCGGACTCGGCGAGGCGGCCGGCCAGGTCGGCGACGATCGAAGGAACCGCCCCGAGCGGCGTGGTCCGGCAGGAGTCCTCCATCCGGGTGAGGTCGAGCCGGGAGAACATGTGGGAACTGGCGACGTCCCCACCTGCGACGAAGGCGGGAACCACCACCTTGGGCCCGCTCACGGAGCGGATCCTCTTGTCGACCTCGGCGGGACTTCCGAAGGCCGCCGTGACGGGTACCTCACCTCTTTCGGCGACCGCTTCGGCCAGCCCGCGCAGGGCCTCCCGGCGCTGCGCGTCACGCGAATCATCGGCTACGAGGACCATCGTGGGGACCATCCATGGCTCCTTGGAATCGCTTCATGAACCGCCGTTGCCCACCGAACGTAATGAGGTGCGGTTTCGGGGAGGTTCTCCGGTGTTACGTGACGAAGAACAGTGAGCAATGGCTGCTATGGTTATCACCAGGGGATTCATTGGTGAACCATAACAATCCTCCAAAACCGACGCCCTGTCCACTTTCGGGAAAGTGGCGCCGGTCGCCCTCTCCCGCTCGGGCGCCTCACGAAGCACCCACCCGAAACCCTGACAACAGGGTTGATCTGCGACAACCTCCTTTTTCTGGGAGAAACCCGCCAGGCCTCCAATCGCCGAAAGTTGTCGAACACCACACTCCCCTCACCCAGAGGCGAGGTCGCGCACAACTTCAGCGCGACTTCTCCAGAGAAATCACTCCATGTCTGCGCGAATGCAAATGCACGAGACATTTGCACGTGCCAGGGAATGCTCAGGACATTTCCATCGGCCCGGGGACCTGCGGTCACGCTCGGTGCGCGCGCCACCGGCACCCCTCGCGCACCCCCGGAAAACCGCTACGCGCCCGCCCGAGGCAGGCCGACTTCGGCTACCACGGGCCAAGGCTCCGCGTCAAGGGTGCGAACTCCCCCATGCCCCCGTACCCGCACACCACTTGACGTGGGGAGACAGGGTGCGAGTCCGGTGTCATCACTTGCCAACCCGCCCCGACGCCGACCACACTTGAACTCGACGGGGTGACTCCGTCGGGCCTCCATCGCCCGGTCCACCTCCGTCACTGCGAGCCGGCGCCGCCGACAGGTGTACCGTCGCATCCCCCACATCCGTGAGCACTCGCGACCTCAGAGCCGTCCAGAGAGCCGTCCAGACTGGAGTGAGCATGGCCGTCCACCCTCGGGTGCAGACGCTGACCCAGGCCTTTCTCGCCAATGCCGACCATGAGGCCCCCGGCCTGGTCCAGGGCCTGTACCTGACCGGCTCGGTCGCTCTCGGCGATTTCCGTCCGCACACCAGCGACGTCGACTTCGTCATCGTCACCGAGCGCCATCCGGTGGAGGAGGAACTCGACGCCCTGCGCCGCATCCACCACCGGACCAGACACCAGGTGCCCGCTCCGCAGTTCAACGGAATCCACGTCACCTGGGCCGAACTGGGACGCGATCCCTCCGCGTGCGACCCCGTCCCCTCCGTCATCAACGGTCGTTTCCGCACCCGCGCGAGCGCCGACGTCAACCCGGTGACCTGGCACGTTCTGGCCGAACTCGGTGTCACCGTCCGCGGCCCCCACCCGGCCGAACTGGACGTTTGGGACGAACCCGAGAGCCTGCGCACCTGGTCGCTGGGGTCGTTGGACGAGCAGTGGCGTCGCTGGCGGGAGAAGGCCGGACGCCTGGTCACACCACGCGGACTTGCCGTACTCGGCTCCCTCGCCCCTTCCTGGAGCGTGCTCAGCGTGAGCCGCCTGCACTTCACCCTCAAGACCGGTGAGATCACCTCCAAGTCCGGCGCGGGCGCCTACGCGCTGCACGCCTTCCCCGAGCGCTGGCAGCGCATCGTCAACGAGTGCCTGCGGGTGCGTCGCGGCGCCCGGTCGCCCTCCCTGTACGAGAGCGCGCTGGCCCGTCGTCGCGCCGCCCTGGACTACATCGAGATGGTTCTGGACGAGTCCTTGCGCCCCGGTCTGGCCACCTGAGCCAGGGCCCCCTTTGGGCGCCTTCCACGCCGCGGCCGTCTCCCTCGGTATCCCTCGGTCATGCCCCACGACTATTCTGGGTCGTATGACCATGCGCCCCATCGTCCGATTCGGCGATCCAGTCCTCGTCACCAAGACCACCCCCGTCACCACGTTCGACCAGCGCACGGAGAAGCTGGTGCGGGACCTGCTCGACACCGTCGACGCTCCCGGGCGGGCCGGCGTGGCCGCCACCCAGATCGGCGTGGGCTCACGGGTGTTCAGCTACGCCGTCGAGGATCGCATCGGGTACGTGATCAACCCCGAGATCGTGGAGCTGTCCGAGGAACTCCAGGACTGCGACGAGGGCTGCCTGTCCATCCCCCGCCTCTGGTACCACACCGAGCGCGCGCAGAGGGCCGTGGTCAAGGGCGTCGACCTGCGCAACGAGCCGATCACCGTGGAGGGCACCGGGCTCATGGCGCAGTGCCTACAGCACGAGACCGACCACTTGGACGGCATGCTCTACATCGACCGGCTCTCCCCCGAGGACCGCAAGCGGGCGCTGCGCGACATCCGTCATTCGGATTGGTTCCTGCCCGCGGAGAAGCCCGCGCCGACCACCACGGTGCGGTTGCCCAGCGCCTTCGGCGGCAACGCTTGATCCTCGCTCGACCCACCTCTGGGCCACTCCGGCCCCGAGGCCCCCTCCCCGACCGGCCGGTACGTGCCGTTGTGGTCGTACTCTCCGGGTATCTTCGGACAGACCCCGCTCTCTCCTCCTCATCATCACGAGTCAACTCACAGTGCACATAACACCACGATCTCGTATGGTCGGCTGAGGTACCTCCGCCCCTCCCGTGACGGCAGACGGACCGTCCCCGGGCATGGCCGACACACTCAGACCATCGCCGGAGCCCACATGACTTCCACTCCCCGCACCGCCTCACGACGTGTCCTGTCACTGGCCGCCGCCACCGTCGGTGCCGCGACCCTCCTGAGCCTGTCCGGGGTGGCCCACGCCGACCCGGACGACGTGGACATCGACGAACTGACCGAGCGCGCCGAGGAGCTCGAGGAGTCCTACGACGGCGAACTGCTCCAGTTCACCGAGATCAAGGAGCGGGTGGACGAGGCCGAGGAGACCCTCGAAGAACTCGAGGAGCGCCTGGAGAGCTCGCGAACCGGGGTGTCCGCCATCGCCGCCGCCCGATACAAGAGCGACGGCTTCGACCCGACCCTGCAGATCGTTTTCTCCAGTGAACCGGAGGAGATGTTCGTCGACGCCGCGACCGTCGACTACCTGGGCGAGAGCCAGGCCGAGGAGATCACCGACCTCATCGACCTGCGCGACGATCAGGCCACGGTCACCGAGGAACTCCAGGGCGAGCTGTCGGAGGCCTCCGACCTCATCGACACCCTCGAGGAGGAGCGCGAGGAGGTCACCGAGCGCATCGCCGAGTACGAGGCCGAGCAGGTCCCCGAGACCCCCGGCGACGGCTCCATCCCCGACAGCGCCCGCGGCGGTGGCTGGGAGCAGACCCAGCCCCGGATGGCGGCCATTCGCGACGAGATCATCATGGAGTTCGGCGCGCCCTTCCCCGTGGGCTGCTACCGGCCCAGCGCCGACGACCACGGTGACGGCCGGGCCTGCGACTTCATGATGAGCGCCAACGGTGCCTCCCCCACCGAGGCCAACCGTCAGCTGGGCACCCAGATCGCCGACTACGGCATCGCCAACGCCGACCGGATGGGCATCAAGTACATCATCTGGGAACAGCAGATCTGGCAGTCGACCTCACGCCAGTGGACGTTCATGAACGACCGCGGCGACCTGACCCAGAACCACTACGACCACGTGCACATCAGCTCCTACTGATCGGGGCGTTCCCCCACCCCACACCGGTCAGCGGGATCGGCGCAGGGCCAAGGGGACGACCGCGGCGAGGGCGACGGTGACCACCGCGAACGCCGGCCCGTAGCCGAGCAGCTGGATCACCAGGCCCAATCCGACGGAGCCCGCGCCGGTGCCGGCGTCGTAGCCGATGTTCCACACCGCGCTGGCCCGCCCGTGTCCGGTCGGACCGGCCCGCTCCAGCATCACGGTGACGGTCTCGTTCTGTACCGCGCCGAAGCCCAGACCGAACAGGGCGGCGCCCGAGAGCACCAGCGCGGCCGTCGTCGCGCCGGGGGCGGCGTCGCCGTTGCTCCACAGGCCCGTCGCGAGCAGTCCCATGCCCGACACCGCGACGATCGCTCCGGGCAGCAGCAGGATCGTACGGCCGTGCCGGTCGAACAGCACCCCGGCGGTCCAACGCCCGGTCACCAACAACAGCGCGTATCCGGCCAGCAGGGCGCTGACCAGCCAGGCCGACTCTTCCAAGGGGATGGCGAGGAAGGTGACGATCCCGCTGGCGGCCGAGGACAGCACCAGCATCAGGACCAACGGCGCGGCCAAGGCGGCGAACAGGGGCAGGCCACGAGGTGCCGGTCGCGCGTCCTCGGAGGCCTCTCCCCCGTAGCGGAGCACGGCCCGGTTGCGGCCACCGTCGGCGAACAGGATCCCAGAGGACAGCGCGGCGGCCACCACACCACAGATCCCGGTGAGCCAGAACGCGGTGTCGAAGCCGAACTGCAGGGCGAGCGCCACCCCGCCGGGCAGGATGACGACCTGTGGCAGCCCCACGGCCAGCCCGTAGTAGCCGGTGGCCCTGCCGACCTGGGCCGGGGGCACCAGGCGGGCGGCCAACGCGGTGCCGGCCACGGTCACCATGCCGAACCCGATACCCCGCACCGCCGACACGGCGATGAGCGGGCCGAGGTCGGTGGTGAGGGCGAACAACGGTGTCGGCAGGCCCATGATGAGCGCGCCGACCGGGAACGCCCACTGGTAACCGGCGGCCCGGTCCAGCAGCCAGGGCATGCCCAACTGGGTCAGGACCGTGGTGAGCATGAACACGGCCGTGGTGGCCCCGGCACCGAACTCGCCGGCACCACCGCGGGAGGCCCACAGGGGTACCAGCGGCAGCACCGCCGCGAAGCCGCACAGGCCCACCGCCGTGGCCAGGATGAGGAGCGTGAATCCGCGTCCCCTCAGCCCAGGGAGGTCAGCGGGGGAGGTACCGCTCCCAGAGGAAGAACCTGATCGGATCATCCCCCCTTTGTACCGGGGTTGACACGCACTGTCTAAACACCCTCTTCGTCCCGGTTCGTTCCGGCGCTCCGTTCGTGGAGCCGTTCGTCGAGCCATTCGCGCAGACGGGACACGAGGGCGGGGTCGAACGCTCGTTCGGCGTGCCCCATGCCGGGGATGATCCACAGGTCCTTGGGGTGACGCGCCGCGTCATAGATGGCCGTGGCGTGGGTGACGGGGAAGTAGGCGTCGGAGTCGCCGTGCACCACCAGCAGGGGCGCGGGCGCGATCTGGCCGGCGATCTCTCGCGGTTCGGCCGGGACCGGGTTCCAGTGCCGGTCGGTCACCCTGACCTTGCGCAAGCGTCGGAGGATGGCCCTGCCCAGCGTCCTCTCGATGCCCAGGTGCAGCAGGCGCATGGCCCGGGTGCCCCGGTAGTACCAACGGCTGGGGCCGCTGACCGAGACCACCGCGGTGCTTCCGCCGTAGATGGCGGCGTGGCGAATGGCCACGGCCGCACCCATGGAGAACCCGACGGTGGCGATCCGGTGGTAACCGAGCTCTCGTAGTCGGCCCACGACGGCCTCCAGGTCGTGGATCTCGGCGTTGCCGACGGTGCTGTGCCCACCGGAGCCGTGATGCCCTCGAAAGTCGAAGGTCATGACGTCGCCGACGGACATCAGTCCCTCTGCGATACCCCGGGTGGGCGGGCTCTGATGGCTACCGGTGAAGCCGTTGGCCAGGACGACGGCGGTGGTGCGGGGTTCGATGCCGCGCAGCAGCACGGCGTCGATCCCCACCCCGTCGGAGGTGGTGAGTCGGTAACGGTGCTCCCGCGAACGCGCGGTGTGATGGTCGGTGGTGTCGGACACCGTTCCATCGTGCCCGATCAGCCCCGACCGGTCGGCTCCGACCCCGGTGTGTCGTTCCCGGGCCGGTAGCGTCGGTCGATCCACTCGTCCGGGTGGGGTCGGCGCCCGTCCTGGTCACGGCCGGTCCCCGGATAGGGATTCGGGTCGTGGGAGAGGAAGTCGCCGGGGGCGTGCCCGGGCGGGGGCGGCGGGGCGCCGTAGGGGGTGTTCGGGGGCGGAGCCTGCCGATAGGGCTGTTGGGGTGGTTGTGGCTGTTGTGGTGGCGGGGGCGGCTGTGTGGACCCGTGCCTCTGGGGCCGAGGCTCCTGATAGGACGGAGCACCATAGGGGTTCCCTGGAGCACCTGGAGGCGGGCCCTGCGCCGGCATCACCCCGGTGGTCTCCCGGGGTTCCGGTGCGCCTTCGACCGCATCGAACTCGCCGGTGTACCCCTCCTCGTACGCGTCGTCGTACTCGTCGTCGTACTCGTCGTCGTAGTAGTCGTCCTCGTAGTCGACGTACTCGTCGGCCTTGGCCAACTCCGAGGCCGGCGGGAAGACGATCGAGCGCAGGTTGAGGGCGACGTGCACGAGGATGGGCACGACCAGGCTGCCCGTGCCCAGGTACAGGATGGTGAAGAGCGTGCCGGAGAGACCGGCGCTGAGCAGCCCCCACCAGCCCTGGTAGAGATGGGCCAGGGAGAACAGCGCCACCGACAGGACCGCGGCGATCCACAGCGGCACGTCCATGGTCGCCACCAGGACGATGAACAGTCCGCGGTAGAGCAGTTCGGCGAACACACCGCCGGTGACCGCCATACCCGCGGCCAGCACGCGTTCCTTGGTGGTGCGCGGCAGCAGCAGGTACTGGCGACGGCCCGGATCGGGCAACGTCATGGGCTTGGCGGGCGCCCGGCGACCGCGATGACCACGGTGGCCCCTGCGCTCGCGCGACTCCTCCGACGCGTCGCCGTCGCTCCCCTTCTCCCCTTTCCCCTTGCCGAGCTCGGGCAGCTTTCCCAGGACCGGGTAACGATCCTTGGTGGGCATGCCGTTGACCAGCAACCAGAAGACGACCAACGCAACCAGACCGCCGAGGGCACCACCCACGATCGGTCCCCACGTGTCGGGGAAGCGCAGACCGAGGTCCACCGCGTGCAGGTCCGGCGAGGTGAGTACCACCGCCAGCACGAGCACGCCCCACAGGATGTGGACGCCCATCGTGACGGCGTACAGCAGTTCCAGGGCACGCCCGTCGCCCTCGCGTCGGGACAGCCACGAGAACGCGCGTCTCCCGAGGAGCGGCTCACCGACCGCCGCGAAGAACAGGAGCAGGACCGTCAACAAGGTCCCGGTGAGACTGAACTGGGGAAGAATCTCCGACCAAGGCACGAGGCACAGCCTAGAAGAACATCTCGGGTCATAGCGCCTCGAAGCATCCTTCCGTGGATGATCACCGATCCTTCTCCTGTGCTCAGGCCGATGAACCGCGCCCACGGAGGATGACACGGGTCACACTTTCGGTGGTGGCCCTGGAGGCCACCCCCCGGATCCCGAAGGGCCGGGTGGCAGGGACGGTCGATCGAGCCTTAACAACACCGGGCGCCGACCGGGACCGGCGAGTTCACCCGTGACCACCCGCGCCAGAAGGCCTCAAAGGACGCGACCGGGTCGGGCACGGTCCGCCAGGGCGTCGAAGCGGAACGTGTTGACCGGGTGGCTGGAGAGCAGGTTGACCAGCATGACGAAGAACCCGGTGTCGGTGTGCGCGCGTGCGGCGATGTCGTCGAAGTCCACGTCCCGATACAGGTACTTGCCCGCGGCCAGGATCCGCATCCCCTGGACCCCTTCGGGGCAGTACTCGTAGGCGTGGTTGTCGGCGGTGTACTCCTGCGCGCGTCCCAGAGTGCTGCCCACCCCGGGGATGACGTTGGCGACCGACACCCCGAACTGTCGCCAGAACGACGTGTGCCCGGCGGCGATGTGGCCGACCTCGTGGCCGATCACGAAGCGCAGCGCGTCCGGGTCACGGGCTCCCACCTCGAACAGGTCGCTGTTGACGGCGACGTAGCGGCGGAACCCGTGCCCGGACGCGAACGCGTTGATGACCCCGTTGCCGAGCACCACGTAGGCGTCGGGCACCTGGCGCATGCCGAAGCGTTCGGCGGCCTCGACCACCATCCGGTACGCCTCGGGGAACTGTTCCTCGGTGATGCGCACCCCGTTGACCCGCTGGCGGGCGTAGAGCTGGCCCCGCACGAAGTACACCAGTGCGGGGATGCTCAGCAGCAGCAACGGCTCGTTGGGGTCACCGGACAGGGCACGACTGACCGCGCCCGCGATGGTGAACAGCGTGACCAGGACACACCCCACCAGAATGGGTGTTTCCCGGTGATGCCGCAGGGACCGGCGCACACGGGGGTCACCCCATCGCCACGGGATGGCCCCCACGCGCGGTCAGTACCGGTACTGGGAGTCGGGTCCGTCGTCGTCGGCCCCGGGGGGCGGGGGCGCGTCGTGCGCTCCACCCACCGGCGGCGGGCCACCGTAGGCCGGACCGGCCGGAGGACCGGAGGGCGGCGGAGGCGCGCCCTCCTCGTCCATGAGGGCGGCCATGTCCGCGGACAGGGTCGACTCCCCTCCCCTGCCACCGCGCCACTCGTCGTGTAGCTCCCGATCCTGTTCGCCCATGACCGCGCCCATGTCGGCGTCGGCTGTGGACTCCACGGCGGGCTCGTCGGGAGCCGGCCAGGACGAGGCGAGGAACGCGCTGTCGTAGGCATCGTTGCTCTCACCGAACGGCGACCCCGTGGGGGGCGGCCCGGCGAGCGGGTTCGACCCGCTCTCGGAGGGCGGAGGGAAGCCCGGGTAGGCGTCCTGCGGCCCCGAGGGCACGCCCATGTACCCGTCCGACACTGGGTCCGGGGCTGCGTAGCCCCCGGAGGAGGCCATGCTCTCGCCACCGCCGGTGGTGGCGCGCGGGTCCGCGGTCTCGGTGGGGGCGGGCCCGGCGAAGGCCGGTCCGGCCGGAACCTCGGTCGGCGGCAGACTCGGCGTCGACGGGTTCCGGTTGTCACTGCCCAGGTAGGACAGGGCGGCCACCGTCATCGCGGCGAGCCCGGCCCGCAGCGTGGGTTCGCGGGCCGGCGAGAAGAACGGCGAGTGGTTGCTCGGGACGTTGCCCATCTTCTCGTAGGGCGTGTCACCGGGGGCCGCCTCCCACACGTCGTGCGGGGTGGCTCCCACGAACCAGAACACGTACGGGATGGGCTGCGGGTCCTCGGGCAGACCGAAGCGGCAGAAGTCCTCGGTGGAGGGGGAGGGGTCCGGCAGGTGGATGACGTACTCCTCACCGAAGTAGGCGAGGTGCGCGGAGGCGACGTCGGAGGTGCTCGTCGGGTCGTTGTGGGTGACCCCACTGCCCTGGAAGCGCTCGACCCGGGGTTCGCGACCGGCACCGGAGGCCGCGGCCTCGGCGCGCACGATCCGCTCGATCGCCCGTTCCAACTGCTCGGTGACGTTCTCGTTCAGCGCCCGGGTGCTGATCTCCAGGTACGCCTCGTCGGGAATGATGTTGGCCTTGGTGCCGGCCTGGATCTTGCCGACGGTCAGAACCGCCATCTCGCTGGGGCTGATCTCTCGGGAGACCACGCCTTGGAGGCGGCTGACGATGTTGGCCGCGATGAGCACCGGGTCGACGGTGGTGTGCGGCTGGGAGGCGTGTCCTCCCTCGCCGAAAACGCGCACCCGGTAGGCGTTGGCGGCGCCGAGGATGATGCCGGCGCGGTGGGAGATGAGTCCGGCGGGCTGTGGGCCGAGGTGTTGGCCGAGGATGACGTCGGGGCGTCCGAACCGGTCGTACAGACCGTCGTCGATCATGCCCTGTGCGCCGTCGAGGGTCTCCTCACCCGGCTGTGCCACGATCATGAGGGTGCCGGCCCACTCCTGACGGGTCTCCGACAGCAGGTCCGCGACACCGACCAGGCAGGCGGTGTGCGCGTCGTGGCCGCAGGCGTGCATGACGGGCACCTCGGTGCCCTCGTCGTCCACCGCCTTGGCCGTGCTGGCGTAGGGCAGCCCGGTCTTCTCCTCCAAGGGAAGCGCGTCCATGTCGGCCCGCAGCATCACCGTGGGCCCGGGGCCGTTGCGCAGGATCCCGACCACACCGGTTCCGCCGACGCCCTTGTGGACCTCGTAGCCGGTTCGGGACAGCCATTCCGCGACGACACTGGCGGTGCGCTGTTCGGAGTGCGAGAGCTCCGGGTTCTTGTGCAGATCGACGTAGACCCCCTCCACGAGCGGGAAGATCTCGTCGAGGAGCCTCATGACCACGCTTCCGTGCTGAGCGGCACGGTTGGGGTCCACCGCGTGCGGCACGGTTTCCACCGCCTTCTTCGTTCTCGTCCTGGCAGAGGCTGCAAGGGGAACAGCCGCCTTCCTGCACCTTATCTTTGGGAAGGTCGCGGATTCACACCGGCGCGTCCCGTTCATAGGTCCCATGATGGGTACCTCGGGCGCACCGGTAAGTGCCATGGGTTAGGGTCTGCACACGGTAAGCCATCTCCCGCGCGGGCCCGCCGGAGCCCGCTCCGCACCGTTTTCGGGGGATGCGACCGATTCTGTGAACTTTTGCCGGATTCGTGCAAACCACTGGCGGACACGTTCATGTCTCAGTAAGGTAACGGATCATGTTCGCCGACACTCCCTCGGCGCCCCCGACGCGCGCCACACGGCACCGGACCGGCCGGTCTCCCGCAACACCTGGCAGGTCGGCGCCGTCCCCCCGACCGACGAGTCCAGGACGGCGAAGAACAAACCCCACATCCCCGTACGACGGAGTCCCTGGTGGCCTCATCCTTGACCAGTCCGACAACCCCGCGAGCGAAAGGGGACCGGCGCGGCGTGAGCCCTGGTTCACCGAACGCCCGCCCACCGGAGAACGCACCCGGTCGTGACGCCCGTCTGGACAACGCCAAGTTCATCCTGATCGCCCTGGTCGTCATCGGCCACGCGATCGAACCGCTCACCGACTACGGGCCCTCCAGTGCCCTCTACTACTGGATCTACTTCTTCCACATGCCCGCGTTCATCATGATCAGCGGCTACCTCTCGCGGTCCTTCGACGCGTCGTCGAAGCGAGTGGAGAAGCTGTTCCTGTCGTTGGCGGTGCCCTACCTCATCTTCTGGACCCTGCACCAGACGTTCTACGCGATCGAGCGCGGTGGTCTTCCCGACACCCTGTCGATCCTCAAGCCCACCTGGACCCTCTGGTTCCTGGTGGCGCTCTTCGTGTGGCGGCTGACCGTTCCGGTGTGGCAGCGCTTGCGTTGGCCCGTGGCCATCTCCCTGACCATCTCGCTCTTCGCCACGACGACGGACCTGGGCACCACCCTGTCCGTGGGTCGTGTGCTCAGCCTGCTGCCCTTCTTCGTGCTGGGGCTCAGCCTGCGCCGTGAGCACTTCGCCTACCTGGACCGGCTCTGGGTGCGGATCTGCTCCGTGGTGGTCATGTTGGCGACGGCCGTCCTCGCCGCGCCGGTCTCCGACCGCTTCAGCAGGGACTGGCTGTTCTGGCGAGACAGCCTCACCGACCGCGACATCGACCCCCTCATGCCGAGTATCTTCATCCGGATGCTCTTCATGGCCATCGCACTGGCCATGACGTTCGCGATGCTCGCGCTCACCCCCAAGCGGCGCACCTGGTTCACGTCGCTGGGCACCTACACCCTGTTCGTGTACCTGGGTCACTCCGTGATCCTGCTCGTGCTCAAGGCCTCCCCCTGGCACGACGTGATGTCCGGGCCCGTGGGGCTGGCCACCACCGTCGCGCTCGGCGCCGGGCTCACCCTGCTGTTGTGCACCCCTTGGGTACGCAAGGCCTTGGGGTGGGCGGTGGAGCCCCGACTCACCTGGCTGCTCCGTCAGGACGACAAAGGGCTCGCCGGAGCGAAGGCCGACGCCACCGGCCCGGCACCGGAACCCGGACCAGAATCCGGATCGGGACCCGGATCCGAGGGGAAGGACCCGGCCACCAAGGCCTCGGTCTAGAGGAAAATTCCAAGGGGCCAGTGCTCGTAGGCGGTCAGGGAACGTAGGACCGCGCCGGCCGGCCGGCGCGGTCGCTGTGCCAAATGGCCGCGATCGGCGCCAGGACCCGCTGGAACACCCGGACGATCGCCCCGCCCGAAGTGCGACCCCCGTGCCGTTCCAGACCCGGTTGGCCCTTGAAGGTCTGATGAAGGTCTGACGAAGATCTGCTTGATCAACGCGATCACCGTGCCGCACGGTCGGTAGAACTCCGCTCCGGCCCGTGAGGACTCTCCCTCACGGGCCGGAGCGGAGCAAGCACGGCCCCGCCCGGGCCGGCGGCTGCTCGAATACCCGCCCATAGTGGTTCTTGTCCGCGCTCAGTTCCGCACTCAGTACCTGTCCTGGGCGCTGAGCACGAAGACCAGGATCCTTCTCGAACATCCCGATCAGGATGGTGCGTTCGTCGGCTTTGGTGCCGATCGAGGCGGAGGCCACCGGCAGAGTGCTCGGGGTGCGGACCAGGTGGAGACGCAGGCCCCGGATGTTGTCGGTCCAGGCGCTGATGTCGGTGGCCAGGTAGCGGATGAGGGCGCGGTCAGGTGAGTGCGGGTGTGAGCGCGGGTACGGGTGTGAGCGCAGCCATCGGGTTCCGTTGGTGTGGCTGAGCATGGCTTGGATGAGAGCAAGGGCGATCAGGCCTGCATCGGACAGACGGAGTCGGAAGGCAACGGTGGGGCGCCT
>NZ_BCSH01000043.1 GCF_001570765.1 Nocardiopsis listeri NBRC 13360 | reverse complement strand
CCCCAAGAGCCAGAAACCCCAGACGCCCCACCAACCACCACCCCCACCCCTGGGAATTACTCATCTAGAATCTAGAGTCGCCCGAACACCCGAAAAGACTGCGCCGCAGGTGTCCGTCGATGGGGGTGGCGGCCGTCCGAAGCGGCCGTCCGAAGCGGCCGTCCGAACACGCCGAAGCGCTAGCGGAGGCGCTTCATCGCACCACCTACTTCAGCAGCTGGCGGGCCATCACCATGCGCTGGATCTGGTTGGTGCCCTCATAGATCTGGGTGATCTTGGCGTCGCGCATCATGCGCTCCAGCGGGAAGTCCTTCACGTAACCGGCGCCGCCCAGCAGCTGCACGGCGTCGGTGGTGATCTCCATCGCGGCGTCGGAGGCGTAGCACTTGGCGGCCGCGCCGTAGAACGGCAGGTCCTCGTCGCCCCGCTCGGACTTGGCGGCGGCCACGTAGACCATCTGGCGGGCGGTCTCCAGCTTCATGGCCATGTCGGCCAGCATGAACTGGATGCCCTGGAAGTCGGCGATGGACTTGCCGAACTGCTTGCGCTCCTTGACGTAGGCCACGGCGTGGTCCAGGGCGCCCTGGGCGATGCCGATGGCCTGCGCGCCGATGGTGACGCGGGTGTGGTCCAGGGTGCGCAGCGCGATCTTGAGGCCCTCGCCCGGCGCGCCGACGATGCGGTCACCGGGGATGTGCACGTCGTCGAAGAACAGCTCGCGGGTGGGGGATCCCTTGATGCCGAGCTTGCGCTCGGGCTCGCCCAGGGTGAAGCCGGCGTCGTCGGCGTGGACGACGAACGCGGAGATGTTGCGGCCGCGCTTGCCCTCGGGGTCGGTGACGGCGAGCACCGTGTAGTACTCGCTCACCCCGGCGTTGGTGATCCACGACTTCTGGCCGTTGAGGACCCAGTCGTCGCCCTTGGGGGTGGCCTGTGTGCGCATGGAGGCGGTGTCGGAACCGGCCTCGCGCTCGGACAGGCCGTAGGAGAACATCGCCTCGCCACGGGCGACGGGGGTCAGGTAGCGACGCTTGACGTCCTCGGAGGCGCCCAGGATCAGCGGCATGGTGCCGAGCTTGTTCACCGCGGGGATCAGTGAGGAGGAGGCGCACACACGGGCGACCTCCTCGATGATGATGCAGGTCGCCAGCGCGTCGGCGCCCATGCCCTCGTAGTCCTCGGAGATGTGCGCGGCGTGGAAGTCCGTCGCGGTGAGGGCGTCGAGGGCGTCCTGCGGGAAGGCCGACTTCTCGTCCACCTCGGCGGCGTGCGGTGCGATCTTGTCCTCGGCGACGGAGCGCACCGCCTCACGCAGCTCCTCGTGCTCCTCGCTGGTCTTGAAAAGGTCGAAGTCGCTCATGCTCTTCCCTGGTGTCTGGCACTAGGTGCCGTTATCTGGCATTCAGTGCCAGAGTAGGGGGTAGAGGCGATGAAGTACACCGACCGGTGGTGGTGATCCGCCGGAAGGATCGTCCTCGGCGAAGAGGAGAGGGACGATGGTCGAACGCAATGGCGGCGGTACCCGGGCCGTGGTGTTGGCGGCGGTACGCCTGTTCACCGAAGCCGGATTCGACGCCACCACGATGGCGGGGATAGCCGAGGCGACCGGGGTGAGCCGACGCAGCCTCTTCCGCCGCTTCGGCTCCAAGGAGGACGTCCTCTTCGCCGAACACGACGAACTGTTCGAGACCGTGGTGCGCTACATGGAGGCCTCCCCGGAGTCGCCGACGGACTCCGTGCTGGCCGCCGCGCGTCTGGTCTTCCAGGGGTACGTGCGAGACCCCGAGATCACCGTCCCCCGCTACCGGTTGGTGCGCGCCCACTCGCGGCTGCGCGACCGGGAGGTCGCCATGACCGCCCGCTACCAGGCGGCCTTCAGCCGTCACCTGGCCGAGGCCGCCGGTGGCGGGCGTCCCTCGTTGGAGGTGGAGGTGGTGGCCTCCGCCGTCATCGCGGCGCACAACCACGTCCTGCGCGGTTGGCTTCGCGACCCGGACGACGGGGGTGCGTGGCGGCGGTTCGACGAGGCCATGGAACGGGTCCGCGCCCTGGCCGCCCCTCTGTTCGAGGAATCGGGCGAGGCCGCATCCGGCCGGGACCGGATCGTGGTGGCCGTCTACCCGGGGGACACCGATCCCGTCGAACTGGCGCGCCGGGTGACGGAGGTGGTCCGAGAGCGCGGGTAGGAACCCGGGCCACCTCGGTCGCTGTCCTCGGCACGTCCATGCGGGCATAGGCTGTACGGGGCCGAAAAACGGGAGTTCAGACGAGGCGAGGCGACGACGGGAATGAGCGTGGACACGGCGGGCACGGACAAACAGGGGTCCGAGGTCGCACACGAGGCGGAACGTCGGCGGACCTTCGCGGTCATCTCCCACCCCGACGCCGGTAAGTCGACGACCACCGAGGCCCTGGCGCTGCACGCCGCGGCCATCTCGTCCGCCGGAGCCGTGCACGGCAAGGGCGACCGCAAGGGCGTCACCTCCGACTGGATGGCGATGGAGCAGGATCGCGGAATCTCCATCACCTCGGCCGCCCTGCGCATCGACTACCGGGACCACGTCCTCAACCTGCTGGACACCCCCGGTCACGCCGACTTCTCCGAGGACACCTACCGGGTGCTCTCCGCCGTCGACTGCGCCATCATGCTGCTGGACTCGGCCAAGGGCCTGGAGCCGCAGACCCTCAAGCTCTTCGACGTGTGTCGGGCCCGCAAGATGCCCGTCATCACGTTCGTCAACAAGTGGGACCGGCCCGGGCGCGAACCCCTCGAACTCCTCGACGAGATCGAGCAGCGCATCGGACTGCGCCCCACCCCGCTGAACTGGCCGGTCGGCATCGCCGGTGACTTCCGTGGCCTGATCGACCGAACCAACGGGAGCTACACCAAGATGACCCGGACCCCCGGCGGCGCCCAGAAGGCCATCGAGGAGGTCATGGACGAGGACCGGGCCGCGGAGGTCGAGCAGGACGCCTGGGTCCAGGCCAAGGAGGAGATCGAGTTGTTGGAGGCGCTGGGCGCCGACTTCGACCACGAGTCCTTCATGGCGGGGGAGTCCTCCCCGGTGCTGTTCGGCGCGGCGCTGTCCAACTTCGGTGTCGGTCAGCTGCTGGACACGGTCGTGGGCCGGGCTCCCGCGCCGTCGGCCAAGGTCGACGACCAGGATCGGCCCCGCCCGGTGGAGCGTCCCTTCTCCGGTCAGGTCTTCAAGATGCAGGCCAACATGGACAAGAACCACCGCGACCGGATGGCGTTCGTCCGGGTCAGCTCGGGTCGGTTCGAGCGCGGCATGGTGCTCACCCACGCGTCCACCGGACGTCCCTTCGCCACCAAGTACACCCAGGCGGTCTTCGGTTCGGATCGCTCCACCATCGACACCGCCTACCCGGGCGACGTGATCGCCCTGGTCAACGCCCAGGCGCTGTCGGTGGGGGACACCCTCTACGACGGTCCCAAGGTGTCCTATCCGCCGATCCCCAGCTTCGCGCCGGAGCACTTCGTGGTGGCGCGCGCCTTGGACGCGAGCAAGTACAAGCAGTTCCAGCGGGGGATCGCCCAGCTCGACGCCGAAGGCGTGGTGCAGGTACTCACCTCGGACGTGCGCGGTGATCAGGCCCCGGTGTTGGCGGCGGTCGGACCATTGCAGT
This sequence comes from Nocardiopsis listeri NBRC 13360, assembly GCF_001570765.1. GTDB lineage: Bacteria > Actinomycetota > Actinomycetes > Streptosporangiales > Streptosporangiaceae > Nocardiopsis > Nocardiopsis listeri. The sequence continues at coordinate 69,547 of NZ_BCSH01000043.1, read as the reverse complement.
TCGACGTGGTCAAGCACCGCATGGAGCAGGAGTTCCGCAGCCCCATCGAGGCCTCGCCGTTGGAGTACTCCGTGGCTCGACGCACCGACGCCGAGTCCGGGCCGAGCCTGCACGGGCTCTCCGGAGCCGAGGTGCTGCGCCGCCGCTCCGACGGTGAGCTGTTGGTGCTGGTGCACAACAAGTGGCGGTTGAAGGTCATCGAGCGCGACCACCCGTCGCTGTTCATGGAGCCTTTGCTGGCCGGCGGCGTCGACGAGGGTTAGCCGGCGACGGCGATCGTCGCAGTACCGGTTTCCCACAGGAGACCGCTTTTCCCACAAAGAGCGTTTGTTTCGTTTACCCCGGGTTAATGTCGGTCACTCGTTGTGGGCTTCGGTTCGGTGTTCCGGTTCCATCGGCTTTCCGTCTCTGGTCGCAGGCGGGCTCTTCGGTGGGCCGTTCGTCCCGGTCGGGAGCGGGGGTCGCGGACTGTCTGTGAAGTCTCGTTCCCGGGGCACATACTCCGACCCCTTCAGGGGTAGGGGGAGAGGCCCTGAAGGGTGTTCGGTGCCGCCGAGGTCGGTGACAGAGGCCAAGATCACCGAGTCGGAGGCACCCCGCGTCAGCCCCTGTGATCAGGGCGAAGGTACCCTGATCTCAGGCCACTAGGGCGCGTTCGAACACCTGGCCGCACCGAGTTCTGTTCGGGTCTGTCCAGATCTGTGAAGGGCATCCCCGCCGGGCCGGTTCGGGTGGGTTTCGGGGTGCCCAGGGGACCTGTCCAGGAGACCGACGGAAGACGGGTGGGAGAACCCCGCCGTCCCCGGTGGAGGTCTCAGGGCGATCACGCTGTTAACGACATTCGGCAAAGTCTGTAAATCTTCACCCTCTGATAATTCTGTGCACGTCTGGGTATGTGTTGCATGTCACCTGTTCGTGAATCGGTGAAACTTATATGATTTTGCTTAACTGGCGTTTAACAAAACAGAACAATAACGAGTGAATCAAGAGCGCGGCGGCGGATCGCCCTGCGTTCGACGTACCTCACGTATCCCCCGCCTGGAAAGGTTGACCTCGGGCATGAGCGATGACAAAGAGCGCACGGTGGAGCTCCACTACGAGGGCGGCGTGCTGAAGCTGCCGGTTTTCACCGGTACCGAGGGTGAGAGCACCATCGAGCTGAAGACCCTGCTGGGGTCGACCGGTATGACGACCCTGGACCCGGGGTTCGGCAACACCGCTTCGTGTAGCTCGAAGATCACCTACATCGACGGGGCCGCCGGGATCCTGCGTTACCGCGGATACCCGATCGAGGACCTCGCCGTCCACAGCACCTTCCTCGAGACCGCCTACCTCGTGATCTACGGGGAGCTTCCGGAGCCCGGACGGCTCAAGGAGTTCTCGGACAAGCTGCGCGACAACGCCGACATTCCGGCCGAGATGGGCGCGTTCATCGACGCGATGCCCCGCAACGGCCACCCCATGGCGCTGATGGCCGGCGCCGTGAACACCCTGGCCGCGTACTACGAGGACAGCGCGGACCCCGAGGACGAGGACCAGGTAGAGCTCGCCACGATCCGGCTGATGGCCAAGCTGCCGACGATCGCGGCCCGCATCTACCGCAACTCGATCGGTGAGACCCCGATCGACCCGGACGACTCGCTCGACTACGTCGACAACTTCATCCGGATGACCTTCGGCGACAAGGCCCCCAGCGGTGAGCTGGGCGACCTGTTCAACAAGGCCGTCGGCATGCTGCTGGTGCTGCACGCCGACCACGAGCTGAACTGCTCCACCGCCACCGTGCGCGTGGTCGGTTCCGCCAAGGCCGACATCTTCGCCAGCGTCGCCTCCGGCATCAACGCCTTGTCCGGCCCGTCCCACGGCGGCGCCAACCAGGCCGTGCTGGAGATGCTGGAGGAGATCCGCGACTCGGGCATCTCCATCGAGGACTTCCTGGAGAAGGTCAAGGCCCGCGAGATGCGTCTCATGGGCTTCGGGCACCGGGTCTACAAGAACTTCGACCCGCGCAGCAAGGAGATCAAGGTTCTGGCCAGCCAGATCCTCGACCAGCACGACAGCCCGGACGAGCTCTTCGCGCTCGCCCTCAAGCTTGAGGCCGCCGCGCTCCAGGACTCGTACTTCACCGAGCGCAAGCTGTACCCGAACGTCGACTTCTACACCGGCGTCATCTACCGCACCATGGGCTTCCCGACCAACATGTTCACCGTGTTGTTCGCCCTCGGCCGTCTGCCCGGCTGGATCGCCCACTACCGCGAGCAGCTGCACGACCCGGCCTTCCGGATCGCGCGCCCGCGCCAGCACTACGTCGGCTCGAACGAGCGCCGATACCCCGGCCAGGGCTGACACCCGCCCGAGAGCGCCTCGACCGCCCGCCCACGTCACCGACGAGGGCGGGCGGTCCCATGTGCCCGGCACGAAGAAGGAACGGTGTAGAACCTCCCTTTCCTTGCGCTTTGCGTACCTTCTGTCATCTGTGTGCGACGTTGAGAGAAGTGGCAACGAAGTGGCCCTGGACGGAGCGGGCCGCGTGAGGGAGGGGGCCCGGCTATGGTCCGGTACGAGTCGGCCGGTGACATGCTCGGTGAGCTGAGCCGAAGCTGGTGGGTCGTGGTCGTTCGCGGTGTCGCCGCCGTGGTCTTCGGTCTGGTGGCGCTCATCTGGCCCGGGGTCACCACGGTGGCCCTGGCCTTCGTCTTCGGTGCCTTCGCGCTGGTGGACGGGATCGCGCTGGGGGTCGCCGCCTTCAGGACGGCCCCCGGCTCCCGTCTCGCCCTGGTGATCCAGTCGGTGCTCGGCATCCTGCTGGGTGTGGCCGCCCTGATCTGGCCGACCGTCGCGGTGGTCGCCCTGGTCTTCGTCATCGGGGCCTGGGCGATCGTCACCGGCGTCGCCGAGATCATCACCGCCGTACGGCTGCGCGCGCAGATGACCTCGGAGTGGTTGCTGATATTCGCCGGGGCGCTGTCGGTGATCTTCGGTCTCCTGCTGTGGCTCTGGCCCGGGCTGGGCGCGTTGGCGATGGTCGCCGTGGTCGGCGTCTACGCGATCGTGTTCGGGATCGCCCTGGTGATCGCGGGACTGCGGCTCAGGAGCGCGGCCACCGCGACCGCTTCCTCGGAGGAGGGTGAGGCGTCCGCCGAGGAGGAAACCGCCGACGATTCCGGGCCTCGGCACGCCGCGGGTCCCGAGGGCGGTGACCTGCTCGCCGACGACCCCACCGCCGAGGGGGACGAGTACGACGTCAGCGCCTTCGACGACGGTTACGCGGGCGGTTACCGCGACGGTTACCGGGGTGATCCGGCCGGCGCCACCGAGGCCTCCGTGTACGAGGACGAGTCCGCCGCCCCGCGGGTGGGCAAGCACCGCGCGCCCAAGGACCCGCCGAAGGACACCGGTACTCCGTGACGTGAAGGGTCCCGGATCGGTCCGCGCCGACGGGGAGAGGGCCGAGTCGGTCGACCTGATTCTCGAGGACGACCGACTCGGCCCCTTCGCGTCGCCGGCCAGGTCCACACGGGTCCGGAAAAACGGGAGGACGGGACGGAGGGGGGTCCCCTACAGTGGGGCCATGGCCTTCCAACAGCTGTTCTACCAGTAGGACCCCCGCGTCCTCGACGCCTCCGCGCCGCCCCTTCCGGGGACCGGCGCCCCGTAGTCCTACCCGTTAGACAGTCTCAGGAGAGAACCATGACCCGTCGTGCCCATATCGCCATGGTCGGCGTCCCCGCGGTGAGCCACGTCCTGCCCAGCCTGGAGATCATCCGCGAACTGGTCCGTAGGGGCCACCGCGTCACCTACGCCAACGACCCCGTCGGTCGGATCGGTGAGCTCATCGAGTCCACCGGCGCCGAGCTCGTCCCCTTCACCACCACCCTGCCCACGGGGGACGAGGAGTGGAGCGACGATCCGATCGAGGGGATGGACATCTTCCTCGACGACGCCATCAACAGCCTGCCCGTGCTTCGGAAGGCCTATGCGGAGGACCGTCCCGACCTGTTCCTCTACGACATCGGTGGGTACACCGCCCGCGTCATGGGGATCGAGTGGGGGATCCCCACCATCCAGCTGTCCCCGACCTACGTCGGCTGGGCCGAGCACGCCGACACCGTCATGGTCTGGCTGCGCGAACAACCGGGGGCCGAGGAACACTTCGCCAAGTTCGACGCCTGGCTGGTCGAGAACGGGGTGGAGGGGCTGGACCACGCCGGCTTCGCGGGTGAACCCGACCGGGCGTTGGCGATGATCCCACGCGAGATGCAGCCCTTCGCCGACACGGTGGCCGACACGGTCACCTTCGTCGGACCCTGCCTGGGCGAGCGTGCGGACCAGGGATCCTGGACCCGACCGGCCGACGCGGAGAAGGTCGTCCTGGTGTCGCTGGGCTCGGCCTACACGGAACGACCGGACTTCTACCGCGAATGCGTGAAGGCCTTCGGTGACCTGCCCGGGTGGCGCACCGTCCTCCAGATCGGTGAGTACGTCGACCCGTCCGTGTTGGGGGAGGTCCCCGACACCGTCGAGGTCCACCGATGGGTTCCGCAACTGGACATCCTGCGGCAGGCGGACGCCTTCGTCACCCACGCGGGTATGGGAGGCTCCAGCGAGGGTCTGCACACCGGTACTCCGATGATCGCGGTGCCGCAGGCGGTGGACCAGTTCGACAACGCCGATCGCCTCCAGGAATTGGGAGTGGCCCGCCGGATCGACACCGAGGCGGTCACCGCCGAGGCACTGCGCGACGCGCTGCTCGACCTCACCCACGACCCCGAGGTCGCGCGCCGACTGGCCGACATCAGCGGCCGGCTCCAGCGCGGCGGCGGTCCCTACGCGGCCGACCTCATCGAAGCCGCGATTCCTTAGTTCCGATCTGACCGGACCCGATCCCACACCGGTGCGCCGTCCTCGCGGGCGGCGCGCCGGCCGTGGCCGTACCCATCGAAAGGGGCAGTGCCCATGGACCACCTCGTCGTCGTCACGGGAGGACCGGGTTCGGGCAAGACGACGCTGATCGACCACCTCGCCGGGCTCGGCCACGGACGCACCGTGGAGGCCGGGCGGGCGATCATCCGTGACCAGCGGGCGATCGGCGGTGCAGGCCTGTCCTGGCGTGACGAGGACCTGTTCGTCGAGCTCATGCTCTCGTGGGACATGCGTTCGCACCGGGAGGCGGCCGATCGGGAGGGCCTGGTCTTCTGCGACCGGGGAGTGCCCGACATGGTCGGCTACTTCCTCCAACGGGGTCGGCGCGTCCCCGAACACGTGCGTGAGGCGGCCCGACTGTTCCGCTACCACCACCGCGTCTTCCTCGCCCCGCCCTGGCCGGAGATCTACGCCGGGGACACCGAACGACACCAGTCGCCGGAGGAGGCGGAGCGCACCTTCACCGCGATGCGGGAGGGCTACCCCTCATGCGGTCACGAGACGGTTCTGTTGCCCCGCGCGTCGGTCATCGACCGCGCCCGTTTCGTCCCGGAGACCCTCGACAGGGACGCGGAGAGCGAGCCGCTGTGATGCTCGCGATGGCGCCCGTGTCGTGCTTGTGGCCGTACGTGGCCGTATAACGAGAAGTCCCTTGTGGATCGGGATGGGCGCCGCCACACTCTTCCTATACAAAGGGTGGGGGTGATTCGGCAGGTGGCGAACGCGTCGGGGTTCGGCATGCCGCCGATGAGCTGGGAAGGGATCGACCACGCGCTCAATCGTGCCCGTGGTGAGGTCGATCGGATCTCCCTCAACCTGGCCGACCTCGACCGGCACGCGGTGTACCGCCTGCTCCGTGACGTCGAGCTGAACGGTGGAACCCGCGTCCGCTGGGAGGCCGCGGACGTACACGTCCACCGGTTGTGGCTGATCCACGCCGCCTTCGAGTCGGTGGTCGAGCACGCCGCGCGCCTGCGCGAGTTCGGCGTCGCCGACTCCCAGGACGAGCTCACCCGACTGCTCATGGGCGAGTCCGTGACCCTACCCCTGACCGAGGTCCCCACGCGCGAACGCGGTCTGCTCGACCCCGACACCGAGAGCATGACCCTGGCCGAGGCCATCGCCCGGATGACCGCCGACTACGAGGCGATCACGGAGGTCGTCTCCGCGGTGGAGACCGCCTGGGACGCACTCCACCCGCGACTCGACGAACTCGACGCGATGTGGCGGGAGGTCGGCACGCTCGCGGACATGGTCGAGGTTCCCGACGACGAGTACGAGGACCTGCGCGTCGAGCTGGAACGGGTCGGCGACACCGTGCGGCGCGACCCGTTGTCGCTGGTCGCCGACGGTGGCGTGGACACCCTCGACCTGGACCGTATGCGTTCGATCCTGGACCGGATCCGGGGTGAACTCCGGGACGCCCTGCGCATGCGCGACGCCTACGACGAGAGCGTGAGCCGACTCGGTTCGGCCATCGACGACGTCGAGAAGGTGGTGCTGCGCTCCCGCGAGCTGCGCGTCCGTGTGGTCGCGAAGATCTCCTCCCCGGTGGCCATCGACGTCCCCGACCCGGTCCCGGAGCTGCGCGCGGCCATCGCCGAGATGGACGAACTGCGCTCTCGGCGACGGTGGCGGGCCCTGGGCGTGCGCCTGGGGGAACTACAGCGCTCCGTGCACGAGGCCGGGGACGCCGCGCGCGACCGGGAACGCGATCTCGGTGGCCTCCTCCAACGCAGGGCCGAACTGAGAGGGCGCCTGGACGCCTTCCGCGCCCGGGCGGTGCGCCTGGGCCTGGCCGAACACGAACGACTCGTCGAACCCCATGGGCGCGCGCACTGGGAGTTGTGGAACGCCCCCTGCGACCTGCGGGCCGCCACGGTGGCGCTGTCCACCTACCAGAGGACGCTTCAGGAACTCGCGGGCACCGAGACCCCCTCGGTCGGAACCCAGGATGGCGGTGTGAACAGGTGAACGAGTGCGCCTCCCCCGGCTGCTCGGGGCTGATCGAGGACGACTTCTGCGGCGTGTGCGGTCTGGCGCCTATGGACGCGCCGACCACCCGAACACCGGGACCGGGGGCCTCGACCGCACCGTCTGGACCCTTCGTTCCGCCGCAGGGCCCGGCTCCGCAGAGCGGTCCCTCGACCGGCAGTCCCGCGAACATCGCAGGGTCCGTCCACTCACCCCCGATCAGCTCCGGCAACGTCCGTATCTCTGGGCGCTCCGGTCCCGGCAGGGTCTCGGGTCTCGGCGGTGGTTCGCGCAGCGGACGCACCTCCAGCGCCGGCTCCCGACGCGGCATGCTCGGGTTGGGCATGGTCCAGGTACCCCTGGTGCCGACGAAGGACCCCTCCGGGGCGATCATGACCGCCCCGGTCGTGTCGGAGAAGAATCGCTTCTGCGGCAACTGCTCGGAGAGGGTCGGCCGGTCCAGAGGCGACCAACCGGGCCGCACCGAGGGGTTCTGCCGCCAGTGCGGCACCCGGTTCTCCTTCACCCCCAAGCTGGTCGCAGGCGAGGTGGTCGGCGACCAGTACGAGGTGCTCGGCTGTCTGGCCCATGGCGGGCTGGGCTGGATCTACCTGGCCAGGGACCGCAACGTCAACAACCGCTGGGTGGTGCTGAAGGGGCTGCTCAACGCGGGTGACGCCGAGGCGCACAAGGCGGCCGCGGCCGAACGCGCCTTCCTCTCCGAGGTCGAGCACCCCAACATCGTCAAGATCATCAACTTCTCCCAGCATCCGGACCCGCGCACCGGGATCCCCGGCGGCCACATCGTCATGGAGTACGTGGGCGGCAAGTCGCTGCGAGAACTGCTCGTCGAGCGCCGAAAACGTGGGACGGGCGAGGAAGTCCTGCCCTTGGAACAGGTCATCGCCTACGGGCTCGAGTGCCTGAGGGCCCTCGGCTACCTGCACTCCAAGGGTCTGCTGTACTGCGACTTCAAGCCGGACAACGTCATCCAGAGCGAGGAGCAGATCAAGCTCATCGACCTGGGCGGCGTCCGCCGCGTGGACGACGGGCTCAGCCCCGTCTACACCACCCCCGGGTACCGGGTTCCCGAGGAGGAGCTGCGCGGCCCGGGACCCAGCGTCAGCGCCGACCTGTACTCGGTGGGGCGGGCCCTGGCGGTGCTCAGCTTCCAGTTCGGCTTCATCCGCGAGTACCCGCACGACCTTCCGCCCCGGCACGAGGTGCCGTTGCTGCGGCGGTTCGAGTCCTACGACCGTTTCCTGCGCCGGGCGACCCACCGCGACCCCGAGGCGCGCTTCCACGACGCCGGCGACATGGCCGACCAGCTCACCGGTGTGTTGCGCGAGGTGCTCGCGGAGATCGAGGGGACGCCCCACCCGGCGGCCTCCGTGCTCTTCGGCGCAGAGACCTTCACCGGGCCGCCCGGGTCCGGCGCGCACGACGCCGACCGGCTCCTGTCCCCGCCCGACCCCACCGAGGCCGCGGCGCTGTCGCCCTCCCCGCTCATCGACCAGTTCGACCCCGCGGCCCAACACCTGCGCAACCACGTGGGCCTGGCCTCGAACGAACTCATCCCGATCCTGCGGTCGGCCAGGGCACCCTCGCCGGAGACCCTGCTCATGCTGTCCCGGTCGCTGATGACGGTAGGTCGCTACAAGGAGTCGCTGGACGTACTGGAACGGTTCAGCCTGGCGGTCCCCGGTGACTGGCGCACCATGTGGTACCTCGCGGTCGCCGAGCTGAGCACCGGCCGGTTCGGCGAGGCCCGAGACCACTTCGCCGAGCTGTACGCCCACCTGCCCGGGGAGGCCGCACCCAAGCTCGGGCTCGCCCTGGCCTGCGAACGCACCGGTGAACACGACGTCGCCGCACGCCATTACGCCACGGTGTGGACCACCGACCACTCCTACGTGAGCGCCGCGTTCGGCCTGGCCAGGATCCGGCTCGCCCAGAACGACCGGGCCGGCGCCATCGAGGTCCTGGACACCGTCCCCGAACTGTCCAGCATGTACGTCCACGCCCAGACCGCGCTGATCTCGGTGCTGGCCGGAGGCACGGGCGACGGCATGGGCCTGGCCAGGGCGGGGGAGAGGCTCGGCCGGATCGGGCTGGACAGCGAGTCCGTCGACCGACTGGCCGCACGGGTCCTGGAGTCCGCCCTGGAATGGCTCCGGGCCGGCGGGGTCCCGCCCGCGGGGAGCCGTCTTCTCGATGACGAACTCACCGAGGACGGGGTGCGCTCCAACCTGGAACGCCGCTACCGGTCCCTGGCCCAACGGACCGGTCACGTCATGGAGCGTTACGCGCTCATCGACAAGGCGAACTCCCTACGTCCCGTGACCCTGCTGTGAGGATAGAAGGAACGGCGATGACGATGGCCTGGACCTGCCCCACCTGCGCCGACACGGTGTCGACGAGCGACGCCTTCTGCGAGGGTTGCGGCCGGAACCTGCCCGTGGAGGCGCGCGACCCCGTGCCGCACCCGGAGGCCACGGCACCCGACTCGGTACCGACCGCGCCCCAGGAGAGCATGGCCGGTTTCGCCCCGAACACCGACGTGGACGAGGTCGGCGCGATGTCCGAGGGGCCGGGAGGACCGGAGTGGGACGAGGCCGACGCGCAGGTCACACAGCCCGTCCGTCGCGACGCGGTGATCCCACGGACCGGTCCGGCGCCGGCGTCGCCGAAGGTGGTCCCCGAGTGGCGCCCGCCCACCACCGGTGGTGAACCGGTCGTGGCCGCCGACCCCGGCCGGTGCGTGTGGTGCCCCGGGCGGGTGGTGGACGGCTACTGCGAGAAGTGCGGATTCCTCCAGCCCACCGGCCGCGATCACGTCGAGGTACGCGCAGGAAAGGTCTTCGGGGTCAGCGATCGCGGGCTGCGTCACAAGCGCAACGAGGACGCCATGGCCATCCGGGTGATGGAGGAAGACGCCCCGCACGCGGCGGGCGCCGTCGTCGCGGTGGTCTGTGACGGAGTGTCCAGCTCGCCCCGCTCGGACGAGGCCTCCAGGGTCACCGCGGAGACGGGCGCGACCGTGCTCGCCGAACGTCTGCGCCAGGGCGCCGACCCTCGTGAGGCCACCGGTGTGGCGATGACCCAGGCCGCCCGGGCCGTCGCGGCCATCGCCGAATCACCCGAATTCGCGCCCGCATGCACCTTCGTGTCGGCCGTGACCTGCCCGAACACGGGGACGGTGACCGTCGGATGGGTCGGCGACAGCCGTGCCTACTGGCTCTCCGGTGGGCCCACCTCCAGTACCTCCACCCTGCTCACCAGGGACGACTCCTGGAGTGAGGCGATGGTGCAGATGGGTGCGCTGACCCGGGAGGAGGCCATGCGTTCGGCCAACGCCCACGCGCTCATCGCCTGGATGGGCGCGGACTCCGGCGAGATCGACGCCCACATCTCCACCGTGACCCCGACCGGGCCCGGCGCCGTCGTGCTGTGCAGTGACGGTCTGTGGAACTACTACCCGGAGGCCGAGGCCCTGGCCGACGCCGTACCGGGCACCGACACCGCGCCCTTGGATGCGGCCAGAACCTACGTCGGGCTGGCGTTGAGAGCAGGCGGCAAGGACAACATCACCGTCGTCGTCATACCCGTACCCGCAGGGGGTCGCCGTGCCGAACACGTCTGACCGGGCAGGGGGATCCGAGTTCCGGATCCAGGTGGACCAGAATCCCTACCTGCCGCTGGGCGGTACGGAGGTGCACGCCGTGGTGAGCGTGACCTCCCACAGCCCCGTCCTGGTGGGGACCTCGGTACGTGCCTCCGAGGTGATCATCATCGACACCTCCGGGTCCATGTACGGCGAGAAGATCAACGCGGCCGAGCAGGCGGCCCGCGCGGCGATCGAGACCCTGCGCGACGGTGTGCGCTTCGCGGTCGTCGCCGGTCACCGCGAGGCCGAGATGATCTACCCCGCCGCCGACCGGTTGGCCGAGGTGAACGACGGGACTCGGACGGAGGCCCTGGAGGCCGTGGGCCGGTTGCGCGCCGACGGCGGCACCCGGATGGGTTCCTGGCTGCTCAAGGCGGCGGAGCTGTTCGATTCCGGTGGCGATGGCATCAAGCACGCGATCCTGCTCACCGACGGTCAGAACAACGAGATGTCCGATGTCTTCGAGGAGGTGCTCCGACGGATCGCGGGCAGGTTCGTCTGCGACTGTCGCGGGGTCGGCACCGATTGGAAGGTCGAGGAACTGCGTCGCGTCGACGCGGCGCTCCTGGGCGGCGGCCCCGGCATCATCGCCGACCCCGCCGACATGACCGCCGACTTCCGGGCGATGGCCCAGGCGTCCATGGGCAAGACCGTGGCCGACGTGGCGCTGCGCCTGTGGACCCCGCGGAACTCCGTGGTGCGTTTCGTCAAACAGGTCGCGCCCACGGTCCAGGACCTCACCGACCGCGCCGTCCAACGGGTACCGCAGGCCAACGACCACCCGACCGGGTCCTGGGGTACCGAGAGCCGCGACTACCACGTGTGCGTCGAGGTGCCCGCGGGCGACCCCGGGCGGCAACTGCGCGCCGGATGGGTGCGCGTGGTGACGCCCGGCCGGACCCCGGACCGGGACGAGGTCCTGGCCTCGGGGAACATCCTCGCCGAGTGGACGCCGGACGAGGCCAAGGCCACCGAGATCAACCCCCGGGTGGCCCACTACACGGGTCAGGTGGAGCTGGCCCGGATGATCCAGGACGGGCTCACGGCCCGTCGCGAGGGAGATGAGACCACCGCCACCACACGGTTGGGGCGGGCCGTCGCGCTCGCACACGAGTCGGGTGACGAGGAGACGGCGAGGTTGCTCGACCGGGTCGTCGACGTGATCGACCCGGCCACCGGAACCGTCCGGCTCAAGCCCGACGTCGACAAGATCGACGAGATGACCCTCGACACCGACTCGACCCGGACCGTACGGACCCGCCCCCGCCGGCCCGGGCCGGGAACCGGCGGCGCCCCCGGACCCGGGTAGGAGGGACCCATGCCGAGTCGCCCTACAGGGCACCGCTCCACGGCCGACGACTTCTGCGACATCTGCGGACTGCGCCTCCAAGCGTGGTGCGGGTCCGCCACACGGGCCGCCTCCGGACAGTGCCGTCCGGAATCGCCCCGACCCCCCACACCGAACCCGCCGCATCCACCACCGCCCAGATCCGTACCGGCGCAGCGCGGCGGCCCCTGCCCGGAGTGCGGCACGTCCCGGGCCGGTCGTTTCTGCGAGGAGTGCGGCTACGACTTCGCGTCCCGGTCCGGTGGCCACCAACACCGGATGTCGGATCCCGGGAGCGCTCCGAGGGGGGTGCGCTGGCTGGCGATCGTCGCCGCCGACCCCGCCTACTACCGGTACATGGTCGACCAGGGGATGCTCGATCCCGACCGGATCGACTTCCCCACCGGCCAAAAGCAGCGTCGGGTGACCCTCAAGGGCGATCGCGTGCACATCGGTCGGGGGAGTCGCTCGCGCGGATTCTTCCCCGAGATCGACCTGGGCGGGCCCGGGGGAGACCCCGCCATCTCCCACATCCACGCGGTTCTGCTGGCACGCCCCGGCGACACCTGGTCGTTGGTGGACCCGGGCTCGACCAACGGGACCACGATCAACGGGACCGCCGACCCCATAGCGCACAACGTGGAGGTCCCCCTGAACGACGGCGATCGGCTCTACGTCGGCGCATGGACCTCCATCCTCCTCCAGAAGGGGTGAACCCCGTTGATGCCCCCGAACCCCGAACAGGTGGCAGGGCGACCCGGGCCGGGAGCCCCTTCCCGGCCGCCGGGACCACCGACACAGGCCCCCGGCGGGCCGGCGCACGGTGCGCCGCGCCCCAAAGGAACGGCGGTCGCCTCGTCGGCCGGGAGGGAGCGCCCCACGCCACGGTCGCCCTCCTGGGGATCGAGGCTCCGAGCCGCCTTGGGTACCACCCCCGCCCGGGTGTGGGCGCTGTCCCTGCTGTGCGTGGCGACCATCGCGGGCCTGTTCGGGTCCGCGACCGTCACCCTCGACCAGGCCCGAGACGGACTCGACGTCCTGGGCCGGGACGCCGGCCCCCAGGCCATGGCCACCACCGAGCTGTACCTGGCCTTGGCCGACATGGACGCCCGGGTCGCCGACATCCTCCTCATGGGCACCGACCACGACCTCGGGTCGGGGCGTGCGGAGGCCGAGAGCGGCTACGAGGCCAGTCGGGCCCAGGCCGGCCGGGCCCTGCTCCACGCGGCCTCGTTGACCGAGTCGAGCGAACCGACCGAGCCGACCGATGGGGAAACGGTCGAGGAGCGCAACGTCCAGGCGGTCCTGGACGGGATCGGTGCCTACGAACAGTTGGCCGCGCAGGCCCTGCTGCTCAACGACGAGGCCGGAGCCCCGCCGGGGGAGGTCGACCCCGCGGCCCTGCAAAGCCACCGGCAGGCCACACGGCTGATGCACACCGAACTCCTGCCCAAGGCGTTCAACCTGGGACTGGACTCCTCGGCGATCGTGCGCACCAACCACGAGGAGGGGCGATCCTCGGTCGCGCTGGGGCTGGTGTGGGTCGGAGGAGCCGGGGTGGCCACCGTCGTCTCCCTCATCGCCCTCCAGCTGTACCTGCGGGTGCGGTTCCGCCGTCGGTTCAATGCCCCGCTCCTGGCCGCTACCGTCGGCGCCGTGGTCCTGACCGTCGGGGTCACGCTCGCGCTCAACAGCAGTGGCGGCCACCAAGGAGAGGCCAAGGACGAGGGGTTGGACGCCGCGATGGCGTTGGCGCGAGCGGGTGCCATCACCACGGACATGCAGGCCGACCAGAGCCGATACCTGATCGACGACTCGCTCGCCGACAACTACCAGCAGGTCTACCTGGAGCGGTCCCAACAGGTGCTGTTCCGCCCGGCGAGCAACCTGGACGACTACTACGCGCGGATCGCCGAGGTTCCCGAGGCGTTCCCGAACCTGCCCGGCTCGGACGGCTCGGACGGCTCGGACCCCGAGGACCCCGGAACGTTGGGCTACCTGGGGCAGGACGCACGGGACGCACTGCTTTCGGGACACGAGGGCGCGCTCGCCGAGGTGCTGGCGGCCTACAACGACCTGCAGGTCGAGGACCAGAGCCTGCGCACCGCCGCGCGGGAGGGCGACCAGGAGACCGCGATCGACGTCCGGATGGGGATCTCCCACACCGAGGACGGGGTCTTTCCCGCCTACATGGACGCCCTGGACGGACTGATCGAACTGCACCAGGAGGAGTTCGCCGACGGCATCGAACGGGGCAACGCCGCGCTCGCGCCGTGGACCTGGGGCCTTCCGGTCGGTGCGCTGATCCTGCTGACACTGGTGGTGGTCGGGGTCCGTCCCCGGCTCGCCGAGTACCGCTGACGGACTGATCGAGATGAACGGTCGGATGGAGGTGAACACGCACATGTGGTTCGGACGTCCTCGCGCGTGGTCCGTGGCGGCATTGGTCGCCTCGGCGGCGCTGGTGTCCCCCGCCTGTTCGGCGCAGGTGCGGGAGTCCCTGGTGGACGCGGAGTCGTTGACCATCGGGGTCAAGGCCGACCAGCCCGGGTTGGGCCTGGACGTGGAGGGGGAGATCGTCGGGTTCGACGTGGACGTGGCCCAAGAGATCGCCGAACGGTTGGGTGTCACCGACGTGGAGCTGGTAGGGGTCACCTCGGCCGAACGCGAGGACAAGCTGATCAGTGGCGAGGTGGACATGGTCGTGGCGACCTACTCCATCACCCCGGCCCGCAAGACCGAGGTGACCTTCGGCGGCCCGTACTACGTGGCCAAGCAGGACGTCCTGGTGCACGCCGACGAGAGCGAGGTGTCCGGGGTCCATGACCTCGAGGGGCGCAGCGTCTGTCAGGGGGAGGGCTCCAACTCGGTGCGGCGGATCACCGACGGACTCGGGATCGAGGTGTCCGAGCTACAGGAGGCGAAGAGTTACAGCGCCTGCGTGGAGCGTCTCGCCGAGGGGGACGTGGACGCGGTGTCCACCGACAATTTGATCCTCGCCGGTTACCTCGCCGAGAACCCGGACGGTTTCCGACTGGTCAACAATCCCTTCACCGACGAGAAGTACGGGGTCGGATTGCCCTATGGCGACGTGGCCGCCTGTGAGGCCGTGAACAAGGCGGTCGGAGAGATGTACCAGGACGAGACGGCGTCCGAACTGCTCGACAAGTGGTTCGGCGAGACCGGCCTCGAAGTGGTCCGCAGCGTGCCCCAATTCGAGGGGTGCGACTAAGCGGGAAGAGCACTCGGAGAACAGCGGTCGACGGGGGTCTGCCGGGGTGGCTCGAATGAGCCTTATGGCAGATACTGAACCTTATGTAGCGAATTGGGGGACAGAGGAGGGGTTGTCCGTTGACCATCGTCGAGTTCCTGAAGGAACGTCTCGATGAGGACGAACGCGCGTCCAAAGCCGTACCCGTGGGTTCGCGCGGTCGGGAGAGAGCCCTGGCCGAAGTCGCGGCCAAACGCAAGATCGTCCAGGGCTACACCGAGGCGCACGCCGAGAGCATGCGCATCCTGGACGCCTCCGGAACGGCCGCGAAGGTCAAGGGCGATCCCTGGTCGGAATTGCTGGCCTGGCGGCTCGCGGTGAAGTACCTGGCCGCCGTCTACCGAGGCCACCCCCGCTACGACCCCACCTGGGAGGACTGACCGCCCAGGTGGGGACGGTCGCTGGGCCCGCACCACGGGGGGTCACCCGTTCGGGGCCGGAGAGCCTGGGTTTGTTCCAACACTGTGCAAGAGGAGTCGAGCCGCTAGCGAGGAACGAGCGTCAGGCGTGGACGACGATGCTGTGTCGCTTGAAACCCGAATCCCTCTGCAAAGGCCCCGAACCCCCCGACAAGGCTGCGCCGTAGGCGTCCGTTGAGGGTTGGTGGCGGGTGATGGGCGGGACGAAGTGCTAGCGGAGGCCCTGAAACAACCCGATCAACCCCTCCGTACCGCGTTCAGACGCGGGATCTGCTCGACGGCCCACGGACTGATCGTCCAGGGGGCGCCTTCGGCGAGGGCGACCACGCCATCCCAGTCCGCCCACGCGTATTCGGCCACCTCGTCGGGGTTCGGAGCGGGTTCGTCCTCGGTGCGTGCCCAGAACACCGGGCAGAACTCGTTCTCCACGATGCCCTCGGCCGAGATCGCCCGGTACCGGAAGTCCGGCAGGGCGTCGGTGATCTCGGTCAACCCGATCCCCAGTTCCTGTCGCGCCCTGCGGCGGATCGCGTCCGGAATCGACTCCTCCGGGGCCGGGTGGCCACAGCAGCTGTTGGTCCACACCCCCGGCCAGGTGGTCTTGCCCAGTGCGCGACGGGTGAAGAGCACCCGGCCGTCCGGGCCGAAGATGTAGCTGGAGAACGCCAGGTGCAGCGGGGTGTCCTCGGTGTGCACGACGGCCTTGTCCGCCGAACCGGTGGGGCGGTGCTCCTCGTCCAGCAGCACCACGAATTCGCGCTCCGCCGTACTCGGTCCGGAAACGGGCCGGGACATGGTTCCTCCCTCATCGGCGGACACCTCTCGTGCCGCACATGTCGACGCTGACTCCCACATGCTCCCTCATGGTCGCCTCTCATGGGCGCGAATACGAATCAGGTGGTCGGAGGAGCCGGGCGTCCCGGTCCGAATCTGCGCATAAGGTTCCTGTTGGCCCGGCCAAGCGGGCATCAGGAACAGCGGCGGGTGTGGTGATGACGGAGACGATGACCAGGGTGACGGCCGACGGGATCGACCCGGAGGAGCTTCGGAGGTGCCTGGAGGTCCTCGCGAAGGCCGAGAAGCTGCCTCCCGACCACGAGGACTCGCTCACCCTGCAACGGGCCACCTCCGGTCTCTTCAAGGCCGTCAAGGAACGCCGCCGTAAGGAACGCCGAGCCGCGGAGAAGCTCCACGACAGCTCCGTCATGGCCGCCACGGCCACCGCGGCGCCGGACCGGATCGACGACGAGACCAACGGTCGCGCGCTCACCAGCGGCACCACCGGAGCACTCGCCGGGGTGCTGCGCAAGGCCCGTCCCTGTTACGTGTGCAAGCAGAAGTACCGCGAGGTCGACGCCTTCTACCACCAGCTGTGTCCGGGGTGCGCGGCCTTCAACCGGGAACGCCGCAACGCCCGGACCGACCTCACCGGTCGCCGTGCCCTGCTGACCGGTGGCCGCGCCAAGATCGGCATGTACATCGCGCTGCGGCTGCTACGCGACGGCGCCCACACCACCATCACCACGCGCTTCCCCAACGACGCCGTGCGCCGCTTCGCCGCGATGCCCGACAGCGACCGGTGGCTGCACCGGCTCGACGTCGTCGGGATCGACCTGCGCGACCCCGGCCAGGTCCTGCGGTTGGCCGACTCGGTGAGCGAGCGCGGGCACCTGGACATCCTCATCAACAACGCCGCGCAGACCGTACGGCGCTCGCCCGACTCCTACGCTCCGCTCATCGCCGCGGAGGCCCGACCGCTCACCGGAGACGGCCTGCCCGAACCCCTGGTACTCGGAGGTGTGCGCCCACAAGCCCTGGAGGGCACCGACGAGGCGGACATCGCCCGCGTCGCGCCGCACACCCTCACTCCCGAGATGCTCACCTCACTGGCGTTGACCACCGGCGCCGCCCATCCCGACCGGGTCCGTGCGGGCGGCGCGATCGACGCCGGTGGTCTCGTCCCCGACCTGGCCCCGGTCAACAGCTGGACGCGGACGACAGGGGAGATCGACCCCGTGGAGATGCTCGAAGTCCAGCTGTGCAACGTCAGTGCCCCGTTCCTCCTGGTGAACCGGCTGCGCCCTGCGCTGGCCGCCTCCCCGGCCCGTCGTACCTACGTGGTCAACGTTTCCGCGATGGAGGGCGTGTTCGGTCGCGGTTACAAGGGGCCCGGGCACCCGCACACCAACATGGCCAAGTCCGCGCTGAACCAGCTCACCCGGACCAGCGCCGAGGAGATGTTGGAGTCCGACGGCATCCTCATGACCAGCGTCGACACCGGATGGATCACCGACGAACGCCCGCACCCGGACCGGGAGCGCCTCGCCGAGGCCGGGTTCCACGCTCCGCTCGACCTGGAGGACGGGGCGGCGCGCGTCTACGACCCGATCGTCCGCGGGGAGCTGGGCGAGGACCTGTACGGCTGCTTCCTCAAGGACTACAGGACCGGCGACTGGTAGGTCGCGGGCTCAGGGCAGCAGGATCAGGCGGACCGGTGATCCGAACCGTCCGGCCAGTCGTTCCACCGCGCCCGGGGCCCGTTCCAGCGGGAACGTGTCGCTGATGGACCGGGAGAACTCCACCCGTCCGGCGCGCACCAGGTCCACCAGCTCCACCACGTGCGCGGGCTCGGAACCGTGGTGGCCCAGGATCCGTTGGCGCAGGTAACCGAAGCGGGTGCCGCCGGAGACCTCCAACGGCTTGTCGGCCAGTCCGACCAGCACGAGCCGCCCGTGTTCGCCCAGGACACGGGTGGCCTGTTCCCGGACGGTCGGTGCCCCGGCGAAGTCGAAGGCGACGTCCAGCCCGCGCCCGTGGGTGAGCTGTCCGATCCGAGTGAGGAAGTCCGGGGCCGTGGGATCGAGGGCTTCGTCGGCGCCATGGTCGAGGGAACGCTTGCGCGCGATCTCGTCGGGATCGGCGACGATGATCGGGGCCGCGCCGACCATCCGCAGCAGCTGGACCGCGTGGACGCCCAGACTGCCCGCGCCCCACACGCACACCGCCTCCGCGGCGCGCACGTCGCCGGTGGCGGAGACCGCGGCCCAGGCCGTGGCCACCGCGCCCGGGATGATCGCCCCCTGTTCGAACGGCAGGGCGTCGGGGATCGGAACGAGGGTGTCCTCGTTGGCCAACACGTACTCGGCCCATCCTCCGTCGTAGTCCACCCCGCGGGTGAGCAGCCGGCCACGGTGGTCGTGTTCGTCGGTCCGGAGCGCCACCCTGCCGCCGACCTCGTGGCCCAGGACCTCCGTGCCGACCTCCACGATCTCGCCGGACACCTCGTGACCCGGGGTGACGGTATCCCCCCGAAGGTAGAGCGGGGACAGATCGCCCTCGACCAGGTGTACGTCGGACGGGCAGATCCCCGCGGCCCTCACCCGGATCAGCACCTGTCCTCGACCAGGTACCGGTTTGGGGACGTCGGTGACCTTCAGGGTCCGGTCGGTGATGTTCAACCGGGCCGCACGCATGGTGGCCATGGGGTATTCCTCGCAGACGTGTCGTCGTAACGCGATTCCCCACGATCATCACGCTCCGCACATGAGTCCGTACGGGGGCGACACGGGTCATAAGGGTCAGAACCCGCTCACTTTTTTGTCAAGCGGGACAGTTCAGGCGACTCAGGCGACCAGACCGTTGCGATGCGCCCAGATGGCGATCTCCACCCGGTTGCGGGCGCCGAGCTTCTCCTGCACCCGGGCCAGGTGGGTCTTGACCGTGCTCACGGTGACGTACAGTTCCGCGGCGACCTCGGTGTTGGTGAGACCACGCGCCACCTCGCGCACGATGTCCAGTTCGCGGGCGGTCAACCCTCCCGGGTCGGGTTCGGCCCTCCGTGCCGTCGGCCGAGTGAAGTGCCGCAGCAGTCGCACGGTGATCCGTGGCGACACCAGGGCGTCGCCGCGCGCCGCGGCCCGCACCGACTCGATCAGCAACGCCGGCCCCGCGTCCTTGAGTAGGAAGCCCACGGCGCCGCCGGTCAACGCGGCGTGCACGTATTCATCCAGGTCGAAGGTGGTCACCACGACCACCTTCACCGGGTCGTCGAGCCCCGGCCCGGCAAGCCGACGGGTGGCCTCCAACCCGTCGATCCCGGGCATCCGGATGTCCATGAGGACCACGTCCGGGCGGAGTTCCCGGGCCAGACGGACCGCGTCCACCCCGTCACCGGCCTCGCCCACCACCGCGATGTCGTCCTCGGCGTCGAGCATGTAGCGAAAACCCGTCCGGACCATGCTCTGGTCGTCGGCGAGCAGTACCCGAATCGTCAAGGTGTTCCTCTCCTGGGGACCGGGATCGTCGCCGACACCGTCCACCCCCGTCCGCTGGGGCCGGCGGACAGTTCTCCGCCGAGCACCCGGGTCCGTTCTCCCATCCCGACCAGACCGTGACCGCCCCCGGCGGGACCAAGGCCCCTCGCCCCGCCCCGGCCGTCGTCCACCACACGGAGCGTCACCTCGTCGGAGTCGGCCCGCACGTCGATGTCGACCCGGGACGCCCCGCGCGCGTGGCGCAGCGCGTTCGTCACCGACTCCTGCGCGATCCGCCAGACCGCGGTGCCGACCGCCGCGGGCAGTTCCGGTACCGGCCCCTCCAACCGCACCGACACTTCCGGGCGTCCGTGTTCGGCCGGTGCGGCGAGCGCCCGCAGTCCGTCGACCGGGTCGGACGTCAAGAGGGCTTCCTCCGGACCGCGCAGCCGAGAGACCATGCCGCGCATCGACTCCAGGGCCCGAGTACCCGCCTCCTCGATCTCCGGCAGGGCCTCACCGACCAGTTCGGGCCTGCGGTCGGCCACGTGCCGCAGCGCCTGGACCCGCACCACGATCCCGGTCACCTCGTGCGCCACCACGTCGTGCAGGTCCCGGGCGATCGCCAGCCGTTCCTCGGCGCGGACCCGGTGTACCCGGGTCCGCCGGTCGGCCGCGCGCCAACGCAGGTACGCACCGGGCGCCAACCCCATCAGCACCATCGACAACGCGGCGGTCGGTTCGAGCATGAAGGATTCACGCAGGTAGTCGGACAGGGGCACGAAGAAGCACATGACCGATACCGACAGGATCTGCCAAGGGCGACAGCGCAGGGCGGTCAGGGAGAGCATGATGAGCAGACCGAGCATCTCCGCTCCGGCCATGGAGTATCCGAACACTCCCATCGGAAACGGCCACAGCAGTACCGAGGCCCCGAGCACCACCGTGGACACGAGTATCCCGGCGGCCATGGTGGCCCATGGACCGACCCGTGGCCACACCACCAGGGAGACCACCAGCGCGCACACGGCCCCCGATGCCCAGGGCACGAAGTCCATGGCGGAGTGCGGTGGTCCCAACCAGTCCTCCATCGCACGCGATCGGAAGACCTCGTGCAGGTCCTCCACGGATACCACGAGCATCGCGACGACCAGCCCCGCCGCCACCAACCACGACAGGGTTCGGGATCTGCGTTCGACGAAGGCGTACAACCTGTTGGTGAGGGTGGCACGGTTCATGACGCCCAAGGTTAGGTCGCCGGCTCCCCTGCGGGGGTCGGCCGAAGGTATGAGGCGAGCCGGCGGTCGTCTCGGCTTTTCGGTGGATGTGCGCGAAGCGGTGCGCGGGCGACGCTGGACCCCTCGTTGAAACCGAAGGGGGCGCCACCTTGACCACAGCCACGAACCCGGACGCCGCGCCGGCCGGCGGTGATTCCGCGCCGGTCGTGTCGGACACCGGTCGACGGGTGGCGTTCCTCGACGTCGCCCGCGCGGTCGCGATGATCGGTGTCGTCCTGATGAACGCGACCGCCGTCGTCTTCCCGGCCGAGATGGCCGGTGAACGTGAACCGAGCGTTCTCACGTCGATCCTGGACACCGGGCTGAACCTGCTCATGTCCGGTGATGCCCGGGCCATGTTGATGGTGCTGCTGGGGGCGGGATCGGTCCTGGCCTGGGGCTCGGTCGCCCGACGCGGTGGGCGCCCCATGGCGACCATGCTCCGCCGGTACGTCGCCCTCGGTGTGCTCTTCGGGATCCCGCACCTGCTGGTGTTCAGCGGGGACATCCTCACCCACTACGCGCTCGCCGCGCTGTTCCTCGCCCCGCTGCTGCCGCTGATGACGGCGGGGTCGCAGAACCGGCCGCTGTGGTTCGCGATCGGGGCGTTCCTCCTCTCGCCGGTGTTCGAGCCCTTCATGGGTTCGGGGTTGATCCAGGGCATGGTGATCGGACCGATCCCACAGACCCTCGGGTTCTTCTGCGTGGGCGCGTGGCTGGCACGGCGCCCCGAACTCTCGTCGGACTCCACGGGACCGAATCGGCTCATCGCCCCGATGATCTGGGGCGGACTGCTCGGACAGGTCCCGGGGATGGGCCTGATGGTCGTCTCCGACCTGCTCTTCCCGAGGGAGTTCGATGCCGACGGCATCCCCATCCTGGGCCCCGATGGTGTCCCGGTGACCCCGCTGCCGGCCGAGATGATGATCAACCTCTCGTCCACGCTGACCGGCCTGGGCGGGGCCCTGTTCTACCTCGGGCTGGTGTGGTGGCTGCTGCGTCGTGACGGTGCCGTGGCCCGAGCCTTGGGCGCGCTGGCGCCCCTGGGCCGGATGACGCTCACCGTCTACCTGGGCAGCACCGCGGTGTTCCTGCTGATGAAGCCCTTCGAGGGCGAGGTGCCCATGCTCGCGCAGTACGCGCTGGCCACCGGCTACTTCGTGGTGATGGCCCTGGCCGCCCGCTGGTGGCTGAGCCGGCTTCGACCGGGCCCCCTGGAATGGGTCTGGCGTAGCGTCACCTACCTTCGCCCACAGGAATTGCGTTGCGAGAGTCCCGCCGCGACGGTGCCGGGCAGGTGAGAACGGCGGGTCCCATGGTTTCGGTGTGAGGATTCAGCCCCGGCCACGGAGGGCAGCAGCCGCACGTCGGCGCCCTCGTGGACCGGGGCGTCCAGGTCGCCCAAAGCCCGGCACTCGTCCTCTCCCACGAAGACGTTCACGTATCGGCGCAGCTCACCGCGATCGTCCCGGATCCGTCGGTCCAGCCCCGGGTGGCGGTGGGTCGGCGCGTCCAGCACCCCGCGCAGCACGGTGTCGTCATCGACCTCCAAGGGCACGTGGGCGGCCCCGTCGGCGGCGGCGCGCAACAGCCCTGGCAGGTGTACGGTCACCCGCATCTCACACCTCCACCGCGCGTACGGACAACACGTCGGGAAGGTGCGCGGTGACCTGGTGCCGGCGATCGCCGTCGTCCGTGGTCGCGTACACGTCGCCGTCGCGGGTACCGAAGTAGGAACCGGGCACGTTCGCTCCGTCGGCGCAGGCCGCGTCGCGCAGCGCGATCCCGAGTAGGGACCCTGTGGCAGACCGTCGTCGACCGCCCGCCACGTGGCTCCGGAGTCGTCGGTGCGGTAGGCGCTCAGCCGGTTGCCCGGTGGCAGGTGCACCTCCTGGCTCACCACGGGGAGGTTCCACGCCGACTCCGGGCGGTGCGGGTGGGCGACCACGGCGAAACCGAGGTCGGTGGGCAGCCCGGTCTCGATCCGGCTCCATCCAACGGTGGCGGGGCGGAGCTGTGGTGGACCCCGTGGTGGTTCTGCGCGTAGAACGAGCCGTCGGAGGCCGCCGCCACCCGCGCAGGGGAACCATTCCGCACGGTGGGGGTGTTCCCACAGGGCCCTGCCCAGGGTGAAGCTGTCGCCACCGTCGGTGGATCGGAACAGCGCGTGCGGTTCCACATCCGCGTAGACGGTGTCGGCGTCGTCGGCCTCGTCGAGTCGATGCGGACCGTCCGGTTCCCACGTGCGTCGATCCTCGCCGCGTGCGGTGAACAGTCCCTTGCGTGTGCCTATGAGCAGGAGATATGCCATGTGGCACCCCGTGGCGTGAGCCAGGTCTCCACCGTTGCGCGGGGCGCCGCCAAGCCGGGATCCCGACTGGAGGGAGGTCATCGGAAAGTGAAGACCGGGTGTCCGATACGTGCCGACAGGCGATCGATCGCGCTGTGTGGAGGGTTTCCGGACGTCTCGGAAAGTTAATAGTAAGGAACCCGAACGGTTTACCCTCGATGGTTTATACGAGGTTTCGGGGAACTCCTGGGAAAAGGGCGCCCCAAGAGGCATAACTTCCGCCAGGGGGGAACCCTTTCCGAGCAGGGGTTCCCGGTCAGAGGAAGGCGGTTGCCACTCCCATGCCTCTTTGCAATAAAATCCCGGGCCAACCGGTGGTTAGCCGAAGCTCCCCCAGGCCCACGGTCGCCGGTCGTATCCCACCCCTCCAACAGCCCGGACGATTTCCCGCTCTCTCGGTCTCCTGGTTCGTTTCGGGACCACCGTCCCTATGGACGGCCCCGCGTACCAAGAAGGACCGAGTTCCCATCGATAGGGTCGCCTCATGCAACACCCCCCGGACACGCTCCACGCGCGCAAACGACGTAAGGCGCGGGCCACGATCGTGTCAGCCGCCTTCCAACTCTTCTCCGAACACGGATTCGACAACGTGACCGTCGCGGCCATCGCCGAGCGGGCCGAGGTCGGCCGCACCACCTTCTTCCGGTACTTCGGCGACAAGCAGCAGGTCCTCTTCGCCGACGACGCCGCCGAGGTGGATCACATGTGCGCCTATGTTCGGGCCAAGTCCGGGCGCTCGCCCGGCACCGACCTGGCCGCGGCGATCGGCCTGATCCGGGAGGCCGGCGCGGTCGCCCGGCCCCACGCGTCACTGTCGCCGGCGCACTCGGCGGTGTTGGTCCGCCTGCTCCGGGAGAGCGTGGACCTGCGTTCCCGTTACCTGCTCACCCGGCAGCAACGGGCGCTCCGTCTCGCCGGAGCCCTGGTCGAGGCGGGAACGGAGGAGAGCACCGCGGTCCTGGCCGCGCACACCGCCATGGCCTGTGAACTGACCGCCATGAAGCTGGCCGACAGCCCGGACGCCTTCCCACACCGCATGGACGAGGCACACCGGATGCTCCGCACCCTGGGGAGCTGAGCCGCCGGAGGGCCATCGCCTCAGACGTCGTGCTCGCGCACCAGATCGGTGAGCCGACGACCGAAGGACACCACCGGCCGCCATGCCCACGGCGCTCATACCCCAGACCACCGTGCGCATGGCGGCGTCCGACCCAACAGGTGGTCGGGGAGGATGCGCCGCCAAGGGGTGCCGCCTGAGTCGGGTACCGGGAACACACCGTGACCGGTACCGGACAACCCGTCCCGACCTGTGGGGCTGGTGGGCGCCGTCCTTCTCGGCCAGGATGGGGCGCTGTGAGCGGCACATACAACACCTCCCACGGTCAGAACCAAGGCGTCCACATCCAGGCGGGTGTGGTCCATGCCTCGATGGACCTCCGTCAGAGCACCGCGAAGGCCATCCGGATCGTCCCTCAGCGCGAGACCACCCTCTTCCAGAACCGGAACGACGAACTGGCCGCGCTCGACGCCCGACTCGACCACGCCCTGGAGTCCGAACAGAGCCTGCTGCTCAACCTGGTCGGGCCGCCCGGCATCGGCAAGACCACCACCGCGCTCACCTGGATCCTGCGGAACCGCCGCCGTTTCGGCCACGCCCAGCTCGCCGCGGCCTGCGGCGGAGACCCCGGGGAGGGGCAGGGGCGCGGCATCGAGGAACTGTGCGACCAGTACCTGCACGCGGTCGGGGTGGACACCGAGGCCCCCGGGCTCGGCACCTTCCAGGGCAAGCTCAACCGGTTCCACCAGGAGATCGCCGAACAACCCGTGGTGGTGCTCCTCGACGACGTGCGCACCGCAGCCCAGGTGCAGCCGTTCCTGTCCGACCTGGCAGGCATGGTGGTGGTCGTCACCAGCCGCGAACCCGTGCCCGGGCTGGCCCAACGCCGACCCGTGGTCCTACCCCTGGGCCCCCTCGCGGACGAAACCGTCGCCGCGCTGCTTCAGGACCTGATCGGAGACGAACGCCCGGCCCGTGAACCCGAGGCCTTCGCCCGGCTGGTCCGACTGTGCGCCGGGGTGCCGCTGCTGGCCGGCCACACCGGTGGACTGCTCAGCGACGAATCCAGGCTCGCCATCGCCGACCTGGTCTCCCGGATGGAGGACGCGGGTCGTCTGGCCCACCTGGAGGAGGCCGCCCGGACCGTCACCCGCCCGGCCGCCGTCTTCGACGTGTTCTACCGGGAGCTCGCCCCCGACGCCCGGCTGCTGTACCGGGCCCTGGGGGTGCACCCCACTCGGGACTTCGACCGTTGGCTCGCCCGGGCGGCCTTCCCCGGGGACGCCGACCCCGCAGACACCGGCAAGGGCGAAGCGGCCCTGGACGCGCTTTTGCGCCGAGGTCTGGTCAAGGTGGACCGGGCGGGTCGCTACGTCATGGAGGACCTCACCTACGAACACGCGCGGCTGGTCGCCGAGCGCGAGGACCCCGCCGAACGCCGGGAGGTCCACCGGCGCTTTGCCGACTACTACCTGTACGGTGCCGTCGCCGCGGACCGGGTGCGCACCGACCGCTGGCGGGTCAGTGATCTCTACGAGGCACAGGCGCCCTGCTCCCTGCCGGACTTCCGGTCCACCGAGCACGAGGCCGAAGCGGTGGGCTTCGACGCCTGGCTCGAACGCCGACGCCATGTCCGTGAACGCAGTGCCCGACAAGGTGTGGGCGTTCCGAGCCCCGACGAGTGGTTCGAGGCGAACATGGACGCCATCTTGGCCTTCGTCCATCGCTCCGGACGGATCTGGCGGGGCACCCGCCCGGCACCTGGATACGCCGGTGTCATGGCCGAGGCCACCAACGGGTACTTCACCGCCAACGGGCGCGTCGACGAACGGCTCACCCTGCTGGACGCGGCCGAACGCGACGCCGAGGGGAACGGCGACGCCCTGGCCCGGGTCCTGGCCCAGCGCGGCGAGGCGATGCTCGGGCAGGGACGCCTGGCCGAGGCGCGCACGTACCTGGAACGCTCCTTGGCGGCCGCTCGCGGTGGTGGGGCCGACCCGCGCGGTCAGGGCGCGGCCCTGGAATGGCTGGGGATCCTGGAGCGTCGTGAAGGCGACGCCGGAGCCGCCCGCGCCCTCCTGGAGGAATCGTTGCCGCTGCTCGACCACACGCGCCCCAAAGCGCTCGGGTTGCACCACATGCACATGGGCGACGTGGCGCTTCTGGCCGAGGAGCCTCGACGAGCCCTGGAGTGCTACCGGACCTCGTTGTCGTTCTTCCGCGAGCACGCCGTCACCCGGAAGCGGGACCAGGCCAACGAGGCAAGCTCCTCGTCAACCAGGCCCGCATCATCGCAGAGGAACACCCCGACCAGGCGATCGGATTGCTGGAGGAGGCCCTGGACCGTTTCGTGTCCGCCAACCGCGCCTACCAGGTCGGCAAGGTCCTGGAACGCCTCGGCGACCTCGGTCGGGGACCGGGGGAGCGGTGGGAACGGGCGGTGGAGGTCTTCGAGCTGGTCGGTGCCGCCGCTGCCGCCGGCCGTGTTCGGGACAAGATCGAGGGCCGGGCCTGAACCGACCCGGCCGCGCCAGGTCAGTCGAAGAGTTCGTCGGCGTCGGTGATGCGGGACTTGAAGGCCTTGTCCAGCCAGTCATCGAGCCGGCCGATGTCGTCGCACTCCTCGATGCGTCGCCGTGAGTCGAGACTGATGGTCGCCGAGGTGGCTTCCAAGAAACGGATCAGCGTCTCCTGCTTGCCTTCCGCGCGGCCTTCTTCGCGGCCTTCTTGACGACCCTCTTCACGGCCTTGGCCGACGTACTTGCGGGCGAAGTCGCTCTGCCACTCGTAGGTGCCGGTCGCCATCAGGTCCTCCCACATTTTCCGTGCCGCAGCGTTCAGCTTCGACTCGATGTAGTCATTGTAAAGAAGTTGGGTGTGTTCGGGCAGCTTGTCCAGAGCGGCTTCGGCTGCTTTGAGGACCGGTAGGTGCGACCCATGGGCCGCAGCCGAGAGTACGGCCAGTTCCGGGAAGGCCCGAGCCTTCTCCAGATCGTCGATGTAGGGAGTGTTGCCGGGACCGAGGACCGCCGGCCTGAGGGTGGCGCCGCCGGTCTCGATCTCGATGGGGTGGCGTGCCCATCGTTCGGTGCCGATGTCCGGACAGACGATCATCAGGCGCACGGGGCAGCGCAACTGCTCACGCACGGTGGCCAGGTACAGGGGCCACGTGTAGGGCTTGTCGTCGTCCCGGCCCTGTTGGACCTCCGAAACGATGGCGAGTACTTTGCGGCCGCTCTCGTCGTACAGAACGACCACGTTGTCCGACTTGAACGACTTCGGCTTCAACCTGGTGTGATCACCGCATCCGAGCTCCGCGTGGGCGAAGTCGGGTACGGGGAAGCCGATGGTGTCGCGGAGCATGAGGGGGACGAGCTCAGGCCTGTTCTGGAGCAGGCGTACCTGGAGCTCGTGTTCGAATCCGGGCATGACAGGAAACTACAGAAAGTGACCGGCCCGTGTCCGGTAGAACGGAGAACTCAGCCCTTGGCCGTCTCGAAGGGGATCGTGAGGGTTCGTTCCTCGGAAACTCGCAGGTGGAGCGGGGCGAGTGCGGCGAGCATCTTCGGAGCGAGTGCGTGGCCGGAGGTGACCAGACGTTCGGCGAGCACACCGGTGACCAGGCCGGGGTCGTCGACGGGGCCGGTGAAGCGGACACACAGGAGTGACCCGTCGCGAGTGCGCAGGCGGACCTCCTCGGCCGAGTACACGGCGGTGAGCAGGGCGCCGAGGCGGTGCGCGAACACCGTCTCGGACCACAGGCGTTCGTCGGCGGGCAACGCCTCTTCGGCGATGGTGAGGACGTCGGCCGCCGCGGCGAGTCGGTGGTCCATCTCGGCGTCGGAGCAGACGAGGACGCCACCGGGTTCCGGCGCGGGACCGCGATGCACGGCGAGACCGTCGTCGGTGGGCCGTACCCGGACCCAGAGGGAGGTCGGCTCCGGGCTCTGGATCTCGGGTTCCGGTGGTGCCATGAGGCGGGGTCGGCCGGGCGGGGGAGTGGCGCCCATGAGGCGGTAGGCCTCGGCGCGGATGAGGTCGAGGGCCCGACCCGGGGCGGAACTCACCCAGGTGAGGGCGGTCTCGTGGGTGAGTTCGCGTAGTTTCTCGGCCTGCTCGAACTGGGGCACGAGGGGCGCGTGGGGATCGAGCGGGTGGGCGACCTCATAGAGCCGTCCCAGGGCGGATTCCGGGTCGACGGAGTCTCGGCCGTCGGTGCTGAGGAGGACGGGCCGGCCGAGGGCGGCGGCGTAGACGCTCACGGACCCGTGGTCGGAGAGCACGAGGTCGGCGGCGATGACGGCGGCCCGCCAGCCCTCGTGGGGTGGGATCAGGAGGAGGCCGGAGCGGAGGGCCTCGTCCTGCCAGATTCTGATCTGGCGCGGCCCGTGCGAGGACCAGACGTTCGGGTGCAGGACGAGCGCGACCCGATAGTGGTCGTAGGGAAGCCGGGCGAGTAATTCGGTGATGACGCTCGGGTGGCTTCCGTAGAGGGATTCGTCCTTCCAGGTGGAATTGACGGTGATGAGTTTTTGGCCGTGGCGTAGGCCGAGGGCCTTTCGATAGGTGAGTCGATGGGGCACCCCGGCGAGCAACCGGTCGTAGCAGGGATCACCGGAGAGGAAGGCGACCGGGAGCGCGTCGGGGCAGCCTTGGGCGAGGCGGTCGAACTGTTCGCTGTGCGAGAGGGCGATGGAGCTGGGGACCAGCCGCCCCTGGTGTTTGAGGGTGTTGTCGGAGAGCCCGAAGACCTTCTGACTCCTGACTCCTGACTCCTGACTCCTGACTCCTGACTCCTGACTCCTGACTCCTGACTCCTGACTCCTGACTCCTGACTCCTGACTCCTGCAACCATTTTTTATTATAACCGTTTCCATGGGGAATCCGCAGGATTTTTGTTTTTAATTCATGAAGGTCGTCCCCGAGGCTCGCGGTGATCGCGAGGTCGAATTCCGTTTCCTTCGCCTCCTTCCAGGAAATGTGTCGGATCTGCGCTTCTCGGAGGTATTCGTCGAGACCGTTGGCGAAGACCCCGCCGGTGGTCCGGGTGCAGTAGAGCTGCACGCGCGGGTCGTACAGGGCCGGAAGCACGTCGGCGATGCGAGTGGCGGCGGTGAGGCTGTGGACCACCAGGAGAACGTGCAGGTCGGCGTGGGCGGTGCGCCACGCGGGGGTGAGGGCGAGGGGTCTGCCGGCGGGGGTGTCGTCCTTGGCGGTCACAAGCCGCAGAGCCTACCGGGCGCGAGTGGGGTGACGCCAAGTGCCGGGTCGAGGGTCTGGATTTATTAGGACGTCCAACTATATGGTGGCCCCACCGCGGAGCGGGGAAGCCGGTGCGAGTCCGGCGCGGTCCCGCCACTGTGATCGGGGGAACTCCTCGGAAGTCAGGTCACCGCCCGCGGCCAAGGAACCGTGTGATCCACGAGGATGGAGCGAACACGTATGGTCAGTGAGCTGACGCATTTCGTGCAGGGCGAGAAGGTCCACGGCCGGTCGGGCGTCTTCGGCGACGTCTACGACCCCAACACCGGAAGGGTCCAGGCGCGGGTACCGCTCGCGGATCGGACCGAGACCGAGCAGATCATCACCGACGCCGAGCGGGCCCAGGTCGAATGGGGTTCCTGGAGTCCGCAGCGCAGGGCCCGGGTCCTGCTCCGCTTCCTGCAACTGGTCGAGGACGAGCGGGCGAACATCGCCAAGGCCCTGTCCGCAGAACACGGCAAGACCGTCGCCGACGCCCACGGGGACCTGCAACGGGGCCTGGAGGTGGTGGAGTTCGCCGCCGGCGTTCCGCACCTGTCCAAGGGCGAGTTCACCGACAACGCGGGTACCGGCATCGACGTGCACTCCCTGCGCCAACCCCTGGGCGTGGTCGCGGGCATCACCCCGTTCAACTTCCCCGCCATGATTCCGCTGTGGAAGGCCGCGCCCGCCCTGGCCTGCGGTAACGCCTTCGTGCTCAAACCGTCCGAGCGTGACCCCTCCGTGCCGTTGATGTTGGCGGAACTATTCGTCGAGGCCGGGCTGCCCCCGGGGGTGTTCAACGTGGTCAACGGTGGCAAGGAGGCCGTGGACACCCTGCTCACCGACCCGCGGATCGCCGCGATCGGGTTCGTGGGCTCCACCCCCATCGCGCAGTACGTGTACTCCACGGCCACCGCCCACGGTAAGCGCGCCCAGTGCTTCGGCGGCGCCAAGAACCACATGATCGTCATGCCCGACGCCGACCTGGACCAGGTCACGGATGCCCTGATCGGAGCCGGATACGGGTCGGCCGGTGAACGCTGCATGGCGGTCTCCGTCGCGGTCCCGGTGGGCGAGGAGACCGCCGACGCGCTGGTCGCCAAGCTCAAGGACCGCATCGCGGGACTCCGGGTGGGCGCCTCCGACGACCCCGACGCGGACTTCGGCCCGTTGGTCTCGCGCGAAGCCCTCCAACGGGTCGACGAATACGTCGCGTCGGGCGTGGAGGAGGGCGCCGACCTGGTGGTGGACGGTCGCGGCCACACCGTGCCCGGCCACGAGGAGGGCTTCTTCGCCGGTCCGTCGCTGTTCGACCGGGTCACCCCCGACATGCGGATCCACCGGGAGGAGATCTTCGGGCCCGTGCTGTCGGTGGTGCGCGCCGCCGACTACGAGGAGGCCCTGCGTCTGCCCAGCGAACACGAGTACGGCAACGGAGTCGCCATCTTCACTCGTGATGGAGACACCGCTCGCGACTTCTCGCACCGGGTGAACACCGGAATGGTCGGCGTGAACGTGCCCATTCCGGTGCCGATCGCCTACCACAACTTCGGCGGCTGGAAGCGGTCCGGTTTCGGCGACCTCAACCAGCACGGACCGGACTCGATCCGTTTCTACACCCGGACCAAGACGGTCACCTCGCGTTGGCCCTCCGGGGTCAAGGAGGGCGCGGAGTTCACGATTCCGGTCGTGCGATGAACGCCGCCCTCACCGACGAACAGCGCGCCCTCACCGAGACCGCGCGCGCCTTCGCCGACGAACACCTCGCACCGCACGCCGTCGAGTGGGACCAGGCCAGGCACTTTCCCCTCGACGTGCTCCGCAAGGCCGCCGAACTCGGTATGGGCGGTCTCTACGTCTCCGAGGAGTTCGGGGGCACCGGCTTGACCAGGATGGACGGTGTCCTCGCCTTCGATGCGCTGGCCACCGGCTGTCCGTCCGTGGCCGGGTACCTGTCGATCCACAACATGGTCGCCTGGATGATCGATCGCTACGGCGACGACGCCCAGCGCGTTCGGTGGCTGCCGAACCTGTGCACCATGCAGGCCCTGGGCAGCTACTGCCTGACCGAACCCGAAACCGGTTCCGACGCCGCGTCCCTCACCACCCGGGCGGTCCGCGACGGCGACCACTACGTACTGTCCGGTACCAAGCAGTTCATCTCCGGGGCGGGCGCCTCCGAGGTGTACGTGGTGATGGCCCGCACCGGCGGCGACGGGGCCACCGGCGTCTCCGCGTTCATCGTGCACCGCGACGACCCCGGGCTGTCCTTCGGGGGCGACGAGGCGAAGATGGGCTGGAACGCCCAACCCACCCGACAGGTCCTCCTGGACGGGGTTCGCCTGCCCGCCGACCGGCGGTTGGGCGCGGAGGGCGACGGGTTCCGTATCGCCATGAACGGCCTCAACGGCGGCCGTCTCGGTATCGCCGCCTGCTCACTGGGCGGTGCCCGGCGAGCCCTGGAGGACACCGTGTCCTATCTGGGTGAACGTGAGGCCTTCGGGGTCCCCCTCATCAACGCCCAGGCGCTGCGTTTCCGGTTGGCGGAGATGGCCACCGAACTGGAGGCCGCGCGCTCCCTGCTGTGGCGGGCCGCCGCGGCTCTGGACGCCGGTGACCCCGACGCCGCGCACCTGTGCGCCATGGCCAAGCGATTCGCCACGGAGGCCGGCTACACCGTCGCCGACCACGCCCTCCAGTTGCACGGGGGGTACGGCTACCTCGCCGAATACGGAATTGAGAAGATCGTGCGCGACCTGAGGGTGCACCGAATCCTGGAAGGAACCAACGAGATCATGAGCCTGATCATCGCTCGCGGACTCACCGGGGCCGCCTGATGTCCGACTCCACCACCGATGCCACCGCCCACACCGACGCCACGGTGCTCCTACGGGTCGACAAGGGGCTGGCCCACGCCACCCTCAACCGGCCGCGTTCCATCAACGCCCTCGACCACGACATGCTCCTGGTCCTCGCGGAGGCCCTCGACTCCTGGGAGAAGGACGAGTCCGTCTCCGTCGTGCTCGTCGACGGCGCCGGCGATCGCGGCCTGTGCGCGGGCGGCGACATCCGCGCAATCCGTGCCAGCGCCGTCGACGGTGATGACGGCGCCGCCCGCTTCTGGCGGGAGGAGTACCACCTCAACGCCCACATCGCCCGCTACACCAAGCCCTATGTCGCCTTCATGGACGGCGTCGTCATGGGCGGTGGTGTCGGGGTGTCCGCGCACGGCGGAGTCCGTGTGGTCACCGAGCGCTCCAAGGTGGCCATGCCGGAGACCACCATCGGGTTCGTCCCGGACGTGGGCGGCACCTTCCTGTTGTCACGGGCGCCCGGGGAGACCGGCACCCACCTGGCGCTGACCGGCACGCCGATCGGGGCCGCCGACGCCCTGTACGTCGGCCTGGCCGACCACTTCGTGCCCTCCGAGCGGTTGCCCGAGCTGACCGCCGCGCTCGCCGGCCCGGACTCACGGAGCGCGGTCACCGAGGTGGTGGGCCGCTTCGCGGAGATCGCCCCGGCGGGCACCCTCGCCGACCGCCGCTCGTGGATCGACTCCTGCTATTCCGCCGACACCGCCGAGGAGATCGTCGAACGGCTGCGTGCCCACGCGGACCCGGAGGCGGCAAAGGCGGCCGACACCATCGAGGGCAAGTCGCCGACCTCGGTGAAGACCACCCTGTCCGCGCTGCGCCGCGCCCGGGCCCTGGGCTCGCTGGAGGAGGTCCTGGAACAGGAGTACCGGGTCTCCTGCGCCACGCTGACCTGGCCGGACCTGGTGGAGGGCATCCGGGCGCAGGTCATCGACAAGGACCGTTCGCCGAAGTGGTCCCCGGCCACTCTGGCGGAGGTCGACGCGGCCGTCGTCGAATCGGCGTTCGCGCCCGCGCAGGACGGTCCGCTCGGTCTGAAGGACCCCGGAGGCCGCGTATGAGTGCCGTCGCCTTCGTGGGACTGGGCAACATGGGCGGCCCGATGGCCGCCAACCTGGTGGCCGCCGGGCACGAGGTCGTCGGGTTCGACCTGGTCCCCGACGCCCTGACCCGCGCCGAGCGGAGCGGGGTCCGGGTCGCCTCGTCGGCCGCCGACGCGGTGTCCGGGGTCGACGTGGTCATCACGATGCTGCCGGGCGGGCGCCACCTGCTCGACGCCTACCGAGGTGCAGAAGGGGTCGACGGTGGGCTGCTGGCCGCGGCCCGTCCCGGCACGCTCTTCGTGGACTGCTCCACGGTGGACGTGGCCGACGCCCGTGCGGCCAACGCGTCCGCCGTCGAAGCGGGGCACCGCGCCGTGGACGCCCCCGTCTCCGGGGGCGTGTCCGGCGCCGAGGCCGGGACCCTCACGTTCATGGTGGGGGCCGAGGCTGACGACCTGCCCGTCGCCGAACCGTTGCTGTCGGCGATGGCCGGGCGGGTCGTGCACTGCGGCGGCCCCGGTGGCGGCCAGGCCGCCAAGATCTGCAACAACATGGTCCTGGGCGCGTCCATGCTCGCGGTGAGCGAGGCGTTCGTGCTGGGGGAACGGCTGGGCCTGACCCACCAGGCGTTGTTCGACGTCATGTCCACCGCGTCCGGGCAGTGCTGGTCGTTGACCACCTACTGTCCGGTTCCCGGTCCGGTACCCACCAGCCCGGCCAACAACGACTACAAGCCGGGATTCGCGGCCAGACTCATGGCCAAGGACCTGGGGTTGGCCATGAGCGCGTTGGAACAGACCGGGGTGGACGCGCGGATCGGTGGTCGGGCCGCCGAGGTCTATCGTGCCTTCGCCGACGCCTTGGACGGTGAGCCGAGGGACTTCTCCGCCATCGTGGAGACCGTGCGCGAACGCTCGCGGCCGGAGGCATAGGGGAGAGGTGCCTCACCGGCCACGTGAGATCGACGTGGCCGGCGGGGCGCCGCTCTTTTCCGCTCGGTCCCTGGTCAGAACGGGGTGAGGGTGATCTCCAGGCCGGTGGCCCCGTGGTCTTGGACGTAGGAGGCGAAGTCCTCCACGTCGTCGAAGGCGAACCCGTACGCCTTGCCGTCCTCGGTGTGCTCGTGGAAGACGGCGGCGTAGTGGTTGGCGATCTCGTTCAGGTAGAACGCGGCCGGGTCGTTCGTGGGCTGCTGGGCGGAGTCCAGCAGGGTGGAACGGTTGAGCGCGGCACCGACGATGGCGGCGACCGGTCCGGTGATCCCGTCGTTGGGGGCGGCCAGGGCGCCGTCGCAGAACAGCACGTCCCGGGTGCTGGGCCTGGCGATGGGCGAGACCCCGCCGTCGAACAGCAGTTCGTCGCCTTCCACCCGCCCGGTGAAGGTGCCGGCGTTGGTGGTCACGCTCAGGTCCGTGCCCGCGTAGTGCGACCACACCTGGTCGATGTACGGATCGAAGTAATCGGTCGGGAAGATCCCGCTGTTCAGACCGTGTCCCGGCGCGATGACGCGATCTTCGAAGACGAGCGGGGAGAAATCCGGGTCGGCGGCGAGCGTCTCGAAGATCGCGTCGCGGCCGCCTGGCAGGAGGAACCCGGTGCTCTGGTCGTCGTCACCGGTAAGACGGATGCCGATCGGCACGCTGAACTGGTCCACCATCGAGGTGTTGCAGAACATCCCGTCCTCGTTGTGGGTGAACTCCACGGTGTCGTGCAGGACGTCGAAGGAGTCGTCCTCCTCGACCCAGCCGGCGGGCAGTTGGAGGGCGGGGTTCCCGTTGCCGTCCTCCACGATGCGGATGCCGAGCTTGCCGCCCATGGCCAGGTAGATCCGGCCGGACATGTACGGGAGCGTCATGTCGGCGGGAAGGGCGCCCAGGGGGATCGAGTAGTCCGTGTAGCCGTCGTCGGTGTTGTCGTCGACGCTGACGGGATGGGGCGTGCCACTGGAGTCGACCCAGCAGTGCTGGTCGGTCGTCAGGTCCGTACCGACGATGTACAGGAGGACCTCGTCGTCTCCGTAACGACCGCTGTTGTTGGTCACGCTGACCGGGAGCGCTCCCACATTGGCGGCGTTGTTGACCGGTCTGGCCGCCTGAGGTTGTCCGGCGCAGCCGACGGTGCTCAGCAGGGGAGTGGCGGCGGCGATCGACGCCCCGCCCAGGAAGAGCCTGCGATTGATCATGAGTCGTACTTCTCCTCAGTAGCGGGTTGAAGAGGTGGACCCATGGAGCCAGGGGAGGTGAGTGCGCGTCAATGGGTGGAGTGCGGTCGTTCGAGTGGTGCGCGCGTTACCGGTGGTGACGAGGGTGGGTGGTGACGTAGATCACACAGGCTGGCCCCTGGTGAACTCCAGCAAGGAGACGCCTTCCGAGACATGGTTCCCCGCGAGACCGAGTCCCGCCTGTTCGGCGAGGCGCACCAGTGCCGAGGTGTCCCGCTCCCGGCCGTTGAAGTAGGCGAGCATGCGAAGGTCGAGTTCGCCCACCTCGTCACCACCGGTGTATTCGGCGATCAGGACCCGGCCGTCCGCCCCCGTCACCTCCGCGCAGCGACGCAGGATCCGCACGGCCGAAGCGTCGTCCCAGTCGTGCAGGACCCAGCACAGCAGGTAGGCGTCCCCGCCCTCGGGCAGGGGCTCGAAGAAGCTGCCCTGGACCGCGTCGGCCCGCCCGTCCAGACCGGCCGCGTGGAAGTTCGCACGGGCGGCCTCGGCGGGTCCGGCCAGGTCCAGAACGGTTCCGCGGGGGCGGGGGAATCGCTCCAACAGGGTGCGCAGCAGGGTGCCGTCCCCACCACCGACGTCCACCAGATGGTCCAAGGCGTTCCACTCGAACATGCCGGCCAGGGTGTGGGCCTTCTCCACCATGCGGGTTCCCATCAGCTCGTCGAAGGAGCGGGACCGCGCCGGATCGGCGGACAGGTCGGACCAGAAGTCCGACCCCTCGAAGTGCAGTGAGTAGGCGCTCCTGCCCGTGCGCAGTGCTTCTGCCAACTCGGACAGACACTCGTCGGCCCGTCCGTGGGCGCCGTCCCCCGCGAACCAGCCGAGCCGCGAGTACGGGTGGTCCGTGCGCAGGGTCGCGCCCACCTCGGTGAGGGCGAAACGGTCGCCCTCCAGGTCGAACAGCCCTCGTCGGGCCAGGTACCGCAGCACCCGGGCCAGGCCGTCCGGATCGGCGCCCACCTTCGCGCCGATCTCCTCCGCGGTGCGGGGCCCCTCGGCCAGGTGGTCGGCGACCCGTAGCGTGGCCACGGCCCGGATGGCCATCGGAGTCACCGGACTGGCCAGGTCCCAGAGCCGCCCGGCCGCATCCCTTGCGGCCTCGGTGCTCCCGTGCCCTTCACCCATCGGTACCTCCTCGTGATGCCGCTGCGACTCTCCGGGGAGGCTATCCGGCGGTCCCGGCCCGTGGCGGACGACCGGCGAAGGGTGACCGTTTCCGGTCAATACTCGTGGATCCCCCGCCCGAGGAACCGGCGGTCCCCTCCTGAAGGCCCGGCCCGGCCCAGAGGAGGACGGGGCCGATCTTGTGGGCGCTGCCGCCGGTCAGCCGGCGAGACGCCGCGCGGGCAGCGGCACCGGGCGGCGTTCACGACCCGTGTAGCTGCTCAGCGGACGGATGAGCGCGTTCGCCGCCTGCTGCTCCAGGATGTGCGCCGTCCACCCGGTGATCCGGGCCATCACGAACAGTGGCGTGAAGGTCGGGACCTCGAAGCCCATCAGGTGGTAGGCCGGGCCCGCCGGATAGTCCAGGTTGGGATGGATGTCCTTGCGCTCCACCATCGCCTTCTCCAGGGCCTCGTACAGCTCCATGAGCTCGTCGGCGCCCTTGATCGCGGCCATCTCGTCCAGTGCGTCGCGCATGGTGGGAACCCGGGAGTCCCCGTGCTTGTACACGCGGTGCCCGAAACCCATGATCTTGCGCTTCTCGGCCAAGGCGGTGTCGAGCCAGTCGGCGGCGCGCTCCGCGGAACCGATCTCGTCGAGCATGTGCATGACGGCCTCGTTGGCACCCCCGTGCAGGGACCCCTTCAACGCACCGATCGCCGCCGTCACCGAGCTGTAGATGTCCGACAGCGTCGACGTCACCACCCGGGCGGTGAACGTGGAGGCGTTGAAGCTGTGCTCGGCGTAGAGGATCATCGAGACCTCGAAGCAGCGCACCACCTCGGCCTCGGGCACCTTCCCGAAGCACATGTGGAAGAAGTTCTCCGCGTAGCCCAGCCCCGGATCCGGCTGGATCGGCTCCAGGCCCCGGCGTCGTCGATGGTCGGCGGCCACGACCGTGGGCAGCTTGGCCAGCATCGTCTCGGCCTTGACCCGGTTGGCGGCGACCGAGCCGTCGTCTTCGGTGGGGTCGTCCGCGCCCAGGTAGCTGATGGCGGTGCGCAGCACGTCCATGGGGTGCGCGGTCTCGGGCAGCTTCCGCAGCAGCTCCAGCGTGTGCCGGTCCAGGGCGCGGTTGGCGCGCTCACGCGCGGTGAACTCGCGCAGCTGTCCGGCCGTGGGCAGTTCCCCGTACCAGAGCAGGTGGGCGACCTCCTCGAAGGTGCACGAGTCAGCCAGATCCTGCACCGGGTACCCCCGATAGGTCAGCGAGTTGGAGGCCTCGTCGACCATGGAGATCTCGGTGGTGTCGACCACCACCCCGGCCAATCCCTTGCGAATCGCCGTGTCGGCCATGCTCACCACATCCGTTCAGATCGTGAAGTTGAAGACGTCGCCGTCGAAGGCGTTGTAGGCGGGGTAGTCGAGCAGCTCGTAGAGGCGCTTGCGGGTCTGCATCCGGTCGACGAGACCCGCCTGGGTGCCCTCGTCGCGGATGGTGCGCAGCCCGTCCTCGACGGCGCCCATGGCCAGACGCAACGTGGTGACCGGGTAGATCACCAGGTTCAACCCGAGCGATGCGAGCTGTTCGGCGGTGAGTAGCTCGCTCTTGCCGAACTCGGTCATGTTGGCCAGCAGCGGGACGTCAACGGCCTTGCGGAACGCCTCGAAGTCGGCCGGCCCGCGCATCGCCTCGGGGAAGACCATGTCGGCGCCCGCGTCCACGTAGACCTTGGCTCGTTCGATGGCGGCGTCCAAGCCCTCCACGCCTGCGGCGTCGGTGCGGGCGCAGATCACGAAGTCCTCGTCGCGGCGGGCGCTGACGGCTGCGCGGATCCGACGGACCATGGTTTCGGTGTCGATGACGGTCTTGCCGTCCAGGTGACCGCAGCGCTTGGGGTTGACCTGGTCTTCCAGATGGCAGCCGGCGATCCCCGCGTCCTCCAGGGACCGCACGGTGCGGGCCGCGTTCATCGGCTCACCGAAACCGGTGTCGGCGTCGATGATCGTGGGCAGATCGGTGACCCGGGCGATCTGGTGCCCGCGACCGACGACCTCGGACAGGGTGGTCAGGCCGATGTCGGGCAGGGCCAGGTCGGCGGCGATCACCGCGCCCGACACGTACGTGGCGTCGAAGCCGAGCTCCTGGACGAGGACCGCGGTGAGCGGGTTCATCGCACCGGGGACCCGAAGCAACCGGCCCGAGGCCAGGTCCTCGCGCAGGCGGCGGCGCTTGGCGTTCGGTGTGGCGGTGGCGTTCAACATCAGAAGATCCCCTTGGAGGTCGGCAGGTCGCGCGGAACGGTGGCCGCGTCCTCGGTGAAGGACAGCCGATGGACCTCCTCGGCGGTGAGCTGGGGGAGTCGCTCCACCAGCGCCAGGAAACGATCCTGTTCCTCCGGGGAGACCACGCCGTCCGCCAACGCGCGGAACTTGGCGACGTAGTCCGGACGTGTGAAGGGACGGGCGCCCAGCGGATGGGCGTCGGCCATGGCGATCTCGTCCTCGATGACGCTTCCGTCCGCCATCTCCACGACCACCCGGCCGCCGAAGGCCTTCTTGTTCGGGTCGGTGGCGTGGTAACGCTCGGTCCACTCAGGGTCCTCGACCGTGGAGATCTTGTGCCACAGCTCGACGGTGTCGGGGCGTTGGGTCCGCTCGGGGGAGTAGGAGTGCTCGTGGTGCCACTCCCCGTCCTGCAGGGCCACGGCGAAGATGTAGGGGATGGAGTGGTCCAGGGTCTCCCGACTCGCCTTCGGATCCATCTTCTGCGGGTCGCCGGAGCCGGTGCCGATCACGTAGTGCGTGTGGTGGCTGGTGTGGATGGTGATCGCGCGGACCTTCGAGGTGTCGCCGACCTTCGGGCCGAGCCGGCGGGCCAGGTCGATGAGGGCCTGGCTCTGGTACTCGGCGGAGTGCTCCTTGGTGTAGGTCTCCAGGATGCCGCGCTTCACCTCGCCCGGGGCGGGAAGTTCCACGACGTACTCGACGTCGGGACCGCCGAGCAGGTAGGCGATGAAGCCGTCCTCGCCCTCGTACGCGGGTGAGGGGGCGTCCTCTCCGCGCATCGCCCGGTCCATGG
Organism: Nocardiopsis listeri NBRC 13360; assembly: GCF_001570765.1. GTDB lineage: Bacteria > Actinomycetota > Actinomycetes > Streptosporangiales > Streptosporangiaceae > Nocardiopsis > Nocardiopsis listeri. The sequence goes on along the minus strand of NZ_BCSH01000043.1, from coordinate 29,459 downwards.
ACTCCACGGCCATCTTCCCGGCGAACGCGGGCGCGTAGGCCTTCCAACTGGAGATCTCGCCCTTGCGGGACTGGCGCGTGGTGGTGGTGACGTGCAGGGCCTGCTGGATCGCCTGATAGACGATCTCGGTGTCCGGTTCCAGCAGCGTGCCGATGCCCGCGGCGGCCGACGGGCCCAGGTGGGCGATGTGGTCGATCTTGTGCTCGTGCAGGCAGACGCCCTTGACCAGTGCCACCTGGATCTCGTAGCCGGTGGCGATGCCCCGCACCAACGAGCGGCCGTCCTTGCCCAGGTGCTGGGCCACGGCCAGGATCGGCGGGATGTTGTCGCCGGGGTGCGAGTAGTCGGCGGCCAGGAACGTGTCGTGGAAGTCCAGTTCGCGAACCGCGACCCCGTTCGCCCAGGCCGCCCACTCCGGTGAGACCCGGGTGGGGGTCGGAGTGCCCATGATCGTGGCGCCCGGGTCCAGCGGATGCCGGGTGGCCTGCGCCCGCGCGCTGCGGACGGGGCGTCGGCGCAGGGAGGCCGCGGCCACGGCGGCGTTGTCGATGATCCGGTTACCGACCATCTCCACCACGGAGGGTTCGACCTCGACCGGGTCGGTCGCCACGGACGCGATCCGGTGGGCCAGCTGTTCCTCCTTGGCGGGTCCCTCGGAGCTCCGGTGGGTCCGGATGCGATGCTGCACCATGTTCATCCCCTCGACGCGGTTGTTGTGCAGCCGAGATTGGCACGGGCGTAATGCGGGTGGAAGGCCTTAAACCTGCTGAGTTCCGCTAAGTCGAGGGGGTGATTTCGCTAATCCTGTTAAGGAATTTCGAGTAATGAAGTTGCCCTTGGGCGGCTCGAACCTATAGAAAAGCTTGAATGCTCAGAGGTAACAAGGTCGGGCTCAGGGCTCGGCACGAGGAAGACATTCCGGTCCTTCAGGCCGATCTCTACGACGACCCGGTCGTCCACTCACGGGCCCAGGGCAGCCCCTGGCGGCCGACGATGCCCGGTTCGCGGAGCTCCCCGGTCGTGGTGGACGACAGCGCACAGGGGTACGTCGCGTTCTCCGTCGTGGACCTGGAGAGTGACGCGCTGGTCGGGACGGCGACCTTCTGGGGGATCGACGACCACAGCCGGTCCGCGCACATCGGCCTGGGGGTGCTGTCCTCCGCCCGTGGCAAGGGCTACGGAACCGACATCGTCGCGGTGCTGTGCCACTACGGCTTCGTCCTGCGCGGCCTCCACCGGCTCCAGGCCGAGACGCTGGCCGACAACACGGCGATGCTGCTCGCCGCCGAGCGCAACGGTTTCGTGCGCGAGGGCGTCACGCGCTCGTCGGCCTGGGTGCTGGGCGAGTTCTTGGACGAGGTGGTGCTCGGCCTCCTCGCCGACGAGTGGAGGTCATCCCGGAAAGGGTGAGTTCCCGCCGAATCCGATCGGTTCCCGGAAGGGTGCGACCCCCTCGCGAGGCCGCGCCGCGGCCCTGGACCGCGGCGTTCACGCACGAAGGCCCGCGGAGCGCGCACGTCTTCCTCGACGGCGACGAGGTCACGGGCATCACCGACCGGTCCGAGTCGAGCCGGGGTGACGCCGTGCACGACCTCGCCACCGTGGTCCGGTGTGCTGAGTTCGGCTAAGGCCTCCTCCCGTTCCGGCTAAGTCTGCTAACGCCTGGTGAGACACCTTCGGGTTAGTCTGGCGGGGATGGAAGGGGGCGATCGCCGTGCGCAAGGTCTTCGCGGGGCCGCGGTTGCGCAGGCTGCGGCAGGAACACTCGCTCAAACAGTCCGAACTCGCCCGTGAGCTGGGCATCTCCGCCGGTTACCTCAACCAGATGGAGCACAACCAACGCCCGCTCAGTGTGCCCGTCCTCCTTCGCATCACCGAAGCCTTCGGGGTGGACCCGAGCTTCTTCGCGACCGGCGACACCTCGCGTCTGATCGCCGAACTCCGTGAAGCCCTCACCGACGTGCCCACCGGGGACCAGGTCGGTACGGAGGAACTCGACGAACTCGCCTCCGCCATGCCCTCGGTCGCCCGAGCCCTCGTGGACCTGCACCGTCGCTATCGGGACGTCGCCGGTCAGGCCGCCGCGCTGGCGGAGGGCAGGGACGGCGGCGCCACATCCGTGGCTCCCATGGCCTACGAACAGGTCCGGGACTTCTTCTACGAACGCCACAACTACATCGGGGAACTGGACGAGCTCGCCGAGGAACCGGCCCACGGGGAGGGCGTCGAACCGGGCAAGGCGCACCTGGTCCTCAGCCGACTCCTGGCCGAACGGCACGGGGTCAGAGTGGAGACCGTCGACCAATCGTCCAGGAACCGGACGTTCGACCCCGAACGACGCGTGTTGTCACTGGCGGGGCACCTGCGCCCCGGCCAGCGGGCCTTCCAGCTCGGCACCCAGTTCGCCTTCCTGGAGCACGGCGACCTGTTGGACGAACTCGCCCGCAGCGAGGAACTCACCACCGAACAGGCGGTCCGCCTGGCACGGATCGGTCTGGCCAACTACTTCGCGGGCGCGTTCATCCTGCCCTACAGGGACTTTCGGATGACCGCCGAACAGGAACGCTACGACGTCGAGCTGCTCGCCGACCGGTTCGGGGTGGGCTTCGAGACGGTCTGCCACCGCCTGTCCACGTTGCAGCGCCCCGGCCTGAAGGGCGTCCCGTTCTCGTTCGTCCGAGTGGACCGTGCCGGCAACATGTCCAAGCGTCAGTCCGCCACCGGCTTCCACTTCTCCCGCTCGGGCGGCACGTGCCCGTTGTGGAACGTCTACGCCGCGTTCTCCGCCCCGGACGTCATCCAGCGGCAGATCGCGCAGATGCCCGACGGGCGCACCTACTTCTGGGTCGCGCGTACCGTCACCCGTGGCTATGGCGGCTACGGGGCACCCGGCAAGACCTTCGCGGTGGGCCTGGGCTGCGAGCTGCGGCACGCCCACCGCCTGGTCTACTCCACCGGCCTGAACCTGGAGGACCCGTCGGCCGCCACCCCGATCGGCCTGGGCTGCAAGGTCTGCGAACGCCCCGCCTGCCCGCAGAGGGCCTTCCCGCCGGCGGGTCGGGCGCTACTGGTCAACGAGAACGCCGGCACCGTCTCCCCGTATCCGGTCGCCGAACCCTAGGCGCAGTCCCGCGCGTCGGGCGACAGGGTGCCGGCCGGGGCGTCGTAGCAGAGGCTGATCGGTGGGAACCCGGACACCCCGGGGGCGTGGTCGGCGTCGGAGAAGGTGAGTCGTCCCTGGTCGGGAGCGTCGGGGAAGGTCAGGTCGAGTTCGTCGCCGATCTCCACCGGACCGGGTGATTCAAGGGGTGCCAGTGGAGCGGTCGGGGTGGTGATGGTGAGCATCGCGGGGACGTCGTGCCCCTCCACCAGGTTGAGCACGCTCACCGAGAACCGGACCCCCTCGGCGACGTCCTCCACGGAGGTCACCGACACGTAGGTGAGCGTCTCGAACCGGTCCGGGGTCGCCTGGAAGGTCGTGTACCCGTCGGGGGAGACGAAGGTCTGGACCTCCCACTCCGCGTTGGTGCCGAAGGGGGTCGGCGCCGGTGGCTCCCACCCGGATTCCTCGGACGCCCCCTCGCCGTCGACCTCGGTCCCTTCCGCGGACTCGTTCCCCGCCGCGCCTTCGCCTCCCTCGTCGGTGAGCGCCCGGGCGGCCAGGAGCCCACCACCCGCCGCACCGAGCACGAGCACGGTCGCGCTCGCGGCCAACAGCACCTTCCGGCCTCCACGAGCCGGGGGAGCCGGTGGCTCCGCGGCCACCCCTGTCCACTCCCGGTCCAGCAGCGCGCCCACCGCGTCCGACAACCCCTCCCCACCCGGGTGACCGGTCAGTGTCGCCGCGAGCCACGCCGCAGTGGGCCTGCGCGCGGGGTCCTTGTCCAGGGCCGCCGTCACCAGGGGCGACAGAGCCTCCGGGAGTCCCGCCAGGTCGGGCGCCCGGTCCAGGACCCGGTGCGCCAGGGACTCGGTGGAGCCCGCGCCGAAGGGTGGCCGGCCGGTCGCGGCGAAGGCCACCAGGGCACCCCAGCCGAACAGGTCGGCGGCGGGCGTGGCCGGCGCTCCCCGCAGTACCTCCGGGGCGATCCATCCGGGTGTGCCCACGAGCCCACCGGTACGGGTCAGGGCCGTCTCGTCGATGGCCCGGGCGATGCCGAAGTCCAGCACCTTGGGCCCGTCGGGTGCGAGGATGACGTTGCCCGGTTTGAGGTCGCGGTGCACGATCCCCGCGATGTGCGCGGCGACCAGGGCCTCCGCCACCCCGCCGGCCAACCCGCGCAGCAGGTTCGGCGGCAGCGGTCCGTGTTCTCGCACGTGGGCGGAGAGCGACGACCCGGGCACGAACTCGGTGACCAGCCACGGCACGCCGCCGTCCCGACCGGACCCGAGCAGCGCCGGTACGCAACGACTCTCGACCCGCCCGAGCAGCCGGATCTCCCGGGTGAACCGTTCGCGCAGCCCGGGGTCCTCGGTCAGTTCCTCGCGGATGACCTTGATCGCCGTGTACCGGCCCCGCCTCCCGATCCCGGCGTAGACGGTGCCCATGCCACCGGTACCGATCCGCCCGACGACGCGCATGCCGCCGACGGTCTCCGGGTCGTCGGGGCGCAACGGGGAGAAGCCCGTGGTCGTGTGGCCGCTCATTCGGGTCGCTCCGTGGGACAGGGCACGTACTCCTCGTCGGTCATGTCGACCGGGGGGTAGGGGTGCCAGTTCATGTAGCAGGTGTAGACACCGGCCACCTCGGCCGTACCGCCGACGGCGTTCGCGGCCGGCCGGTAGGTCAGCAGCCCGCTCTGCGGGGCGTCGGCGAAGTCCACCTCGAACTCCGCGTTCGGTGTGTCCGTGGAGACCGTGGCGACCACTTCGTCACCCGGGGCGGTGTGCGCGGGACGTCCGTCGACGGTGGGGTCGTCCGGTAGCGGATCCCACTCGTCTCCCACTTCGAGGAGGACGAAGTCGCCGGCCCGCAGGGTGAACTCGCCTTCGTCCGCCAGGTACTCCAGTTCACCGATCACCTTGACGCCGCTCTGCCGCTGGACGTCGGCGTACACGGTGTTGACGTCGACGCTCGCCACCACGAACTCCGCCCGGTCCACCCCCTCCGGCAGGGCGGAGCCGGCTCCGTCGAACCCGGGGGTGAGGTCGAGGGTCCCATCGGGATCGGAGTGCACCATGAACAGACCGTTCGAGGCGATCTCCACCGCCACCTGTTCGCCGGTCTCGTCGCCGGCTCCGTCACCGACTTCTTCGGTGGCCCCTCCGTCGGCCCCCACGTCCGTTCCCACCGGCTCTTGCGAGAACCGGTCGCCCGCCACCCACGCGGCCGACGCCACCAACACCAGCGCGGACACGGCGGCCCCCGACAGGAGTCGGGGCCGACGCCGTCTCGGACGCCGACGCGGGACCGGGTCCCCGGTGAACACGGTGGGCGGGGGCGGTGCCTCCCACCCCTGCCGCAGCACCCGGGTGACGAGTTCGGTGGCATCCGATCCCGGATCGACCACCGTGGCCCGGTCCGTGCCGAGCAGCTCCGCGAGTGTCTGCTCCACGGTGGGCCTTTGCCGTGGATCCTGCCCGGTCGCGGCTCGTACCAGGGGCATCAGCGAGTCCGGAACCCCCGCCAGGTCCGGTTTGCCGTCCAGTACCCGCACCGCCATCGTCTCGGCCGACCCCGTCCCGAAGGGGGAACGCCCGGTGGCCGCGTAGGCGACCAGCCCACCCCAGGCGAAGACGTCCGCGGCGACCGATGGCGGGGCGCCCTTGAGGAGTTCGGGGGCCACCCAGCCGGGGGTGCCGAACAGTCCACCGGTGCGGGTGATGGCGGTTTCGTCGATGGCCCGGGCGATGCCGAAGTCCAGCACCTTGGGCCCGTCGGGTGCGAGGATGACGTTGCCCGGTTTGAGGTCGCGGTGCACGATCCCGGCGGCGTGGATGGCCCGCAACGCCTCGGCGACACCGGTCGCGAAGGCGTGCAGGGACGCCCCCGTGAGGGGGCCGTGTTCGCGGACGTGTTGACGCAGGGTCGGCCCCGACACGTACTCGGTGGCCAACCAGGGTTGGTCCGCGGCGGTGTCCTGGGCCAGGAACCTCGGCACGCACGGGCCGACGACCCGACCGACCAGGTCGGCCTCACGTCGGAACCGTGCCCGGAACTCGGGGTCGGTGGCCAGGTCACCGTGGACGAGCTTGACGGCGACCAACTCACCGGCGGGGGATCGAGCGGCGTACACGGCGCCCATGCCTCCGGCGCCGAGGCGCCCCACGGTCCGGTACCCGCCGATCTCGACGGGATCGCGGGGCTTCAGGGGAGGAAAGGACGGAACGTCGGTGGTCACGGGCACTCCCGGGGGATGCGGATGCGAAGGTGTGCGCGGCGCGAGCGGGTGTGTCCTAGCGGGGCCCGTGACCGTAGTACCACTGCTGTCGTTCGGCGATCAGGCGACGTTGGAACCGGCCGCGTCGCACCGCCGTGGTGATGATGATCGTCAACCCGATCACCAGGCCCAGGAAGGACGGGACGAGTGCCCACAGGAGGGTCGAGCCCACGCCTCGCACGATCTCGGCGCCACCGTCCCCGTTGTCGGTCACCGCGAACTCGGTGGTGGTGGAGCCATCGGAACAGGACAGGGTGTACTCGCCCGCCTCGCTGAGCTCGTACGTCCCCACCAGGGACCAGCTCTCGGCGCCGGTGTCGACGTTGTGGCTGTACCCCGGGTTGTCGAAGCCGGCTTCACCGCCGTCGGGCAGCAGCAGGACGCACGCTCGTCCGCCGCCGCCCGAGGACGAGTACAGACCGAGCTGGAATCCGGGGTCCGCCACGGTGAATGAGCTCTCCTGACCCGAGGTCACCCGGGCCTCGAACTCGGGGATGCTCACCGTGGATACCAGGGAGAGCACGAAACCCACGATCGCGGTCGCGATGCCGCCGGCGATGACGAGGGCGCCGATGACGAACCAGCCCCTTCCGGGCCGGACCTCGCGCGCGTCGACGTGGATGTTCGGTCGGCCGTGGGGGCCGGGGTGACCGTAAGGCGGGTGCTGACTCATCGCAGTTCTACCTCGACCGGGTGTGAAAGCGCCGGTGGGCGGTCCGCCGGCGGTTGTTCGTTGAGACGCGCGCCGGTCGGACTTCGTTGCACGAACCCGGTCAACCGTTTCGGACGGCCGCCCCGCGTGCTCGTCTCGCCATGCGCTCCGTGTAGGTCGCCCGCCGGATCACGAGGGTGACGAGCGTCGCGATCATCGTGACGACTCCGAGGAGGATGGTCCCGAGGACGGTCAACGCCAGGAGCATGCCCCGCCGATCGGCCTCGTGGGCGGTCCGGGTCTCCGCGATCACATGCGACTGTTCGAGGGCTCCGTCGCAGGTCAGTGTATAGAGGCCCGATGTGTGGACGTTCACCGAGTACTCCAGTCGCCAGTCGTCCCAGCCGTGGCCGACCTCGCGTTCGGTGATCCGGGGGTACTCGGGGCCGTCGATGGCGCAGTTCCCCACGTGGAGCTCCGAGGGGGAGGCGTACAGGCCGAGCTCCCCGACGTTCTCGGGCTGGACGTAGAACTCGGTGGACCCGCTCCCCTCCACCACGTCGGAGACGAGTTCGGGGGTCCTTTCGAGGCCTGAGAGCCCGCCGCCGAACAGGTGGAAGAGCAGCAACCCGACGCCGACGAAGGCGGGCGGGATGAGCGGGACGAGGAAGAACCACCTGCGTCGGGGACGGCGGTCCTTGGCCGGGGTCGCGGGTGCTCGCGGCGGTGGCGCGGGCATGGGACGGAAACCGAATCGCGCCTGCTCGGCCGCGATGATCGCCTGGTGGCGCACGGCGTTCAGCCGCGCCAGACGCGTGGACCTGGTGATGAACACGCCAAGGACGATGCCGAACGTGGCGAAGATGGCCAGGACCAGCACCAGGACGGTCAGCACGCCCACCCAAGCGGGCACCTCGAACCACTCGGTGAGGGTCAGCACCACGACCATGAAGACGATCGCCGCGGGCATCAGGGAGCCGCCGACCCAGTACCAGCGCCGACTCGGACGGATCGTCTTCGGGTCCGGCACCGGAGGGATCGGCGGAGTCGGCCGGGGTGGTGGGCCCGACGGAAGAGGAGGCGGCGGACCGGGAGGGTCGGGAGGGCCGGGGGGATCAGGTGGTCCGGGTGGCCCGGTGGGTGGTGCGGGCGGTGGTGACCCGGGAGGAGGGCCGGCCAGGGCCGGAGCGAGGGCCTCGGGAGCCTCGGTGGTTTCCAAAAGGAGCGTCACGGCTGGACCGGCCTCCGTCCCCTGGCCTGTTCCATCTCGCGGACCATGTGCTCGGTCACCGCGCGCCCGCGGTGTCCCGCGCGGGCGATGACGGTGCCGAACACCAAGAGCATGGACACCAGCAGAGACAAGGAGAGGATCAGGGGTGCCCACTGTCCGTATCCGGGAAGCGGCACCGTCGCGATCGGCATGAGCGCCACTCCCGCGACGATCCACAGCCGCCGGGGTCGGACGTCCTTTGCGGCGGGCCGAAGCGGAGGACTCGGGTACGGCATCGCTTGGTCACGGCGCAGGCAGGCCTCGTGCCAGAGGTGTTGGGCGTGCAAACGTTGCCTCCTGGTCCTGTTGTGGGCCCGGATGGAGAACAGCGTGATGAGGGCCGCGGTCGAAATGAAACCGATGAGAACGAAGAGCGCGGCCCAGGCCTGACCGACCGTCTCGGAGGAGGCGCCCAGGAGGACCGAGAGGGCGCCGAGCACCAGGAACCCGGGCGGGACCGAGAGGACCATCCAGTACCAGGTGCGCGACGGACCGTACTCGTACGCGATGGGAGGCGGTGGTTGCGGGGGTCCCGGGTGAGCCCACGTCCCGCCGTGCGCGTACGAAGGTGGCGGTGCCGCCGGGGGCTGAACGGGGGACCAGGGGGCCATCGCTCGCGGGTGGGCGGGCGGGGCCAGGCGTGGTGGGCCGGTCGGTCGCCGTTCCTCCCCGGAATCGGGGCGGGACGACGGTTCGAATGGTTGCGACATGGGGGTACCTGTTGGTTCGGATCAGGGATGTCGGGCGGCGGAACGGCGACGCACGGTGGTGACCCCCGCGACCACGATCGCCGCGAGGAGGAGGGGCGGGGCGACGAAGAAGATGATGACGGCGGTCACGTAGAGCTGGGCCTTCACGGCGTGAAGGGGGCCCGCGCCCGCGAGAACGTACTCGTCAGCGCCATCTGTGCAGGTGATCCAATAAATACCGGGTTCGGAGGTGTCCAAAGGGCCGAGGGTGTCCCAATCGCCATAACCCTCCGCATTGAGATACCACGTATCGGGACCGTTCAGCTCTCCGTCCGGATCGTAGTAAATGCAGGTTCTGGACTCATCGGTGCTGCTCGAGAAGAGCGCCCAGGTCTTGGTGTCTCCCTCCTCGATCTCGAGCTCGATCATGTCGTCGTCGCTGGTGAACCGTTCGGTGATGTTCGGAGAGACCTTGATCGGGTTCGCGTTCAGCAGGAGGGACAGACCGAACAACAACACCGCGGCGATCGCGAGGCCGATGGACCACCGGTAGTCGCGTACAACGGACGTCTTCTGTGCCGGTGCCGGTGAGGGGCCACCCGGGTGACCAGGGCCGGCGAAAGGCGCGGGTGGTACGGGGTTCCCATGTGGGTGCTGAGGGGGATTGGGCATACACGAAGTGTGGCAGAACGCCCTGACATAAGCGGAATCGAGCGCCTTGGTCTCCGTGGGACGTGGGGCCTGGCGGGTACATACATGTCGTGAGCGGGGCAACTCGTCAGTAGTTCTGGTGAACCCCTTGTCAAGACCCTCACCTGGGGATTCAATCAGGGTCCAGAGGCGAATGGACGCTGGGAGCGCAGCCACCGCGACGGAGGGACCCACCGATGTCCAGGGCATGGAACGCGTGGTCATGGGAGACCGACCCGGACAGCGTGCGCCGGGACGTGGCCGTCGCGCACGAACGCTTCACCGACTCCGGCCGACTCAGCTCTCGCGTGCGCTCGGTGGTCGGTGATTCCTGGCGGCGCAGCGCCCGACACGGGGTCGACCCGGACCGGACACTTCCCCGGCTCGAAGTCACCGGACCAGCCCTGGACGACCAGCGCGACGCGCACCCGCTCGCCGCCACCATGCCGTTGCTGCGACGGCTGCTACTCGAGGGCGCCCCGGGCCCCCAGATCCTCGCGGTCGGCGACGTGTCCGGACGCCTGCTGTGGGTGGAGGGCGACTCCGGGCTGCGCACCCGGGCCGAGGACATGCACTTCATGGCGGGCGCGAACTGGCACGAACGTTCGGCCGGTACCAACGCCCCCGGGGTCGCCCTGGCCCTGGACCACGAGGTGCAGGTCTTCGCCAGCGAGCACTTCAGTCGGGGAGTGCAGCACTGGAGCTGCTCCGCCGCGCCCCTGCACGACCCCGACACCGGCGGGCTCCTGGGAGTCCTGGACCTCACCGGCGGCGACCACCTGGCCTCGCCACAGGCGTTGGCGCTGGTCCGGGCCGCGGCGGCCGCCGCCGAGATGGAGATCCGGGCCCGTCGACTCAGCGGGCTCCTACCCACTCCACGTGACCCGCGCGCCCCGGCCCGATTCCGGGTGCTCGGCCGTGACCAGGGACTCCTCGAAGTGGACGGCCGCTCCGTCGAGCTCAGTACCCGCCACTCCGAGATCCTCCTGCTGTTGACGCGCCACCCACGGGGTCTGACCGGCGACGCCCTCGGCGTCCTGCTGAACGAACGCGACGCCTCCCCGGTGACGATTCGGGCGGAGATGTCGAGGATGCGCCGCCTGCTGGGCAACGACCTGCTCGCCTCCCGCCCCTACCGGCTGCTCCGGCCGGTACGCACCGACCTGGACGAGGTGCGCGAACACCTGGGTAAGGGCGACTACCGCCAGGCCGTCAACGTCTACGAAGGGCACGTGCTGCCGCGTTCGGAGGCCCCGGGAGTGGTGGAGGAGCGCGACGAACTCCAGGCGGAGGTGTGCGAGGTGCTCGCCACGCACGCCGACCCGCGGACCCTGCTGGTGTGGTCGGAACAGCCGGAGTGGCGGGAGGACCCTCGGGTGCTCGACGCCGCGTTGCGCGCCACCGACCCGGGATCGCCCCGGCACGCCACACTGCGGGTCCGTCTGCGCAGGTCGGGAAGCTGAACGCGGGTTCGCGCACCGTTGCAACGTGGTCGCAACCTCGACGTAACTAGCGTCACACTCGACCGTCCCTGGGAATTCCGCGCCGGGGCGGGGACCACCGGCGCTCCCACGTCGAAGGAGGCACACCCATGGCGATCTACGCTCCCCCCGGTGAGGCCGGCAGCGTCGTCCAGTACGCGCCGCGTTACGACAACTGGATCGGAGGCGAGTGGGTCAAGCCGGTCAAGGGACGCTACTTCGAGAACCCCACACCGATCACCGGGCGCACCTTCACCGAGGTGGCCCAGAGCGGTGCCGACGACATCGAACTCGCCCTCGACGCCGCGCACGGAGCCGCGCCCGCGTGGGGCCGCACCAGCGCGGCCGAGCGCGCGTTGGTCCTCAACAAGATCGCCGACCGCATGGAGGAGAACCTCGAACGGATCGCGGTCGCCGAGTCCTGGGAGAACGGCAAGGCGGTTCGTGAGTGCCTGGCCGCCGACATACCGCTGGCCATCGACCACTTCCGCTACTTCGCCGGCGCGGTCCGGGCCCAGGAGGGCCACAGCTCCCAGATCGACGGTGACACCGTCGCCTACCACTTCCAGGAACCGCTGGGCGTGGTCGGCCAGATCATCCCCTGGAACTTCCCGATCCTCATGGCGGTCTGGAAGATCGCCCCGGCCCTGGCGGCCGGCAACGCCATCGTCCTCAAGCCCGCCGAACAGACGCCCGCGTCCATCCTGCTCCTGATGGACGTCATCGGTGACCTGTTGCCGCCGGGCGTGCTCAACGTCGTCAACGGCTTCGGTGTGGAGGCGGGCAAGCCGCTGGCCTCGAACCCGCGCGTGCGCAAGGTCGCCTTCACCGGTGAGACCACCACGGGCCGGCTGATCATGCAGTACGCGTCGGAGAACCTCATCCCGGTCACCTTGGAACTGGGCGGCAAGAGCCCCAACATCTTCTTCGAGGACGTGGCCGCCGAGCGCGACGCGTTCTACGACAAGACGCTGGAGGGCTTCACGATGTTCGCCCTCAACCAGGGTGAGGTGTGCACCTGTCCGTCCCGTGCGCTGGTTCAGGACTCCATCTACGACGGATTCATGGCCGACGCCCTGGAACGGGTGGGGCGCATCAAGCAGGGCGATCCGCTGGACACCGACACCATGATGGGCGCTCAGGCCAGCAACGACCAGCTGGAGAAGATCCTGTCCTACATCGACATCGGCCGTCAGGAGGGCGCCAAGGTGCTCACCGGTGGCGGCCGGGCCGAGATGGAGGGCGACCTGGCGGGCGGCTACTACGTCACCCCCACGATCTTCGAGGGCCAGAACAACATGCGGATCTTCCAGGAGGAGATCTTCGGCCCCGTGGTCTCCGTGGCCCGGTTCGACGACTACGCCGACGCCATCAAGATCGCCAATGACACCCTGTACGGGCTCGGATCGGGCGTGTGGTCGCGCAACGGCAACACCGCCTACCGGGCCGGCCGCGACATCCAGGCCGGTCGTGTGTGGGTGAACAACTACCACGCCTACCCGGCGCACGCCGCCTTCGGTGGCTACAAGCAGTCGGGGATCGGGCGCGAGAACCACAAGATGATGCTCGACCACTACCAGCAGACCAAGAACCTGCTGGTCAGCTACTCGGATCAGGCGATGGGGTTCTTCTGATGGGCACCTCCGGCGGCGAGACCACGGGGGAGCGGGTGGCGGTGACCGACCCCGCGGCGGCCCTGCTGCGGGAGCTGACCGCCGACCACGGTCCGCTGATGTTCCACCAGTCCGGCGGCTGCTGTGACGGCAGTTCACCGATGTGCTATCCGCTGGGGGAGTTCCGTACCGGAGCCTCCGACGTGCACCTCGCGGACCTGGACGTGGGGCTGCCGGAGCCGGTGCCGGTGTGGATGTCCCGCTCGCAGTTCGAGCTGTGGAGCCACACCCACCTGACCATCGACGTCGTTCCCGGACGGGGGTCGGGGTTCTCCGTGGAGGCCCCGACCGGACAGCGGTTCCTGATCCGGTCCCGGTTGATGAGCGACGAGGAGGCGATTCGACCGGACACGCAGACCACTACCGAATAAGGGAACCGGGGCCGGTCGGGAGGAGGGGACCCGACCGGCCCCGGTCATGCCTAGGAAACCGTGTCCTCGGAGGTGTCGGGGGCGGAGCGTCGGGTGGCCAGCCGCTCGGCCAGCTCGTCGGTGCTCACCAGGTCGTGGCGGATCCGACCGGTCCGGTAGCCCACCCGGGCCACGATGTGCCCGGCCACCGGTACCGTCACCACCTGGAACAGTCCCACCAGGAGCAGCGTGCCGAGACTGAAGATGCCGGTCGCCTCCGCCGGAAGGAGCCGGAACCCGATCCCCACCAACACCAGCAGCAAACCCAACACCTGGGGCTTGGAAGCCGCGTGCATGCGGGACAGCAGGTCGGGGAAACGGACCAGACCGATGCCGGCGATGAAGGACAACAGCGCCCCGGCCAGGATGCACAGGATTCCGGCCCAGTCCATGATCTGGACGATCTGATCGCTCATGACTTCTTCCCCTCCCCTTCGACCGTGTTCTCGACGACGGGGAGCACGATCTGCTCATCGTCGTCGTCCTCCTGGGTGCGGCGGGCGACGAACTTGGCGACGCTGACCGAACCCACGAAACCCAGTAGGGACAGCACCAACAGGGTGGGCAGTACCGTGGGGTCCCGGTTGAACGCCGCGTAGGCGCCCAGGCCGGTCACCGCGAAGGCCAACAGGGCGTCGACGGACAGTGCCCGGTCGAGGATGCTCGGTCCCAGCAGGAGCCGGATGGTGCCGAGCAGCGCGGCCACACCGAGTAGGACGGCGATGACGGTCCACAGAGTGTTCACGTGTTCCTCCGCTCGGTGGCCAAGGCGGCCTCCAACTCGGCGATGTTCTCCCGGGTGCCGATTCCGCGGGCGATGCGTTCCTCGAGTACGTAGATGCCCTTCTTCGCCTCGACCGCTTCCTCTTCGTTCTGCGCGCCCAGCACGTGCACGTACAGGATGCGTTCGGGTTGGGAGGCCTCCACGATCACACTGCCCGGGATGATCGAGGTGGCGATGGCCACGCACACCATGATCAAGTCGGATTCGGTGCGCATGCGCACCGCCACCACCGAGCTCTTCGGCGGCCCGGGACGCAGCACCCAGGAGCTCACCTGGAGGCTCGCGACGAACATCTGGCCCAGGATGTACAGGACCATGTAGGGCCCCCGCAACGGCCAGAACCGGAAACCCGGAACGATCGGCGGTAGTGGGAAGACCATCATGATGAGCACCGACACCCCGAAGCCCAGGACGGCGATGCCCAACGTCTCCGGGCGCAGCCGGAAGGCGTCGAACAGCAGCATCCAGACCACGGTCATCCCGAGGGCGACGGGGATCTGCACCTTGCCGATGCGACTGCGCAGGGCGCGCGCACCGATCTTCTTCTTGATCTGTAGAGCGTTCATCGGGACCCTCCGAGGACCGCCTCGATGTAGGGCGTACGTTCCTGCAGGTCGGTCGCGGCGTCCGACGAGTAGCCGATGAGCGGTCCTGCGAACACGGTCATGGCCAGACCGAAGGCGACCAGGCCGATCGTGGCGCCCACCATGCTCTTGGGCAGGACCACCGAGGTCACCACCGGGGTGGCCGCGGTCGAGGTGTCGCTCAGCCGGGAGCTCGGACCGACGGCCTCACCCGGGCCCAGGGCCGCGGTGGAGTCGTCCTCCTCCTCGGTGTCCTCCAGGATCGTGCCGGGCTCGGCGACCATGCCCTCGGACGGGGTGCGCCAGAACGCGTAGTTCCACACCCGTGCGATGACGTACAGCGTCAGCAGACTGGTGAGCACCGAGGCGCCGACCAGCACGTACGCCAACGGGGTGCCCGCGTCCACACCGGCCTGCATCAGCCCGACCTTGCCGAGGAAGCCCGACAACGGTGGGATGCCGCCCAGGTTCATCGCCGGGATGAAGAACAGGATGGCCAGGAGCGGCGCCATCTTCGCCAGACCACCCAGGTGGTCCAGCGCCGTCGACCCACCCCTTCGTTCGATCAGCCCCGTCACCAGGAACAACGTGGTCTGCACGGTGATGTGGTGGGCGATGTAGTAAACGGCGCCCGTCATCCCCAACTGACTACCGAGCGCCACACCGAACACCATGTAGCCGATGTGGCTGATCAGGGTGAACGACAACAGACGTTTGATGTCGGTCTGTGCCACCGCGCCCAGGATGCCCAGGATCATCGTCGCCAGGGCCACCCACATCAGGGCGTCGTTGAGTTGCTCGCCGGGAAAGAACAGGGTCTGCGTCCGGATGATCGCGTACACACCCACCTTGGTGAGCAGACCCGCGAACACCGCGGTGACCGGGGCCGGAGCGGTGGGGTAGGAGTCCGGCAGCCACGCGGCCAACGGGAAGACAGCGGCCTTGATGCCGAAGGCGACCAACAGGATGACCTGTAGGACCAGCGCCAACTCCGAGGAGATCTCGGGCAGTCGCTCGCCCAGCTGCGCCATGTTCACGGTACCGGTCGCGCCGAAGACCAGCGCGATACCGATCAGGAACAGCACCGACGAGACCAGCGACACCACCACGTAGATGGCGCCCGCCCGCATCCGTGACTGCGTACCGCCGAGCGTCAGCAGCACGTAGCTGGCGGTCAGTAGGATCTCGAAGCCGACGTACAGGTTGAACAGGTCACCGGCGAGGAAGGCGTTGGAGACACCGGCCACCAGGATCAGGTAGGTCGGCTGGTACACCGAGAGCGGCGCGACCTCACCCTTGCCCGCCATGCCCTGACCGATCGAGTAGACCAGCACGGCGAGGGTGATGGCCGAGGAGACCGTCACCAACAGCGCGGACAGCCGGTCGGCCACGAGCGTGATGCCGACCGGGGTCTCCCAACCGCCCACTTGGACGGCCTGGGGTCCGAACATGTCGGCGCCCACCATCAGCGCGGCACCGATCAGCAGGACCAGCGTCAACGCGATGACGCTCAGCCACTGCTGGAAACGGGGCCAACGAATACCCATCGCGAGCTTGACACCGGCCGCGAAGAGCGGCAACACCACCGGCAGGGGAACGAGGTAGTGCAGGATTCCGGCGAGGTAGTCCCATTCCATGGTCAGTCGTTCCCTTGCAGGTCGCTGTCTTCCGCGCGGGCCAAGCGTTCACGCTCGGCCCGCATGGTCTGACGTGCCTGACGCCGCTGCGAACGGATGCGGCGGCGCAGCTCGCGCCAGAGTTCGCGTTCGGCGGCGCGGTCGGCGCGCCTGTGCTCCCGCAGTCGCTTGCGCCCCATGCGGATCCGGCCGCGCAGTTCCGTCACCTGGTTGACCATGCTCTGCCGACGGTGGGTCAGACGACGCATGGTCTCCTGGGACTGCTCGTCGATGTCGCCGTCCTCGGCCTCGACCTCGAACCTGGCGAGCTCGGCCTGGGCGGCCGCGATCTCCGCCTTGATGCGGGCCTGTTCGGCCAGCTCCTGGGCGTCGGCCGCGGCGATGGTGGCCTGGAGTTCGGCCCGTTGCCTACGGATGTCCGCGCGCAGCCGGCGACGTTCCTGCAGGAAGCGTTGGCGCACGGCGCGACGGCCCTCGCCCTGCACGATACGGAGGTCCTCGGCGTCGTCCTGGACCTCGTCGTTGCCCTCCAGCTGCCAGCTCCGGTAGGCCAACGCCAACAGGAACGCGGTGATGCCGAGGGTGATGACGATGGCCGTCAGGATCATCGCCTGTGGCAACGGGTCGGTCATCTCGTTGACGTCTTCGGTGAACCACCGGATCGGAGGACCGCCCGGTTCTCCGGCCATCGCCAGGATCATCAGGTTCACGCCGTTGCTGAACACGATGAAGCCCAGCAGCACACGGGTGAGGCTGCGCTCCAACATCAGCACGACGCCGACCGCGACGAGGATACCCACGACGATGACGAGTGTCAGACTTGGCGACTCGTTCACGAGGTGGCCTCCTCGGTTCGTGCGGAGGTACCCGGATCGACGGCCTCCGAGTGCGCGGTGTCTCGTTCGATCTGTTCGTCGATGCGGGCGCCGAGACTGCGCAGGATGTCCAGGATCAGTCCGATGACCAGCAGGTACACGCCGATGTCGAACAGCATCGAGACCGTGACGTGCGCTTCGCCGAGAATCCCGAAGTTCAGGTAGTAGTCGGCCCCGGCGAGCACGTCGTCGAGGAAGATCGCCCCGCCGATCGCCGTGCCCGTCGCCAGCGCCAGGCCGGCACCGATCAGAGCGCCCGGCTGCACCCACGCGGTGGCGTAGAGCTCGAAGCGACCACCAGCGAGGTAGCGGACGATGAACGCCAGGCCCGCCACGATGCCGCCGGCGAAACCACCACCGAGGTCGGTGTGGCCGGTCAGCAGCAGGTACACCGAGATCACCATGATCACCGGGAAGAGGAAGCGGGAGACCACCTCGAAGATGATCGACCTGCGTTCGGTGGGCATCGCCTCGGCGGCGGGCAACCAGGAACGGTTCCACTTGGGCTTGACGTGCATGTTCTGGGGAGCGACCTTCAGGTCGCCCAGGTCCAGCCGGTCATGCCCGTCGGAGGGCTCGGGTGGTGTCCGGGTGACGGACAGGGCCATCACACCACCGGGGGCCTTGCGGGGCTGGGCCCGGCGTCGCACGAACATCAGGCTGGCCACACCCGCCGCGGCGGCGGCCAGCACCGAGATCTCACCCATGGTGTCCCAGGCGCGGACGTCGACCAGCAGTACGGAGATGAGGTTGTCCCCGCCGGCCTCCTCCGCCGCCTCCACGTAGGAGGGTCCCTCGGGTCCGCCCACCGCGATGGAGGGTTCCTGTCGACCGGCCAGGGCGAACCACGTCATGGCCGACACGAGCAGGCCGGTGGCGACGCCGATCACCATGTTCCAGATCCGGCGGCCCTTGAGCGCGGGCGCCGAGAAGTGGGACGGGAAGCGGCGCAGCACAAGGACGAAGACCACCAGGCTGACGGTCTCGATGAGGAACTGGGTGAGCGCGATGTCGGGCGCGCCCTGCAGGTAGAACAGGGCGCCCACGCCATAACCGCCGATGCCGACGAGGATCACCGCGAAGAGGCGGCGTCGCACGAACAGGATCATCAGGCAGGTGATCACGATGATCAGGGCGGGGATGAGCTGCACCGGGGTGTCCCACAGGCGCAGCGTCGGGTAGTCGCCCTCCCACAGGCGCCCCGTGATCATCGGGATTCCGGCGGCGACCACCAGGAACACCAGGATGGTGCCGAGGTAGACCGGGAGCGAACCGCGCTGGGTGCTACCGGTGACCTGAAGGGCCAGGGTCTCCAGGCCCGCCATCAGCCGCCGGTAGTTGCGCTCGGGGTTGACGTAGGCCAGCCGGTTGCCGAGCCAGGCGACCCGGTGCCGGAAGTAGAACAGCACCAGACCGCCGACCACGCAGATCGCGGACAGCAGCAGTGGTGGCTCCCAGCCGTGCCACAGGGCCAGGTAGGTGGGGTACTCCTCGCCGGGCCCCATGGGGACGGTGTCCGCGTAGGTGGCGAAGAGTCGGTCGACCCCTCCGGAGAAGAATCCGCCGACCAGGCTCAGCGCGGCGAGGACCACCGCGGGCGCGAGGAAGAGCGGGCCGGGGGAGTGGACCTCGTTGGGCTGCACGCCTTCCTTGTCGAGGAAGGCGCCCCAGAGGAAACGGAGGCTGTAGGCCACGGTGAAGACGGAACCGAGGACCAGGCCCGCCAGGACCAGGGTGTCGACGCCGCCGCCCTCGTAGGCCCCGAAGGCGAGTTCCTTGGCGACGAACCCGGCGGTGGGCGGCAGACCGGACATCGAGGCCAGCGCCACGATCGTGATCCAGAAGGTGCCAGGCATGGACTTGCGCAGGCCGGAGAGTTCGCGCAGGTCCCGGGTTCCCGTGCTGTGGTCGATGATGCCGACGACGAGGAACAGGGGAGCTTTGAAGAGGGAGTGCGCCACCAGCATCGCGATGCCGGCGAGGGCCCCGGCGCGGGTTCCGGTGCCGAGCAGGGCGATGAGGAAACCGAGCTGGCTGATGGTGCCGTAGGCCAGGACGAGCTTGAGGTCGAACTGGCGCAGCGCCTTCCACCCGCCGAAGACCATGGTGATGACACCGAAGAACAGCGCCATCGTCGTCCACACGGTCACGTCGCCGAAGGCGGGGGTGAGGCGGGCGACCAGGTAGACACCGGCCTTGACCATCGCCGCGGCGTGGAGGTAACCGGAGACCGGGGTGGGCGCCTGCATGGCCGCGGGCAGCCACAGGCTGAAGGGGAACAACGCCGACTTGGACATCGCGCCGACCATGATCAGTGCGAGCGCCGAGTTGACCACCGCTCCGCCCGTGGGCGGGTCCGCGACGATCTCGGAGATCACGTAGGTCCCGGCGGTCTCGCCGAGCATGATCATGCCGACCAGCATCGCCAGGCCGCCGAACGTGGTGACGACCAAGGCCGTCATCGCCGCCCGTCTACTGTCCTTCGACTCGGCCTTGTGACCGACGAGGAGGTAGGAGAAGACGGTGGTCAGCTCCCAGTAGATGAAGAGCTGGATGAGGTCGTCGGCGAGGACGAGCCCCAGCATCGCGCCGGCGAACGCGACGAACACGCCCGCGAAGCGCGGTAGACCTTCGTCGGAGTCACTGAAGTAGCGCGCACAGTAGGCCAGGATCAGGGTGCCCACGCCCGCGGCGATGAGCGTCATGACCAGACCGAGGGCGTCCATGTGCATGCCGAGCCGGAGGGAGAACTCCGGGGCCCAGTTCACCGACTCCGACAGCGTGCCGCCGTTGAGGATGGTCGGGAGCTGGAACAGGGTCCACACGGTCGCCAGGCCGGGGACGATCGCCAGCGCGTAGAAACCGTTACGGCCCCACTGGCGTATCACTAAGGGCGCGACCGCAGCTGTTATGAAATGCGCGACCAGCACTGTCGTCAATGCGCCCCTCCCGGACCGGTCCGGGCCCGCCCGACGTGCCCGGGCGGACGTCCACCACCCCGGTGGAGAACGAGACCGTCCAGGAACAGATCAGAGGACGGGAGTGTCGTTTCCGTTTTGGTGGGGCATGGATCTACTTGAACTTGCGTGCGCAAGCTATTTAATAGCTAGACTACACATACGTCAAACCACCGCGCGGGTCGGGGACCCGTGCGCAGAGCCCATCCAGCGAGGACCGTTTCTTGCTCGAAGAGACCCCCGATTCCTGCTCTGAGCAGCAGGAATGCGCTCATCCGAACGCGGCTGAACTCGAGGAGTTCCAGCGCGTCTGGACCGAACTCATCAACGCGGCGCTACACGCCCGCTCTCGGGGTGGGCATGGGCATCGTGGTGCAGAGGAGATCACACTGACACAGTCGCTCCTGATGGAGGCGGTACGTGGGATGGACAACCCGAGTGTCGGTGCGGTCGCTCACATCGTGGGTGTTTCCTCGCCGTCCGCCACTCGGATGATCCAACAGTTGGAACGCAAGGGCATGGTGGCCCGGCGCCGGTCCGAACGCGACGAACGCAGCACCGTGGTCACCGTCACGGCGGAGGGCGAACGAGTCCTCGCCGAGCGCCGCAAGCACCTGGAGCGAAAACAGAAGCAGGTCTTCGACGCCATAAGGCCCTCCCTTCGGCCGTTGGTGCTCGACGTGCTCCGTGACCTGCGCGCCGCCATAGACGACACCTGATCGACCAGCCTCATCCCCCTTCCCTCTCCTCCCCACCCCCCGCCGTCAAGGGCTCCAAGACCCCGAGTCCGCGCATCTCCAAGGCCCCGCCCGGGGCCTTTCGTCATGTTCGGAGGTTGGTCGGGGGTGGCTCTGCCGTTGGCAGATCTGCCCCCGGGCGAAATCGTGGCGGTCGAGGTCCCGCCCGGCGCAGGCTGGGGTCACCGGTACGAACACCGGTGATGAGGAGGACCGATGCGGACACCACAACCCACACTCGCCACCGAGTACGCGCCCGGTGGTGGGTTCGACGACCAGTTGGCCGCGCGCCTGCTGCGCAGCCGGATCGTGCTGTTGGGGACCCAGGTCGACGAGGAGAGCGCCAACCGTGTGTGCGCGCAGATCCTGTTGCTGGCCGACGAGGACCCGCACAGGGACATCACCCTGGCGATCAACAGCCCCGGCGGAGTGATCAGTGCCGGTCTGGCCATCTACGACACCATGAACTTCGTGCCCAACGACGTGTCCACACTGGTCATGGGGTTCGCCGCCAGCATGGGGCAGTTCCTGGCCTGCACCGGGGCTCCGGGCAAGCGGTACAGCATGCCGCACGCGCGGATCATGATGCACCAGCCCTCCGGTGGGCTGGGCGGGACCGCCGCGGACATCGCCATCCAGGCCGAGAACCTCGCGCACACCAAGAGCACCATGGTGCGGCTCATCGCCCAACACACGGGAAAGAGCGAGGAGACCATCGCCAAGGACCAGCACCGGGACGCCTGGTTCACCGCCGAGGAGGCACGGGAGTACGGGTTCGTCGACCACGTCGTGGAGACCGTGGACCAGATGGAGGGCGGCATGCGTCTGGGCGGTGCCACGCCCGGGTTCGCCGGCCCGAGGGGAGGAAAGCGATGAGCGGGCGCTACACGGTGCCGATGGTGGTCGAACGCACCCCGAACGGGGAACGCTCGTTCGACGTGTTCAGCAGGTTGCTGTCCGAACGGATCATCTTCCTGGGCACGCCCATCGACGACGACGTCGCCAACGTGATCATGGCTCAGATGTTGCACCTGGACTACGAGAGCCACGAGACCGACATCCAGCTGTACATCAACTCGCCCGGGGGCTCGAACACCGCGCTGACCGCCATCTACGACACGATGCGGTTCGTCAAGGCGGACGTGGCGACCGTGTGCATGGGCCAGGCGGCCTCCGCCGCGGCGGTGCTCCTGGCGGCGGGGACGGCCGGTAAGCGCTCCGCGCTGGAACACTCTCGGGTACTGCTGCACCAGCCCTCCACGGAGGGGCAGGGGCAGGCGGCCGACCTGGAGATCCAGGCGACGGAGATCCTGCGTGTTCGGGCGCAGGTGGAGGACATCCTGTCCCGGCACACCGGCCAGACCCAGGAGCGGCTCCGGGCCGACACCGACCGGGACAAGATCTTCACCGCCGAGCAGGCGAAGGAGTACGGGCTGGTGGACAACGTGATCACGACGAGGGAGCTCGCACCTCTCGCGGTTTGATTCGAGGTCGGTGGGTCCCGCGTGCTCGGGGCGGGTCGGTGGAGGGCCCGGGCGCGCGGGGGTCGTGGGTGTCCTACGTGCGGTGTCGGTGGACCCGGATGGCGTCTCCGCCTACTTGCGGTCCCTGATCAGCTAGGAACACCCGATGTACCCATCCACCGACGAGCTTCGCTTCCGCAAGTCGAGCTACAGCAACCCGAACAACTGCGTCGAGTACGCCGATGCAGGGGGAGGCTCCGCCGCAGTGCGTGACTCCCAGAACCCTGAGCAGGGCCACTTCCTTCTTCCCGGCTCCGAATGGGGAGCGTTCCTTGCGACGGTTCAGCATCAGCGCTGAGAAAGAACCAGATGAGGCCCCGGGTATCCCTCCCCGGGGCCTCATCTGTAGTACCTGAGTACTCATCCACTGACGAGTTTACTCCGTACACGCCAAGCGGCGAAGTTCAGCAAGCTTTTCCGTAGTGACCGCGTGCTGACCGAAAGGTGGGCAGCACGATGCCGGCGAAGATCGAGCTCCCCCGATACAGCAACGATGCGTCACCGGAGTAGGGCTTGTCACCTCTGGTTTCCACAGCCTGTGGACAACTCCGGGTGGCAAGCGACGATCAGTCGATGGGGTGGTTCCAGTGCCGACCCGACAGGGCGCACTCGACCTTGTACGAACCTTGATCCGGGCCGACCTCCAACGAGAAGGCGCTCAGTCCTGGCAGGCCCGCGTCTGACAGGCATCGGTATGCGTCGGCCAGTTCCGAACCCAGAGCACGATCACCCTCACCGGTGACCGAACCATCCGGCCACACGTACGCCCACGACTCCCCGGCCCCCATCCACACGATTCGCCCATGTCCACCTTGGAAAGGACGCACCCCCGTGCCCAGGCGCACCCCGGGCATCATCAGCAGGAGCGGGGTCATCATCCCCGAGCCGATCAGGTCGACCGAGCCGACCGGGAGGGTGCCCGCCGGAGTCGGCGGCCGACCGGGTCCGGGAAACGGCAGATCACCGGCGCGCTGACCACGGTCGCGGATGAAGGCCGCTTCGCGTACGAAGGGACCGGCCGATCGCCCATCGGCCTTGGTCAGGGCGACGATCGGTGTGCTGTGCGCGGCGGGGTTCGGGCTCCACGGAAGCACGAGTGAGCCGCCTTCGGCCAGAGCACCCGACCACGATTCCCGGATCCGTGTCGTCGCGCAGGTCGCGATGACGGCGTCGAATACCTCCCGGGTGGGAGGAACGTCGGCGGTGCGGACGGTGACACCGGTTCCGCTGAGACGTTCCCGGGCCAGGGCCGCCACGCCCGGATCGATCTCCACACTGGTGACGGCCCCCTTCTCACCTACCAATGACGAGAGGATCGCGGCGTTCCACCCGGTTCCGGTGCCGATTTCCAGCACCCGCGTGCCCTCGTCGATCTTGGCGGTCGCGATCATGTCCGCCATGACCTGGGGCGCGGACGACGATGAACTGGGCTCGTTGCGAGGACCGGAACCACCGTC
Source organism: Nocardiopsis listeri NBRC 13360 (assembly GCF_001570765.1). Lineage (GTDB taxonomy): Bacteria > Actinomycetota > Actinomycetes > Streptosporangiales > Streptosporangiaceae > Nocardiopsis > Nocardiopsis listeri. The sequence continues at coordinate 5,660 of NZ_BCSH01000043.1, read as the reverse complement.
GTTGGCCTGGGTGGTGACGGCGTCGGAGTCGTAGACCGGCCGCGCCCATCTGCCGGGATCAGAGGCCCGATGGAGCGGTAGCCCGAGAGCGTCGGTCCAGACCATGTCGGGGATGAAGCGATGCCGGGGATGAACGGCGAACGCCGCACGGATCGTCTCATCGGTGTCGAGACGCTTCACCAGCGCGGCGTGGAGCGTTTCGAGGTCGCCCGTCATTTCTCTCCCGTCCCCTTACACCCGGAACACGTGACGACCACAGTCTTAGCGGAACGTGAAGCGGGGGTGCGGTGGTTCCGGGTAGAGCGCCCCGGAACCACCGCCGGGCGCCGCGCGCCTTGGGATGAGCTGAAACGCGGTGCCGTCTGGTGTGGGGGGATACGGCAGGTCAGGCCGCGAGGGAGAGCACGCGGGCCTGCTGGGTCGGGGCGGTGGGGGCCGTGGCCAGACGGGGCTGGTGAGAACCGGCCCGCTCCATGCGGAACAGCGTGGTGCGCTGGTACAGCTCGCCGAGCACCTCGGTGATGCTCAGGCCCAGTGACCGGTACACGGCGGCGAGGAGCTCGGAGGAGGCCTCCTTGCGCCCGCGTTCGATCTCGGACAGGTAGGGGAGTGACACCTGGGCGTCCTCGGCGACCTCGCGCAGGGTTCGGCCCTGTTCGACACGGGTGCGACGCAGTAGATCACCGATGAGGTCGCGCATGAGCGGCTCGCTCGTCGACTCGGCGGCGGACGGGCCCCTGCGCGCCTGTTCCAGGGAGCGTAGGACGCTCTCGCTCATCTGATGCCTCCCCCGTCGAGATCTCCGATTTCTCGACACTACGCCGCCGAACGCTCCAAGGGGAGAGGTGTCCGTGGCCTTATGCGGACGGCAGAAGTCGCGAGCGGCCCCGTCGAAGCGGGTCTCACCCCTTGACGGGGGAAGGTCCGGAGGCGCGTCTGCCCTCGGTGCCCAGAACGAGGATCCGGACCTGCAAGGTCTCCATGGGGCCTCGCGAGAATCGCGACAGCCACCAGCGAGAACTCGCCACCAGAATCAGACCGATCACCGCCCAGGCGGCCACCATCTCGATCAGCAGAAGGAGGGCACGACGACGCCGGCGACCCGGCCAAGGGCGACCGCGCTCCGTGGGGCCCTGTACTGGATGGCCAGGCCCACGCCGAACAGCGGGGTGAGCATCGCGAAGAACCTGCCGTCGAGGAACAGGGTTTGCAGCCCCTCCCGGAGCGGTGTGCGAGCGGATTCGGAGGGCCGTGTGGTCGTGTGCATGGGCGCATGGGCGCGGGTGGGAGTGGACGTGTACCGGATCTTCCAGGAGGCCCTGGGCAACGTGCTACGGCACTCGTCGGCACGGCGGGTCCGGGTGGAATCGAGCCGCACGGCGAACACGCTGACGGCCACGGTGGAGGTCAACGGACGGCACGTAACGGGGGAGAGGGGATCGGGCGGGTGCGGGCTGTGCTCCCCGGGAGAAGGAAAAGTGAAGAGGAGTGTCCAAAAAGCGGCAAAGGGTTCGAATCAGGGAGGAAGAATCAGTGTTCTTCCGGTGTGTTCGGGAACGACGGGGGTGCGTCCAACTGTGGGAGGTCTTGTGGAGATCACCGGCATCATCAGCGCACTCATCGTCGGCATCATCATCGGTGCCCTGGGGCGGCTCATCGTTCCCGGTAAACAGCACCTGCCCATCTGGCTGACCTTGGTCCTGGGCATCGTGGCCGCCTTCCTGGGCGGGTGGATCGCCAGTTTCTTCACCTCCGCCTGGCTCCTGGTCCTGATCATTCAGGTACTGGTGGCGGCGGGGATCGTCTATCTCGCCGACGGGATGTACACGAAGAACGCGGGCAAGACCGCCTGACCGGTGGCGCTCACCCGCGCTCACCCGCGATTCTCAGTCCGAGGTCACCGGATCCGATCCGGTGGCCTCGGTCACGTGTGCGGTCCGACCGGAGCGTGCGGACTCCTCGGCGGCGGCCAGCACCGCCACGACGTCGCGGCCGAACCGCAGGTCGCACGGGTCGCCCCGATCCCCGGCCGCCTGGGTCAGTAGTCGGTCGATCGCGGATCCGAAGGCCTCAACGGCACTCCGGTCACCTCCGGGGACCGGACGCCAACCGGGTTCCCCATAGAGGTCGATGTCGAACGCCTTGGCCTCAGGGGCCGCGTCCAGGGTGACCGAGAAGGATCCGACGGCCCCGTCCCGGTGGTGGGTCAGCAGGTGCACGCTGTCCCGGGGGCCGTTCAACGCGGTGACCTCCACGACCGGCCCGAGCACGGGCAGCACCACCGAGAGCAGGTGCGGTCCCACGTCCCACAGGCCGCCCTTCTCCCGACGCCAGGGCGAGGCACCGTAAGGGTTGCCCGGCTGGAAGATCGAGGCGAACAGGGTGGCCCGGGCGCCGTGCCAACCACCTTCGGTGGTCGCGGTGCGCAGGAACTCGTTAACGTTGTCGGAGAAGCGGTTGGTGAAGAACACGACCGAGGCCAGTCCGCGTGACTCGACCTCGCTCACCAGCGCGTCGGCCACGTCCAGTCGTAGGGACACCGGTTTGTCCAGCAGCAGATGGCGGCCGGCCCTGGCCGCTCGCAGCGCGAGGTCCCCCTGGACGTTCGGCGGCAGGGCGATGGCGACGGCGTCGACATCGGTGATGAGCGCGTCCACGTCGTCGTAGGGTCGGGCGCCCAGGTGCTCGGCCAGGTCGGCGGCTTTGGCGGGGTCTCGCCCCCACACCCCGACGAGCTCCGCCTCCGGGTGCGCGGCCAACGCCGCGCCCTGTGTCTCGCGGGCCCAGTAACCGGTGCCCAGCAGTCCGAATCGCAATCCCATGCGTCCCTCCCAGTTCAGGAATCCACCCTGAGAACCCTGGCGCATCACGGTGTTGCCAACAAGTGGCTCCCGACAAGGAGCGGGGTAAATTGGCCGAATGGCCCACATCGCCTTCTTCGCCCCCAACGGTCACGGACACGTCAACCCCCTCCTCGGTCTGGCCACCGAGCTCGTCCGGCGCGGACACAGGATCACCTTCGCCGCCCCCGAGGCATTCGCCGACCCGATCACCGAGACCGGCGCCGAGCACGTGCCCACCCCCACGACCTGGAAGGGACAGGGCGAGTCACCCCAGATGCACGGCGCGGAGCTGATCCGTGCCATGGGATCGTTGCTGACGGAGATCAAGGTCGTCCACGCCGACCAGATCGACCGGCAGGCCCCCGACCTGGTCGTGCACGACGCCACGCTGGCCTGGTGGGGGCGGCTGCTCGCCCACCGCTGGGGTGTTCCGGCCGTGGAGAACTGGCCCAATCTGGTGAGCAACAAGTACTGGGCGCTGCACCACGACCACACCAGGATCAACCCGCTGAACCCGCGCTTCCTGCTCACCGTGTTCCGGATGATCCGCTACGCGCGCTCCCAGGGGTACACCGACGGGGGCGCCTTCATGACGGGTACCAACGCGGCGTTGCGCCTGGTCACCCTGCCCAAGGCCTTCCAGTACGAGGGCGAATCCTTCGCCGACACCCACCTGTTCGTCGGCCCGACCCTGACCGACCGCTCCTTCCAACGGGAGTGGACCCCGCCCACCGAAGACCCGGTCCTGTTGGTCTCGTTGGGCACCGCCTACAACGAGCGCCCCGAGCTCTACCGGGAGATCGCCCGTGCCGCGCAAGGGCGTCCCTGGCACGTGGTCATGTCGATCGGGGCATCGGACCCCGACGCACTCGGCGACCTGCCGCCCAACGTCGAGGTCCACGCCCAGGTGCCCCAACTCTCCATCCTGCGGCACGCCACCGTATTCGTCACCCATGCCGGCATGGGCGGCACGATGGAGGGACTGGTCAACGAGGTGCCCCTGGTCGCCCTGCCCCAGATGGCCGAGCAGCGCGCCAACGCCGATCGGATCCGACAGCTCGGGCTCGGCCGCGCCCTGAACCCGGACACGGTCGACGGCGACTCCCTGTGGAAGGCGGTGGAGGAGGTCGCCCACGACCCGAACGTCCGAGAACGCCTGCGGTGGATGCGTGATCGGATCGACGAGGCGGGCGGCGTCGGGACCGCCGCCGACGCCGTCGAAGGGCTTCTCGGCGAGGGTGCGACCCGCACCTGACGTGGCCGGATGCGGACGCCGTCCCCGATGCCGCCATCGACGAATCCACAGGTCGTTCGGGCTTTGGTCGACGAATGGTCATCGCGGTGCCCGGTACGGATTCCGTAATCCCCTGGTGGAACCCCTTCTCCTCCACCATCATGGATTCTCTGGGACCGAGCGCCGAGGCGCAGGCCGGAAAGAGGGAGCCGGCCCACCTCGGACCGAGGGAGGGAAGCGTGCGGCGGGGGACACCCACGCCGAGCGCGGCGTTCCCGCCTGTCCACTGTCGATGAACACTCCCCGAAGTTCACCGGATCCGCGTTTTCCGTGGTCCGACGCACCCCGCATGCTCTGCGCTCACCATTGAAGGGGGACGATGTGGTGAGACCTGACCCGATGAGCCTTGACCCCGAGCCGACCGTGGACCGGGAGGCACTCGAATCCGTGTTCGCGGACCACCTCACCGAGGCCGCGGTCCGTGCCGCCGCCCTCGTCCACGGCCGATGGAACCTGGCCCTGCCCGACGAATCCACCCACCTCGACCTTCCCGTCTTCACGGACGCGAAGGACGCCGGGAACTGGATGGCCGCCAACACCGAAGCCCTGATCTCCTGCGCCCGTGGGGCGAAGGAGAGCCGAAACCATCTGACGGTCTGCCGGATCACGGAGTCGTTGGAGGCCCACCTGCGTGGAACCGGACGCGCACCGGAACTGGTGGATCTGCTGCGCGCCGCGCTGGCCTCCGCTCGCGACATGGAGGACACGGTCTGGCAGGCCCGCACGCGCTACCTGCTCGGACTGACGCTGCTCGAAACCGGGGAACTCACCGGCGCCGAGCGGGAGTTCGAGGCCGCCCTGACACTGGCCGAGGCCGATGGGGACGACCGCGGACGCGCCTTCGCCTTGGAGGGACGGGGCATCGTCGCCCAGCGGGACCGCAGGGACGATGAGGCGCTGGCCCTGTTCGAACGCGTCCGGCCACTCAAGGAGGCGTTGGAGTGGCCGCATGGGATCGCCGTCCTCGAACTGTTGGTCGGTCGCTCACTGCTCAACTCGGGCAGGTTCGAGCACGCCATGGAGCGCTTGGACGTGGCCATGGCGGTCTTCGACGGTACGGGTGAGGGCACCGTAGCGGACGAGGTGAACGCGGCCAAGGTCCGATCGGAACGTGGCCGGGCGTTCATCGCCGCGCGCCGTTTCGCCGAGGCCCGTGAGGAGTTGTACGAGGCGCGCGAGGACTTCGAGAAGTACGACCAGGTATCGCCGTTCGCTCGGGTGTGCGAGCTCCTGGCGGGTCTGGGGCAGCTGAACCGGGAGGACGACTGGCGCGGGCATCTCGTGCAGGCGGAACGACTCTACGAGCGGATCGGTGACACCACCGCCGCCGAACGGGTTCGCCGCCACATCTAGATGAGTGATTCCAGGGGTGGAGGTGGCTGGAGGCGGGTGGCCGGGGTCTCTGGTTCTTGGGATTGTTGGGCGGGGTGGGGGTATCGGCGTGTCCACACCTTGAAGTAGCACCTCTGGGCGTTACCGGCGCCGCCGGCACTATTGCCCACGACGGTCGCCCGACCTACCGG
>NZ_BCSH01000042.1 GCF_001570765.1 Nocardiopsis listeri NBRC 13360 | reverse complement strand
CCGGCACCATCGCCGTCGAGTTCTTGTTGAGGGACGAATGGGACGAAGAGCGTTCCGCGTCGAAGGGGACCTACCTCGTCCCGCTACCCGAGGATCTGTCCCAAACCATCGGAACCTGGGCCTTGGACCGGTTGCGTGCACTCCTCCCCAAGATCGATCGCTCCTTCACCCCGGCGGACTTCTCCCGAGAAGGAGTGATCGGCAGCCAACTGACCGATCTCCTGATCAGGCCCGCTCACCAGAGTCCTTGGCCTGAATAGTGACCCGCAAAACCCCCGATCTCGACCATGGAAGGCACTTCATGGCCCACCCCCCTTCATGGCTCCCGAAGAACGTCGGCGGTTACCGCGTGACCTCTCGGCGGTTGGGCAGCGGCGGCTTCGGTGACGTGTACCTCGGCGTGGGGGACGCGGGTGCGCAGGCCGCCATCAAGTTTCTTCGCCCTGAGCTCATCGACAGTAGCGAGGCACGGTGGAGGTTCACCCGGGAGATCGATCAGCTACAGAAGGTCAGTCCCTTCTGCGTCGCGCCCGTTCTGGGCGCCGACAGCGATTGCCCGACCCCCTGGATCGCGACCGAGTTCATCGACGGCCCGACCCTGCGAACGGCGGTGTTGGATGAAGGCCCCCTTCAGGGCGCCCAGTTGCAGCGTTTGGCCGTGGACACCGCCGGAGCGCTCGTGGCGATCCACGCCGCCGGGGTACTCCACCGCGACCTGAAACCCGAGAACATCCTTCTGGCCCCGGATGGTCCCAGAGTCATCGACTTCGGGATCGCCCGAGCCCTGGAACCCTTCGCCGTGATCGCCAGCGGCACGATCGGTACCCGGGGCTACATGTCCCCCGAACAGGTGACGGACGACCCACTGACACCCGCGGTGGACATCTTTGCTTGGGGAGCCCTGCTCACTTTCGCCGCCACCGGCAAGGAGGCCTTTCCCGCTCACAACCAAGCGGCGTGGATCCATCAGCTGTTGTCCGGTAGCCCCGATCTGCACGACGTGCGGGAACCGTTCCGAAGCATCATCCACGAGTGTCTCTCCAAGGATCCGGCCGATCGCCCCACCGCGCAGGACCTACAACGACGCGTCACCATGATGCGGGTGCCCGACACCCGAACCCTCCGGTACACGGAGGCATCCCCTTCCACACTCGTCAGTCCCACCCGAGTGGTGACCGATGAGGATGACTTCTGGGACCTGTGGGGAGAAGGGGATTCCTTCGACGAGGAGACGACGGACCCGACTCCACCAGGGCCCGAGGCTCCGGCACACCAATTGGCGCATGTCCTGGCCCGGACCGTGACCGACCTCGTCCGCGCGGGCCTTTCCTCTGTGTCCACCAACCTGCTCGCCGAAGCCCATGTCATCCATTTGGAAGGTGTCTCGCTGCCGGAGAACGCCTCCTTCACCAAGGATCTGGAGTGGGTCGCCCTCCCCTCACCTCACGGCGGAGGGCTGCTGGTATCCGTCGGCCCGGACGAGTGGTTCCCCGCCGACACCCACTTCGCCGAATCCACGGGGCCCATCCCTTGGGGGTTGTGGATTCTCGCCGCGACAAGCGCGAAGTACCCTTCACGCGTCGTTGCCGGCGCACTACGCGAAGGCGAGGCCGAGGTCGCGAGGACGGTACTCGACTGGGGCGCCCGGCATGGGGACCCCATCTGCATGATGACGCTCGGAATCTCCCTGTTCCGGGCCGGCCGGTTCCGGACGGCCGAAGGGTTGCTACGCGCAGCTCTCGATCATCGGCACGCACCTGAAATCAGCTTCGAACTCGGCTGGCTCCTCATGGTCACCGGACGCTCTGATGAGGCCGAACAGATGCTTCGCAGGTCCGCCGACAGTGGTTTCAGTAGGGCACTGGCGTTCTTGGGCGCTCTGCACACCGGCGATGGCGAAATGGAGGAGGCCGAGCGGTGGCTGATGCAGGCCATCGATTCCCACGATGCTCTGGGCATGCTGTTCTGGTCTTGGGATCTGAGTGAGGCGGGCTACGTGCACGCTGCTCGTAAGTGGTACGACCGGGCTTTGTCCATCGACGGGGTGGACGTCCTCATCGAGGCCGGTGACCTCTACCGATCACTCGATATGCGGTGGATGGCGGAGCAGCACTATCGATCCGCGGCCGATCAGGGCAGCGCCGTGGCCAAGGAGCGCCTCGGTGACCTGGACGAGCTCATGGAGGGAATCAAACGGTCCCTGGCCGACTTTCGCAAAGGCGAGGAAGAGAACGAGCCCTACCCCGCCATATGACCGGGCTCCGAACGCCCCTTCACGGCCCCAAGCCCATGTCCGTGCGATCACGTCCTCCCACAACCACACGGACAGGTCCGTGGGCCGCTGCACCGGATCGGTGACCGACAACAGCGTCGCAGCCAGGGTGGCTTTGAGGCGGTAACCCGCCCGGGTCCACCAGCACACTCCGGTGTCGCCCCTGGTGATGAGGGTTCCGCCAGGGTGCACCGTCCATCGTGAGAACCCCCTTGGCCGGATGTGGACACGGGCTCATGCGCTCTCGCCAGGTCTTTCACGATGGCGGCCCTGCCGACCCCGGCCGACACAGGAGCAACCTGCCCAACACATGACCCACAATGTCGGACATGAAGGCATTTGTGGGCGTCACGGACAAGACTTGGGCCGACTTTCTCGCTCAGCGCCCCGAGCTGGATGAGATCAACTTCTGGCGTCCTGCGGGACAGAAACGCTTCGTGGCACTCTCCCCCGGGGACCCGTTCCTCTTCAAAACCCACAAGCCGCATGACCGGATCGTGGGCGGCGCCGTCTTCAGCGGTTTCGCGTTCGTACCCCTGTCCGAGTCCTGGGCGGCGTTCGAGGAAGGCAACGGCAGGAAAGGGCCCGAAGAGCTACGCGAGGCGCTCAACAAGTATCGCGCGAAGAACAAGATGGCCTTGATCCAGCCAGGAGAAGATCCCCTCATCGGCTGCATCATGCTGCGTGACCCGGTGTTCCTGCCCGAGGAAGAGACCTTCCCGCCACCTCCCGACTGGGCCTACAACCTCGTTCAGGGCAGGGGCTACGAGAACATCACCGACCACGAAGTCGCCGGCTACTTCGCCCCCGTCATCGAACGGATCTTCAAGCAGAGACCTTCGGAGGTCCTCGCCGAGGACAAGAGCACCGTGAGGGCCACCTGGGAACACCATGGCCAGATGTTCGGTCAGGCCGCCCCCACCCGGCGTCGCCTGGGACAGGAAGCGTTCAAACTCGCGTTGCTGGACGCATATGACGGCCGATGCGCCATCACCCACCAGGCCGTACGTCCGGTGTTGGAAGCCGCGCACATCCATCCGGTGGCCGCGGGCGGCCTGCACCGACTCGACAACGGCCTGCTTCTACGCTCAGACGTACACAGGCTCTTCGACCTGGGTTACCTGTCAGTGGCCCCGAACCTGAAGGTCCGGATCAGCCCCCGCCTGCGCGAGGACTTCCCCGATACCGAGGAATACACCGCTTTGGCGGACAAGCCGGTGACCGTCCCCAAGGCGAAGGTGGATCGCCCTTCTCGGGACGCCCTGGGATGGCATCTGAGCAAGGTCTTCAGGGCCAGGTGACTCAGGTCCGGCATCGGCGCCTCTTTGGTGAGTGGCCCCGCCCTTCGGATGGAGGACGGGGCCACTCATCGTTCAGCGCCTGAATCCCTAGATCAGGGCGCCCGGGGGCTTGAACAGGCCGCCGTCGGCGAAGTCGTCGTCCTCGGAGCGGTCGGCGTCGCGCTCGCCCTCCGGCTCAACGGTCTCCGTCACCACCCTCTCGGGCAGCAGCGGACTGGGGTCGCCGTGCCAGGACACCACCAGCGAGTCCCTGGCCCGGGTGGCCGCCACGAACAGCGTGGACCGCGCCTTTTGCACCTCTTGGCGGTACCGGGCCGGGTCGCTCTCGCGCAGCCGCTCCAGGTCGGCGCGGGGCACCAGCCCCTCGCTCACCCCCGCGATGGCCACGTGCTGGTACTCCAGTCCCTTGAACCGGTGCAGGGTGCCCACGTGCACCGCCTGTTCGAAGCCGGCGGGTGGGCCCTCCTTGCCGAGTTTGGCGGCGCGCACCCCGGCCTTGTTCAGGGTGAACTGCACCTCGTCGACCTCGTCGCCGGTGGGCGCGGCCACCGCGATGGACGGTACCGCGTCGTGGGGGGCGTTCTCCTGGAGTTCTCGGGCCCAGGAGACGATGGCCTCGCATTCGGCCGCCCAGGTGGGCGATCCGCGGAAGGCGGGTCGGGGCCCGCGCAGCACCGACCGGTACCCCGACAGGGTGTCGACGCCATCGTCCAGATCGTCCCAGTCCTCCTCCCCCAGCAGCCCCAGCGCCGAGCCCAGGATCTCCCGGGTGGTGCGGTAGCTGAGGGTGAGCCGGGAGGACCGTCCCCGGATATTGATGCCGAGTGCGCCCAGGGACACCCGGTTGTCGTAGATGCGCTGGTGGGTGTCGCCGACCAGGAAGATGTCGTTCTCGCCGTGGTCGACCATGGCGCGCAGCAGGGTCCAGTGCGCCGAGCTCAGGTCCTGGGCCTCGTCGACCACCACGTGTTCGTAGCGAAAGCGCAGGCGGGTGAAGGATTCGTCCGCGCGATGCAGGAACTGGCCGCCCTCACGGCCCTCGCTTTCGCGGTTGGCCAGGATCTTGGCGGCCCGTTCGGCTTCGGCCTGTGCGGCGGCCTGGGCCACCTGTCGGAAGGTCCACACGCCCTTCTCCTCCAGGCGCATGGTGAACCGTTCCACCAACTGCCAGATCTCGGCGCGCTGGGCGCGGCTGATGCGCTGTCCCCGCCCGGCCCGGCGGGCCCGGAAGTACTCCGAACGGGAGCGGATGCCCTGGCCCAGGATGACCTGGTTCCACTCGTCTTCGAGGAACTCGGCGGTCCAGCGCTGTTCGCCGAGTTCGGTGACCATGCTCCGCCATTCACGGCCGACCTGGTTGTCGAAGATGGGCCGACGTCCATGGCCGCCCTGGCCGCTCTCGTTGACGATCCGGAAGCTCAGCTTGTCGATGTTGACGATGTCGACCCGGTCCACGACCTCTTGTCCGGCCAGGTCGAGAAGTCGGTGGCGCAGGTCGGCGGCCAGGTTGGTGTTGTAGGTGGTGAGCAGGACCGCCTTGTTGCGGCCTCGCGGCAGGCTCTCCACCAGGTGCTTGACCCGGTGCAGCGCCACGATGGTCTTGCCGGTGCCGGGACCTCCGCTGACCCGGGCGGGGCCCCGGTAGGAGCGCTCGACCAGTTTGTACTGGGTGGGGTGCAGGAACACCTTCCAGGCGGAGAAGTCGTCCTCCAGCACCTCGCGCAGGTCGGTGTCGGAGGTGGTGACCCGGGTGGTGGGCCGGGCCAGGGCGGCGGTGATGTCGGAGGTGTCGACCGGTTCGGTGGCGGTGACGGGGCCGGTGATGTCCTTGAGGACCTCGTCGAAGTCGCGGCCGTCGGCGAGGGCGAGCAGGACCTCCTCGGTGTGGGCGGGGGCGCCGTACACCAGTTCCAGTAGCGCGCTCTCGCTGCACACCTCCAGTGCTTCGGCGATGAGGCCCTCGGCGACACCGAGGGCACGGAAGCGGTCGGGGGTGTGGTCGGCGAACAGTGGCGTCGTCGGGGGTTCGCTCACCTCGGGAGCCGGTTCCGGGGCCGGGGGCACGGGGACCGGCTCGGGCTCGGCGGCGGGCGGTTCCTGCTCGGCGCCCTCCGGGGCCGACTCGACGACCGAGCCGGGGCCGGGATCCGGGGCGGCCTCCTCGGTGGTCTCGCGCGACTCCACGATCCCGAAGATCTCCAGCGCGCCGGTGACCTGGTTGACCTCGTACCGGAACCGGTCGAGGTTGTCGTAGACGTGCTGCCTCGCGCGCACGCCCACCAGGATGTAGTCGCCGCCGCCCACGTGGAACAGCAGCGCCCGGTAGTCGGCGTTGACCCGCGCCGAGAACAGCTTGTCGTGCCCCTTGAGCTGTTTGAACCTCAGCCCGGTGGCGTCGGGGTTCTCCCGGAACTTGTACTGGAAGTCGTACAGGGCGCCCTTGACGTTCTGGGGGAGCTTGCGGATCTGCTTGTCCGCCTTGTCCAGCAGCCGCAGGGTGGTCTTGGTGGGCACGCTCAACCCTTCGCTTTCTCTTCGTCACGAGCGGGCCGCTGGGCGGATCGCTCCTGGGGGCGGTCGGTGCTCGCGGTCAGCAGGTCGACCAGGTCGGCCGCGTTCCAGTCGGCGGCCTCTCGAACGTGCCAGCCTGCCGCGATGTAGGCGGCCACGCAACGGTCGCGTTCGTCGACGCCGCCCTGGAGTTCGGCGGGCAGCACCACGGCCACGCCCCGATCGGGCCAGGCCAACTCGGCGGCCCACAGCCCGGGGGCCTCCAGTTCGTAGCCGACCTCGGGCACGGGGACGCCGTGCCGGGACAGTTCCTCGGCGAGCGCGGTCAGCGCGGGGTCCTCCACCTCCACCAGCTCCCAGACCTGTTCCCAGGCAGGGTCGCTGACGGCGGTGTCCGCCGGTTCCACGGCAGCCGGTTCCGTGACCTCCTCGGCCCTGGCCGGTGTCGCCCCGGCCGGGACCGGCTCGATCTCGCCCGCTTCGACCCCGCTCACAGCGGCCGGCTCCACAGCGACCGGCTCGACCTCGACCGGTTCCTCCCGTGCCGGCTCCACTCGGGGCGCGGAGGAGACCGAACGCAGGAGGGTGTCGCCGAGCAGTTCCTCGACCTCCGACTCCGCCGGCGGGTGCTGGGCCACGCTCGCCTCGAAACCGTGTCCACCGAACGCGACCAGCGACGCGGCGTCGAAGGTATCCAACGTGCTCAGCGCCAACTGCGCGCCGTCCCCGCCCTGGGCGGGCAGGAACTGCACGAGGTTGCCCCAGTACAGCCAGGCCTTCCAGCGGCGTTTGTGCGCGTCGACGTCGGCGGTGATGGTCTCGGTGCGGTCGTCCAGGACCACCACGGCGCTGAAGGCCCTCTGCGCCAGTTGACGAATGACCACGGTGCGCAGCCCCGAGGCGTCGACCCCGCGAACCAGCTGGCACTCCCCCTCCCGAACCGGCTTGGGCAGGGCCTCCCCCTCCAGCACGGAGGTGAATCGGGGCGCCATTTCGATGCCCGGCACCTGGGTCCGGTCGGTGCCCTTGAGCCCGAGCATCCCGGCCACCAACGCGGCGCTACGCCCGGCCCACGCCTTGTCGTCGGGGTCGGTGAGGTAGGCGAAGAGGGCCCGAGCCGGGTTGATCCAGGTGAGCCGTTCCAGTTCCTTGGGGTCGGAGCCGGCGAACGCCTTCTGGGCGACCATGCGCCCGCCCGTGTCGTAGGGCTCCCAGACCGGGGTGCCCTTCTTGAGCACCGCCGCGTCCTTGCCCTTCTCCAGGAATTCCACGTCGTCCCAGGTGAGCGCGAAGACGGTGATGTCCTGGGAGCGCAGCCAGGCGCGCTTGGCGGCGTCGTCGGCGATCCGGTTCTTGTCCGGGGCCGCGTGGTAGCGGTACCCGTCCAGGTACACGGCGACCTGTTGGCGGGCCGAGTCCAGTCGACGGAACACCACGTCGGGGCGGGTGAGGCCGATGGTGTTCTGCAAGATGACCTCCCAGCTCACCACGCCCTGGTCGGTGTTCAGGCGCAGGACCGCCTTCTTGCTCCCGTTCACCTCGCCCTCGCGTTTGAAGGAACGGGCGGCGCCGCCCTCTTGGGCCCAACGTTCCATCGCGCCGAGGAAGCGCCCCTCCAGCTCGCTCTCCACCTGGTCCCACAGGGAGATCAGGCCGGTATGGGGCACGTCGGCGGTGCGCCAGTCGTCGAGCAGGTCGGCGAGCATGCCCCGGGCCACCTCGCGGTCCGCGAAGGGGAACTCGCGGTCGTCCACGTGCGCGAGCAAGCAGCGGTGGCAGGCCTGACGGCCGGTGGGCTCGTAGGCGCAGGGGCACTCCTCCAACATCCGGCGTGCGGCCCAGAGGATCTTGTGGATGCCGTCGGCACCCTTGCGCGGGTTCAGGTAGCCGCTGCCGCCGGGCAGGGTGTCGTAGACGACCAGGTAGCGGCGCTGGTGGCCGGTGTCGGCGTCGGGCATGGTGGCGACCACGGCGTCCAGGTGGTCCAGGGCGCCGCCGTAGACGCGGGCGAACCCGGCCATGAGCGCGGCCTTGAAGCTGACCATGCGTTCCTGGGTGTGCACGGTGGCCACGGGCAGCAGGATGCGCAGCGCCTCGGTGCGCAGGGTGTGCGCGAGCAGCAGGGGCACGTGTTCGACGTCGTCGCCGCGTCGCTGCGAGCACCAGGGCCGGTGGTAGCTGCGCTCGTTGTTGTACTGGCTGCCCAGCACCCCGGACACGGCCTGGACCGGGTCGTCGGCGGTGGCGCCGCCGCAGGCCCGGCACACCTGGAAGGGATTGATCGCCACCTGTTCACCGGCGAAGGAGACCTCGGAGGTGCGTTTGGCGCCTTGTCGGCCCAGGTTGAATCGGCGCACGGTGGCCTCGCGGGTGAACTCCACACCGAAGGCGTGCCTGGCGTGCCGCCAGGCGCCTTCCTCGACCCGGTCCGCGGGGATGTCCACGGCCACGGCCGTCTGGTAGTACTCGCGGCGTCGGTCGTCGTGGTCGTCCCGGATGAGGGCGTCCTCGCGGCGATCGCGGGCGTGCACGCGGGTGGGCTCCAACACCAGGTGCAGGTTGGAGCGGTCGCCGATGAAGGCGTTCTGGCAGCGCGGGCAGGGCGAGGTGTCGTTCTCGGCGTTATGGGTGCGCACGTATCCACACCCCGGGCAGACGCGCCAAGGGTGGTAGGCCTGCCGGGCCCGGGAGCCGATGTCCAGACCGTCGATCTGGTGCCGGAATCCACGAACGTAGTAGTGGTTGCCGGGGGCGAACTCGGTCAGGGCCATACGGGCGGCGCGCTGGTACTCGCGCACCTCGGAGCGGAAGGCCCGATCTCCGTCGGGGCCCTCCTCGTCCCAGGTGAGGGTGGCCTCCAGGTCGACGGCCCCGTCGATGAGCGAGTAGTTGGGCAGCACCCCGTACTCGACCAGCACCCCGTGCGCCCCGGCGCGACCGATCTCGCCGATGCGACGCTGCACCGCGGCGCGTTCGGCCTTCAAGGCGCGCTTGCGGCCCTTCTGTTCGGGGTCGGAGTCCAAGAGGCGGTCGATCTCGCCCTTGACGGTGGCCACGCGCTCGCGCAGGTCGTCGAGGCGTTCGTCCCAGGCGCGTTCGGCGGCCTCGAGCTTGGCCCGCAACCCCTCCTTGGCGAACTTCTCCAGCTGCTCGGCGGCCTCGGGGTCGACGTCGTCTCCGGCGCCGGTGAACAGGTCCAGGAAGGCCTTCATCTGTTCGGGGCCGATCTTCAAAGCGGAGGCGGTGAACCCGCGTAGCCAGCCCAGGTCGCCGAAGAGGTCGGCGGCCCGTCCTGGTAGTGCCGGGCAGCCGGGCAACCGCTCGCGGGCGGCCAGGTCGATCAGGTGGGCCACGTACTGGCGGCGCAGGATCTCCACCGCCGAGGGGAAGCTGCCTGGGGGCGCGATGCGCCCGGCGATCATGTCGCGGGGCTCTTGCAGGTAGTACTGCTCGCGGGCGCGCCGGCCCACCAAGGTGAGCAGGAAGGCGTTGCCGGTGCGGCGCCCGGCCCGGCCAGCGCGCTGCACGTAGTTGGCGGGCCCGCGCGGCAGGGAACCCAGGATGACGGCGGACAGGTCGCCGATGTCGATGCCCAGTTCCAAGGTGGGGGTGGCCGACAGGACGTTGGGGTCGGTGTGGCGGTCCCCTTCCTTGAACGCCCGTTCCACGTTCTCGCGTTGGGCACGGGTGAGCTGGCCGGTGTGTTCGGCGGTGGTCACCCGGAAGGGTTCGGCCTCCCGGTACAGGCGCCGGTAGTAGTCGCTGCGAAAGCGCGGGTTCTCGTCGGGCAGCAGCTCACCCGAGCAGCGGTAGCGGGGACAGCGGGCCCGGCGCCAGTCGCCTTGGTGGTCCAGGGGAACGGTCTGGCGCCAGTTGCACACCGAACAGCTCAGGCCCGCGCGGGTGACCTCCTCGGGCCCGATGCCGGTGACACCGATGTGGCCGGGAGTGAGCCCGTAGACGCGGGTGGTGTTGTCGTCGGTGGAAAAACGCGCGATGACACCTTCGTCGTGCAGCAGTTCCAAGAGCCGACCCAGGTAGCGGGTGGCGGCGTCGGCGGGCACGCCCAGGCACCGGGTGGTCCAGTCCTGGTACCAGGTGCCCTTGCCGGCGATGGAGTCGAACTCGCTGCCGGTCTTGGCCCGGTCCAGCAGGAAGCGGGGCGCGGGCATGGTGACGCCGCGTTTGGGCTTGGGGAAGGCCGGCATGCCGTCGGGGCGCTTGCCCCAGATGGTGCCGTAACGCTTGGTCCCGGCGTTGGCGATCCACTTGTCCAGCCAGTGGTGCCGGATTCCGCCCCGGGTGCGGATACGGTCCAGCAGTCCGCGCACGTAACCGCGGAACACCTCGGGTTCGGGCAGGCCGGTGAGCGCTTCGGCGCTGTGTTGGAGCAGGTCGCGGGCCAGACCGGCGATCCGGTCGGGGTCTTGGAGACGAACGTGGGCGGTGGCGGTGCGGGTGAGTTCGATGGTGCGGCCCTGTCGGGAACGCAGCCCGAACTCCATGACGGCGGTGAAGGCCAACCGCTCGCCCACCATCTCCCATTGGGCCTGGGTGCCGGTACTCTCCCCGGCCAGGAGTTCGTCGATGCCCTTGTGGTCGTGCAGGTCGGGCGGGACCACGCACGCCAGGAAGCTGGGTTTTTGCGCCTGGAGGACGGTGTCAGCGATGAGGTCGTTGAGGTACTTGCCGGTGCCGTCCTCGGCCATCTGGGAGGCGAGCAGGGAGCGGGCGGAGAAGGTGTAGGAGCGATTGGCGACGAACCCGGCGCGGTGGGCGGCGTCCTGGACCGAGTCGTTGAACAGCAACGTCTTGGGGACGTCGTCGCCGTGGGCGAGCTGGCCGCCGGTGAACAGTTCGGTGACCGCCACCGAGGCCAGGGCCGCCAGGCCCGAACCGAGGAAGCGGGTGCCCTGGTCGGCTTCGCAGATCGGACAGCGATCGTTCTCGGCGGCCCGGAAGGCCTGGGCGTCGTGGCGCACGTCCACGTACACGAACACGCCGTCGAAGTCCCCGGCGTCGTAGGCGTCGATGTCGGCTTGGGTGGCGGGGCGCACGTGCGTGCCAGCCGAGGACAGCACCCGCACCGTTCGGGCGGAGTCGCTGCCGGCGGCCTCCTTGCGGGTGGCGTGCATGAGCGGACGCAGGCCGCGCTTGGCGGTCACGGCGGTCCGGTAGATCTTCTCTGGCGCGGTGTCCAGGTCGTCGGGGGTGGACTCGGGCGAGATGGCCGCCCACCCGGAGCGGCCGCACTGGCGGCAGTAGACGGCGGGCAGGTGGGCGTGGCCCAGGGTGCCGGTGGTGGTGTCGGCGGTGCGGCCGATGGGGGTCTCGCCGTGCCAGGCGAAGGAGGGCCGGTCCGAGACCGCCCGCAGCAGCCGGGAGACCGAGCGCACCCATAGGTGCGTCTCGACCGTCACCAGGGCGGCGTCGGGTTTGCCCTTGGGCGGGGGTGGCGCGTCGGGGTCCCGGGCCAGGGAGAGCAGCGCGACGTAGCGCGACAGCGCCTCGGCGGTCAGCTCGGGGGTGCCGCGCATCGCCGCGCCCCACACGTAGGCGCCGTTCTCGGGGAGCTGTTCGAGCACCTCATCCATGGACCGCACGGCGCCGTCCAGGATGGCCAGTACGGCCTTGGTGAGGATGTGCTTGCGCAGGACCGCGCCGAGTTCCCTGGGGGTCAGGTCGTCCCGGTCGGTGAAGGCCGCCATGATCGGGCCCATGTTGGCGGGGTTGCCGTGCGGGTCGGGCAGGTTGGCCACCCGCACCGGGTGCGGGACGGGGAGTTCGTAGTCCAACTCGTCCATGAACTCGTCCAGGCCCAGCCGGTCCTCGCCGATGATGGCGTCGGGGCCGAAATGGGTGCCGAAAACGGTCGCGGCGACCTCGCAGATGGCGCTGGTGGGGTCGGCGGAGTCCAGGACGGTGTCGGCGGAGGTGCTGGGGGCGGCCTCGTCCTGACCGAGGGTGGCGCTGGTGGCCACGGGGCAGATGTTGCCCAGCGGGTGGCCGGGGCGGGCGTTGCCGGTAGCGGCGGCCAGACGGCGCAGCAGCATGGCCACGTCGGTGCCCTGGGCGCCGTCGTAGGTGTGGAACTCGTCCACCACCACGTAGGTGAGTTCGGAGTCCCGCCACAGAGGAAGGTCGTCGGCGCGCTGGAGGAGCAGGTCCAACATCTTGTAGTTGGTGACCAGCACGTCCGGGCGCAGGCGGCGGATCTCGCCCCGAGAGGTGGCGACGTGCTTGTAGTCGGTGGCGGGGGTGTCACCGATGTACAGGCCAGCGGTGACCCCGGCCAGGGCGGGGTCGGCGAGACGGTCATTGATACGTCCGGCTTGGTCGGTGGCCAGGGCGTTCATCGGGTAGAGCAGGACCGCCTTGACACCGCGCTTGCCGGCGGCACGGGCCCGACGGCAGTGGTCCAGGACCGGGACGAGGAAGGACTCGGTCTTACCGGAACCGGTACCGGTGGTGATGAGGGTGGGTTCGGGGGTCTTGTCCAGGGAGGACAGGCGCTGGAAGGCCTTCGCCTGGTGCAGGAACGGCGTGAAGCCGGCCGGGTGCCATTCCAGGGCCGAGCGCCAGGAGTCGTCGGACTTCCGGAAGGGCGTGCGAACCCGGAGGTAGGGGCCCCGGAAGATGCCTTGGGTGGGGTCGTTGAAGAACGATTCCAAGCCTTCACGGACCGGTTCGTCGGCGAGCGCGAAGGTCGTGGAGAGGTACTGGGTGATGTTGCGACGTACCTCGGCGGCGGCGAGCGTGGGCTGCATCGTTAGGACTCCCCGTTCCAGGTGCCATCGCGCTTCGCGCGCTCGACGATCTCGGTGAAGTGGGCGTGAGCCTCGCGATACTCGGCTTCACGGTCGGCCTTGTAGAAGGGCGCGGAGTAGCCGGAGGGGATGTCGGCGGGGTTCCCAGTCACTAGATACTTCTGGAGTTGGAGGTAGTCGTCCTTATCCTGCCCGTATCCGAAGGTGTGGTGATTCTTGGCTACTTTTCGACCACTAGCATCAAACCAGATCCAATCTTCCCTATCTGCAAGGACGGGAAACCTTGATCGATAAATAACAGCAAGTTGATCGGCTGAAATTCCAATCCAAACCGCAACGATAGCATCCAATTCCACCAGCGCAGAACGACGCTCGCGCTCAGTACGCAACGGCGATTCGCGATCCCACTCCGGCGCAACTCCTTGCAGAGGAGACAACCCCTCCCAGCTAACAGCCCAGGACTGCTGAAGCCACGATTCAGCAAAAAGCTCTGCCCAAAGAGAAGAATATGAACGAGTTAGCGAATTCAGGCGCATTACACGGACAACAAGCGCAGATTCGAGTGGATTTCCCAAGTTCGGCGATGGCATTTTCTGAGCCTCAGAAACCTGCAAATGAGAACGACCTGTGATTCTCATCAAATAATCAAGCGGTAGTGATGCCCAGAAACCAGCATTCAACACTAGAAGCTTATTACTCTTAAGCCACATAGAGTGAACGGCGTGAACGTGGGACGGGCCGGGAGGGACTAGAGCAGAAAAAAGACTTCTCTCAGTGTCAAATGGGATCATTGCACGCCACGCGAGTCGATAATTGCCAGCGCCATTCACGCCACGCATTTCATCCATATCACCAGAAAGGCCACCCGGAGAAATTCTGTAGTTAACTCGTGAAATCTCCGAATCTCCGATATTTATCAAATCAAAAGGAAGCCAGTCGTTTTGCCCAAGGCAAGGATTCTTAGGGTACTTACTCAACGGGTTCAACTGTGAGATATGTGGACCCTGAAGAACAACTTCATCCAAGGATTTTGGAACAAACGAATCACGTTCAATAATTCCACTCTTTTTAGCCCCAACCTCATCGTAACCACGCACCACCGATGGATTATCAGAACCTAGCCTTGAAGCGAACCGGGCAATAGCAGAAACCACCCCCGCCTCATCGCTGGTAACCGGATACAACAAAGGGGCCTTTAAGTACTCGCCCTCCCCAGATCCCGAAACTTCGCTCCACTCTTTCAAGACACCTGAATTAACCCGAATCAACCTCTTAGCATGCGGCCTGAGGTCCCAACCACCCCCCCAGCGAGCACCGGGAACCGGACCAGATCCACCATACTTGAGGGAACCCTCCAGAACACTTGCCCCGTAAAGATAACTACTATTCAAGAAATCAATATCACCCGACTCGCCATATACATTGATAGAAAATGAAACATTGTTGTGAACTTCGGGAAAAATCTTCGCTTCATTGCGAAAATGAGCATGGATTCTAAGGGATTGATACGCAGCACCCCGAAGCGAAGCCTCCTTAGATCCACCAAAATGCGTATCCGGGTGAATCAGTCCCGCAATACCAAATGGAGAGATATTGGCCCATGCTCGAACCATAAATCCGCGATAGAGATCTGGCTGCGTGCCCGCAAGGAGTTGATAGCTCACACAGCTGGACATAAAATCACTTAGCCCGGCCACAGCTGCAAGCTCAACCAGATAGTAGCGCTCCGTTTCGCCCTCTTCAAGAAGATATTTTTTTCGGCCTTCTTTGGCTTTAACAGAAGGTTGCTCCGCCAACTTAAACCAGGGGTCTATTTCAGCAAGAACAGAAGCCTCATCCCAACGAGGGCGCACCCACGGTGGGTTTCCAACCTGAATATCGAAACCACCGCGACTCTTATAAAGGTGTGAGAACTGGAGTTCCCAGTGGAAAAAACCGTGCTGTTTGGCCAGGTTCTCCGAGGCTGCCAACCAGGGGAACTTCTCGCCCATCCGATAGGGCTCGGTCATGCCCATGAAGCCGGGCAGCATGTCCTCCGCATCGCCCAACTCACCGAGGCTGTGGATCTGTCCCTCGTACAACGAGTCATCCGGGATGTCGTGTGATCCGAGCACGGCCTCAGCGAAGTCGAGCCACTTGTCCAGGTCCACCAAGCTCTTGCTGGAGCTCTGTCCCGTATCGAATAGAGAGTCTGCCCCGGAAGCGCTCACTTCCAGAGAACGCTCCAGACGCCCGTAAACTTCGTCGCTGCCGTCCAGCAACCCAGCCTTCTGCACTGGCCAGAACCACAACGCGCACCACGCGTCCATGACGGTCTTCAGCCGCCAGTACGGGCTGCCCTTCCGCTCCAACCGGGCCTTGACCTCATCACGCGAAAGCGGGTTCTCCGGCTGCTCGATCCAGTCGGCACCGTAGACGTCGATCTCGCGGCTGATCTCCTGCTCGGAAAGCTCAAGCCTGCGAATGACCCAGCCCCACAGGTACTCCGCCCGCCTGGACAAACCCTGAAGCCGCTTGAGTTCTGACTTCTTGCCGGTCGCCTTCGGGCGCTTGCGCATGGACTTGCGCCAGTCGCCCAGCTTCTTCGTCTCTTCCGGGGCGAGGTTCTTGGCCTCCTTCTCCCCTGCCACGCTCCCCCAGCCCTGCGCGGGAAGCAGCCAGTGGTGGATGTGACCTTCCTCGATCTCCCCATCCCGGAAGGGCACCTCCTTGGGCGCGCTCTTGAGCCATTCGCCCTTCTTCACCGCGTCCGGAGAGTACAGGGCCCGACGAGCGCCCACCAGCGAGTTACCCCGCCGCAGGTGCAACCCGAACCAGGGTGCCTGCAACCCCGGGTACATCACGTTCAACCACAGCGAGACCTCGGCCAACTCCACCGCCGTCTCGTTCAGGTCCACTCCGTACGAACGGTGCAGGGCGATGTAGGCCTTGACCTTCTGCAACTCCTCCGCGTACTTGTCCGGGTCGAGTCGCTCACCCCGTTCATCCTGCGCACGCTTCAGATACTCCGCCGCGACCTGGTTGATCGCCTCGTTGAGGAAGGCACCCGACCCGAGCGCGGGCTCGCAGATGGTCCACTCCAGCAGCTCGCGTGCCGGGGTGACCGTGTCGTTCTGGTCCAGCCGCTCGCGCAGGGTCAGCTGCACCGTCAGCCGGGTCAGCGACTCCGGGGTGTAGTACGACGCGCTGGTCTCCCGGTCGCGCCCCGCCAACCGGTAGACGAACTGCCCCGGCCGGTACACCACACGCTCGGCGGTCGGTTTGCCGTTCTCGTCCTTGACGTGCACCCACACGCCGTCCGGATAGTCGTCCACCTTGGAGTGCGGCACCAGCCATGACCCGTCCTTGGGGTCACCGTTCTTGGCCGCCTCGTACAGGGTCTCCTCGGCGATGCGCCCGGTGTAGGACATCAGCCCCTCGTACACCGCGCCCAGCTGGTTGATACCGAGCTGAGCGTAGGAGATGAACCCGCCGCGTCCCTTCTTGCTGCCCTGGGACAGCATGAGCTTGCGCAGCACCCGGTGCAGGGCCGAGTTGCGCAGGCGGGTGTCCAGCCGGGCCATCTCCGGCTCGTCCGGGTCGTCATCGGGGTGAACCAGACCGGTCCCGATCAGGCCGGTGCGCGCGGGGTCGAACAGGTCGGCCTTGAGCGGTTCGAAGCGCAGCCCCTCCCCCTCCGACAAGCCGGCGGCCTCCTCGTCGCTCAGCTGGTGGCCGCGCTGGTTGTGGCCCTCGTTGACCATGCGGAACAGCAGGTCCAGAGACTCGTACAGGTGGGTACTGCCGCGCGCTTCCTCGCCCTGGAGGTCGGGCACGACCAGGTCACCCAGGCGCGCCATGCTGTAACCGCGCAGGTAGGCCTCGTCCTTGGCCGGCACCACGC
The DNA here is from genome assembly GCF_001570765.1 of Nocardiopsis listeri NBRC 13360. Taxonomy (GTDB): domain Bacteria; phylum Actinomycetota; class Actinomycetes; order Streptosporangiales; family Streptosporangiaceae; genus Nocardiopsis; species Nocardiopsis listeri. The sequence goes on along the minus strand of NZ_BCSH01000042.1, from coordinate 60,803 downwards.
CCAGTTCGGGGCGGGCCTCGGCGTAGAGCAGGAACAGGATCCGGTACAGGTACCGCAGCGACTGGCGGGCGAGTTCGTCGGCGAAGGAACGCCCGGTGCCGGTGTCCACGTCGTGCGGACTGACCCCGGCCTGGCGCAGTCGGTCCAAGACCTCGTTGGCGATGATCTCCACCGAGCTCTGCAAGCCCTGGCGCAGTTCCTTGGACACTCCCACGGCGTGCTGGTTGGAGGAGTCCACCAGCTCCGACAAGGCGTCGCCGCTGCCGTCCTCGGAGGGCAACAGCGCCTCGGCGCCGAGCAGGGCGGCGATGGTGCCGAGTTCGTCGGTGTCGTTGTTGCTGAGGGCGGCGTCCAGGCTCACGCCCAGGTAGCGGCCCTCGCCCCACACTGCCCGGTCGGCGAGCACGACCACGCCGCCGACCAGGACCAGGACGTAGCGCAGGCCGTCGTCGCGCGCGAAGAGCCAGGAGACCAGTTTGGTGCCCTGGTCGATCCGTTCGCGGCCGGTGTTTCCCAACAGGACCGGGTCCAGGAGCCATCCGGCGCCGTTGGGGTCCATGGCGGCGTCCACGTCGGGTGCCCAGCCGCACTCGATGGCGGCGACGGTGGGGTGGTGCAGGGCCAGGCGCACGCCGACGGTGTCGTCGCCGTGTTCAAAGTGCGCGGTGTGCGGTTCGGCCTTGGGCTCGTATCCCAGGGCGGTCAGGATCGCCTGGTGCAGCCCGTGTAGGCGTTCGGTGTGCTCGGCCAGGCGTGCCTCGGTGATCGAGTCCGGGTTCTCGCGCAGGCGTTCGACGTGTTCGGCCAGGGCGGGCCGGTCCTCGAAGTAGCGGGCGCGCAGGCGGCGCAGCTTCTCGCGGGAGGTGACCGGCCGGCGACGACGTTCGGCGTCGGTGGCGTGTTCGTCGGCCTTGGCGGTGCTCACGCGCTGGGCCTCGGCGGCCTCGCGTTCGGCCCAGTCCTTGAAGACGCCCTTCTTGAGGGTCTTGGGCAGGACCTCGGCCAGGTAGTGGTCGGAGAAGTACTCGCCACGGTTGATCACGGAGTCGTAGCTCATCGGTTCGCACCCTTCAGCACGGCGAGGACACGCAGGAGGGGTTCTCCGTCGGTCCGCATCTTCTCCAGCAGGCGCCGCTGTTCGGCGGCCGTGTCCTGTACCTGCTGACGTTTGTCCTGCTTGCTGTGCGCGCTGTTCTCCAGGCCTTGGAGGGCCAGCTGTTCCCATTCCTCGACCCGGCGTTGGGGTTCGGCCAGGTCGGCCTCGATCCGGGCCTCGTACTCCTGGCGGCGCAACCTCAGGTGCTCATCGGCCACACGGACCGCGTCGGGGACCAGGGCCTGGAGCGCGCCGAGATCGCCGCCCTGGCCGGTGTTGACCATGTCGGGGCCCACCCCGGCGCGTTCCAACACCTCGAACATGTCCTCCACGCGGGGCTCGTTCGGTAGTCCGGAGACGCCCATCCACTCCACGACCGTGGGCTGGCCCAGGGCGTTGGAGTAGGTGCCCTGCACCAGGAAGACCGGCTCGTCCACCTGCCCGACCAAGACGTGGGCGTGCCCGCGCGGGGTGCGTACCTGCACCTTGTCGACCAGCCACTCCACCATGGGGTGCAGGTCGGTGACGTATCCGGTGTCGGGCCAGGTGGTCTTGGTGGATCGGGCTTGGTCCAGCCGGTTCTGGGCGTGGACGCGGTCGAAGGTGACCTTGAGCCGCTCCATGACCTTGTGGTCCTTGAGGTAGCCGGCGGGAAGGGCCTTGAGGCGCTGCTTGAGGTCCTCGGGTGGGGTGAAGGCGAGGAGTTTGTCGTCCTGGCTCAGGTCCAGGCCCTCGCCCACGGTGTCCAGGGCGGCGCGCACGAACTGTTCGGTGTCGTCGAACAGGCCGGGGGTGGGCGCGGTCTCGGGCGGCGCGGTGCCGTCGTCCACGCCGAAGTCGCCGAAGAAGAGGTCGGGGGACCAGGGGTCGTCCTCGACCTGGGTGCGGGAGGCCTCGATGGACTCCTCGACCGTGCGGCCCTCCAGCAGGTCCAGGACGAGGCGGTCCTCTTCCTTCTTGGCGCTGTACAGGCCGGTCGCCGCCTCCGCCGTGCCCAGGCTCCGGTGGGCCTCGGCCTCCTTGTCGAGCAGCTTCTCGGCGACGGTGGTGTCGTCCTTGGCGCCGTCGACGGTGGAGGTGAGGATGAGCGCGCGGAACTGGGGTTCGTGCTCTTGGCCGTAGCGGTCGATGCGGCCGTTGCGCTGTTCGATGCGGATGAGCGACCACGGCAGGTCGTAGTGCACGATGTGGTGGCACTGACGGTGCAGGTTGACGCCCTCGGAGGCGACGTCGCCGGTGACCAGGACGCGGACCTTGCTGTCGGTGAGGGCGAAGTCGGCGATGACCCTTTGTTGTTCGGTGTCGGACATGCCTCCGTGCATGAGGGCGACCTGTTCGGGCTTCAGGCCCAGGGCCTCGGGGAGTTCGGCGTGCAGCCAGGTGAGGGTGGGCACCGATTCGGAGAAGACCACGGCGCGGGTGGGGTTGGTGCGACCCACGCCGATCTCCTTGAGCTGGCCGAGCAGGCCCTGGAACTTGGCGGAGGAGGAGGCGTCGACCTTGTCCGCGCGGCGCTTGAGTTCGACCAGGGCGGCGCGTTCGCGCTCCAGCGCCGCCTCATGGGCGGGGTCGCCGGCCGGGGTGGTGGCGCGTTTGCGCTCCAGGGTCTTGAGCCGGTTGCCGGCGGTGGTGGCCAGGGCCCGGTGGGAGGACAGGAACGCCTTGAGCAGGGTGTAGGGGAAGAGGCGTCCCTCCCTGCGCACGACGGGGCCGCCCTCTCGGGCGTCACCGGCCAGCCAAACCTGGGTGAGTTCGGCGAAGACGTCCTCCTCGGCCGGGGTGGCGGCGACCCGGACGGGGATGGAGGGGCCGCGGTCGGGCCACTTGTCGCCCATGTCCGCGCGCACCTCGGGGTGGACCTTGGTGCGGCGGATGTAGAGGTGCTCGATCTGCTCGGCCGTGTACTCGGTGGGGTCGGCGATGGCGGCCGGGTCCAGGAGGTTGACGAGCTGGGCGAAGGACTTGGAGTCACCGTTGTGCGGGGTGGCCGAGGCCAGCAGCATGGCGTCGGTGTGCCGGGCCAGGACGTGGGCGAGCTTGTTGCGCAGGTTGTTCTCGTTGATGAGGTTGTGCGACTCGTCGATGACGACGGCGTCCCAGTGCATGCTGCGCAGGTGCTGGCCGTACTTGCCCTGGTTCTTGAGGGTGTCGATGGAGATGATGGCGCGCTTGAAGAACAGGAAGGGGTTGCGCCCGGCCGGAATGTCGCGCTGGATGCGTTCCAGGCCCACCGAGTCCAGGCGCACCAGCGGGATGGCGAAGCGGGTCCACAACTCCTGTTGGAACTGTTCCAGCACCTGCTGCGGGGTGACGACGAGAATGCGCTCGCCTCGGCCGCGGCGGATGAGTTCGGCGAGGATGAGGCCGATCTCCAGGGTCTTGCCCAGGCCGACGACGTCGGCGATCAGCACGCGCGGACGCAGGGCCTTGAGGGCGAGTTCGGCGGGGCGCTGCTGGTAGACCTTGTCGTCGAGCAGGAAACCACCGGTGGTGGCCAGGCGGCGCTCGGACTGGGGCAGCGGGGTGCGGCGCAGCACCGATTCGAGGTAGAGGCGGCTCTCCGCGTACCCGGAGGAGGGGTCGTGGACCAGGGTGGTCTCCTCCGGGCGCAGGGGTTCGATGCTCTCGATGCCGGTGAAGAAGAGCCCTTCCTCCCCGCGCACGAACTCCGAGACGCCGACGGCGCGCAGGAGGTGGCCGTCGTTGTCGGTGGGGGTGCTGGTGCGCACCATCCACTCGGCGTCGCGGACCACGACCCGGGCGCCGGGGGCGAAGTGACCGCCGCCGGGCGGGGTGGGGTGATCCTGTGCCCTGCTCGGGGGCTGGGCCCGGTCCTCGATTTCGGCCACTGAACGGCCCTCGCTCTCCGCCATCGGTTCTTCTGACCGTCACACGCGTGACGGGGAACCACGGTTGACACCTTTGGGACTCGAAGTGGTATCAACCGGGGTTCGGGCTGTGTGCTGTTGTGCTGTGCCGGTTGTGCCGGGCCGCCCCTGGAAGCGGGATGCGCGGGGTCGGCCTCGGGTTCGCTGTGTCGGGTGCTGTGGTCCGTGCCGCGGGGTGGCCGAGGGGCGAGCCCGCAGACCGACGGAACGACCGGGGTGGCCCTGGCCCGCCCGGTCGGGGCGTCAGGCCGCCACGGCGGGGCGCGCGTAGTCCCGACGCAACCGTTCGGCCACCATCTCGGCTCTTTGCGGAGCCGTCTCGCGCAGGGTGGTCTCCGGCCGGGTGGTGCGCACCCTGGTCCTGGGGGTGACGGGCACGGTGTCGGGAACCTCGGTGCCGGGCACGTGGGTGCGCTCGGCCACCAGTTCACGGGCCGCGCCCGGCGTCAGGTTCAGGGCGGCCAGGCGGTCCAGGAGACGGGCGCGGACGTGGGCCAGGGCCGGACGGTCGTCGGGGTCGATGGACAACAGGGCGCGCAGCAGCGGCAGGAGGGGGTCGGGGGCACCGTCCAGATCCGGGTCGACCTTCGGGTCGAGGATCTTCTCCCGGACCGCGAAGGCCGTGGGTCCGCTGTAGGGATAGCGGCCGGTGAGGGCGTAGGCCACGACCGCGCCCAGGGCGTAGACGTCGGCGGCCCGGGTGACCTGGTCGGCGGCGCCGAACTGTTCGGGGGCCATGCACAGGGCGGTGCCCATGTGGGCGCCGACCACGGTGAGGTCTCCGCCCGCTTCGCCGATGGCCACGAGCCCGAAGTCGACCACCTTGGGGCCGGTGGGGCCCAGCATGACGTTGGCGGGTTTGAGGTCGCGGTGCAGCAAGCCGGCCTGGTGAACGACTTCGAGGGCGTCGGTGAGCAGCAGGAACAGGCCGGTTCCGGTGGTCTCGTCCAGGGCGCCGTCGCGTTTGACGTACTCGGACAGGTCCAGGCCGGGGATGTACTCCATGGCCAGCCAGGGGCGGTCCGCGTCGGGACCGCTGGAGCCCATGAAGGCGGCGGTTCCGGGACCGGAGACCATGCCCAGGGCGGAGGCCTCGCGGTGGAAGCGTTCGCGCATCTCGCTCTGGGCGATGTGGTCGCCGAGCATCGTCTTGACGGCGGCGTGGTCCCCGTCAGGGGTCAGGCCGAGGTAGACCTGCCCCATGCCGCCCTTGCCGAGTCTGCCCAGGAGCTTGATCTCGCCCAGGAGAAGGGGGTCTTCGTCGCGGAGGGGTTGCACTCGTGTCCTGCCTTCTCACACGGGGGCCGTTGTCTCAGGGGCGGGGACGACCTGTGCACTCAGCGTATCTCCGCATATCAGAGCCGCGTACGAGGACTTTGGTCCCGGATCGGCTCCGAGCCACCCACAGGTCACCTTTTCCTCAGTTGGGGTGACGGTTACGAGGGGTAGTGAGAGCCGCAGGGCGATCGGGTCCGCGGAGGTGGAAGCGCCAGAAGCTGGCCGTAGGTTGAAGGTAGCCGTATACCCAAGGTGAACGGGATGACGAACTCGGCCGTGTCGGGCTCTCGGCCGGGCGGAGCGGGCGATGTCACGACAACACCATCGCGGAGTCGTGGTTCTCGATGCCAAAGAACGAGATGTTCCACCGGCACCGGTTCGCCCCCTGCGCCAAGGCCTGACCGACAAAACGACCGTCCGAAGAAACACGACACAGCCCGCAGCAACAACCATGCTCACAACCGGCTTCTACCCTGTGCGTGCTCTGAGCGATGGGCCGCTGCTGAGCTGAAGCAACGCTGGCGGACCCTGAAACACCTCACGCTGAGCCCTGACCGGATCGGGGCCATCGCCCAAGCCGGTCCGCCCCTCAACAAACCGTGAAAATAAACCTCACTGAGAACTTCAGTAGATCTCGATGCCTTCTTCAGGGGGGTCCTTCAAGATGGCGGTGAAGGCTTCGGCTTCCTCCTGGCTGAACCCTCGTTCTAGGTACGCTGCGATGATCTCCTCGCGCGAGCAGTTGTCCGGATCCTCTACAGGGACGATCACATCAACCCCCAGTCTTCCTTGAAGAGCTTGTCCATCGCCTGTGCGATAGGTTTGAAGCTACCATCCTGCCACTGGCGAGCCCGCTCGAACCCACCCGTGGATCTAAGACGGTTGATGGTTTCGGTCAGGACTGGGTCTTTGGTGCGCTCCGTGATCCACTGTGAATAAGCGCGGGCAAATAGTTCCTGATCTGAGCGAAAGTAAACCTTGGCCTTGGGGTTTTGTAGGTTCCCGAGGGATTCAAATTCTGGAGAATTTCTCATGGAGTCTAGCAAATTCTTCATGTTGGGTTTTCTAGCTCCCACCTTCGTTGCCATCCCAAGTCTCGTGTTCGAATCTCCGGCCTGGTCCATGGCATGTCCGATCTCATGAACCAAAGTTTCTCGAATGTTTCTCTGGCCAGGGTCAATACTGAGGGTTCCGCTTACATCGTTATACCTCCCAATAGTATCTCCCTTTAATTTTTCAAACTTGACAGTAAGCTCTCTCATACCGTCAGGGAAACCATGGACCTGACTAACGAGGTCGATGGCCTTATGGACCTCACCAATAAGGTCCGTGGGACCGGTATCATCAATCTCAACTGGAAGATCTTCTCTTTTTTCATATTCTGTAGATGTGAAATCCTCACTCTGGGGTGAATCGCCACCTTCGGGATCGAAATCACCCCTTATTTCTTCCTTGCGATCGTCTGAGTCAGCAGATGGCCTGTCGTTCGTTTCACCTTGCGTGCCGCCGATCCCACCATTTCCGCTTCTGGATTCCAGGGTGTTATCGGAGAGCCTGATGGTGAAGCTGTCTCCGTATCTGACATTCGGATCTCCGGTTGATTTACGCCCGTCCCAACGATCACTGTCGGGTTCCGCGTGATTATCTCCCCTATTCGAGGGACCTTGGTCGGGGCTGGCATCGCGGGCACTGTTATCAGCACCATATCGATCACCGTTCTGTGATTCAGTGTCGATGTTGTTCGTGCTACTGGAGTTTTTATGGTCAGCGTTTCCAACGCGATCGGCTGGACGGTCTGATCCGGAGCTGGAATTTTCGCGCTCGGCGGTCATAATGTCCGTGTCACCACCACGGCCACCAGTACCGGCCAGAAGACGGCTGTGGTCACCTTCAGGCCCACCGGAGAGGGCCTCAGCGGTCCAAGTGCCCTCCTCTGAACTCGGGGTACGGCTTGGGTTTGTTTTAGCTTTTTGGTCGACCTCGCTGATCGCACCTTGATCCGTAGCGCGGACTTGGTCACCGAAGGTCTGATTGCCCGGGTGGTCGACGATGTCGTCGAAGGCCAGCGCATCAGCCACCGTCGGATCGGCGACCGGGCGTTGGGTCGCGCGCCCATCCGCGCCCAAAGGATCCTGTCCGGGTCGAGGCCGCACCAACCCGCCACCGGAGTCGCTTCCTTCGCGGCCGGGGGAGATCAGGCGGTCGATGGAGGCCTGCACATCGGCCATCCGGGCCGGGCCGAACCCGGTGGTATCCAGCGCTCTTCCGGCCAGGTTGATCAGCGGTGAGCCCGAGCCACCAAACTGCGGAACATGGGAAACATCGGGCAGATCGATATCGGCTCCACCACCACTACCGCCGGAGCCCGATCCGCCCATCCCGTCCACGATGGACATCCCACGCCAGGCCATCAACGGCACACCCACCACCGCACCCACACCAGTAGCGGTCAAAGCCGCGCCGCCCACCAGGCCGATGACGTTCAACGCCGCCGTCCCGATCACATACCCGGGCCGATCTCCCCACTCCTCCCAGGGCACCACCGAGTGCGCCAAGTCCTTCCACGCCTGGCCCACGCCCTCCCCACCGTTCCACCCCAACGAGTCGGACTCGGCGTCATACATCCCCACCAACGAGGCCGCCGAGGTCAGGTTGTCCCAGTGGTACTCCTTGAGCGCATCCCCCCACGAAGCCTCGAACCACCCCTGGGAAGAGTGCGCGCCCACCATCGCACCCACACCCTCAACGGCGTCTACACCGAAGTCCCACACCGCGTGGCCGGCATCGACCCACCACCCGTGGTCGGTCTGGGCGCTCTCATGTCCCCAGGCCTCGGCCAACTCCGACAGGTCTTGGTCGAACCCGTGGTAGAACACGTTCGGATCGAGCTCAGCGTCACCCTCGGGCTGTTTCTCGAAGTTGGTGCGACCGGCAATCCCGTTGTTGATGGCGTTGGCGCAGGTGTTCTCGACCTCGGTGTAGTCGTTGACGATCTTCCGGCCCTGCTCGATCAGAGCATCGTTCTCCTCCACCAACGGGGCCTTACCGAACCCGGCGAACCCACCGCCTTTGTCCCAGTCATCGCCCTCGGCGGCGATACGCGAGCGCAGATCATAGGCCTCCACCCGCAGGTTGGACCAACGGGTCTTGATGTCGGCCACATCCTCGGCGAAGCTCTCCAACGCCCGGGCCGCCCGGCCCAACTCCTCACCCACCGTGTCGCCATCGGTGGCCACCGGATCCAGGACCGAGAACAAGGTCTCGGACTCCGGGGCCGAGTAGGGCCCGTTCAGCCCACCCCAGGAGCCGGTGATGTCGTTGCCGGTGTCAGCGATCGAGGTACCCAGCTCACGCAACCCCGAAGCCATGGCGTTGACGTAGTCCACCGACACCGAGGGGTCGGGAAAGGTCAACGGGCTGATGATGCCGTCGCCGTCCTTGAGGCGCCCCATCTGGTCGTCGACACTCAGAGGGGGTGCGGGGGTGGCCGCACCGGCACCGGGGTCCGCGATCGGCACAACGAACTCCAAAACATGTGGGGGAGGAGGAAGGGGAAAGAAGGGGTTAGGGGTTACATGGGCCGGCCCGGACGGGGCGTTGGGGTCGGGCACATCGCCCGATGTTGGAGCACGGAGCGCCTGGGGGCGGAACATCTCGTCGGAGTCGACCTCATCGCTGGCCCAGTCGATGGCGCGGTCCGAAGCGTGGGGTGAGTCAGAATCGGAGACCGAGATGGTGTGCCACATCCGATCCAGACAGGCCAAGGCCCGGTGGAAGTCGGTGGTGCCTCGGGTGCGCGCCCGTTCGGCGGCCGTGGCGATGCGCACCGCGGGGTGCGGTGGTCGGCCCGACTCTGGGTCCTGTTGTGCCGGGGGTGGGGGGTGTCCCCGGTCGGGTGTGTGCTCCCCGTTTCGTCGTAGACGAACGCGAACCTCACGGGCCTGCCTTCCCAAGGTGTCGATATGCGCCTGTTGCCAGATGGGTTGCCCAAAGCGTTGGTGTGGTTGTGATTCTGGTGATTTTTCCGCACCAGCGCACTCTTGGGGAGCCCTGATGTGGCGTGGATTGACGCGGGCCAAGGGCCGGATTCGTCCCCTTACTCCAGGTCATGACATTCGTGGGAGGGGAAGAATCCGAAGAGAAGAAGGGACAGCGTGACGAAGGCCACTACAAGAGAGTGGCGGCGATCAGGACGTCACGATGGGAAGCGGTGGGGATAGCGGAGAGGCACCACAAGGGCATTCGACTTGGTTCTCCGGCCCAGGCTGACCCCAGTGGTCAGATCGGGTCTCGGCTTCCTCTGAGGGAAAGCGACACAGGTCATCGATGATCCCCGTGACGTTGACCAGACAAAAGTTACAGCGGTCATGAGCTATAGGTGGGCCGCCTGGCTTCTCGAACCGTTCCCATACTCCTCCTGGCCCGTCGGGGTCGACTCCTTCGAAGCAAGTCCCCCGAAAGGCCGGCTCCAAAAGACGTCGCCTGACCTGGTCGCCGAGTACCCTGCGAGCCATGCGTCTGCTGATCATCTCCGACACCCACCTGCCGCGGCGTGCCCGCGACCTTCCTGCCCAGGTGTGGGAGGAGGTGGACCACGCGGACGTCGTCATCCACGCGGGAGACTGGTGCGACCTCGACTCGCTGCTCTCCCTCCAGGCGCGAGCCGAACGGGTCATCGGTGTGCATGGCAACAACGACGGTCCCGACCTACGCGAGCGGCTGCCCGAGGTGGCGCGCGAGGACCTGGGCGGCGTGCGCTTCGCCATCGTGCACGAGACAGGGCAAGCCAAGGGGCGGGAGAGCCGGTGCGCGAAGCGCTTCCCCGACGCGGACGTGCTGATCTTCGGCCACTCGCACATCCCCTGGGACACCCGTGCCGACACCGGACTGCGATTGCTCAACCCGGGCTCGCCCACCGACCGCCGCAGGCAGCCCCACCACACCTACATGACGGCCGAGATCGAGGACGGCCGACTCGATGTGCGGCTGCATCGAGTCGAGACCGGTCGCTGATCCGGGACCGGTCCGAGCCGTCCTCTCGCTCTGCCTTCTCTCTGAAAGCACCGACCCCCACATGTCATAGTGACGTGTGGTTCTCCTCTCGGGTATCCATCCCCGTCCATGAAGCGAGTTGTCCACAGGCCGGGTGGCCCCTGGTGGCGCCACCCGGTCTGGTCGTGGTCTTCTCGATGTATCGGGGGACTTCGGTTCTCGTCGGCTTCGTGCTGTCCTGGCTCAGATCAGCACCGGGTTCAGATGCGGACTCGTCGGGTTCAGGTAGGGCCGCAGGAACGGTGACGGAGGTGCCGGCGCGGGTTCCGGTTCCGGGGTGAGGAGACGGGTGAGGGTCGCGCCGTCGGGGACCTCGGCCAGGCCGGTGGAGGAGGCCACCCAGAAAGATCCCGTCCGTTCCCCGTACCAGATGATCAGGTGCCGGTTGCGGGCCTGGACGGAGGAGGCGAAGGCGTGTTCGTCCCGGTATTCGGCCTTGTGACCTCCCAGGATGGGCAGCTCCTCGGCGCGGATCCTGCGGCAGGAAGGGTGCGTGCAAGTGGGGCAGACCGGGCCGATGAGCGGACCGCGCCGGGGCAGACCCGGGCGGGAGCGGTAGAGCGGGTCGCTGGACGGGCGGGGCGCGGGGATAGGATGCGTCACTGATCCTGCTTTCTGAACATGTGCAAGTGTGTGGATTTTGGGATCTGAGGGCCCGGAAGGCGTTGGCGCGTCTTCTGGGCCCGTTTCGCGTCTACGGCGCGATCTGTCGTCGCCCGGGTAGGGCTCGTGTGGTTAGAGCAGGCTGTTCCAGCTGCTGCCGGACAGGTCGTAGGCGAGGAAGAACCAGACCTGTCGGGTGCCGGTGAACCCGTTGTCGCCCCAGGTGGTGGCCAGGGAGTCGATCATCGCCAGCCCGCGCCCGGATTCGGCGTCGCCGGTCAGGCGTGAGGCGTGGGTGGTCAGGTGCTCGAAGCGGTTCGGCTGGTCTTGGTTGGTGTGTTTGCTGCCCTGGTCGCGACAGGTCAGGCGTAGTCCGTTGTCTCGGCGTTCGCACTTGAGGGTGTAGTGGCCGTAGGGCTGCCCGGAGCGGGTGTGGGTCAGAGCGTTGTTGGCGAGCTCTGAGCCGAGCAGGGTGAACAGGTAGCGGTAGTCGGTGCCGCGCTCGGCGGCGCAGGTGTCCAGGAAAGCCCGAACCAGCGGCATGTACTGGACCGAGCGGCCGAAGGTGTAGCAGCGAGACTTGAAGAAGCGGATGTCGGCGGACCCGGTGAAGTAGTGCCGCTGGAATCGCGGGACGAGTTCACCGAGCGGAAGGGTCACGTCGGGCAGACCGACCAAAGGTGCGTTTACGGGCATGACGAATAGAACTCCTGTCACAAAGGTGAGGGAAATGGACAATTCGACGCGCCCGCCAGGTCAACGACCTTCACGATTTCCCGGAAGAGGGAAAGGGGCACGACATAGCCTGAGCGGCGAGGACTCTGAGTGAGGGCCCGATCACCGGCTACGCTCCGACTTTAAATCTTGAGCCTCAAGAATGTCAACGCCTTACCTTGATCGTCAATAAATTCTAGTTAGACTGATCCCATGCAACGCCCCCACAGCCCCACGCTACGCCGCCGCCGGCTATCAGCCGAGCTCAAGCGCGCACGCGAGGAAGCCAAGATCACATCTACAAATGCGGCAAAATCCCTCAAATGGGCGGCCGGCAAGCTCAGCATGATCGAGAGCGCCGAAATCCAAAAGGTCAAACCGGACGATCTCGACAAAATGCTTGATCTATACCAAATAGCCGATTCAGCGAAGCGCGAGGCACTACACGCTCTGGCCAGGGATGCCAAGGTCCGGGGCTGGTGGTCGAAATACAAGGAGGTGTTCGGACCCCAGTCACTTCCAGACTTCGAGGCAGAAGCGTCCACCATCCGCGCCTTCGAGTCCTCGGTGATCCCGGGCCTACTCCAGACCCCTGAGTACACCTATGCGGTCTTCCAAGGTGGCCGGTACACAGGCCCCGAGGAGATCGAACGACGCACCCAGGCGCGTTTGGCCAGGCGCGAGATCCTTACTCGGTTTAACCCAACGAAGTTCCGTGTCGTCCTAGATGAGGCCGCACTGCGTCGCTTTATAGGTGGCACCGAGATCATGGCTGAACAGCTGCGCCACATGCTTTACATGGCACAGCTACCAAACGTGGACCTTCAGGTGTTGCCCTACTCTGCTGGAGCACACAACGCTCTGGTCGCTCCCTTCAGCATCCTAGAGTTCCCCGATCCACTGGATCTCCCCATCATCTTCATCGAAACTGCCACAGGGGGCCTCTTCTTGGAGGAAGCCGACGAAGTGGAACAACATACTGTTACCTTCAGCGATGCCCAAGGGTCAGCGATGAGCACTGTGGAGTCTGCAAAGTTCATCGCTGACATCCTGAAACCCCTAGAGAGCGACTGATGAGCAACGATCTAGTGTTCCGGAAGAGTAGCTACAGCGGCCAGGGGCAGAACTGCGTGGAGGTCGCCCACATCCCCACCGACTTCCAGAAGAGTAGCTACAGCGGCCATGATCAGAACTGCGTGGAGGTCGCCGAACTCCCCTGTGGCGCGGCGATCCGGGACTCCAAGCACCCCACCCACGGCCACATCCCCTTCCCCTCCGCCGAGTGGGACGCCTTCATCGCCACCGCCCGCACCTTCCACCCGTAGAACCTCGTCCCACGTCCGGCTATTCGCTGGACGTGGGGCTTTGGCCGGTCCTGGACACGGACGGCAGTTGCCAGGGCGCCCATGGTGGTCAAGCATGGTGCCGTCACGCCGGCCCGTGACCAGCCACACACCGATCCGAGAGGCTTGTGTCATGCGTTTGGAGTTCCTGGGTACCGACAGCCGGGATGGTGAATGTCCCACCTTGTACCGAACCGACCGGGGAACGATCGTCGTGCAGGGATACAAGGTCACCGACCCCGAGGCGCTTGCCGACCTACGCGATCTGGCCGACGACGAAACCGTGGTGGAGATCCCCGAGAAGCTCCTCCGCTTCGCGAGCGAGGAGAAGCCCTCATGACCAAGCTCCTCACCAGAGAGGAGTTCCGCCGGCAATTTCTCGACTTCGAACACACCACCTGGAAGCTGGAGATCCGCGACCGGTACAACGTCTCGGGTGAACGGGAGGAGTTCGAGTACTGGTTGCGCACCGGAGACACCTCCCTCGAAGAGAAGCACGCCCGCACCTCCACCTGGCACCGCAACGTTCGGCGGGCCCGCGATGCCGGGAAGCTGTGGCAGCGGGTTCGCGTGGTCAGTGAGCCGTTGAGCGACTACATCCGCTGGGAGCACGCCGCCACCCGGTTCAACGAAGAAGCCGGTGAGGACATCCGGTGGCTCCCCCGGCACCACCCGGTCGTCGGGGAACTGCCCCAGCACGACTTCTGGCTCTTCGACAGCCGGTGGGTCTGCGTCCTGCACTTCGATGACGACGACGTCCCCCACCGATACGAGGTCATCGACGCCCCGGCGGCGGTCGCCCGGCACTGTCGGTGGCGTGACATCGCCTGGCGCTACGCCATCCCCCATCGTGAATACGCCCCCGACGCACCGGACCGGTTCAGCACGTAGTGTCCTACTCCCTGGAACGCGCCCGTCAGGAGATCGGACGCAATCTCCGAGAGCTGCGAACCGGATCAGGTCTGACCGGTTCGCGGCTCGCCGCGCTGCTCGGCTGGAGCCAACCCAAGGTCTCCCGGCTGGAAACCGGACGCCAGTGCCCGAGCAGTGCCGATATCCGGGCATGGGCCAGGGTGTGTGGTGAGGAAGGGGCCGCCGAGGAGATCATCGGACGGCTCGGCACCCTGGAATCGATGTACGTCGAGTGGCGGATCCAGGAACGATCGGGCATGCAGGGGCCCCAGGCCGAAGTGCACAGCAGGGACACCACGACACGGAGTCGCCGTGTCTACGAGTGCACCATCGTGCCAGGGCTCCTGCAAACGGAACCCTACATTCGCTCCGTCATCACGAAGTACGCCCGTTTTCGTGGGGTTTCCACCGGCACGGAAGAGGCGGTGAAAAAGCGTCTCCAACGCCAGGAAATCCTCTACGATCGGCGCAAGAGTTTCCGTTTCCTCATTCTGGAGTCGGTTCTGCATACCCGCTACATCGACCAGGAATCGATGGCCGAACAGCTCGACCGGCTCGCGGTGGTCTCCACACTGGCCAACGTGTCGCTGGGCATCATCCCCTTCGACCAGTGCGTGGCGTTCGAGCCCGGACACGGTTTCTGCCTCCACGACGACAGGCTCGTCACCGTGGAGACCCTGTCGGCGGAACTGCGCCTGACCCATCCCACCGAGGTGGCACAGTACACCCGGGCCTTCGACCTGTGTTCGCGCTCCGCCAGGTTCGGCCGCCAAGCCCGCGCCCTGCTGCTGCGCGCCATCGACTCGCTCCCCTCGGAGTAGCCGAATCATTCACAGATATTCATCGTGGCAGGCCATGTCCTGAAGGAAAACGCATAGGCGCGGATAAGCCTTTCCACCGGCATGAGCCCTCTCTAACCTCTTGCGAAGAGCAACAGAAAGGGGTGTGAAGACATGGCCGTGTGCTCAGGATGTGGCGGCGGAAAATACGTCTTCGTGGGAGGAGACGGATCGGGGCCGTGGTCGGACAAGGAGATGGTCCCCTGCCCCGACTGCAACGGGACGGGAGAAGCGTGAACCGCGAGGTCGAGACGTTGGAAGCACGGCGGGCCAGGCTCGCCTCCGGGCTGAAGGCAGAGGAGCGCATTCGTACGGCGTTCGCGAAAGTCCCACGCCACCTGTTCCTCCCTGACCAGATCTGGCCCAAGGTCGTCGGAGAACCCCTGGACCGGCGCACCGACCCGGAAGGCTGGGCAGACCACGCCTATGCGGACGCCCCCGTCATCACCCAGGTCAACGAGGGAGCGCGCAAGTCCGTGAACGTTCCGACCTCCTCCTCGTCCGCTCCCTCGGTCATGGCGGCGATGCTGGAGGCCGCCGGGTCCAGGACAGGCCACCGTGTCCTGGAGATCGGCACCGGGACCGGTTTCAACGCGGCCCTGCTGTGCGAACTCGTCGGCGTACAAGGGCGCGTCGTCACCGTGGAAGTGGACCCCGTCGTCATCACGCGGGCCCGCCACTGTTTGGAGGCCAACGGCTACGCGCCGACCGTCCTACGTGCCGATGGCCGCGACGGGCACCCGGCCGAGGCCCCCTACGATTCGGTCATCGCCACATGTGCTGTGGTCCGGGTCCCCCGAGCGTGGATCGAACAGACTCGGGCAGGCGGGGTCATCGTGCTCCCCTGGGCCCCCGGCGTCACCCTGCCCGGAGGGATGATGGCGAGGCTGGTCGTCGATCCGAGCACCGGTCGGGCAGAGGGAAGGTTCATCGGGGAAGCCGATTTCATGAGCCTGCGCCAACAGAGGAACCGGCGTGGTGCACCGCCCGGCCCTGACGCCACCGTCGACCGGGCATGGCGGATCTCGGGTGACGCCCGCGACCTGGTCCTGGGCGGCGCCGGTCCACAGTTGGCGCTGATGAACCCCGGTATCGCCATGGGTTTTCAAACGCAACCCGATCAGGGGTCCGGCTGTGTGTGGCTCGCGGCCACGGATTCACCTTCATGGGTACGCCTGCACTCGGACGGGCGAGTGGAGCAGGGTGGCCCCGACCGCCTCGGTGAGCAGGTCCTGGCCTCCCACGAGCTCTGGCGGGACCAGGGAAGCCCGGCCCTGACCGAGTACGGGCTCACCGTCGACGCCTCGGGCGAGCACCGGGTGTGGCTGCGAGAACCCTCCGGCCCGAGTTGGGTCCAGAGCGGGCACAGGTAGCGGTCTTGCTAGACCGGCACCCGAGCCTTCCCGTCCCAGCACCGCCAAGGCCCCCATGGGGGCACTGCCTACCCCCTTCAACGCTCCACCCCTCACGAGCAACTTCGAGCAAGGGCGTTGGCCCGCCACCGGGTGCGGGCTTTGATGGGTGTGGGGCGGCCATCCGGAACCCCGGACCGCCCTCTTCCACCCACGACCCCCACCCTGCGAGGAGGAGGCGGCCATGAACGACGACGGCAACAACTGACGACGACCGACAACCGACACATTCGGGGCGGGGCGGACCAGGTCCGCCCCGCCCCTTCCCCCGTCCCTCCCCCCGCTCACTCCACCGACACGCCTCGCCTCATTCCTCCGCCACCGCCCGCACGCGCTCGGCGACCCTCCCCAGCCAAGCGTCATCCGCGCGGACGTGGTCGTGGGAGGACAGATACCCCTGGTAGGAATCGAAGTAGCCGGTGATGGGCGAAGCCACCTCACGCCAGTCCTCGCCCTGGTTGCCGGCGGTGTGGTGCATGGGAAAGAGCTTGGCGTGGGCGTGGTCGACCCCGTACCCCTCGTACATGATCCCGGTGCGGGCCACGTCCTCGAACGCCTGGTCCAGGAGCCGGGCCACCTGTCGGGCGGCCAGGTGCAGCGCGGCGTACTCCCGCTGCTCCATCTCCACGACGTAGCTGGGCCGGTGCGCCTTGGGGATCACCACCGAGAACCCCTCGGTGTTGGGGAAGATCGACAGGAACGCCAGGTGATCGTCGTCCTCCCAGATCCGGTGGGCGGGCGCGTCCCCGGCCACGATCCGGCAGAAGACGCACTCGGGGGCGTGGGGCTCGGTACTCACAGGACTCCTTGATGTAGTGGTGTCGCGGGACGGACCTCGGCGCAGGTGGAACAACGCGGGTCACGGTCGGCGGGCTGCTCCTGGATCGACAGCTCATGGGACCACACACCCCTCCGCCGGTTCAGGGACGCCGGTACCCCGAACCCTCCCAGGTGTCGCAGGACGTCCAGTGCGGCCAGGGAGGAGGCCAACATGTTGACCGGGCCGTTGGACGGCGCCTGGTAACGGGCGTTGACCCGCCCGATGATCGCCGCCAAATCGGGTTCGTCGGCGGGTGCGCGTGCCGTGAGTGGTCGACAGTCCCAGCACCCGGTGCTTCCGGGCACCACCAACGGCCCCCACACCGCGACGTCGTTGACGTAGCAGGCGTTCAACCACGCCTGGCCGGAGTCGACGCAGTGGGCGTTCACCAGAGCGGTCAGTCCCGGTGAGTCGGCGGAGACCAACAGCAGGTCCGCCTCCGGAAGGGCTCTGAGGGCCTCGCTGTCGGTCGGCGCGCCGACGATGGTCCTGATACGGCACCCGGGGTTGCGGCGACGCAGTTCCCGGGCCAGGACCTGGCTCTTGGGCAGGCCGGTGTCGGCTTCGGTGAACAGGAACTGACGGGTCAGGTTGCTCAGTTCCACGTGATCGGCGTCCACCAGGGTCAACGCGCCGACCCCGGCGGTGGCCAGGGTGACAGCGACCAGATTGCCGATCCCGCCGCAGCCCAGCAGGAGCACGTGGGCTCGGGCCAGTCGTCGCTGTACTCGCCGTGCGTCCACGCCGGACAACTCGTAGAACAGGGCGTGCCTGCTGTAGCGGTCCTGTGGGTCGTAGGCGGAGGCGGGGATCAGGCAGCGCCCGTGTTCCAGCATCAGCATCGCCGCCTCGGCACGGGCCACCTCCACCCGACAAGGCCCGAGCAAGAACTCCAAGGCCTCGGCCCGGGTCCGTGGCTCGCGGAAGTGGTCGGCGAGCTGGACCAGCGGGCGCCACAGTTCCCGGTCCCGAACGCTCTGTTGCACGGAGCCGAAGCCGAGGAAGAGCGTGCCGTCCTGGATCCCGATACGGACGTAGGGGGCGAGTACTCGCGGGGGTGGGCCACCTGGAGTTGGAGGGTGCACCGGGGGGACCGCCTTTCGGTAGGGCCCTCAGGGCCAGGGCCGTGTCACCGCCGAACGTAGAACCGGAGAGGCACCCCGGTCCGGAAAGTTGCTCGGAATTGCTCCCACGGGCCCTACCGAAGTCTGGAAACGCGCGGTGGCGGTCGGCGAGACTGGTCTTCTCCACCCCCGAGCAGAGGAAGCCTGCCCCATGAAGCTGCGCAAGATAGGCACCACCTCACAGGACGGCGGATGTCCGACGCTGCACGAGACCGACACCGGTGACATCGTGGTCCAGGGCGATCGACTGACCGACCCCGAAGCGTTGGCCCAGCTGAGCGACGTTCTGGAAGGTGAGGAGTTCATCGTCGTCCCCCGAACCCTACTGACGCGCTTCGCCCCCAAGGAGTGAGATGGCCCCGATCCTCAGCGGAGAGGACTTCACCGACCTCTTCCGCCGCTACCGGCACACGGCCTGGCGGCTCGAAACCCGCTCCCACTACGGAAAGCTCAACGAGGATCAGCCCTTCCAGGACTGGTCGGCGGGCAAGGACCCCGGCCTGGAATGGTTCAAGCCCTGGCTGCGCATGATGCGCGAGGAGCTCGCCACCGGCAAGCGCATGGAGCGGGTAAGGCTCATCGATGACCCGCCCTCGGACTACCTGCGTTGGGAGTTGTGGGGGACTCCCTACAACCTCGGTGTGGGTGAGGACATCCGTTATCTGCCCCGTGACCACCCGATCGTCGCCGAACTCCCCGACCACGACTTCTGGGTCTTCGACAGTCGTACGGTGGCTCGCCTGGAGTTCGACGGCGACCGGTTCCTCGGAGCGAGCCTCAGCGAAGACCCCGGGTACGTGTTGACCGCTCTCCAGGCACGCGACGCGGCGTGGCATCATGCTCTGACGTTCACGGAGTACATGGCGACAAGGGCACGATGACCGACTACCAGACGGCTCGAGTCTCGCTCGGTGTCCGCTTGCGCGAACTTCGGAGCGAGGCCGGGCTGTCCGGCAGGGAACTCGCGACGCGCCTGGGTTGGCACCCCTCCAAGGTGTCGAAGTTGGAGCATGGCAGGCAGACCGCGAGTGTGGAGGATCTGCGTTCGTGGGCGCGAGTGTGCGGACGCCCACAGGCGACGGAAGGGCTATTGGCCCAGCTCCGCTCCTTGGAGACCCACTACGCGAGCTGGCGCCGGCAACTCGCCGGCGGCCACGGACCACGTCAACGCTCGTACTCACCCCTGGACGCACGCACCCGATGTTTCCGGATCTTCGAGACGGCGTGTGTTCCCGGGCTCCTCCAGACCAGCGACTACGCCAAGTTCATGTTCCGTCGGGGAGTGCGTCGCCACCGCACACTCGACGACGTGGACGAGGCGGTACGCGCCCGAATGGAACGGCAGGGCATCCTCGACCTGCCCGACAAGACCTTCCGTTTCCTGCTCTGGGAGCCCGCTCTACGAATCCGGCTGGGCCCGGACACGGTCATGGTCGAACAGCTCTCCCGCCTCGCCTCGGAGATCGCTCGGGAAAGGGTGGAGATCGGGGTGATTCCCCTGGCCGTGAGCATGGACGTGGTGCCCTCGCATGGGTTTTGGATCTTCGACGACGACCGGGTGTTGGTGGAGACGATCGGGGCCGAACTCTGCCTGACCGAGGAGGTGGCGGTGACGCCCTACGTGCGGATGTTCGACGAGCTGGCACGTTCGGCGCTACGTGGTCTGGCCGCCATCCGTTTGGTGGAGGCGGTGCGCCGCGACCTGGGTAGGGGTACCAAGACCTCGCCCGACAGGAAGTGAACACGCCGCTTCTCGTCGGTCAGGGGCCACCGATCGCGAGCAGGTGCGCGTGGTGTTCCTAACGCTCCCCCCCGTTGGGCGCCACCTTCACCCCCTTCCGATGGCTCCGGGTGGGGGGAGCACCTTCGCCTCTCCCGCGCCACCCCTGCCCGTCACCAGCGCCAGGATGTAGCCCGGCCTCCTCAGGTCCGCCCAGGTGAACCGGACGATGCGCACGTCCGGGTACAGCACCTGTAGGGCGTTCTGTCGCTCCCGGTCCCTGGCCAGGGCGCGCGCGGTGCCGTGCGGTCCGAGCCCGTCCGCCTCTCCGATGAGCCGGGTCTTTTCCCACCAGAAGTCCACCACCGCCACGGTCCTGCCCGACCGGTCGGTGAAGCGGCGCTGAAGTTCGTCCGGGGGCACCCCACCGTCCTGGCAGATCAGCCGGATGCGTGTCTCCAGCGGGCTCTGCGCCCTGCCATCGGCCAGCCTCCACCACCGCCGCACGTCCACGCACCTCGCCCGCCCCCGCATCACCCGGTTCATGGGCTCGATGTCCTCCTGCCTGAGTAATCCTTGATTGAGGGCCGAGTCCATCAGGCACACGGCGCTCTCGCGGTCCAGAGCCGGGACGGTGTCGCGCAGGGTCCGTCCAGGGTCGGTGACCCTCAGCCCGTCGCCGAGCACGGTGATCTCCTCGGGGCGCACGTTCCAGCCGCGCAGGTCCACTCTGGTCAGCTTCCGTGGCTTCTTCAGGGCGGGGATGACCATGTGGACTCGGCGGCCATCCCACCGTTCCAGGCCCCGCATGCCCCACAGCCTGGCGGCGGTCGGTCCGGCCGCGCACGCGCGCGACCCCAAAGCGAGCTGGGCGGCCATGACCAGGCAGCGCAACCGTTCGGGTGTGCCAGCTGCGGGCATGAGGTGGCGCACCACGTAGACCTGAAGGTGGGGGTGCAGCCACTCGCCTCGTCGAACCATCCGCCGGAGGTCGTACTTGTGCAGCCCGCATGCTTGGGCCTGCGGGTAGGAGAGGACACCGTACTGGGCGGCCGCGACCGTGAGGGCCGCCGCCATGGGGTCCAGGGTGGGAGAGCTCGGCGGGCCAAGGCCGGGGAGGTCGGGGCGCTGGGGGTGGCTCATTCCTCCACTATCCGCGCGCCCCGCCCCTGGCACCATGGCCGATGCGGCGCCTGTGGACAACCGGCGCCGCATCGCACCAACCCGCCTCCCCGCGCCCCGGGCGGGCAAGACCTCAGCCCACCGGCACGGCCTCGGGAGCGGTGAACCCGCGCGGCAACAGCGCCTGTTCGGCGTCGGCGATGACGCCCGCCGGACGACCATCCAGGGTGACGGGGCCCTGCGGGCTGTGCATGGGGAACAGCAGCCACAAGCCGTACGGGACGCCGTCGGCCTCCCTGGCCGCTGCGATGAGCTCACCGGGCAGGGCGGGAAAACGTGAGCGGACCCGGTCCCGGATCTGTTCGGGGGCGACTCCGAGCCTGCCCAGGGAACCGATGGCCTGGGTGATGCGCAGGGCCCGCTCCAGGTCCAGGGGGTACAGCTCCAGGCGCGGGGTCGCCTCGCCTCGGCCCGGCCCGAGGCGGCCGCGGCGATCTGTACCAGGGCGGTGTCGGGGAAGGGTTCCATCCCTTCGAGTGCGGCCACTCGTGAGGTGTCGCGGAACCGCTCTCCCGCCCTGTCCCAGATCTCCGACAAGGCTTGGGAGGGGATCGAAACACCCTTGAACAGTACGGATCAGACCTTGTTCACGCACGGGGTTCGATGCTGCGCGCGGTTGTTCCGGGGCCGCGAGCGACGGCCCCGGAACGTCGGGGTGGGCACGATGCCCTCACACGACCGCGACGACGACGCCGACCATGGCGATGAGCACGGTCATGGTGGCGATCATCGCGCTGAAGGACGACCGCAGCGCCACGGGCAGGGACTTCTTCTCCTCTCGGGCGAGGGTGAAGGCTCCGAAGGCGCACAGCAGGGCCAGGACGCCGGCGACGAAGAGGGAGATGAGAACCACGAGGAGCTTGGCGGGCATGTGTCGATGACCTCTATTCGTAAGAGCATTACGGAGAGCGACGAACTGGGGGTGTGACTCTAGGCGCCTGAGCGGGTCACGGCACAGGACTGGTTCTACGATGACCACAGTAACGCCCCGATGCAGCACGCACAACTATTTACCGCACTCAATGCATGGTTTACACTAAAGGAGACCCCCGGGGCGACCCTCCGAGGACACCAAAATCCCACCTGACCAGGAATTACGGCAAACAACGAGACGGGGAGCATGAACGAGACTCTGCCGCTACATGAGCTCCAAGACCTTGTCCGCACCTTGCGGGAGGGTCTTCAGTCAGCTCCGATGAACGATCGAGCCACGGAGACCGAGACCGAACACGCCGCTGTCATGTGGGTACTCACCAGCGCGTTCATCACTTTCTGTGAGGAAAACGGACTCGTAGGGCCCACCGCGCTCACACGAGGGAACGCATCGACCGACGCCCACGGGACCGACTCACTGCGTGTCATCGAGCAGGCCATGGCGGAAGTGGTCGAAGTACATCCGGCGCTCACGGAGGTCTTCCATGGTCACTCGGAAACTTGGCGTGCGCGCCGTCCGGATGAGGCCGCGGCACGGAGGTTGGTGACCTACTGGCGTAACAGGACCCGAACACTCTCACGACCTGGATCCACGCACTGGCGCGCCGGGACGGAGCTGGACACCCGCCACTTCGGCGATCTCTACCAGCACCTCTCCGAGAGCTCGCGCAAGGGTTACGCCCTGCTGACCACCCCCGACTTCGTCATCGACCTGGTTCTCGACCGCTCGTTGGGGCGGGCCTTGGAGGACGTCGGCAGCGTCACCGAGCAGGGCCTTCGCTACATCGATCCCGCCTGCGGTTCTGGCGGCTTCCTCCTGGGTGCCTTCCAACGGGTGCTGTCGAAGATCCACGAGGAAAGGCCCGCTCTGCCCGGAGACGAGGCCGTGGCGTTGGCCCTGAGATGCGTGCACGGAGCCGACCTCAGTCCGATCGCCGTCATGGTCAGCCGCTTCCGGCTCGCGATCGAGGCGATCAGGTGCTCCGGCGGTGCCTCCGTGGAGGCCCAACGGCGATGGCGCGTCCTCGTCGTCGAGGCGGACTCACTGCTGGAGGGTTCCGGTGCGCCTGTCGCCCTTCGTCAGCGCCCGCCCTCCAAGGGTGGCGTGCCCCCGTACACGGCCGGTCACGAGAAGGTGCTCGGCCGTTCCACCTATGACGCGGTGGCCACCAACCCTCCCTACATCGTCTCCAAGGACAAGGACGCCATGGAGGCCTACCGCGAGGGGTACCCGAGCGCCCGCTCCGGCCCATTCGCCCTGACCGTCCCCTTCACCGAATGCGCCTTCGCCCTGGCCCGGCCCGGGGGACGTGTCGGATTGCTGATGGCGAACTCCTTCGCCAAGAGGGAGTTCGGCAAACCCCTGGTCGAAGACTTCCTGCCCCAGGTGGACGTGGACGGTGTCATCGACACCTCCGGCGCCTACATCCCCGGCCACGGAACGCCGACCCTCGTCCTCACCGGGCGCGACCGTGCGCCGTCCCAGGCCTCGACCGTCACCATGGTCAGTGGCAAACGTGGTGAGCCCTTCGCGCCGGAGGTCCCGAGCCAGGGCAAGGTGTGGACCTCCATCAAGGACCGTCTGAACAAGGTGCCCAGCGAGGACGGCTGGACGGCCTCGCAGGAGCGTCCGCAGCAGGAGTTCTGGTCCCACCCTTGGCGGCTCGGCTCCGCTGAGACCGATGCCGTGTTCCGGTCACTGCGTTCGAAGACCCTGTTGAAGGACCATGTCCACCGCATCGGATACATCGCGAGCACGGGGGCTGACGACCTGTTCTCGATGACCTCCGCGTCGATGCGGCGTTGGGGGGTGGAAGCGACGGCCACCATCGACCTGGTCACCGGTTCCCAGGTCCGGGACTGGCAGGTCCGCAGCGAGCTTCGGGCCTTCTTCCCCCGCACGTGGCAAGACCGCCGCGAACTGGTCGACCTGCGAAGGCTCCCCGGACACCGTAGAAGGCTCTGGCCCTACCAGAGCGTCCTCGCAGGACGCTCCCGCATCTCTCCCCAGAAGTGGTACGACTGGCACCAGCTGACCACCAACCGGGACGTCTCCTCGTGGTCGATCGTCTTCCCGTGGGTCGCCACCCACACGCATTTCGCCCTGAACCGGATCCCGAACGCTCCACTCAACTCGGCTCCGGTCATCGAGCTGCCCTCCTCCATCACCGAGGACACGGCCTTGGGGCTGCTCGGGGTCCTCAACAGCTCCACGGCATGCTTCTGGCTGAAGCAGGTCAGCCAGAACAAGGGCAACCCTCGCGGGGACCAGATCAGGTCGGGAGATGGTTGGGAGGCGATCTACGAGTTCACCGCCTCTCGGATGGTCGACCTGCCGATCCCCGCTCTCAACGAGATCGAACTGCCTCGCGAACTGGCGACGCTCGCGCAGCGGCTCCTGGATCTACGTACCGAGGTCGAATCCTCGGTCACTCCACCGGCCGCTGAACGGATCGCCGAGCTGGGTGAGGAATGGGACGCGACCCTTCAGCGCATGATCCTTCTCCAGGAGGAGCTCGACTGGCGTATCTACGAGTCCTACGGGCTTGTCCCCACGGGGACCCTTCCCCACGTACCCCTCGACTCGCTGCCTGCCGGAATCGTCCAGGGGCAACGGGCCTTCGAGTTCTCACTGGCCCGCGAGGGATTCGACGACCCCGAAGAGTTCGAGGAAGAGGAGTGGTTCACCAGGAACGCCATCGATCGCTTCACTGAGCTTCCCGACCATTGGTCGGCCGACTACCGCCTTGCCCTACAGCGGCGTATCGACGTTCTTCGTGAACACCCCTCACTTCGGGTCTTGGAAAGCCCGACCTTCAAACACCGGTGGGTCACGCCCTCGTGGGAGTCCGTGTGGCGCCCCGCCATCGCCTCCTGGCTCCTGGAACAGTGCGAAAGACGAGAATTCTGGTACACGCGGGGAATGGACGGTGTCGACCGTCCCATCGTGCGAACGGTGTCGGAACTGACGGGGCTGTTGGAGAAGGATCCGATCGTGGTCGCCGCGGTCGAGGCCTACAGCCCCGGCTCCACCATGAGGAACCTGCTGCCAGAACTGCTACGGGAAGAACACGTTCCCTTCCTCTCGGCTCTCAGGTTCCGAGCTGCGGGATCGCGCAAGCACCGGGAGTGGACTCGGATGTGGGAGCGACAATGGTCTCGGGAGAACGCTCAGGACGAAACCCTCGAACCACCCGAACCGTGGGTCGAGAAGTCCCCGCCCAAGTTCACCGCCGCAGACTTCCTCAGAAAGTCGTACTGGGCCAACCGGGGCAAGTTCGACATGCCCAACGAAAGGTTCACCTCCTACTCCATCAACGCCTCCCCCGGACTCACCGCGACCAGTGTCCTCGGATGGGCCGGATGGGACGCTCGGGAACGAGCCTGGGCCCTGGTGGATCTCATCGAGCAGAACCTGGCTCCGCCCCAGGCCACAACGGAGACCTTGATCCCGTTGCTCGCGGGGCTGGCCGAGGTCCTGCCCTGGGTCGACCGGGTGGGCGCCGGGATCGGCCCTCGGCACTCTCCGGGCGACGCCCATGAACTGAAGGAACGATTCGGCGGGTACCTGGACCGGCTGGAGCTCACACAGGAGTTGCTCTCCTCGTGGGCGCCGCCCGCGCCTCGTCGCGGACGTCCGCCGAAACACGCTGGAAGCTGACCGGTCCGAACGCCCAAGCCATGGTCGGACACCAGAGGAATCCGGTACCGCCGGACGGCCACCATGCCCGGGGAGGTCCGTTATTGGCCGGAAGCGGCCACCGGACGCTCTGGCTTCGGGGACCCCGTTCCGAAGCTGGTAGGAACGTTGGGTGATCACCTTGGGCGACAAAGGTGATCGGGAGAACTCGAACGGCGGTGCGAGGAGCAGTGCGTGGGCAAGGATGACGAGCGGCGGGCCAAGGTCGTCGACTTCTGGCGCGCGGTGGAGATGTTCGAACCCACGGACGTGCCGTATCCCACCAAGAAAGGCGCCTACAGGCCGGTGATCGACCTGCGGGAGGAAGCACCCCTGCCGTGGAGTCCAGAGCACCGTTACCAAGGTGGAGAACAACCTCGGGCGGGGCAGCAGTGGAGGCACACCGTGTACTGCGGAGTGTTTCCGTTGGAGTCGGTCCAGCACCTTCTCGAAGAGCGGTTCGGACGAGACGACGAGGACGCCGACGACTACGCCCCTGGGGACGCGGCGCTCTTCGCCTTCGAGGTCGACCATCTGGGCCGAGCGCTCTTGGAGAGCGATTCCCTGTCCAGCTGCGGTTGGTCGGTCGGCCGGACCGTCGGGGTCGGACCGGACTCTCCTGAGTGGTTGAACGGGTTCGAAGCCGCCCAGGAACGCTGTCGTCTACTGTTCGAGTGGCTGGTGACCGAACCCGCCCCGGGGCCGGCACGTGCCCTGATGTCCTTGGTGAGTGGGGAGGGCTTTCTCGAACTCTCCCTGGGGGAGCTGTGGGACCTGGCAGAGGAGGTCCTGGACGGTATCCGTCGTGAGGACGACGAGGACTCCGGTCAGGCCCTGTTCCCGGGGTTGGGCGAGGAAGTCGATGCCCCGCACGGGCGCCGTCGAAGGGTGCTCGGTAAGGAGGAGCTGGAGGCGTGCCTGAGCGTGGCGCTCACGATCAGCGGCGCCGACTCCTTCGTGCCCTCGACCCTGCGAGTCGCCAGTCGCCGGATCTCGGACGCGGGCGCCACCAAAGAGGAGACGCGCCAGCTCGCGGTCCTACAGCAGCGGGCCGCCGCCCGAGACGAATGCGATTTCCCCGAGAAGCCCCCGCAGCCGGGTGAGTCCGTCTTCCTCAACAGTTTCATCTCCGAGGACCTGGGACGTGTGGCGACCGCCCTTCGAGAGGGCGGCGCCGGAGAGGCCCTGCGCACCTACCTGTACTCGGAGTCCGAGTGCGAGGCCATCGAACGGGTGGACCTTCGTCAAGAGGGTTCGGAGCTGCTGCGACGCGTCCTGCCCGAACGCATGCCCTTGGGCCGATGGCCCAGCAAGGACACCCATCCCTTGGCGCTGAGTCAGCAGATCGCGGTCAACAGCATCGTGGGCAGGATCGGCGACGATGCGGGGATCTTCTCCGTCAACGGCCCTCCGGGAACGGGCAAGACCACGCTCCTGCGAGACCTGATCGCCCATGTCGTGGTCGAACGGGCCATGGCCCTGAGCACCCTGGCCCGACCCGAGGACGCGTTCACGGACCCGACCGGGTGGAGTACCGAAGACGGCTCCACCACCGTGTACCCGTTCATTCCGCCCTTGACCGGACACGAGATCGTGGTCGCCTCGGCCAACAACGGCGCGGTGGAGAACGTGACCAGGGAGATCCCCTCCGTTGAGGCCGTGGACGAACAGTGGCTCGACCGCGCGGACTTCTTCGCCGAGATCGGCGGACGGGTGTTGGGCAAGCCCGCTTGGGGGACGATGGCGGCCCGGCTCGGCAACATGACCAACCGGAACCACTTCGCGCAGCATTGGTGGCAGGGCGGTTACGGGGAAAGAGTCAACGGCCGATACGTGCCGCCTCCCGGTGGGATGCGCGAGTTCCTCAAGGACGCAGCGGGCACCAAGCGACCCAAGAACATCAAGGCCAAGCGGTGGCGCAAGGCCGTAGAGACGTTCACGGACGTGGTCCGCAAGGCCGAGGACCTGCGCACCGAGCAGAGCGACCTCACCCGGTTGTGGAACCGAATGAGAAAGCTCCAAGGGTCCTCCTCTCCGACGGACCAGGCCGAACTGGAGCGCTTGCGTGAGCGGAACCACCGCGCCAGGGCACGCTTCGGTGACCACATTCCGACCACGGCGCTGCTCGAGGATGACGCCGAACGGGAACTGAGCTCTCCCTGGAACGATCCGGAGACCACGCGAGCACGCACCGAGGTCTTCCTGGCCGCGCTGCGACTGCACCAGGACTTCATCGAGGCCGTGCCGGGAAAGATGTTGCGCAACCTCCAGGCCGCCGAGGCGGTGTTGCGGGGCCGTGCGCCCGGGGAGGCGTCGGAGCAAGCGATCCTGTCCGCTTGGCAGAGCCTGTTCTTCGTCGTCCCGGTGGTGTCGACGACCTTCGCTTCCTTCGCCCGGTTGTTCGGCGGGCTGGGTTCGGAGTCACTCGGCTGGCTGCTGGTGGACGAAGCCGGACAGGCCACACCACAGCAGGTGGTAGGTGCCCTGTGGCGTTCACGCAGGGCGGTCATGGTCGGCGACCCACTTCAGTTGGAACCGATCTGCACCCTGCCGTTCACCACCCAGCAGGCGCTTCGCCGCAAGTACGCGGTGGACGAGAAATGGCTGCCGGTGTGGTCGTCGGTACAGACGCTGGCCGACCAGGTGAACCCGTTGGGTACCGAACTGGTCGGCGCCGACGGAGACGAGATCTGGGTCGGGGCGCCCTTGCGTGTTCACCGGCGCTGCGACGACCCGATGTTCAGCGTCTCCAACAAGGTCGCCTACCAGGAGATGATGGTCCACGGCACCCCGCAGCGGTCACCATCGAAGCTGTACCGGAGCCTGTGGATCGACGTCCCCAACCGTGAGGGGCACAGCGAGGAGAGTTGGATCCCCGCCGAGGGCCAAGCCCTGAAGCGTGTTCTCACCCAGTTGGAGGGCACGGGACAGAAGATGAACCAGGTCTTCGTGATCTCCCCGTTCCGCACGGTGGCGAAGAAGGCGTTGGGGATCGCCAGGGCGTTCGGGGTCACCGATGGCGGAACGATCCATCGGACTCAGGGGCGTGAGGCGGACGTCGTGGTCTTCGTACTCGGTGGGGACCCGCGTAGGCCCGGTGCCAAGCGGTGGGCCGCGAAGAAGCCCAACCTCGTGAACGTGGCGGCCAGCCGTGCGAAGCGGCGACTTTATGTGATCGGAGACCACGCCTCCTGGTCACAGCTGGACCACTTCGATGTCCTGGGCAGTGAGCTGGATACCTGGGAGATCACCCTGTAAGGGCCTCCTCACTCATCGACTTCGGGCACTCCCCGCGATACGTCCCCGGGGGTCGGCTCCCTCCCTGTCAGGGCTTACGTCGAAGTCGGTCGGAATCATTCGTTGACCGCGGCGGTGTGCCCGGCGGTCTCGCACCGTACCGCGAGTTCGTCGTAACAAGTGGGTACCGGCCGGTAACGCTTGAGCCGGTTGATATCCCTACAGAGTAGGGCTGCACCTTCCGCTGAAGGAAACATGGCGATCAAAAATCTCATATCCGCTACTCGGGGAGGGCCTCTCCCGTCTCCAGCTCTCTCCTTAGGGGTCACCTGCCCAACTCTCCGAGTACTCTGCGGGCCATGCGTTTGCTGATCATCTCCGACACCCACCAGCCGCGACGCGCCCGCGACCTTCCCGCCCAGGTATGGGAGGAGGTCGACCGCGCGGACGTCGTCATCCACGCGGGAGACTGGTGCGACCTCGACTCGCTGCTCTCCCTCCAGGCGCGAGCCCAGCGGGTCATCGGCGTGCATGGCAACAACGACGGTCCCGAACTGCGCGAGCGACTGCCCGAGGTGGCGCGCGAGGAGCTGGGCGGCATGCGCTTCGCCATCGTGCACGAGACAGGACAGGCCAAGGGGCGAGAGAGCCGGTGCGCGAAGCGCTTCCCCGACGCGGACGTACTGGTCTTCGGCCACTCGCACATCCCCTGGGACAGCCGCGCCGACACCGGACTGCGATTGCTCAACCCGGGTTCGCCCACCGACCGCCGCAGACAGCCCCACCACACCTACATGACGGCCGAGGTCAACGACGGCCGGCTCGACGTGCGGCTGCACCGCGTCGAGACCGATCGCTGCTCCTCGCACCCGACCCGCTGAGGCTCCCGCGCGGGTCCAGAACCTCGGCCTCACCTCATTCCCCGGGATCGCCCTGCCTGACCGCCCCCGACCGCTCCATCACCCACACACCCGAGCCGACCGAAGTGGGTCACGGTGTGACAGGGCGTGCACACGCAGATCAGCCACCGCAGGGCCTGGACATCGATCCGTTCAAGGAACGAACGGGTCGCGTCAAGTTCGGAGGGCGAGAGTCCTCCGGGCATCGGCCCATAGCCGGTCGAACTCCCGCGCGGAGATCTCGCGGGCGTGCGGTTGCTCCCGCCAACCGTCCAGACGGCCCTCCGCGAGCACGCCGTATCGACGCTCGTACCGGCTCATCGCCCCCAGGTCACCGTGATCGCGCAGGCTCAGCACCTCTTCCAAGGAAGCAGCCGTCATCGGCACCGCATCCGCTTCTCGAACCTCGACCTGGCGGACCGCCCAGTCCTCGCCGTCGACCTCGAAGTACCGCCGAAGCCCCTCGTCCTCGTCATAGACACGGAACCAGTCGCTCATGCCACCCTCTCCCCTTGGCCGATCACTCATCCTCGCAGCCACCGGCGGCCACGGAGACGACGGTGGGTTCGGCCACGGCGACTCGAAGCTCTCACTCCCGCCCCGTGACCTCACCACACCCTCTGGGCCGGCGCCCACGAGCAACTTCGAGTGAGGGCGTCGGCCGGCCACCGAGCACAGGCTTTGATGAAGGTGAGACAGCCGCTCAAAACCTCGAACCGTCCCGCGTCCACCCGTGCCCTCCACGGCTGAGACCGGGGGCCGCACCACTGAGAAACATCAACAGCGATACGGCGAAGTGGCTACCGTCACCAGATGGTGAACATCCGTAATTTCCGGCATACCTGTTACACGGTTGCCCGTCTCACGGGCGGCAAGGTGGTCGGATTCCGCATCGCTAACGGGGTCATACCCAATTTCCACCAAGGTCTCATCGGTTACCACGACCGCACGGTCGCCGTGGCCTGCACGCGTGATTCGGCGATACTGGCCGTGGCAGAGCCTCCAATCACCGACTTCGCCACCGGCTTCGTGGAGTCGGGCCCGTTAATGTTCGTCGACGCTCCCGCGCTGACGGCCGCCTTGGCGAAGACGTCAGGGTTTCAGGTGCTGACCCCGGCCGAATTGAACGGCCCGTTCGATGCCGCGGCCTGGCCTGAGGTCCTGGCGAGCGACATCGAGTATTGGCGGCCCGAAAGCCTCGGTGAGGCGCTCTTCAACTACTGGGACTGACGAGCGACAGAGCTTCGCCGTTCTCCGGCCGCCGTCGATCCCGAACCACACCGTTCGCGGTCCAGGGTGGGTGCGTACACGCCAGGGCCGTTGATCGGGGTTTTTCGGGCGGCGCAGACCCCGGGCCCGGACCGAGTCCGACCTGTGCACTGGGCAACCTGGTCCGCTGTTTCCTTGAGCCGGGTCAGCGGGAGGAAGCGGTGGTTCTGTCCGATCAGGCTTTGCGCATCCACCGAGAGACGAAGGATCGGGCGAGCGAGTTCGCCTGTCTGACCGCCGTGAGCACCGCCCGAAGGGAAGAAGGTCAGGCCGAACTCGCTCTGGTCTTGACGCAGAAGACCTTGGATATCGCCCACGAGCTCGACCTGGCCGTCTATGAGGGGTTCGCCCACCTGGAACTGGGCCGGGTCCGCGCGATGCTCCACCACCACGAAGAGGCCTTGGCCCACTTCCACCAGGCGGCGTCTGTGCACCGTTCGATCGACGAACACGTCCGTGAGGCCGAGTCCTTCGAGGGCGTGGGCGAGGTCCATCAAGCCCTCGAACGCCCGGATGAAGCGGTGCGCTTCTTCCGACAGGCGGCCAACGGCTATCGAAGGCACGGGGCCCGGTGGAACCCGGCCATCTGCCTGGATCGTCTGGCCACCGTGTTGGAGGCCTCCGGGGAGCATGGCAGCGCCCTCGAACACCGGCGCGAGGCTCTCGCGGCCTTGGACGGCTTCACCGATCCCCGCGCCGAGCGCCTACGCGAACAGATCACCGCCCATGCCCCAGACGGCACCACGTCCTGAGACCACCCGGGTACGCACCCACACCGTCCGCGAGGCCCTGCTCGACGCATGGGTTCGATACCGGAGAGGCGACCGGCCGTGAACCTCCGCTCCCGGTGAGGTTCAGGGCTCGGTCACGATGAACGCCCCTTCCGGTCGCTACTCGGAGTTCGCCGGCTGTGAGCCGCGCCCGTGTGAGTCCTTGATGAAGAAGGAACCGACGATACCGAACACACCGATGATCGCGGCCACCAGGAACGAGACGTTCGCGCCGTGGATCAGCCCTTCCGCTCCGTACACCTCGGGGTCACGGGCGGCCATGGTCATGACGCTGACCAGGACCGCCGTTCCGATCGAGGAGGCGACCTGACGCATGGTGTTGTTCAGCGCCGTCCCGTGTGGGATGAGTCGCTGCGGAAGCTGATTGAGCGCTGCCGTGGTCACCGGCATCATGACCATGGAAACACCGAGCATGCGCACCATGTTCACCGACGCGAGGTAGGCGAACGACGTGTCCACGGTCAGCACTGCGAGCATGAAGGTGGTGACGGTGAGCAGGGTGAATCCGATGACGGAAAGCCACTTCGCTCCGATGGCGTCGAAAATTCTTCCGGTGACCGGCGACATCAACCCCATCACGGCGGCACCGGGCAAAAGGGCCAGACCCGATTCCATCGCGGTGAAGTCACTCATGTTCTGCATGTACAGAGGCAGAATCAACATGCCTCCAATCATGGTGATGAACACGAGCATCCCCAGCACCGTGTTGAGGGTGAACATGGGGTACCGGAGCACTCGGAGCTCAAGGATCGGTTCGTCCAGTCTCAGCTGACGCCAGATGAAGAGGGCCAACCCGATCGCACCGACGATCAACGGCAACAGGACCAGGGGGCTCGCCCATCCCGCGTCTCCGACCGTGCCGAAGCCGTAAAGAAGGCCACCGAATCCCACGGACGAGAGGATGATCGACAGAACGTCCAGACGCGGAAAGGTTCGTTCGGTGACGTTTCGAAGGATGAAGTACGCGACGATCAGCACGATGATGGCGATCGGCAGCATCATGTAGAACAGGACCTGCCAGGGGAAGTGATCGACGATCCACCCGGACAGGCTCGGCCCGATGGCGGGGGCGAAGGAGATGACGAGCCCGAAGGTGCCCATCGCCGTACCGCGCTTGTCTCGAGGGAAGATCGCGAAGAGGATCGTCTGCATCAACGGCATGATCATCCCACCACTGGCGGCTTGGACCACCCGCCCGATCAGCAGAACGGGGTAGACGGGCGCCAGGGCGCAGATCAGTGTTCCGGCAACGAATATCCCCATCGCGGCCAGGAACAGGAAGCGCGTCGTGAAGTTCTGGATCAGGAACGCGGTGATCGGGATCATGATCCCGTTGACCAGCATGAAGGTGGTCGTCACCCATTGCGCCGCACTCGCGGTGATCCCGAAGTCCCGCATGAACGCGGGCAGCGCCGTGTTCAGCAGGGTCTGGTTGAGGATGATGACGAAAGCACCTGAGACCAGCACGGCCAGGACCACGTTCCGGTTCACCGGATCCGGATCGTGTGCGTCAGCCCGTTGGGCGTCCCCGTTCGTCAAGGTGAAGTCTTCTCTCATGTGGTCATTGGTCCTGGACGGTGTGTCCGCCAGGGTTCCCGTTGTTCTCGGTGGGCGGGTGGCGTCGAGTGGCCGGCCCTCGATGCGCCGGCCCTCGATGCGCCGGCGTGACCGGGCCCACGCGGCGGGCCCACGCGGGCATCAGCGTCGATGATCAGGCATACGGCCTCGATGACCTTATTCCCGCCCCGGGCCGTGTCGCGACGTGGCCGGGCGATCGGCGCCGCATCGGCGACCGGGGCCCCGCCAGGGACGTCCACGACCTTGGTCCCGCGCTCGTGGGAGCGTTCGGACCGCCTGTTGGTGATCGGTGAGGCCGGTGCTCCCGTCCCACGCTGGGAGTTCCGCCCACGCGCGGGCCGCCCGGGGCAGGAACCACCTCACAGAATGGTGGATAAACCAACCTGCACAAAACCGACACCCTTGACATCGTGGCCCCAGGTGATCGGTCGACCTCCCCCGAAGTCTCGGGCAGGCTGAACGGTGCTCTCGAAGGCGAGGAGTTCATCATCGTTCCTCCTACCCCGCCGGCGCGTTCGGTCGCCAAGGAGTGAGAGAACCAGCTCACAAGGGGAGGGCCTCACCGGTCTCTTCCGCCACCACCGGCAGAGCGTCCGGCGCGCCCCGCGTTCCAAGAAGGGCCGAGCTCCTCATTCCCGGTGCCGCGAGGATCCTTCCGTGTCGGCGTCTTCGGGGCGTGCCAAAGCCGCGTACATCAGGGTCAGGCGGGAGGCCACCCCGGTGGTGGCGCCCTCCCAGTACGCGAGGGGATCGAACGGGCGAGGGTGGAGCGGGGCGGGTGCGACCTCCCGCTCCCAGAAGTCACCGGCGCGGTCGACCAGGGGTTCCACCTGCATGGACAGTTCCCCCGAGGGCTCATCGGCGGCGGGCCCCAGCGCGTCGAACACCGCCTCCTCTGGCCACCCCGACCAGGCGAACAGCGCCAGGGGGTCATGGTCCGATCGTTCGGCGAAGGCGAAGAGGACGGCGGCGCCGTGCTTACAGGGGTGTCCACCGTAGTCCGGACAACTGCACGTGATGGTGAGGTCGTGGACGGAGTCGGGGAAGAGCAGAGCCCCGTGGCGAGCGAAGACGTCCTCGACGTCCTCGGGCATCAGGCCCTCCAGCAGGTCCGCGCGGGCGTGGGGAATCCGACCCAACTCGCCCAGGGCCCCTTCCCAACCGGTGTCGGACGGACCACCGATCGCCACCCGGTAGGGGCGCCCCCGCGAGCCTTGGACCTGAGCGGTGACCCTGCACCGGTCGGGGTCGATGGTGAGCCCTTGGACCGCGCCCCGAACGAAGTAGGGGCGGCCCCGGGAGCGACGGACCCGATCCCCGTCGTCCACCCCCCTCAACAGACGCAGCGCCCACCAGTTCTCGGGGGCGGCCTTGCCAACCATCACGCCACCGCTTCGGGGGCCAGGCGGATGGTCTCTCGGAGCTGCTCGACGCTCATGTCCGTCAAGGGACTCTCCCCACTGCCCACGGCCGCCTCGGCCAGCTGTTTCTTGCGTTCGAGCATCTGGTCCACCCGTTCCTCCAGGGTGCCCGCGCAGATCATCTTGCGCACCTGCACGTCACGTCGTTGTCCGATGCGGTAGGCCCGGTCGGTGGCCTGGTCCTCCACTGCCGGGTTCCACCACCGGTCGATGTGCACGACCTGGTGGGCGGCGGTCAGGTTCAGGCCGGTGCCGCCGGCCCTGAGGGAGAGCAGGAACACCATGGGTCCGTCGTGGACCTGGAAACGCTCGATCATCTCCTCGCGTCGGCGTCGGGGGATGCCTCCGTGCAGCCACAGGACGGGGACGTCGAGTTTACCTTCGAGGTAGGGGGCGAGTCGGGTTCCGAACTCGGTGTACTGGGTGAAGCACAGGACCTTGTCGCCGCCGGCGACCATCTCGGCGAGCAGTTGTTCCAGGCGGGCCAGTTTTCCCGAACGCCCGGCCAGGCGGGATCCGTCACCGAGCAGGTGCGCCGGGTGGTTGCACACCTGTTTGAGCTTGGTCATGGTGGCCAGGATCAGGCTCTTGCGTCGCAGCCCGGTGGCCTCGTCCACGAGTTCGGTCATCTCCTCGACCACGGCCTTGTACAGGGAGGCCTGTTCGGGGGTGAGGGTGCACCAGACCCGCATCTGGTGTTTGGCCGGCAGGTCCTCGATGATGGAGCGGTCCGTCTTGAGCCTGCGGAGCACGAACGGGGCGGTGACACGGCGCAGCCGCTCCGCCGCGGCCTTGCCCGTGTCCCGGGTGGGATCGCGGTGCAGGTCCACCACGCCTTTCTCGAAGCGTTCGCGTGAGCCCAACAGTCCGGGGTTGGCGAAGTCCAGGATCGACCACAGCTCACCCAGGTGGTTCTCCACCGGGGTGCCGGTGAGGGCGATCCGGGAGGCCGCGGGGATCGCGCGGACCGCCTCGGCCTGCTTGGTGTGGGAGTTCTTGATGTGTTGGGCCTCGTCGCACACCACCCGGGCCCAGGTGGCCTGGCCCAGTTCGGCGGCGTCGCGCACCGCCACACCGTACGTGGTCACCACCAGGTCGACGTCGGTCAGGGCCTTGGCCAGGGTCTCGCCTCGATACCGCCCGGGTCCGTGGTGGACGAGCACGCGCAGCTTGGGGGTGAAGCGTTCGACCTCCCGACACCAGTTACCGACCACCGAGGTCGGGCAGACCATCAGGGTGGGCGCCGGAACCTCGTCGGCGGCCCGTTCGTCGGCCAGCAGGGCCAGGAGTTGGATGGTCTTGCCCAGGCCCATGTCGTCGGCCAGGACCGCGCCGAGCCCGAGTCGGTCCAGGTAGCGCAACCAACCGGCCCCTCGCCTTTGGTAGGGGCGCAATCGCCCGACCAGGCCCGGTGGTTCGGTCATCGGGGTGAAGACTCGTTCGGCGCGGCCGTCCAGGAGGGCGCCGAGGTCACCGGTGGCTTCGACCTCGACGGGGAGGTCCTGGTCGGGGCCGGGGATCAACGCCATGCGCAGCGCCTCCCCCACACGCACGGTGCCCTGCCCCTTTCGGGTGATGAGGGAGGCGGCGCGGCGGAGCCGTTCGGGGTCGAAGCGCGCCCATTCCCCACGTAGGCGGATCAGGGGGCGTTTGAGGCGGGCCAGTTCGGCGAGTTCCTCGGCGGTCAGGTCGCTCTCGCCCAGGGCGAGACGGTGGTCGAAGTCGATCAGGGTGGAGCCGTCCGACGCCCCGGTGGTGAACGGTCGCGGCTCGTGCTCGGAGAGGGCGAGTTTGACGCTCATGCCCACTTCTCCGATCCATGGGGGCAGGAGCACGCCGAAGCCGGCGGCGCGCAGCGCCTCGGCGTGCCGGGTGAGGAAGTCACCGGCCTCCTCGGTGAACAGTTCCAGGTCTGCGGGTTCTGGCGATTCGTGTTCGGGGTTCAGGAGTGGGCAGGTATGGGCGGCCCGCTCCAGTTCCCGGGTGAGGGCCGGGGACGTGGCCGGTGGTAGTCGGTCGGTGCCCTCCCCCGCCCGTAGGTCCGACAGGGGGATCATGAGGGAGGGTTCCTCCACCGACTGGACCAGGATCCTCAGTCGCCAGGGTTGATCGACCGGGATGTAGAGGCCACCGGAGGCCCCGATGTCGGCGTGGACGTCGACCTCCTCGGACTCCTCGGTCGGCTCGCCAACGGCCTCTTCCAGGTCATCGACCGGTTCCCCGTCGATCTCGCCGCTCGGTTCGGGGACCGGTTCGACCAGGCGGAACACGAGTCGTACCGCGCCGGCGTACCGGTGCGCGGCGGTGAACCAGGTGTGGAGTTCCTCGGCGAAGCGGTCGGGGGCGCTGCCCGGTATCGGGGCCGGATCCTCTAGGGCCGAGTCCGCCTCGGTGAGTGCTTCCAGCCATCGGTGTTGGAGGCGTTGGTGGGCCGGAAGGTTCGGGCGATGCTCGGTGAGGCGTTCCCGGGCAACCAGGTCGGTAAGGGCGCACAGGGCGCCCAGGGCGTCGGCCATCGCGTCGGCGCCCGCCTCGTTGGGAGTCAGGTCCGGGGTGTGGTGGGCGCGCGCCACCGGTGGCAGGCCTCGTACGTGCTCGCGCAGCCAGGCCAGGGTGATGGCGTCCAGCAGGGGGCGCCACCGGGCGTGGAGTTCGGGCGCCGAACTCGGACCTTCCTGTGGAACGTGTTCGGCCACCAGACGTGGGATGACGCGACGTGCGTCGACCAGGGCGACGCCCGTGGCCAGGAGTTCGGCCAGAACCCGTAGGGATCGGCTCCGGGGCAGGACGTCGAGGTGGCGTAGGAGGGTCAGGACGTCGCCGCCGCTCAGGTCGAGGGTGGGGACCCGCCAGGGCCGCACCGTGACCTGGGTGAGGCGGAAGGGAGGCGCGGCGCGCATCACAGGCAGGTCCGGGGGTGGGACCGGGTGCCGTGGGATGCCGGGCAGGTGCAGGACCGCCTCACCGTGTCGGGGCCGAAGTGGCGGTGATGAGGAAAGACACTCGGCCAGGCCGTGCCCGTCCAGGGCGTAGGGGTGGGGTCGGATCCGTTCCTGGGAGCGGGTGGTGGCACTGAGTGTGGAGTCCAGGCCCCACACGCGCAACCGGTCTGCTTCCCAGAAGGCTTCGATGGTGCGCACCCACCCATTGTCGGTGACGGGGCTCAGTGGTGTGGATGGTTTCGGTGGAACGTCGTGCCTGTCGGTCGCCGCGGGTACTTTGGGCGGAACAGGTCCTCACGGAAGGCGGGAGCGGGCGACGGTGCGTGGATTCGAACGACTGCCGGCACGGATCTTCGACTTCACCACCGGTGGTCGGCGCGACCTGTACTTCGCGATCCTGCACGTGTTCAACGACGCCAACGAACGGTTGGAGACAGCGCTGTTGTTGGAACAGGTGCGCTCCCGGCTGTTCGAGACCGGCTACACCGATCCCGTCGAGGAGGCCGAGGTGGAGGCGGCGCTGCGCCATCTGGAGTCGCTCTTTCTGGTGGAGTCGTCGCAGAGCTACACCGCCGGGTACGCCACCGCCGCGGAGTTCGAACGCAAGAACGTGCAGTACACCCTGACCGTGCGGGGCGAGGCCGAGTTCGCGGGCGTGCTGCTGGTCCTGGAGCGGTTGCGCGAGCGCGGTGCCCTCCAGACGGCGGTGTTGGACGCCATCGCCGACCGGTTGGACGACCTGTACGCCTTGCAGGGCGATGAGGATCCGGGGATGGACAGTCGTGTGTTCACCACCGTCCAGGAGTTGGAGGGGCACCTGGACTCACTGCGCGACAACACCAAAAGGTTCAACAACGAACTCCAGCGGTTGTTGCGTTCCGAGGGCGCCGATCTGGACACCTTCCACGAGGTCAAGCGGGCCACCGTGGGCTACCTGGACGCGTTCGTGGACAACCTGGAACAGCGTGCGCGGACCATCGCCGACGCTCTGACCCGGGTGGAGGGTCGTGGTGTGGAACGGTTGTTGGAACGGGCCCTGAGGGGGGCGAACCTACCGCCGAGCGCCACCGACGCGGTGCGCTCGGACTGGTCGCAGGCCCGACGCGCCAAGTGGTCGGGGTTGCGCCTGTGGTTCGCGCCCACCGAGAACGGCCAGGAGGGGGTGCGTCGGCTGCACGAGGTGGCGCGCGGGGCCATCGGTTCGCTGCTGGAGTCCTTGGAGCGGATCACCGAGTCACGGCGGCGGGCCTCCAGTACCGCCGAGGACCTTCGGACGGCGGCCCGCTGGTTCTCGGCGGCCGAATCGACCGAGCAGGCGCACCGGTTGTGGTCGGCGCTGACCGGGCTGTCTCCGGCCCGGCACGCGGTCTCGGGGCACGCCGATGGCGAACTCATCCCCGCGGGGACCTCGTGGTCGCGGGCCGACCCCGTCCCGGTGTCGGCGAACCTGCGCTCCTCGGGCCGTTCGGGGCGTGTGGCCCGCACCGCGCGGGTGCGTGACGTCGCGGAGACGGCCCGGCGTCGGAAGGAGCGGGCACTGGCCCAGCGGGCGCAGGTGGAGCGGGCACGACGGTTGTTGGCCACCGACGGCCCGGTACGGCTGTCGGCCTTCGATGGGCTGGACCATGACGTCTTCGAGGAGTTGTTGGCGCTGTTGGGGCGAGCGTTGTCCGAACCGGCCGGTGGTGACGGCGCCCGGCGTGCCCTGACCTCGGACGGGCGGTTGGAGATCGTCCTGTCCGTGCCACCGGACGGGCGTGAGGCGACGGTGCGGACACCGCGCGGGACCTTCACCGGTCCCGACCACGTGGTGTCGATCCACGTCCCCGGAGGCGCCCCCGTGTCCGAGACGCCCATGACCGGGACGCCCATGACCGGGACGCCCATGACCGGGACGCCCGCGACCGAGGCGAGGGGGCTCTCATGAAGGGATGGTCGCCGATCCGTACGGTCAACCGTCGGGTGACCCAGACCAGGGACGAGATGGCGTTGGGCATCCGCGCGCTGCTCACCTGCCCCCTGCTGACCCGTGAACACGACGAGGTCGCCTTCACCGCGGTGCGACGCAGGCGCACCGAGTTGATCGCCTGGTTCGACTACTTCTGTGGGTGGACGTTGACGGTGGAACCCCGCCAGGGGTACGCGCGACTGGCCAAGGTGCGCTCCGACGACTCCCACGTGGCGGTGCCGCGTCCGGCCCGGCGGGTGCGAGGCACGGGGGCGCCCTTCGACCGGCGTCGGTACGCGTTGTTGTGTCTGGCCGCGGCGGAGTTGACGGTGGTGGGACGGACCACCATCGGGTTGCTCGCCCAACGGGTGGCGCGTACCTGCGCGTTGGCGGAGGGGATCCCCGACTTCGACTCCTCGGTGCGGGCCGAGCGTGCCGCCCTGGTGGACGCGCTCTTGTTGTTGGAGGACTACGGCGCCCTGACGGCGGTGGACGGCAGCACCGAGTCCTACCTGGTCGGTGATGACGCTCTCGTGTTGTACCGGGCCGACACTGCGCGTTTGGCCCGATTGATCAGCGCTCCGGTGCCTCCTTCCCGTATCGGTGGGGACGGCCCGGATCCGGCGGGGTTGTTGGTGGAGGAACGGTACGGCCCCGCGGCGGAGGAGACCGATGGTGCCGTGGATCCGGTGGCGGGCACCGGGGGGACTCCGGACGAGCCGTCCTCGGAGGACGACACGACGATGGCCCCCACCCACAATCAACGGTTGTTGCGGGCTCGGCACCACCTGATGCGCCGCCTGTTGGACGACCCGGTGGTGTACACGGCGGACCTGAGCATCGCGGAGGCCGAGTACGCGGCGACCCTGACCGGCCGGGGCCTGCTGCGCAGGGCGGCGGCCGAGGCCGGGTTCGTCCTGGAGGAACGGGCGGAGGGGTACCTGCTGGTGGACCCGCAGGGGTGGGCGACCGACGACGTGTTCCCCGGTGAGGGCAACGTGAAGCAGACCGCCTTGTTGTTGCTGGACGTGCTGTTGGCGGCGGCCGACCCCCTCGCGTGGAGCGCCCTGGTCGGTGAGGTCGAGGGGTTGTTGGAGCGCAAGCCGTCGTGGGCGCGCAGCTTCCGTGGTGAGGGCGGGGCCGAGCGGTTGACCCGGGAGGCGTTGGCGGTCCTGGTCGGGCACGGTCTGGTCAGGTACGCACCGGACCCGGCCGGCGCCGCGTATCCGTGTTACCTGCCCTTGCCCGCCGCCCACCGCTACGCCGTCGACCGGGAGGCCTTCGCGTGAGCCGATCGCCCGCGTCCACCCGACCGGACCCGGCCCCCATGAGAACGAGTGAGAGGGAAGGCATGACCGACGCCCCCGCCCAGGCCTTCGAGACGCGTTGGCGCCCCACCCGCGCGGGCGTCCTCAACGTGTGGCGGTACTACCGGGAGGTCTTCACCTTCCACCGGGGCCGTCTGTTGTTGCGTGGCCGCAACGGCACCGGCAAGTCCAAGGCGCTGGAGCTGTTGCTGCCCTTCCTGCTGGACGCGAGCCTGCGACCCAACCGGTTGTCGACCTTCGGCGGCAACGAGCGCGCCATGCACTGGAACATGATCGGGCACGGCCACCCGAACGCCACCCGGGTGGGGTACGTGTGGTTGGAGTTCGAACGCCCCACCGCCGACGGCACCGAGTACCTGACCCTGGGCGCCCGGTTGCAGGCCACCCGGGACACCACCTCGGTCAAGCCGACCTACTTCACCTCGACCGGGCGGGTGGACCGGGAGCTGTCCCTGCTCACCCCCGAACGACAGCCGTTGACGGTCAAACAGCTCAAGGTCGCGGTCGAGGAGTCCGGGTTCGGGACCGTTCACCCCGGCCCGGAGGAGTATCGGTCCGCGGTGCGGTCCCTGCTCTACCCCCGTCTGGACCAGGCCCGTTACGACGCGCTCATCACCGCGTTGTTGCAGCTGCGCACCCCCAAGCTGTCCGAACGACTGGATCCGGGTCTGTTGTCGTCCCTGCTGTCCAGCGCGCTTCCTCCGCTGGGGCACGGGGAGCTGGCCGACATCGCCGGTGGGTTCGAACGGTTGGACCGGCACCGGGAGCGGCTGCGGGGCCTGGCCGAGGAGGTGGGGGCGGCCAAGGTCCTGGCCGACCGGCAGCGCGTGTACGCCGCCAGGGTGCTGCGCGGCGCCGCCGCCGAGGTCACCACGGCCACCACCGAGATGGGCCGCCGTTCCGAGGAACTCAAGGGGGCCGAGGCGCGCAAGGCCGAGGCCGAGGAGGAGCTGACCCGGCTGACCGAGCGTGAGGGCGAACTGGAGGAGCTCTCCGACACGGTCTCCGCGGAGTTGCGAGGGCTCAAGGACAGTGAGGCCTACCGGGCCGGGGCCGGCATCGAGGTTCTGCGAAGCCAGTCGGAACGGGCCGCGGAGGAGGCTCGGAGGCTGGCCGGGGAGAGCGAACGGCGCCGGTCCGTGTCCCAGGCCACGGCCACACGGGTGGGGGACTTGACGGAGGAGGTGTCCCGGGCCGAGCGGGGTGTGGACGCCGAACGCGCCCGAACCGACCGGGCGGCGTCGCGTGCGGACCTGACGGGGGTGTTCGAGGAGGCCGAACAGGTGTCGTCGACCCGCACCGGGGTGCCGCAGGCGCGTCGGTTGCTGCGCGCGGCCCTGACCCACCGGGAGGGGCTGATCGAGGAGGTGCGTTCGGCGTTGGACACGCGTGGGGATCGGTTGCGACGCCGCGCGGAACTGGAGTCGGACCTGGGTGAGGTGGTCGAGAGGTTCACCGAGGCCGAGGAGACCGAGGCCACCGCCGAGACCGCGCACGAGGCCCGGGTGGCCGACCTGGCCGAGGCCTTGGCGGCGTGGGCGCGCGACCGCGTCGAACTTCCGGCGTTGGACGTGGAGGAGTTGGTCGCGGGGATCGACGTCGAGACGGGGACCGGACCGCACGGTGTGGTCTCCGCCGCCCGGCAGCGGGCGGGCGAAGGGTTGGCGGCCCTGCGGCAAGGGGTCCGTCAACGCGCCGAGGCCGTGCGACGGGAGCGGGACGAGGTGGCGGAGCGGATCACCGCCCTGGAGCGGATGACGGTGGTCGATCCTCCGGTCCCCCACACCCGGACCGCCGACCGTTCGACGCGTCCCGGAGCGCCGTTGTGGCGGCTGGTGGGGTTCGCCGAGGGGGTTCCCGAAGGGGTGCGTGCGGGGGTGGAGGCCGCTTTGGAGTCCTCCGGCGTGTTGGACGCCTGGGTGATGCCGGACGGGTCGGTGCCCGACGTGGTCGGTGACACGTCCCTGTCGGCCGTGGCGGCGCCGGTGCCCGGCCCCGCACTGACGGAGGTGTTGGTGGTGGAGGAGGACGCCCCCGTCCCCTCCGAGCACGTGCGCGCGGTGTTGGCGGCGATCGCCTACGCGCGGCCGGCAACTTCGGAGCGGGAAACGGCTTCGTTGGCGGGACGCGGCGAGCCCATCGGGGTGGGCGCGGACGGCCGGTGGTGGGCGGGGCACCTGCGCGGTCACGCGGTCAAGGAGGTTCCGACGCTGATCGGCGCGAGGGCCCGTGAACGCAACCGTGCGCGCCTGATCGGCGAACTCACCGCGAGACTGGCCGAGATCGACGCGGAGGCGGAGGCGGTGGCCGACCGGGAACACGCCCTGATCGAACGGCGCCGACTCCTGGACGCCGAGGTGTCCGACCTGCCCTCGGACAGGGCCACGAAGGGCTCGGCGGGTGCGTTGCGGTCGGCCCAGGAACGGGTGGCCCTGCTGGGCACGGAGGTGGAGCGGCGGCGTGGGCGCCTGACCGAACACGAACCCCTGGTGGTCCGGGCGGAGCGGGAGTTGCGCGCGGTCGCGGACCGGCACCGTCTCCCGGTGGAGCGGGCGGCGTTGGATTCCGCGCGTTCGGCGTTGGCCTCGTTGACCACGACGGTGGAGGACTGGCTGGACGGGCGGGCGCACCTGTTCGATCTGAACGAGCACTTGGAGCGGGCCCGGGTGGAGGCCGCCACCGCCGAGGAAGAGGCCCGGGCTGCGGCGAGGTCTGCCGTGGAGTCCGAACGTGGGGCCAAGGACCTTCGCACCCGTTTGGAGGCGATGGACGCCACGCTGGGGGTGGAGCACCGTCGGGTCCAGGAGCGGGTGGTGGTGGCCGAGCGCAGGTCGAAGGAGCTGGATCGGGAGGCGAGGGAGGTGCGTTCGCGACAGCGTCTCCTCCAAGGGGGCCACGGGGAACTGTTGGCCGAGGTCCGTGTCCTGGCCGACCGGAACGAGGCCGCGATCACCGCACGGGACACGGCCGCCGACCACTTCCGGGAGCTGGTGGCCACGTCCCTGTTCGAGGATTCGGGCCTGGAGGTGTCGGTGGAGGAGGTGGCGACGGTGCGGGGCGTGTTGGACACCGCTCGCGCGGTGGCCGCCACCTCCCAGCGCGCCGACCACTCTCCCGAGCGCGTCAGCGGGGCCAGGGCCAGGGTGGCCGAGACCGTGCACGCCGCACGAGACGTCCTGGTCGGGCGCACCCACCTGGAGTTGGTCACCACGGGCCGTACCCAGCGGGTCAGCGCCCTGTTGGACGGTGTACGCGTGGGTGCGCGGGGCCTGCACGAGGCGCTGGTGGAGGAGCAAAGGGTCCGGGCGCAGGACCTGACCGAGGAGGAGCACGCGCTGTTCGATCGGGTACTGACCGGGGACACGCGACGGCACCTGGCCGAGCGGATCCGACGGGCGACCGGCCTGGTGGAGGGGATGAACGAGCGCCTGGGTCGGGTGCGGACCGCCTCGCGGATCTCGGTTCGGCTGCGCTGGGAGGTGGCCCCGGACGCGCCCGAGGGCACCGAACGGGCACGCGCCCTGCTGCTCCGGGACCCGCGCGGGCTGGACGACACCGACCGGGAGGCCCTGCACGGCTTCCTGCGCGAACGCATCGACGACGCGCGTGCGCAGGACTCGGCCACGGGTTGGGAGGAACACCTGATCCAGGTGCTGGACTACACCTCCTGGCATCGGTTCACCGTGGAGCTGGACCGGGACGACGGTCGAGGGTGGCAGCGGCTGACCCGACGTGAACACGGTGGGCTCTCCGGTGGCGAGAAGGCGATCGCCCTGCACCTGCCGTTGTTCGCGGCGGTCGCCGCGCACTACGCCACCGACCCGGGGTCGCCACGCTTCATCCTGTTGGACGAGGTGTTCGTGGGGGTGGACTCGGCCAATCGGGGACAGATC
Organism: Nocardiopsis listeri NBRC 13360; assembly: GCF_001570765.1. Taxonomy (GTDB): domain Bacteria; phylum Actinomycetota; class Actinomycetes; order Streptosporangiales; family Streptosporangiaceae; genus Nocardiopsis; species Nocardiopsis listeri. Next base: position 15,902 of record NZ_BCSH01000042.1, on the reverse strand, counting down.
TTCGCGTTGCTGGTCGATCTGGGGCTGGACCTGGTGTTGACCAGCGACCACGAGTGGTGCACCTACGCGGAGCTGGACGGGATCGCCATCCACCAGTTGATTCCCGCCGACCCCGACGAGAACGACGACGCGGTGACCAGTGCGCGTTGGGTGTGGACGGGGTCGGCCCTGGAGGAAGCCGAGTCGGCGCCGGAGGCGACCGCGAAGGGCGAGGAAGGGAGCGGGGCTCCTCCGGGAGGCGAGGAGGACGCGCGCGAGCGGATGGACCCGGGCGTGGGCGCGGCTTCCTCCGGTGAGGGGTGGGGATGATGGAGCGTCCCCACGCTCGCCCTGAACGGCACGACGACGAAGGCGGGTTCTCGGGTGTGCCCGCGCACCTGACCGCGAAACCGCTGCTGCCCCTGTGGCTGGCTGTGCACGAGCGGTTGTCGTCGGGACGTCCGGTGCGGTCGGTGACCTTGCGTGGCCTGGACGAGGAGGCCCAGGCGGCTCTCGCGGACCTGTTGGGGTCCTCGTCCTATCCGGGTTCCCGAGTGACCGTGCGGCTGGACCGGTTGGACGCGGCGCTGGCACCGCTCGGGGTGGACGGACGGGCGGTGGCGAGTGTGGCCGTCGGCCCGATCGGGAACCGGGCGGCCGAGCGTGAACGTCACGCCCGGGAACGCGTCGGGTTGTGGTCGTGGTTGTCCGCCCATCCGGTGGTGGTACGTCAACCCGCCCTGACGGAATGGGTGGACCGGTTGCGCGCGGACGGGGTGCCCCGGGAGGGCGTGGCTCGGCTACGAGAGCGATGCGAAGGGGCCTTGGCCGTGTTGGAGGTGCTTCCCTTGGCCGAGAGTCTGCCCCTGCCCGCCCTCGCCGCGCGTGTGGTCGGCGACCCTCACGCGTTGGACGACACCGCTGCGCTGCCCTCCCTGGTGCTGCGTGCCCTGGCTACCTTGCGGGGGCTTCCCGTGCCCGGCAACGCCCAGGATCGACGTGCTCTGTGGGGTGCGTTCGGGGTGGATTGTGATTCCCATTCCACCTCTGTTCTGGCCTTGGGTTTGCGCCCCGTCGGCGATGGTCCCTTGGCGGCCACCCTTCGGATGTGGGCCGACGCGGGGCACGCCGTCTCCATCACCTTGGACCAGCTGGCGGGGGCCGGTGGTGTGCGGCAAACGTGCCCGGTGGTGCACGTGGTGGAGAACCCTTCGGTGTTGGCCCTGGCTCAGCGCCGGTTGGGGGCGCAGGCTCCCCCACTGGTCTGTGTGTCCGGTTGGCCCAACAGCGCGGCGGTGGCCCTGTTGGGCCGGTTGGGCGAGGACGGAGCGCTAGTGCGCTATCACGGGGACTTCGATGGGGAGGGGTTGCGGATCGCGGCCCACGTGATGGCGCGGACCGGGGCGGTGCCCTGGCGGATGGGTGCTCGGGACTACCTGGCGGCTTTGGGGAAGGCCGGCGCCTTGGGTCCCGCGCCGGGGAGGATGAGCCCCGCGCCCTGGGACTCGGAGTTGTCCGACCTTATCGGTGAACAGGGGGTGACCGTCCCCGAGGAGCGGGTGGCGGATCTGCTGGTCGACGACCTGGTGGCCGTGGCTCTTGGGTGAGCGGGGCCGGCGGGTCCAGGTGGAGGTGCGGGGCTCGTGCGCCGTGAGCACGCGGTCGGGTGCCGCATGTTTTGCCTGCTCCTGCTCGTACGTTGACGTTCGTTCGGGCAGGGGCACCACGAACCACACTCGACACCGAGGGAACCTCATGATCGCGAAGCTGTCCGAACTCGGTCTCACTTCCGAGATGGCGTACACCGCCGGCACCGCCAGCATCGGCCTGGCCTTCCTGAGCTGGGTCATGTCCAAGAAGAAGGAGGACGCGGAACTCGACCGGGCCGACCGGTGGGGCATCTTCGTCGGCCAGTGGGCCCCTACCTTCTTCGCCCTGGGCGTCGCCCTGCGCCTTGAGGAGAAGAAGTAGCGCCACAGCGACGAGCGGGACCCGACACGATCGTGTCGGGTCCCGCTCTTCTTCGGCCACGGACAGCGGGAGCCTCAGCCCCCGGAGCCGATCTTGGCGATGGCCGCGTCGATGCGCTCGGCCATCTCGATGTCGCGGGTGGTCACCGCGCCCACCGAGGCGGTACGCACGGTGAAGGAGATCCCGGTGTCGGTGGTGTGGTGCTCGAAGCCGTGGCCGAGCTCGCGCGCGGACTTCTCGGCCTGGTTCAGCAGCGGTGTGAACCGGTCGGCGGGCAGGTCCACGGTCCTGGTCAGACCCTCGGTGTCGCCCTGCCAGTAGGTGAGCCGTTCCAGGGTCCGGCCCAAGGTGGCCTGGTCGAGGCGGCTGGGCGTGTCCGTCTGTCCGGTGTCGGCCCGCCCACTCGTCCCTTGAGGGTCGCGGGCCCATTCTGCGAGTTCGTCGGGGAGTTGGGAGGCCAGTTCCTCGGCGAGTTCCGGTTCCTCACGATGGATCCCGGAGAGCACGGCACCGGCCAGGCGCACGCCTTGTTCCCGAGGGCAACCGACGCGGCGGGCGACCTCCTCGGACAGTTCACCGCTCTCCATCGCCGGCGCGCCCGGTTGTTCGGGGATGTGGTCGCGCAGCGCCGCGGGCATGAGTCGGCGCAGGTGTTCGCGGGTGTCCGGGTCGGTTTGCCGGGCCAGCGCCTCCGCCGTTGCCTCCAGCGCCCGTCGCGCCTCCTCGTTGTCGGAAGCGCCGCCCTCTCGGGCCACGTGCTCCATGAGCTCCTGGTAGGCGATCATGTTCCCCCCTCGCGTCGAGCGATGATCGACTTGCATGGTCATCCTGACCTGTGGTTCGGCCACCCAAACTCAAGGCTCCGTCGCCGGTGACGGTCGATTCCCCACCACCGGCCGAAGACGCCCGAGGGTCACGACTTCTTGTCCGGTTTGGGGACGATGCTGATCATCCCGTTGGGTTCCAGGTAGGCGCGCGCGACCATGTCGAGATCGCTGTAGCCGTGGAGCCGCAGTTGGGTGAGCACCTCCTCTTCGGTGATGAACTCGCGCCGCATCACCCGGTGGTCGAGTCTGCCGTCCAGCACGAGCGGCCGTGGCCGAGGCTTGACCAGGTGGGCGACGGCCGGCCAACGGTAGGCGACCGCGTCGAGCGTCACGCTCCAGAACAGCATGGTGGCGGCCAGTACCAGGCCGTCGCCGATCGTGTCGGCGTTTCCGGTCATGCCCGCGCTGGCGGCGTTGGCCATGAGCACGACCACGAGCAGGTCGGTGATACCGAGGCCGCCGGACTCCCGTTGGCCCACGATGCGCAGCAGCAGGGCCAGCACGAGGAAGGTGACACTGCCGCGCACGATGAGTTCGAGGACCGACTCGCTCGGCGGCACGATCGTGCTCCAGTCCATGGGCGTCCTCCTCGGCGACGACGGTGGGGCTGCGGTTCGCGCGTCCCCAGTCTGGCCCCGATGATCCGAACCGGGCGGAGGCGACACGGAGGTTCGCTCGGGCACGTGGCCCGAGGGCCGTTTCCCCGTCTTGGTCACTTACGGAGATTTTGCGTGTACCTACCGTTCGATCGGGTATTCCGATGCGACCCGATGTGGTCTGGGGCCGGGCCGACACGGGCCAAGGGGAAGTTTCACGGGGCTGCCGCCGGAGGTGGAGACTATGGGCGACACCGGTGGACCACCGGAGACCGACATGTTGCGCGCGGTGTTCGACGGGGTGGGGGCGGGGTTGTTCGTCATCGACGCCGCGGGCCGCATCACCGCGTCCAACCCGTACGGGCGACAGATCGTGGGCCGAGACGAGGAGCAACTGCTCGGCGCCGACGTACACGATCTGCTGCATCGCGACGCCGAGGGCAAGGACCTTCCTCGTGAGGAGTGCCCCGCCCACATCGTGTTGAACAGCGGCCGGCCCGCCGAGGGCAGCGATGAGTTCTACCTGCGGGGGGATGGCACTCTCGTACCCATCATCTGGGCGGCGACCCCCCTCCAGGACGTGGGCCACCCGGAAGGCGCCGTCATCGTCTTCCACAACTTCAAGAAGCACCGGGACGCCATGGAGCAGACCGCCGCGCACCTGGCGGCGTTGGAGGAGCTCACCACCCGGCTGACCATGGTCGCGGAGAGTTCCGTGCTGCTCATCTCCACCTCCAACATCGGTGAGGCGTTGGACCAGCTGGTGCGGCTGTTGGTGCCGGAGCTGGGCGACTGGGCGGTGGTCGACGTGTTTCCGGACGGGGACGCCGAACAGCGGATGCGGCGTGTGTCCGTGCACTCCCTGCGCGACCCCGATGTCAACGAGTCGTTGAAGGGACCGTTGCCGCCGCCCTCGCACCCTTCGCGTTCGGCGTTGGCCCGTGCCCTGCGCGGGAGCCACCCCGTGTTGTTGGACGCCCGGGTCCAGGCCAACGAGCCGGACGAGCCGTTCGCCCACGCGCACCGGTGGTTGTTCGAGGTCCTGGGAGAGGGGACCGCCGTGGTGGTGCCGTTGTACAGCAGCAGGAAGGTCTTCGGCGCGCTCACGGTGGGGCGCACCGGCGCGGGCGCCGGTCACACCGACGCCGAGATCCTCGTGCTGGGCGACATCGCCCGCCGTACCGGTCTGGCCGTGGAGAGCAGTCTCCTCTACGAACAACAGCGCGACATGGCGGTGACCCTCCAGCGGCAGCTACTGACCCCGTTGCCGCAGATCGACCACCTGAGGTTCGCCGCCCGATACCAACCGGCGCAGCGGGCCGCGGAGGTCGGTGGGGACTGGTACGACGTGTTCCTACTGGCCGACGGGGCCACGACCATGGTCATCGGGGACGTGGTCGGGCACGACCTGCACGCGGCGGCGCACATGGCGGAGGTCCGCAACATGCTGCGCGCCCTTGCCTGGGATCGTCAGGAACCTCCCAGCGGGCTCATGCGACGCTTGGACGAGGTCATGACCAACACCAGTGACGCGCCCATGGCCACCGCCGTGATCGCCCGTATCGAGGGGCCGGACGGCGGTCCGTGGCACCTGCACTGGGTCAACGCCGGGCATCCTCCACCGTTGCTCATCGAACCGAACGGGAACGCCCGGTACCTGGCGACCGGGCACGGCCCCCTCATCGGTATCAGCGCCGCCCTGCACCTGGGGTTGGAGTGGACCGACGCGTTGGAGGAGCTTCCGGAGCGGTCCACGGTGTTGTTCTACACCGATGGTCTGGTCGAGAACCGCCATGAGCATCTCGACACGGGGTTGGAGAAGCTGCGCGGGCACGCCATGGACCTGGCCCACCTCGGGTTGGAGGACCTCCTCGACGAACTCCTGCTGCGCATCGATCCCGGTGGGGACGACGTGGCCCTGTTGGCGCTGCGGATCCCGGAGGCGGGTGAGGGTGTCGGGGACGGCATGGCGCCGCCTCAGCACGCGCACAATCCGGCCGCCCCTGATCGGGGTGCGCCCGGTTCTCGGGTGGAGGAGACCCCGGTGCGTGACACCTCCGAGCCGGACTCCACCCCGAACTGACGCCAGAGCCGTGAGCCGGAACGCTCACGGCCGGAGAGCGAGGGCCATCCCGTCCTCACCGGCCCCGCCGCTCCCCGTGTCCGGGACCGGCGAGGGCCCGAGCCGGTGCGGTAGGACGCGAAGCCGTTCCGGAACTCCCCTCGCCCTCACCCGAGGGCGTCCCGCGCGTGAGCCACGACACACCTGTGTGCCCGATTCGGGCCGCGATACACACCCTGCCCCAAAACGGATCCGCTCTTAGTTTGGAATCACTCCAGAAAACTGATTCAATACTTGAAAGCACCAGAGCGGTCCCGGCCGGAGGCGTCGAGCGTGGCACGACGAACTCCACCGCGAAGACCACTCGCGTGGGTGACACGAGACCCGACACCTGTCGGTGATCCCACCGCCTTCCGTGGAGGTACAAGGAACACATGTCGTACCAGGACAACACCAAGCCGCTGACCACGGCGAACGGTGCCCCCGTCGCCAACAACCAGGACAGCCTCACGGCCGGTCCGCGCGGCCCCATGCTGCTGCAGGACCTGTGGTTCCTGGAGAAGCTCGCCCACTTCGACCGCGAGGTGATCCCCGAGCGGCGGATGCACGCCAAGGGCTCCGGCGCCTTCGGTACCTTCACGGTCACCAAGGACATCACCCAGCACACCAAGGCCGCGATCTTCTCCGAGGTCGGCAAGCAGACCGAGATGTTCGCCCGCTTCTCCACCGTCGCCGGTGAGCGCGGCGCGGCCGACGCCGAGCGCGACATCCGCGGTTTCGCCCTGCGCTTCTACACCGAGGAGGGCAACTGGGACATCGTCGGCAACAACACCCCGGTCTTCTTCTTCCGTGACCCGCTGAAGTTCCCCGACCTCAACCGCGCCGTCAAGCGCGACCCGCGCACCAACATGCGCTCGCCCGAGAACAACTGGGACTTTTGGACCAACCTCCCCGAGTCCCTGCACCAGGTCACCATCGTCATGTCGGAGCGCGGCATCCCCGATGGCTACCGTCACATGCACGGCTTCGGCTCGCACACCTTCTCCTTCATCAACGAGGAGAACGAGCGCGTCTGGGTCAAGTTCCACTTCCGCACCCAGCAAGGCATCAAGAACCTCACCGACCAGGAGGCCGCCAAGCTCGTCGCCGACGACCGCGAGTCCTCCCAGCGTGACCTGTACGAGGCCATCGAGCGGGGCGACTTCCCCAAGTGGACCATGTACATCCAGGTCATGACCGAGGCCGAGGCCGAGGAGTACCGCTTCCACCCCTTCGACCTCACCAAGGTCTGGTCGAAGAAGGACTTCCCGCTCATCGAGGTCGGCGAGTTCGAGCTCAACCGCAACCCGGAGAACTACTTCGCCGACGTGGAGCAGGCCACCTTCACCCCGGCCAACCTGGTCCCCGGTGTCGGTGTCTCCCCGGACCGCATGCTCCAGGGCCGCCTGTTCTCCTACGGTGACGCCGCCCGCTACCGTGTGGGCGTCAACCACCACCAGATCCCGGTGAACTACCCGCGCGGCGCCAAGATGGTCAACACCTACCACCGTGACGGCGCCATGCGCGTGGACGGCAACCAGGGCGGTGTCCCCGGCATCGAGCCGAACTCCTACGGTCGCTGGCAGGAGCAGCCCGCCTACGCCGAGCCGGCCCTGGGTGTGGGTGCCAACGCCGACCGGTTCAACTACCGCGAGGACGACGACAACTACTTCGAGCAGCCGGGCGACCTGTTCCGCGGCATGAACGCGGAACAGCAGCAGGCCCTGTTCTCGAACACCGCGCGTGCGATCGACGGGGCCTCCGAGGCCACCATCGAGCGCCACATCGCCAACTGCACCAAGGCCGACCCGGCCTACGGTGAGGGCGTGCGCAAGGCCATCGAGGCCCACAAGTCCGGTCAGCTGTAACGCTTTTCGGTCCTGATGAGAAGAGCCGGCACGGGCGACCGTGCCGGCTCTTCGGTGTTTCGTGCCGATGGTGGGATCAGGGAAGTTCAGGGAAGCAGTTCGGTGCGTTCGAACATCTGCGCGGTGGCGCGGGCGCTGGGCGTGCCGGCGTCCAGGTCCGCCCCGGCTTCGACGAGGGCCTTGACGACCTCGTCCTCACCCTTGAAGAGCGCTCCGGCCACCGGTGACTGATCGCGGCCGTTGCGCAGGTCCACGTCGGCTCCACGCCCGATGAGTTCCCGGACGGTCTCCCCGTTGCCGTGGTAAGCGGCGAGCATCAGCAGGGTGTTGCCGTCGTTGTCGCGGACGTCGACGGCGAGCCCGTGGTCGAGGAACTCCAGGAGTTCGGTGGTCCGTCCCTCTCGGGCCATGTCCATGGCCAGGGTGATCACCCGGTCGACCTGCTCTGGTGACAGTTCGTTCATGGTCCCCATGCTAGAAGCCCCGACCAGGCCTCCCCTACGTTCCAGGCCGGGTTTTCCACAAGCCCTCCGCGAGATTTCCCGCAGTGGTCGGTCGGGCGCCGGGCAGGGGTGTCCGGTCCGCCAAGGTGACCCGCGGCCGAGGTCAGTCACAGCAATTGCAGTCGCAGTCCTTACAGCGAGAACAGCCGCCACAACAGTCACAGCAGGTGCCGCAGGTATCCCCCGCACATGCGCAGACGTCGCACCAGGCTTCCCGAGGCTCGCCCGACCAGGGGCCGGGGTGCGGGCCACGGCAGCAGAGCTGGCAGGTGCAGCACATGAACAGGGCGGCGGCGCAGCCGGCGAAGAAACCACGGGACCGGGGTGGTGTCTCCAGGGCCGGGGTTTCACAGGCGCAGGTGCAACAGCCGCCCTTGTTCCGGTGGCCGCCGTCGCCACCGGAACCGTGCCCGCCGTGACCGTGCCCGTCGTGGCCGTGCCCGTCGTGACCGTGTCCTGGGCCCGAGCCCCCGCCGTGGTCGCCGGAACCATGACCGGGGTGGTACCCACCCGGGCCAGGGCCGTACCCGGGGTGGCCCGCGTGGGCGAAGGTGCGGGAGACCGCGCGGCTCAGTTCGGTGACGAGCAGGGCGCGGACCAGGCGGTCATCGGCGAACTCGGTGGCGTCCAAGGCCAGACGCACGCCCAGGACGGCGTCGTCGCAGAGCTCACGGGCCCGATCGGCTCCGGTCTCGGTGGCGGTCAGGGGATTCCAGGAACCGTTGGTGAGATCGTCCTTCTGATCCTCCACGGCGTCCAACAGGTGGGCGATCCTGCCGAAGAGCCGACCGGCCTCGTGGAGCGGTTCGGCGTTGGCGGGACACTCGGCCAGCACCGCGGTGTACGCGAACGCCTCGGCGGTGGCCTCCTCGGTGGGCGCCGTCACGGTGAGGACGTCGGTGCCCGGACCGGCGGCCGCCTCGACCTCGCTTTGGCGATCCATGACGGCGGTGAGCGCGGAGGTGTCGAAGCCCAGACCGGTGCCCGCCTCCCTCGCATCCTGCTGCCAACGTCGCGCCATCCTCCCGGCGACAGCGCGCACACCGGGCCGGGCGAGGCGCCCGTCGCCGTCCTCGATGTGGTCGCTGATCTTGCCGCAGGCCAGCATCAGCGACACCGTGGCGGCCAGGTTCGCACCGGTGCCGTCGGCGACCCGCGCGGTGCGCATGCCGCGCAACAGACAGGGGCCCACGGCCCGGGTTCCGGCCTCGGCCCGGGACTGTGCGGCGGTCAGTACCGAGATGACCAGACCGTCGTGGTTGGTGGCCAGGCGCGAGGCCTGACCGTGCCCATCGCGCAGGGCCAGGCAGAGCCCGCACAGGTGGGACATCCACTCCGTGGCCAACCCGCCGGGCAGAGTGTGCCGACAGGGCCGCAGGATTCCGAACACGACCGCTCCCATTTCCTCACGGAGTCCCACCTGGGGACTCTCACGCAACGGTGTACGACTCCCGTCACGGGCGTTCGGTTCGGATTATCCCGCCATCGGCCCTTGGCGCCCGCTCTGGCGGGTCAGCGCAGGGAGGGGGACCCGCAGCACTTCTTGTACTTGCGCCCCGAAGCGCACCAGCAGGGGTGGTTGCGTTCGGGCGGCCAGGACATGCGGCGGTCGGAGTCACCGGGGACCTCGGCTTCGCTCCACGCCATCAGGGTGGCCGCCTCGGACGGGTCGAGTCCGCTACGCTCGGTGTAGTCCACCACCTCGGCCACCTCCGCGGTGAGCACGACGAAGTGCACGTCCGGCCGTTCCCTGGCCTCGGCGCGCAGCTCCCGCTCGGCGTCGAGGAAGTAGGTCGCCTCGGTCCGTTCGAGCCGGACCCACCCGCGTTCGAGGGCCTCGGGCAGCGCGTTGCGGGAGAAGACCACCTGAACGGCGACGATCTGTGCGGGCGGCTCCTCCGCGTCGTATTCGAGGAGTTCGTCGAACGGTTCGGGGGCTTCCAGTGGGTTGGCCGGGAGCCGCTCCTGCGCGGCGATGGTGGCCACGTCGTGTGCGTCGGCGGGCATCCCGAGCGCCCGCCGGACCCGTGCCCGGCCCTGGAGCGGAAGCAGCTCGTAGGCGCTCAGGTCGGCGATCCGCGCGGCCGGGAGCGCCAAATGGTCGCGTGCTCCGATGTCGAAGCAGCGCAGTGCCTTGTCCGTTTCGCCCTGGGCATCGAACTGTTCGGCGAAGAGCGCGGCGGGTCCCGGTTCCAGGTCGTCCAGGTCCGAGAACTCAAGCAGCAGTCGGGTCGCCTCCCTCTCGTCCCCCTCGTCCTCGTGTAGGCAGATGAGGTCGAACAGGGCGTACTGCCCGTCCTCGGGGGTGGGCGGGTGGGCGTGGACCGCCTGGAGCAGGAGCCCGGACAGATCGGAACGCTCGGTGGCGAGGAGGTGTTCGCTCGCTATCAGGAGGGTCTCACCGATCTCCTCGGGACCACTCGTGTCGATGTCGTCGAGGATCTCCGGTGGCAGGTCGAGCTCGTGGATCAGTTTCCTCAGCTCGGGGGCGAGGAGATCGGTGGTCCCTACCGGTCGGGGTTCGTCGGGTGTCATACGTGCACGTTAGCCAAGGCCGAGGACCCGCGACTCCAAAAGTCGTGATCGGCCCCGGCCCGAGTGAGCCGCCGTATCAGAGCGGGAACCCGGGGATGGTGCGCAGCAGGTCGAGGACACCGGTGTCGGTCCGTGCCCCCGTCTCCATCCCGCCGGCGAAGATCACCACGAAAAGCAGCGCCAGGAGCAGGTAGCGAGGCAGGCGGCGGGAACGTCTACGTGCGGCGGCGGGGTCGGCGTCGATCCAGGATTGGTCCAAGCGAGCGATCTCCCTGCGTAGTTCCTGGACCTCGGAGTGGTAGTGGTCGCGTTCACCGCGTACACGTCCGAGTTCGGCGCGTTCGGCCCGGATGGCGGCGCGCGCGTCGGCCACGTCGGTGCGGGCGCCTTCTGGCCCGCGTCGCCGGTGCCAACGTTCCAGACGGGCCAGCGGCAGGTCGACGTAGTGGGTGGGCCAGTTGTCGTCGGAGTCGGAGTATCCCTCACCGGCCTCCGGTTCGGTCTCGGCTGCGTAGTCGAGGGGTTCCTCGCCCTCCCCCACGACCGTTTCGGTGGCCGCGTCGAGGACCGCCAGGGGCGGGGCGTCGGCGGGGACGCGGCCTTCGGGCCGCTCGGGGGCATCGGGTTCGGGGTGGTCGGGTTCGGGGTGGTCGGGTTCGGGGTCCGGGTCGGGGTTCTCGGCGACCGTGGAGCCCGAGGAGGCGCCGCTGGTCCAGGCCGGTTCCGGTTCCGGGGCCGGGGCCGCTTCGTGGTGGTGCTCCGGTTCGGGCGGCTCCGGTGATTGGGGCGGGCCCGTTTCGAGGTCGTCCCGGGGCTCGGGGAGCGGTTCGGGTTCGAGGGAGTCCACGGGGTCGGGGAACTCGCGTTCCTCGGGTCCTTCCTCGGTGTCGGAGAACGGGTCGGGGGCCTCCCGAAGTTCCTCCTCCGCCTCTGTTTCCGGTGGCTCGGCGACCCGGGCGGACGCCGTCGGACGCGGGTCGAGCCAGTCGTGGAGTCGGTCGAGCCGGCCCGCGAAGGTGGCCCCCTCGGGAACACCCCGGGAACGCAGGTGTTCGGCCAGGGCGTCGCCGCCCTCCTCTCGCAGGACCGTGACCAGGCCGTCGGCGACCTTGAGGTACTCGGCCGGGGTCGGGTCCGGGAAGGGGCCCTTGGCGGAGGTGAGGTCACCGGGTGGCCCGAAGACCAGGTGCGGACCGTCCTCCACTCCCAGGACCGGGTCGTAGGTGGAGAAGGACCAGCTCCAACCGGCGGCGGGGATCGCGGCCCGTGGCGTCAGGACCTCGTGCAGGATCCGGTGCATGCCCCAGAGGAACCGCAGCTGGGTGGCCTGCCACAGGTCGGCGCGTTCGGGGTCCAGGGTGATGTGGATGGGCCGGTCGGGGTGGGCCAGGGCGCGGGCGATCGCGCCGACGAGGAGTGGTTCGTCGCCGATGCGGGTCTCGGCGGCGCGGCGGTCGCGGGTACGCAGGGCGCCGGGCGCGGCGGTCGGTTCCCAGGGGTCGGGTGTGGCCAGGGAGCGCATGGTGGCCCAACCGGGTGTGGGTGGGCGGCTCTGCGCGGGTCGGGTGTTGGGGTTCTCGTGCAGGGCCAGGACGCGCGAGAGGGTGAGCCCGCCGGTGGGTCCGACGATGGCCCAGGCGTGGGCCTCGCGGACGTCGCCGGGCCACCGGTAGACGAGGGCGCTCTGCCCGTCGGGGTAGTGGTGCGCCCACAGGGTCTCGGGGTAGTCGCCGGGGTCGACGCCCGGCAGTGCGGACCGGTAGTCGGCGGTGAGGGCGGGCAGCAGCCGGTCACGCCAGGAGCGCAGGACCGGTTGGTCGCGTTCGGGCAGGGAAGTGGCGGCGGGTCCGGGCCCGACACGGCCGAGGAGGGTGGGTTCGGCCCAGGCGAAGTGGATCTGCTCGTAGGCCTCGCCGTCGGCGCCCGAACGCCGGTCGGACGACTCTGTGCTCTCGGGCAAGTGACCCCTCCCACGGGTTGGCGACCCGGCCGGTCGCGCGCCTCCCTAGGGAAGGTATCCGTCACAAGCGTCAAGAAACCGCAAAAGCAGAGCTACGTGTATCTTTGCGACGTTTGCACTGATTGTGCGATTTTGTGGGCTTCGCCAGAAGAGGGCGGCTTGACCGAGCGCTCTCCTCCCGACGAAGCCGCCCCGCCCCGCGCCGCGCTGCGAGGCCATGGACGCACCGGCCGGAGCACCCCCGCTTCGAACCCACGCCTGAAAGCGCTTCCCACGATTCCGGGCGCGAACGTCTGGACGGGCTCCGCGCGAGGCCGTGACCGAAAGCGCTTTCCACCCCTTCCGGCCACGGCCCCTCCCCCGTTCTCCGTGCGGGCCCTCCTCAGTGCGCGGCGGTGAGGCGCTCGTGCTGTTCGGCGCTCAGGCGCAAGTCCACACCTTCCAGGACCTCGTCGAGCTGGCCGATCGAGCTGACCCCCACGAGCGGCACGATGGCCGGTTCGTGATCCAGCAACCAGGCGAGCACCACCTGGTTGCGGCTACCGCCGGTCTCCTTGGCGACCTCGTCGAGCACCGCCAGGCGCGCCGCGGTGCCCGGGTGGTCGTAGGCGTACTCGAACGGCCGGTCGGGCCGGGTGTAGGCCCCCGAAAGCAACGAGTTGTAGACCAACAGGGTGTACTCGCGCCCCTGAGCCGCCTCGGCCCGGATGTGGTCGAACAGTTCCGGGGTGGCGAAGGTGTGCCCGGGCGAGAGCAGGGGCACCTCGTTGCGGGCTTGCAGGTAGGTGTAGCGGTATTGCAGGACGCGCGGGCGCGGCCATCCGTGGTTCTCGGTCGCGGCGCGGGCGCGTTCCAGCCGCCACGTGCGGTGGTTGCTCATCCCGAGCTCACGGACGTGTCCGCGCTCGACCAGGTCGGCGAAGACGCCCATGGTCTCCTCGACCGGGGTGAGGGGGTCCTCCCGGTGGGCGTAGAGCAGGTCCAGGGTGTCCACGCCCAGTCGTCGCCTGCTGCGTTCGACCGCGGCGGTGACGGCCCGGGGCGACAGCCCTTCCTGGACCTCCAGACCGGCGCCGGGGATGGTGGGCTGGGCGCCGACCTTGGTCGCGATGAAGACCTCGTCGGTGATGCCGCGCTCGCGCCGCCACCGTCCCAGTAAGGTCTCGCTCTCGTGCCCCCGGCCGTCCTCGACCCAGAACTGGTAGCAGTCGGCGGTGTCGATGAACGTACCGCCGGCGTCGACGAACCGGTCGAGCAGGGCCAGGGAGGTGTCGGGGTCGGTGGTCGAGCCGAACTGCATCGCGCCCAGGCACAGGGCGCTGACGGTGCGGTCGCCGATGGTGGTGTGGCGCATCAGCCGGTCTCCTTCACGGGGGTGTCCATGGAACCTTCGGGGCGCCGAGCGGGTTCGGGACGTTCCGAGAGCACCCCGAGGTAGTAGTCGATCTTGTGGCCGATGGCCTCCTGACGTTCGCGCATCCGTTCGATGTGCGCGTTCAGCCGGTGCTGGTGGCTCTGCAACACCTCGACCCGTTCGGGGATGGTGTGGTCGCCCTCGCGCACGAGTTCGGCGAATTCGCGCAGCCGGGAGATGGGCATGTCGGTGTCGCGCAGGCAGCGCACCAGGTGGAGGAGTTCGACGTCGTCGGCGCGGTAGCGGCGGTGTCCGCTGGGCGCGCGGTCGACGCGGCGCAGCAGTCCGGCCTTCTCGTAGTAGCGGAGGGTGTCCAGGGTGAGATCGAAGCGTTCGGCGATCTCACCCGGGGTGAAGTAGTCCTTCATGGGAGAAAGCATGGGACCTGGAGCGCGCTCCAGGTCAAGTCCTCGACCGGAAAACGTCGACGAACCCCGAACACCGCCGATGGGTCGGCGTGTGGTGGGTTCGGCGGAGGAGGTGGCCCCGGGCCGCCCCGTAGTCGTCAGTCGGAACTGCCGCGGATGGCGCCCACCACGGCCGCGGTGAGGTCCTGGATGATCTCGTCCTCGCCGACCTCGGGGTGTTCGAGCCACCACTCCCCCGCCGCCTGGACCATGCCGACCACGGCGTGCGCGGCGATCTGGGCGCGCAATCGGCCCTGGATACGGTTCTCGAGGAGGAGCAGGTCGGCGAGTTCCTCTCCCAGACGACGGACCATGAGGCCCAGGTCGCTGCGGGTGCGCACGTCCTCGGAGGTGGCCCTGTCCATGAGGAACCGGTACAGGTTGAGGTTCTGGGAGATCATCGACAGGTACGCGCCGACGGTGGCTCGGGCCCGGATCTCGAAGTCGGTGTGCTGGTGCAGCTCGGCGCGGATGCGCTCGATGAGCGGGTCCACGTGGCGTCGGGCCAGCGCCTGGTAGAGGCCGCCCTTGTCACCGAAGTGCCGGTACAGGATGGGTTTGCTGATGCCCGCCTCGGTGGCGATGGCGAGCATGGAGGCGTCGTGACCCTCTCGTTGGATCACCCGGTCGGCGGCGTCCAGGATGGCTTTGCGCCGTTGGGGGTCGCGTCCACGCACGTTGCGTCCGCGGCGGGGGGCGGGGGCGCCGTTCTCACCGGGCACCGTCTGTCGGATGTCTTCGAAGGCCACAAGGGTTCACCGTAGCGGTTCCGGGACGGCGCGGGGCCGCCGGGCGGGTTCAGGTCCTCAGCGCGATCCAGGTCGCCCGTGCCTGGGCGAGGAGCCCGCCGTCGGCGTCGTACAGAGCGCTTCCGGTGTGGACCTTGCGGCCGTCCACCGACACCAGCCGGCCCATGACCACGGTGGTCTGGCCCACCTTCGGTGCGCTGAGCACCTGGGCGGTGAAGCGGCCCAGCAGGATGGGGCGGCCGGTGATGTCGTGGGACCAGCCGCCGGGGCAGTCCAGTGCCGCCCACACCTGGGCGAACGCGGCGGTGCCGGTGCCGTCGTCCGCCGCTTCGCCGACCTCCCATGGGCAGGCGACGGTGTTGCCGACGTTGGCGCGACCCTCGCCCGGTAGGACCTGACCGGGGAACAGGCGCAGCCCCTCACCCTCCTCGCGTTCGGGACCGCAGCTGTAGCAGCGTGGGAAGGGGTGGTCGTCGAATCCGGGGTAGAACCGGCTCGCGTTCTGGGCCTCGGCGACGGAGACGGGGCCACCGGGGATCACGCCGCGGTCGAAGGGTGCCACGCGCACCGCCTCGGCGATCAGGTTGGCGCCGCCTGACTCCTCGGTCTCGTCCCCGGTCAGGAGCAGGGTGTCCTCTCCGTCGGGTTCGACGGTCAGTGGCCGATCCAGCGGCGGCGGGGTGCGCAGGGTGACCTGGACGGCCGTGCCACCGACGCGGGTGAGCCGTTCGGCGAGCAGGCCGGCACTGTAGCCACCGTTGCCGGATCCGTCGGGACCGTTGAATCCGAGGGGGATGGTGATCGTGGGGGCGCCGCTGCCAGGTTCCATGCGCCAAAGGGTAGTGGGCGTATCCGGAACGTCCACGCCCACCCCCTTCCGTTCCTGGGAGGCCCTGGACCAGGTCGCCCCTAGCGCACGGGCAGGCCGGTGATGGTGCGGCCGATGATGAGCTTCTGGATCTCGCTGGCGCCCTCGAAGATGGTGAAGATCG